>NZ_BKZP01000019.1 GCF_008974185.1 Weizmannia acidilactici
ATAAAGTCCAAAAAGGCGATTCTCTCTGGAAAATCGCGCAGAAATACCATACTTCCGTCAGCGCATTGAAATCGGCGAACCATTTGACATCCAACATCATCTACCCGAACCAAGTGTTGACCGTTTCATCGTCATCTGCTTCGGTGAGTTCCGTATCATCCTCATCCTCTTCCGCCAAAACCTATACGGTAAAAGCGGGGGATACGTTAAGTGAAATCGCCGTAAAATACAACATAACGGTCGCCAACTTAATGAGCTGGAACAAATTATCTTCATCGCTCATTCACCCCGGTGATGTTTTAATCGTTTCAAAAGGGACAAGCAGTGCTTCCTCTTCTTCCGCAAGCTCAAGCTCGGGCAGCAGCTCAAGTTCCACCACAACTTACACGGTAAAAAGCGGGGATACGCTGTCAGGCATCAGTAAAAAGTACGGAACAACCGTTGCCAAATTAAAATCTTTAAACGGCCTGTCATCCGATACTATTTATGTCGGGCAAAAATTAAAAGTGCCTGGAAGCAGCTCTGGTTCATCCACCGTCACAGCAACGAGCACCTCGTCTTCAAACAGTTCCTATTCTGCTTCCAAAGTGGTCAGCATCGCGGAAAGCTTAATCGGCACTCCTTATGTTTGGGGAGGCTCGAGCCCGTCCGGTTTTGACTGCAGCGGTTTTATTTACTATGTGTTCAATAAAGCAGGCTACAGCATTTCCCGGTTATCAGCAGCCGGCTATTATAACCGCGCTTATTATGTATCCAGCCCGAAGCCGGGGGATCTCGTATTCTTCGAAAATACGTATAAAGCCGGTATTTCGCATGTGGGCATTTACATAGGGAACGGCCGATTTATCCAGGCAGGATCGGATGTTGTAACAGTTTCATCGCTCAGCAACTCCTACTGGAAAGCCCATTTTGACGGCTACAAACGTTTCTATGGGCTATAATTTGGCCTGCCTGTTTTATGAATAGAACATATTTTAATAGAAAAGCCCGCGGGGACACCGTGGGTTTTTCTAAGCTTTGCGGACAATGCCGCAAGCCCTGGATGATCATCTACATATAAAATTTAAAACGGCTGCCGGCATATTGCGCTTTAACATATTCAAACGGCGTGCCATCCGCCAAAGCGGTCACACGCTCGATCGACAGCACCGGAGAACCAGGATCGACTTTTAACAGCTTTGCCAGCCGCGCGCTTGCCGCCACTGCTTCAATCGTCTGGCTCCCTTTCCCGAGCCGCAATCCTTTTTTCCGCTCAAGAAATTGATAAAAAGAATGGTTCAATTCTTCTTCCGTGAGTCCTTCCGCCATTGCCGCAGGGGTGGCAATCGTTTCAAAAACGATCGGAATGTCATCGCCGTACCGTATCCGCTCAATGTGGAGGATATTTGCAGGGGTGCGAAGCTTTAGGGCTTCCATCTCATGCGGGGCGGCCTCCCGTTCCATAAACGTCACGATTTTACTTGAAGCTTTCATCCCGCGTTCTTCCATCAGCCTTGTAAAACTCATCCGGCCATCAAGCGGCTGTTCCACTTTCTGTTCGCTTACAAATGTACCGCTCCCCCGTTTTCTCGTTAAAATCCCTTCATCGACCAGTCCTTGCACCGCCTGGCGGACCGTCATCCTGCTTACTTCAAACGTCTCGCTCAGCACCCGTTCAGAAGGGATCGCTTCCCCAGTTTTCCATTCGCCCTGCCCAATTTTTTTCCGGATCAGCTCCTGGATTTGGAAATAAATCGGAATGGGAGACGCTTTATCAATCATGGCGCACCCCCCGCATCGCCCAGTAAAGATGACGCCTCTGCATCAGCAATGACTACCACATCCGGATGGGTTTGCAAAACCGATGCCGGGCACGCTTCATCCACCGGCCCATTGATCATACGGCAGACAGCTTCGGCTTTACTTTTGCCGAACGCAAGCAGCACGATTTTTTTCGCGGCCATAATCGATGCAATGCCCATTGAAATGGCCTTTTCCGGCACGTCCTCTTCCTTTTCAAAAAAGCGCCGGTTCGCCTCGCGTGTCGATTCCGTTAACTCGACGATATGCGTTTTGGAATGGAAAGAGGTGCCCGGTTCATTAAAGCCGATATGCCCGTTTTTTCCGATGCCGAGGATTTGCAAATCAACAGGATGTACTTTAAGAATCCGGTCGTAGCGCTCGCACTCCGCATCGGGATCTTCCGCCATGCCGTTTGGCAGGTACGATTTTTTAAAATTCAGATGTGAAAACAGTTCTTTTTCCATATAAAAGTGGTAGCTGTGTTCATCCGTATCTTTAAGACCGACATATTCGTCGAGATTGACGGTCACAACTTCCGACACATCGAGATTGCTATTCCGCATATATTCATACAACTTCAGCGGGGTTCCGCCCGTCGCAAGCCCGAGCGTGCGGATCTCCCCTTCCTGAATACCTTTTGCAATCATTTGAAACGCATATTTTGCGGCTTCATCCCGCGTTTTAAAAATATGCACTTTCATGTTTCATCCCCGCTTTCCAAGATGGTAAGTAGCTTTGACTTGTAAATTTTGATCCAGCACAACAAAATCTGCATCTTTCCCGGCTGTTAAGCTTCCTTTATGGGAGAGGCCGAATTCCCTTGCCTGGTTCACGGATGTCATCTGCACGGCTTCCACGATCGAGCAGCCGGTAAATTTCATGATATTGCGGAAGGCGTCGTCCATTTTTAAAATGCTGCCGGCGAGCGCCCCGTTTTCAAGCCTTGCCTCGCCGTTTTTCACCCACACTTTCTGGCCGCCGAGTTCCGACTCCCCGTCCGGCAACCCTTTTGCCCGCATCGCATCGGTGATGACCGTAATTTTTTCCGGACCTTTCATTTCATATGTGAGTTTGACCATATCCGGATGTACATGGATGCCGTCAACAATCAGTTCCACCTGCACGCCAGGCGAAAGCAATGCATGTCCGGCAGCCCCAGGTTCACGGTGGTGCAGCCCGCGCATGCCGTTATAAAGATGCGTCGCATGCGAAGCTTTACTTTTTAAAAGTTCGGCCCGGACCGCATCCGTGTGGCCCATCGAAGGCACGATGCCGCGTCCTATCAATAAATCTTCAAACGCCCTTGCGCCTTCATTCTCAGGGGCGTATGTCACAAGCTTGATCAAATTGCCGGAAGCTTCAAGCCATTTTAAAAACAAATCCCCATCCGGCGCCTGGATATATTCAAGCGGCTGGGCCCCCGCCCTTTTTTTCGAAATAAACGGCCCTTCCAGATGGATGCCTTCAATGATGGTGCCGCCTTTTTCTTTCGCTTCTTTAATGGCGCGCAATGCGGCTTCGATCTTGCTGTAGTCCTGCGTCATGGTCGTCGGAAAAAAAGAAGTGACCCCTTCCTGGAGCAATTTTCCGCTCAGGGTTTGAAGCGCCTCCGGATCTGCATCCATCGCATCGATGCCGTAGCCGCCGTGAATGTGCACATCGATCATGCCCGGGATCACCGTCATTCCGTTTCCTTCAATCACTTCCTCTCTCGGCTCAGGTTGATAATCTTCCATTCTGCCGGTCCCGATGATTTTATCTGTAAAACGGATAAACCCGTCCTCTATATGTTCATTCCCCGTGTAAAGATTGCCGTGGATCAACACTTTTTCCGCCATGGGAAAACACTCCTTTTTAATTTATATAGTTGTCTATACCAATTATCAGGCATGTTCAAATGGATGTCAATCTTTATCATGCGGAAAAATGTTCTTATTATTCAGTGCCTACTTTCCCGCCGCACCGTAAATCTATTTTTCCGCTGCGCAATGGTATATACTAGAAAAAGTGCAGACTGTACTCATATCTTGGAGGAACTTTTATGAAAGAAACCAATATAAAGGCTGTTACGCTCGCCCTTTTCGTTGCAACTTTTTTAACAGCCATTGAGGGGACGATTGTCAGCACCGCCATGCCGCGGATTGTCAGTGATTTGAAGGGGATCGAAGTGATGAACTGGGTGTTTGCCATTTACTTGCTGACTTCCGCGGTAACCGTCCCGATTTTCGGGAAACTGGCCGATTTATACGGCCGTAAAAAAATTTTTGTGATCGGCACCATCGTGTTTCTTGTTGGTTCAACGTTGTGCGGGCTTGCTGGCACAATGGGGCAGATGATTTTTTTTCGCGCCATCCAGGGGATAGGAGCCGGAGCCATCATGCCGGTCACGAACACGATTATCGCCGACATTTATCCGCATGAAAAGCGCGCAAAAATGCTCGGATTTATGGGAGCGGCATGGGGCATTGCCGGCGTTATCGGGCCTTTGTTCGGCGGATTCTTTGTCGACCGGCTCACATGGCATTGGATTTTCTTCATCAATTTGCCGTTCGGAATGATTTCCGTTTTCATGGTCATGATATTTTTGCACGAACATGTGGAAAAAACGGAGAATGCCATTGATGTTTGGGGGGCGACTACGTTTTCCGCCGGGATGCTCGCCTTTTTATATGCCCTGCAAAAAGGCGGGGATACAAATGACTGGGGAAACCCCTTCCTGTTAACGCTTCTCGCGGCCAGCACAGTCTTACTTGCTATGTTTATATGGATTGAAATCCGGCATCCAGACCCTTTAATCCCGCTTACGCTTTTCCGAATACGTGCCATTTCCATTTCCAATCTTGTCGACTTTTTGGCGAGCGCCGTTTTGATGGGGATCAACGTCTATATTCCGATGTGGATCCAGGGGCTGCAGGGGCACGGCGCAACCATTTCGGGGCTCATACTGGCGCCAAGCCCGGTCCTTTGGATGATCGGGTCTTTTGTGGGCGGCAGGCTGCAGTTGAAGTACGGGGATCGCTTTGCATTTTTGTCGGGGATGGCATGTATTTTGGCAAGCACGGTATGGCTCAGTCTGTTTACGCTTGGCACAAAAGAATGGAGTTTTTATGCATTCGCCGCGCTTTCCGGGTTCGGCTTCGGGATCGTGATGACGATCGCGCTCGTTTGTGTGCAGTCGGCAGTGGACTGGTCATTGCGCGGCGCGGCCACAGCTTCCAATACGTTTTTCCGCAATTTGGGCCAGTCGGTCGGTTCCGCGGTGTTCGGCACGTATTTTAATGCAACGGTGACCCGCCTGCTATCGGAAAAAAGCAATCCGGACCACTTGACGAAGGAATCGCTGAATCAACTGATTAATCCGAAGAGTGCCCATTTGTTTTCCGATTCGGCGCGTGAATGGCTCCGGCATGTGCTCTTTTCCAGCATCCACTATGTTTTTATCGTACTCGCCGCCGTTTCGCTTGTCTCTTTGGTGCTGTCGTTTGCAGTTCCGAAGGCGGAGGAGGAGGAAAAAGCTATTTCTTAAATTAAGGAATGAGTGGTCGTTTATAAATTAAGGCACTCCCTTCTATCACAGAAAGATGATCATTCAAACGCTCCTTAAGATCATTTCAAAGCAAGAATACTTTCATTTCGGTCTTGAGAGCTTCCTTTTAGGACCGTTTCAAACCTGGAATGCTTTTTCCTAACGGTCCCAAGGGGCTTCCTCAGGAACAGTTTAGACCTTTCATATCGGCAAATGGGCTTTAGAAAAGGCAAGTTCAAAGCAAAGACCTTCAAGCAACTTAAGACAAAGACTCAGACAATGGATCGGAATCTATTAAAAAGGGCTGCCCCAACCATTCGGGACAGCCCCGTATGCCCTACCATTGATACGGTGTTTCCTGGTACACATAATAGTTCAGCCAGTTGGAAAATAACAGGTAGCTGTGTGACCGCCATGTATGCAGCGGCCGTTCATTGACGTCATCGTTTGGAAAATAATTTTTTGGGATCGCGGTGCCGAGCCCCTTCTTTTGATCCCGCCTATATTCGTCGGCCAGGGTCGTCGCGTCATATTCCAAATGGCCGGTAATCATAATATTTTTCCCATTTTCGGACATAACGATAAACGGCGCGCCTTCCTCCGATACGGAAATCAGCTGCAATTCCGGATGGTTTTCGATGGCTTCCCGGGAAACATCGGTATAGCGGGAGTGCGGTGCCTGAAAAATTTCATCAAACCCGCGGACAAGCTTGACCATCGGTGCAAAACATTGGTGCTTGAACACGCCGAAGCATTTTTCCGGAAGTTCAAATTTTTCAATACCGTAATGGTAGTATAGCGCGGCCTGGGCGCCCCAGCAAATATGTAAGGTCGATGTGACATTCGTTTTCGTCCAATCCATAATGTCCGTCAATTCCTGCCAATAATCTACATCCTCAAACGCCATTTTCTCCACAGGCGCACCGGTGATGATCATGCCGTCGAATCGGCGTTTTTTCACATGGTCAAAAATGGTATAAAAATGTTCGAGATGGTAGCTGCTGACATTTTTCGATTGATAGGTCGACGTCCTTAAGAACGTGATATTCACTTGCAGCGGCGTATTGCCTAAGAGCCGCAAAAGCTGCAGTTCCGTTTTTTCTTTTTCCGGCATCAAATTTAAGATTAAAATATTCAATGGGCGGATATCCTGCGTCCTCGCCCTGTCCTCGTCCATGACAAAAATTTTCTCTTTTCTTAACAACTCCCCTGCAGGCAAATCTTTCGGTATATTGATTGGCATCGAAGTCTCCCCCATACAAAGTTGATCAGATAATTACTATTATAAAAGTTTATGGCGGGTTGTTGCAATGTTCTTGATATACTGATATTTTTTCAACTGTTCTCGCATTGAAAAACCCGCCTTGGCCTGAGCCAGGGCGGGTTCCCATTACGGATGTGACACAATCATAGAAAGGCGGCCTTCTAGTTCAAAATCACCAAGTCCGGACGGCAGCAGGAAATGCATCCCTTTTTTAAGCGGATACGTTTTCCCACCCACTTTCAACGCCCCTTCACCATCGAGGACGCTTGCCAATTGGAACGGTTCTGTTTGCGAAAACCGTGCTGCGCCATCCACCTCCCATTTGTAAACGGAGAAATATTTTTCTTTTGCAAAAGTGGTGATCGTAACACCAGGTTTTTCTTCCGTTTCTTTTCGGACCGCGGCATCCGTATGCGGGATCGTGGCCACGTCAATCGCTTTTTGCAAATGCAGTTCGCGTTTGTTTCCATTGGCATCTGTCCGGTCGTAATCATACACGCGGTAAGTCGTATCGGAACTTTGCTGTGTTTCGAGCACGAGCGTCCCTTCGCATAATGCGTGGATTGTCCCGCTCGGCACATAGAAAAAGTCGCCCGGATGGATCGGCACTTTCCGAAGCAAACTGTCCCATTTTCCTTCATCAACCATGCGGATAAATTCTTCCTTCGACTTCGCATGGTGCCCGTAGACGAGTTCCGCGCCTTCTTTACAATCGATGATATACCAGCACTCCGTTTTTCCGAGTTCGCCGTTTTCGTATTGATTCGCGTAGGCATCATCCGGATGGACCTGCACGGACAAATCCGAGTTCGCATCCAAAATTTTCGTTAAAAGCGGGAAGACTTTGCCCGGATAATGGCCGAACAAGTCCCGGTGGTTCTCCCACAATTCAATCAGCGTTTTTCCGGCAAATTCGCCGTTTTTTACAGTTGACGGGCCGTTCGGATGTCCGGAAATCGCCCAGCATTCCCCTGTACGATTAGATGGGATCTCATAACCGAACTGGTCCCTCAGCGCAGTCCCACCCCATATTCTTTCTTTAAAAACCGGTTCAAGAAATAAAGGCTCGCTCATTCAAATCTTTCCTCCTTCAAAGGCAAATCCTTTGCTCACATCTGAACAAAACTTTTTCCAAAAATGGCCATCGAATCCCTTCCATTATAGCACACCGTGGAAGGGGTTGCCGCCCCTCTGTTGATCAGTTTTCACACAACTAACCGGCAAATCGCCCGGTACTGGAAAAAGGGCATTTTTATCATAAAAAGGGGCAACCCTTCTTATGAAGCATTTTCAACTTTCATACAGCTCAACCGGCAGGCCGTCCGGATCCTGGAAAAACGTAAATTTCTTTTCCGTATACGGATCAATGCGGACATCTTCCACCTGAATGCCCATTTCTTCAAGCCGCTTTTTGCTTGCTTCCACATCATCAACTTCAAATGCCAGGTGCCTGAGACCTGCAGCTTCCGGAAAAGACGGGCGGGCAGGCGGATCGGGAAAAGAAAACAGCTCGATCTGGTAATGGTCCCCGACCGCCAAATCCAATTTATACGAATTGCGCTCTTTTCTGTACACTTCCCGCACCGGTGACAGTCCGAGGCAGTCCACATAAAAATGTTTTGATTTTTCGTAGTCCGAGCAGATGATTGCGATATGGTGGACGCGTTTCAGCCCGATTCCCACCATCATTGTCCCTCCTTCCGGTATGTCCAGCCTTCTTCCTGATATACGGTGCCGTTTTTCATCAGCCGGCCGAGCGCCCGTTTAAAAGCCGCTTTACTGATGCCAAACCGGGCGCTGATTTCTTCCGGCATGCTTTTGTCCCAATACGGCATTTTTCCGCCGCGCGAATCCATATAAGCAAGGATCCGCTCCGCATCTCTATCGATTTCTTCATGGGCGCGGCCCAACAGCGATACATTAATCGTACCGTCTTCTTTTATATCAATGACGCGGCCTTCCACTTTCTGGCCGAGGCGCGGTTCCTGTTTCCGCTGCGATTCGTGGATAAAACCGATATAACCGCCATCTGTGATCATAAAAGACCCCGTTTTCATTAAACGGTACACATGCCCCGTGACATTTTTGTTCCACATTTCCTTTGTGGCCTTTTTTGCCATGGACCTTACAATATTTTCCCCGGCTAATTTTCCGAATAAACGCCCGTGTTTGTCCAATTGGAGGGTAATGTATAATCGATCGCCTTTTTCTGGCCATAATGAACGGTGTGTGGGCAAATCATCAATGGAGATCAACATATCTTTCCTGATCCCGATCGATGCGAAGACGCCGAGTTTTTCTTTTAAGCCGGCGACCTCCGCCCAGCCGTATGTACCGAGTTGGATTTCAGGGATCGTCATCGTCGCCGCCAGTCTTCCCTGATGGTCCTGGTAAAGAAAAACCGTTTGCACTTCTTCAGGATCAAATGGTTCCGCGATATCCCGGTGATGCAGAAGCACTTCTTCCGTCCCATTTGATAAAAAATAGCCAAACGGCGCTTCCCGCACAACGCGGAGTTCCGCAACCGTGCCTGGAGTAAAATTCATGCAGCCATTCCTTCTTTCATTTCGCAAATCGTTTGCTTCATAATAGGTAATTATAACATTGATAGGCGGAAAACATGATTTTATTTTGAACAAGGAGTGTAAATACTATGCCTGATGAGAAACGTTACGCCCACCCGCGCGATCCGCATATGGATCATGAAGCGGAAACTGTGGTCAACGACACACTTGGGAGCGGCCTTGTCGGCTTGTTCAATGAACATAAGCCGAAAAAGCCGTTTGCCGTTACATCGCTGGAAACGGATGAGGACATGAAAAAATTCGAAAAATATACAGACGGAAAATAGGAGTGGTGGCCATGAGCAAATCGAAACGCGAAGAAGAACGCGAATGGAAAGTTCGGAAAGAATCACAGAAACCGCACGGCAAAGTAAAATCTCTGGAAGAAATCGCGGATGAAATTTTTGCCGAATGGGAGTCGAAAAGATAAGCATAGGTATAGAAAAAGGGGTTGTTCCAAAAGTCAGTATCACTGCGGCTGAGGGGCACACTTTTTTAGATCCAACGCAATTTGGCGAATTTTACAAGACTTCTGCAGGAAAAGCTTGCCAGGCCGGGAGCCCTCCGCCAAGTGAATTTTGTCATCATGAACAGCAGTTAAGAAACAAAATCGGCGAAACCTCCGGAAAAATCAGCGGTATTACAAAATAAATCGGCGGCAAGATACGAAAAATCAGCGATAGACACAAAAAAACCGTTGCCCTTTATCTAAGAAACCCGTTGAGAAAATGATTTTCTCAACGGGTTTTCCTGTTAAAAGACAGTCTCTTTTAATAAACGGCAATAAAAAATGATTAATTCCCTATGACCGGCAGTATCCGGACTTCTTTTTTCATTTTGGAGCGGCAAAGCGGGCAGAGCGGTTGGTCTTCAAGCGTAAAATTTTCACGCATAAATCCGTTGCAGTCGTCATTCGTGCAGGCCCATACGGTTGTTTCCGCTTCCGGCACCGGCTCCTTTTGGTTATGAAAATATGCCATCATAAAAGACTCCCTTCCCATGTTTAGTATAACACACTTTAACACAAAAAAGGGGACCGGACCCCGCCGCGTTTGTGCATGTATTTAGTATATGCGAGGCGGCCGGTTTTATGCCAAAAAGAGCCATGTTCCTTTATCCACTTTTGCGGCAGACGAGTTTTGTGGCGATCAAAATTTTTTTCGCAACCGTCCTGCCTTCCACGCGTTCCAGCAATGTGTCGACTGCAGTTTCGCCCATCGTTTCCGTATACACTTTTACCGTGCTGAGCGGTGGAAAAACATATTTGGAAAGGCTGATGTCATTCACGCCAACAATGCTGACGCGGCCGGGCACGGGAATATTGTTTTCCGAAAGAGCCTGCAGGCAGCCGATGGCGATCGCATCATTTGCGGCAAAAAAAGCACTGGGCAGCGCGTCGCCGAGTTCCCGGATCGCCTTGTTCATCAGCCGGTGACCATCTTCGGTAGAAAACGCCCCGATGTACACAAATTTTTCATTCCACAGCCCCTTTTCCTGCATCCAACGCCTGAACGCCGTTTCCCTCGGGTCTTCAATGGGGGCGGACTGGTCTTTATAGGTCTCCCTTCCGCCGATAAAACCGATTTGCGTATGCCCTTTTACTTCGAAATATTTGAGCACTTTTTCCGTCGCTTTTTCAAAATCGGAAACGACCGCATCAAATCGGTTTTCATCCGGGCAGCAGTCCACAAACACAATATTGCGGGTAACCGAGAGAAGCTGTTCAACCTGCGGCATGCTGAATTTCCCGACTGCAATCACGCCTTGGATGTTTTCTTTTCCCATGTCTTCCAGATGGTTTAAATCGTATCTCAATACTTGTATGTTTTTCCGGCTGCAGCGTTTTTCAATCCCCATCCTGATCGACAAATAATATAGGTCGTTCAGTTCCTCTTTTTCCGTGTACCAGTATACAAGAGCAATTTTGATTTTTTCCAGTTTGCGGGGCGCCCTTTTCGTATAGGAAAGCTCCTCGGCCGCTTCAAAAATCCTTTTTTTCGTGTCATCGCTCACGGAAATGGTCGGATCATTGTTTAAAACGCGCGAGACCGTTGAAATAGAAACCCCCGCTTTCGCCGCAATATCTTTAATCGTTGCCATGTTTACACCCCAAAATCAATCAGCTGAAAATTAGCTTTGTGTTTGCGCGGTACTCCTCCCCCGGCTTCAGGACAATAGACGGGAATTCAGGATGGTGCACCGCATCCGGAACGCCCTGCGCCTCAAGGCAAATGCCCAAATAATCACAAGGTTTGCGCCCGCGGATTTCATATTCATCATTTCCCATCGTATTACATGTGTATACGACAACGCAAGGCTGGTCCGTTTCCACTTTCAGCACCCGCCCGCTTTCGTCATCTTTCAACACAATCGGCTTCTTGTGGTTCGATAATAAAAACGGATGGTCAAAGCCGTTTCCGACCAGCACGTTTTGCGGATGGTTGGAAACCGTGCCGCCTTCGATTTTCCTGCCGTTCCGAAAATCAAAGGCTGTACCTGTAACATCCAGTTTTTTCCCTGTCGGCAGCGTTTCCTGGTC
Organism: Weizmannia acidilactici; assembly: GCF_008974185.1. Classification (GTDB taxonomy): domain Bacteria; phylum Bacillota; class Bacilli; order Bacillales; family Bacillaceae_C; genus Weizmannia; species Weizmannia acidilactici. Next base: position 11,676 of record NZ_BKZP01000019.1, read on the forward strand.
AAGTTCCAGCACATAGTCGCTTGGCATGGACAGTTCATGCCCGCGCACGTCCCGTTTCAAGTCGCCGCTCAAATTAAAATACGCATGGTTGGTCATGTTGAGAATGGTCTTTTTGTCGGTAACGGCCCTGTAAGACAGTTTCAGCTCCTGTTCATTCGTCAAAAGGTACATGACCGTCACATCGAGTTTTCCGGGATAGCCTTCTTCGCCGTCCGGGCTCGTGTAAGTGAATTCCACCCCAACCGCGCCGTCCTCCTCAATCGGGGTGCTGTTCCAAATGACGGCGTTGAAACCTTTTAACCCGCCGTGAAGATGGTTTCGGTTTTCATTATTGGCAAGCTTGTATGTTTTTCCGTCCAGTTCAAAAGACGATCCTGCAATTCTGCCGGCAACACGGCCAATGATAGCGCCAAAATAAGGGGCATCTTTTACATATCCATCGAGGCTGTCAAACCCGAGCACGATATTTTCCGCTTTCCCGATCCGGTCCGGCACCATGATTTTATTGATAATGCAGCCGTATTCCAGGACGGTAACCGAAATAGACCGGTCATTCTTCAATTCATAGGCATAAATCGGGTGGCCGCCCAGTTCCCCGAACAGTTCCTTTTTGACTTCCATTTTGATCAGCCCTTTTCTTTTAAAAATTATGTTATGTTCGTGATCAATATGGATGACCGCGAAAACCGTTCCTCATGGCGCATCCGCGGACCTCCCCGTTCGAAGAAATTCTTCTTGCCCGCGGATCACTCAGGAGTCCCGGAAATGTGCGATCATCAACAAAAAAATTAGGTGATGGGGTGTCCCGAAATGTTAAAGCTGCTGCAAAAACTTCCGGAACGCCTCTTTCCCTTTCTCGTCACGTTTAAACACGCCCGCATGGTGCAGCACTTGCAAAAAGACTTTGCCGACCTCGTTTCGGACGATACCCTGCACATTTTCCATCTGAATCGCACCGCCGTATTTTCGCTTCAGTTCCTGCGCCCAATCAAGGTGGTATTCGGCAATATCGTTCGGCTGCCCGAGCAGGTATTTTTCCACTTCGGCGAGTTCCGGTTTCAGCCGGGCCGGCAGTACCGCAAGCCCCATTACTTCGATAAGCCCAATATTTTCTTTTTTAATATGATGGACTTCGGCGTGCGGATGGAAAATGCCGAGCGGATGGACTTCGCTTGTCCGGTTGTTGCGGAGCACAAGGTCAAGCTCAAAAATTCCCCCGCGTTTTCTTGCAATCGGCGTAATCGTGTTATGCGGCGTCCCGTTAGTTTCGGCGAGAATTTCCACCGACGGATCGCTGTATCCCTTCCAAACTTTTAAAATATGATCCGCCGCTGCCGCAAGTTTATCGGTTTCCGCGCTCCTCAGCCGGATTACCGGCATCGGCCATTTGACCACAGCGGCATCCAGTCCCGGAAACGCCTTCATTTCAAAATGCCAATCATCCGCTGCTTTTGCCATTGCAAATTCATAACGCCCGCCTTGGTAATGGTCATGCGATAAAATCGAACCGCCTACAATCGGTAGATCGGCATTGGAGCCGAGGAAATAGTGCGGGAACTTTTCCACAAATTCAAGCAATCTTTCAAACGTAGACATGTCAATTTTCATATCACGGTGCGTTTCGGAGAGGACGATGCAATGCTCGTTGTAGTACACGTACGGCGAATACTGAAAATACCACGGCTCTTCGCCGAGTGTAAGCCGGATCAGGCGGTGGTTGGAACGCGCCGGGTGCCCGGTTCTGCCCGCATAGCCTTCATTTTCCATGCAAAGCAGGCATTTCGGATAATGCCCTTTTTTCGCCAATTTCTCCCGCGCAATGCTTTTCGGGTCTTTTTCCGGCTTCGATAAATTGATCGTGATGTCCAAATCGCCGTATTCCGTCGGCGCCTTATAAACGATATTTTTTTGGATTTGTTTCATTTGAATATAATTGCTGTTTTTGCTTAAATCGTAAAAATAATCGGTTGCCTTCTCCGGATCTGCCGCATACTTTCTCCAGAAAACTTTATTTACGATTGACGGCCGCGCCGTAAAGACATTCATGATATGGCTTGCAAAAATCTCTTTTTCATCAAACACGTCTTGGATAATGCCATTTTCACAGGCATACTGCACAAGGATATCAAGCAGATCAGGAATATCCTGATCTGTCTTGGTTCCTTCCGATTGATGGAATTCATCCAGATGGAGAAGCGACAACACCTGGTTTCTTGCATAAATACGATCTTCATTTCCGATTAAATGGACGCGCACCGCCTGATCCACAAGCTGCCCGATCGTCTGATAAATGTCCAATTGTTTCACCTTCTGTCATCGTAGCCGTTTGGATGGTGCTCATGCCAATTCCATGCATCTTGAATAATTTGTTCGATATCCGTTTTTTGCGGGTTCCAGCCGAGCACCCGTTTTGCTTTTTCGGAAGAAGCAATCAGTACGCTCGGGTCACCGGCGCGGCGTTCGCCGATCTTGACATTAAACGCTTTGTCGGTCACTTTCCGGACAGTATCGACAATTTCTTTTACAGAGAATCCCTGGCTTGAGCCCAGGTTAAACACATCGCTTGCACCGCCGTTTTGCAAATACTTAAGCGCCAAAATATGGGCGGCAATCAAGTCTTCAACATGGATGTAGTCGCGGATGCATGTCCCGTCTTTTGTATCATAGTCTTCGCCGAAAATCGTAATCGCCTCGCGTTTGCCGAGCACCGTCTCCAATACAACCGGGATGAGGTGCGTTTCCGGATGGTGGTCTTCCCCGATTTCACCGGTCGTTCTTGCCCCGGCGACATTGAAGTAACGGAGTGCCACATATTTGATACCGTACGCTTTTTCGCACCATTTCATCATTTTTTCCATAGCCAGCTTTGTCTCGCCATATGTATTGGTCGGGTTGGTCGGCATGTCTTCCGTGATCGGCACGGTTTCCGGTTCGCCGTACGTGGCGGCGGTTGAAGAGAATACGATGTGCGGCACATGAAATTCTTTCATCATTTCCAGCACAATCTGGGTGCCGTACACATTGTTGTCAAAATATTTGAGCGGCTGTTCCATCGATTCGCCAACAAGTGAATTTGCGGCAAAATGGATGACAGCATCAATTTTTTCTTTCCTAAAAACGTCCCGCATAAAGGCGCGGTCGCGGATATCGCCTTCGTAAAACTTCGCCTGCGGATGGATGGCACCGCGGTGGCCGGTCTGCAGGTTATCGATTACGACAACGTCATATTTTTGGTCAATCAATTGGTATACTGCGTGCGAGCCGATATAACCGGCGCCGCCCAATACTAAAATGCCCATACAAGTTCCTCCAGTGTGATTTCTTTTGCCCCGTCACCGATGCTTGCGGTGTAGAAGTCCGCGCGGTAGCCGATTTCTTTTTCATAAACGGCACCGACATTTTGAATGAACGCGTCTACTTTATCATTTTCCACAATGGCGATGGCGCAGCCGCCAAAGCCGGCGCCCGTCATCCTGGCCCCGAGTACGCCTTCCTGTTTCCAGGCTGATTCCACCAATGTATCGAGTTCCTTCCCGGTCACTTCATAATCATCCCGCAAAGAACGGTGGGAGGCATTCATCAATTCCCCGAAAGCGGGCAGATCGCCTTGTTTTAAAGCTCCGAGCGCTTTTAATGTGCGCGCATTTTCATAGACGGCATGCTTTGCCCGTTTTCTCACAATCTCATTGTCTATGATTTCTTTATTTTTTTCAAATGCATCTTCTGTCAAATCGCCGAGCGAGCGGATATCCAGCCTTTTTTGCAGCAGTTTAAGCGCCGTTTCGCATTCCGCGCGCCGTTCATTATATTTAGAATCCGCCAATTCGCGCCGTTTATTCGTATTCATGATTAAAATTTTATGATGGTCAAGCTTGATCGGCGCATATTCGTATTGAAGCGTCGCGCAGTCCAACAGAATGCCGGCGTCTTTTTTGCCCATGCCGACCGCGAACTGGTCCATGATGCCGCTGTTGACACCGATAAATTGGTTTTCTGTCTTTTGCCCGAGTTTGACAAGGTCAAGGCGCTCCACTTTCAAATCAAATAATTTTTCGAGCATCACGCCCGTCAAAAGTTCAATTGAAGCGGAAGAAGACAAGCCGGCGCCATTCGGGATATTCCCGTAAATGAGGCAGTCAAATCCCTGTTCAATTTTCTGCCCGTCTTCTATCAAATATTTCAGCACGCCTTTCGGATAATTTGCCCAATCATGCGCTTTGTTGTAGTCCAGATCGTCCAGCGAGAATGCAATGATGCCTTTGTCTTTAAAATTTAAGGAGACAAGCCTTACTGTACGGTCATCGCGTTTCCGGACAAGCGCGTATGTCCCCATCGTAATCGCGCACGGAAATACATGCCCGCCGTTATAATCAGTATGCTCACCGATCAAATTAATCCTGCCGGGCGAAAAGAACGCGCGCTCCGCCTCCGTCCCAAAGTATTCGGTAAAAGCTGCAGTCAAATTCGGATTGCTCATATTCGTTCCTCCTGTAGTTGGGTGTATGTTAAAAAATGAATTATGCAAGCAGTTTCTACAAGATTATCTTATACGAGCTGGTAAAAAAATTCAATCATTTTTACTAAAATTTTTACTAAAATTACATCCTGGAAAAAGCACACGCCGGAATGAAACCTGCGTGTGCTTTTCATTAAGCCCTTTCCGCCAGCTGCATGATCACAGCATCATCCATCGGCGGGTTGTGGAGGCCGGCGCGGACATCGCGGTAATAGCGCTGCAGCGGGCTTTCGGCGGAAAGGCTGCGGGAGCCGACAACCCTCATGGCCAAATCCACAACCTCAATTGCATTATTGGTAACTGTTAATTTAACAGCACCAAGTTCAGGGCCCATTTGTTTTCTTTTTTCTTTGCCTGCTTCATCCCACATTTTCGCCACCGAATACAGGAAATGCCGCGACTGCATGATTTTCAGCTCCATTTCTCCGAATTTTTGCCGGATGGCCGGCAGTTCCGCAATCGGATGATTCAAGCTGTTCGGCGTATACCACGTCGCAAAATGCACCGCTTCCCTCTTCGCCTGCTCCGCAATACCCAAATAACAGGCAGGGATATGGAGCAGATAGCCGGCCGGCTCCTTCTTATTCGTATGGAGTTCTGCCAGGGCTTCAAGCGGGACTTTAACATTCTCCAGCAATACATCATGGCTGCCGGTTGCCCTTAACGAGATGCTGTCCCAAGTTTCTACAACGGACAGGCCCGCCGCATTGCTCGGCACAACAAAACTTCCGACTTCTCCCTTTTCCGGAATCGTCGCGGTAACAATAAAGTAGTCGAGTACCGGGGACATCGTGGCAAAGGTTTTTCTGCCGTTCAGCACCCACCCCCCGTTTTTTCTTTCTGCGATTGTCGTCGGCATGCCGCCGCGCGTCGGGCTTCCGGTTTGTTCTTCTGTGACACATGTATTTATAAGCGCGCCGTTTACAACCGCTTTGCACATCCGTTCAAACAGCTGTGGATCCCATGTCCTTGTTTCAGATAAGTGCATCATGAGCCCCATATGCCAGCCGATGGAAAGTGCGGTTGAGCCGTCCGCAATCGCGATTTCTTCCTGCAGCCGCACGAGTTCATAAAGCGAAATCCCGCCTCCCCCGTATTCTTTCGGAACTGTGAGCTTTGTATAGCCCGCTCCTTTTAACTCTTCAATATTTTCATAAGGAAAGCGGCCTTGCATATCGTTGGCAGCCGCCCTTTCGTAAAAGGAACTGTTGATGAGGGTCATTAATTCCAACCTATCCCCCAATGTTTGAACTTTTAAAAAATCCATGTAATCCCCTCCTTAAAAAACGTTTTCTTCTATTGTAAGACTTCTTTTCCTTTCTTTCGAGTAGGAACGGAAAATTATCCGACAATCATTCCATATATTTTTCTTTAAATACCCCTTGCAATTCTAATTTTATTATAATATAATTTATATTGTCTTGATGATCACACGCTGGTGTAGCACAGTTGGTAGTGCACTTCACTCGTAATGAAGGGGTCGTAGGTTCGAGTCCTATCACCAGCATCACCATCCTTTATATAAGGTTTCTCCTGTATAGGAGAACCTTATTTTTGACAAATATTATGGAGAAGTACCCAAGCGGCTGAAGGGGACGCACTCGAAATGCGTTAGGGCGGGTTACCGTCGCGTGGGTTCAAATCCCACCTTCTCCGTTCATATTCTATAAAAAAATTCCGGGGGTTACCCCGGAATTTTTTTATGCTCAAGAACCGCATGCCAGATCATTGTCCCAATCGCCGTAAACGGGATTGGGAAACACGATGAATTTATTGCCGAATTCGCTGCGGAAACGGACCGCTTCCTGGTTGCGCGCCTTGTTTCCTTTTCCGTCAAATGCTTTTGCAAAATCCCCCAAATTATCGCCAAACAAGGCGATCAGTTCATGGTTTTTTTCCACCGTTTGGCGGCGCGTTTCTTTGCTGTCCGTTTCTTTTCTGAGCAGCACATGCGATGGAACTGCCTGCGGGATGCCTTCTTTCTTCAAATTTTTCAGCGTCGCGGCAAGATATTTTTCGCTCCGGTTTGAAATGTAATAAATATCAATTCCTTTTTGGTCGGCGTATTTTAAAAACGACAGCGCACCGGGCAGCGGTTTTGCTTCCTCTTTTTTCACCCAATCTCCCCAGCCGTCACCGAAAGAGATTCCTTTTTCCACCATATACGTTAAATACGGCCCGTTATCGAGCACCGTTTCATCCAAATCAAGCACAATCGCCCGCTTCTTTTTTACATGTGTGCGCAGGCTTTCATCTATGCGCTTTTTCCCTATATTGTACCCCTGGTAATAGAGTGCCTTCGCTTCACCCGAAGTGCGGTACCAGGCAAGGCCCCATTTCGACTGCTCGTCTTTCTGTTTTGCCGTGCAGCCGGAAACAACGGCCGTATTCGAGGCGGCAGCTTCCTTGTTTTGGTTTTCACTGGCGGCCGAGCATCCTGCACTGCCAAACACCAACGCGCAGGCAATGAATACTCCGACATACATTTTCATGTTCGTCCCTTCTTTCTGAAGCGCTTTTAAACTTAGTATAATGAAAAATGCGGAAATGATACATACAAGCAAAAAGCAGAGGCCTGAAAACAACTTCAAGCCTCTGCCCTTTTATATCCCCTTCATCCGTTCCGGCAGGGTTTGGATCGATTCCACCACCGCATCCAGCTTGACCTCAATCCGATACAGCAGATAAACGGTGACCGCAATCGGAAACCCGACCTCACTGATGAGCGTTATCATCTCCTGCATCAACCCGCTCTCCTCCCGTGAAAACAATGCGGCCCCCAATTTCGTACCGAGGGAACAGGGGGCCGCCGCTTCCATTATTGAAGTGTATAGTCGGTAATATTTTGTTCAATCAGGCGCGCAGCCTTCATGGTGGTCAACGGCATGCCGGCAGGACTGACAAGGACGCCCGACCCCAAGATCTGCGCCATGGCATTTTTTAATTTTGCCGTATCAACCGGTTCGGCCGGGCTGTCAACTGCCACGCGCACCGTTTTGCCGTCTTCGGATACAAATTGAAGTTCCAATGTTTTCAATTCACTATTCCCCCTTTAGAATTAGCTTAAAATATCGTTGTTGTCAATGCGCTCGACCGTAACCAAAGGCTTTTGCTGCAGGGACGCGTAGGCCTGCGCGAATTGTTGGATGCTGTCCGGCGTTGCCGTCAGCGCCACATTTGTAAATGTCTTCGTTTTCGTCACCGGTTTCCCCTTTTCATCCACTCCATCGTCAAAAATCAATGAAATGCGGGAACGTCTTAAATATGCTTGCGCCATTTCCCGCTCACCCCCTTTCACCCCTTATATAGTGACCAGCGGGGAAAAAGGGCACCTCCATGCGCAAAATTTTTGGAAAACTGATAAAAGAGGCTGAAACCATTTGGGAAATATATGAAAGCTACGCGTTCTTTATAAGGCTTTAAAGACATTTCATGGCCTGAATTTTATGCCTAACGGTTCTGAGAAGAGTTATCAGAACCATTTCGTACCTGAATTTTTAATCTAACGGTCATTAACAAACCATACAGGCTGATATTTTCGTGAAAGGGAGTTACTGAAGACCGTTCCGTCCATAAATATAAATGGCTGCCCGGCTGCAAAAACGACCTGCCCCGCACATGATACGCGAAAACAGGCAGTGCCCGCTGTATAAAAAATTAATGGATCAAACCGAGCCGCATCGCCTTTACAGCCGCTTCCGTACGATTTTTAGCATGCAGCCGTTTCATTAAGCTTGACACATAATCCCTCACCGTATATTCGCTCAAATGCAGAATTTCAGCCGCTTCCATTGTCGATGCCCCGTCTGCCAAAAGCTGGAGGATATGGATCTCGCGGGCGGACAATTGGACAAGCTCCAATTGTTTTTCGTCCCACTGGTTCGCCTTTAAAAATTTGGCCAAAAGCTCCCCTGCGCTCTGGCCAAATTTCAAGAGCGACGTGAATGTGCTGCTGTCCACCTGGAAAAACTTTCCCGGCCCCTGGTCCAAAATGGCGCCACCGATCAGCGTCCCTTCCGACGGCACACAGATCGGCGCCACGACGACGGATTCAAGCTGGAACTGCTTCACATATTGCATTGGGAATTCTTCCGATGCTTTCGGAATATAAAGCGGCTGGAAATGCTGCACCATCTTCGGCTGCGGTTCCGCATTTGCCAAGGTTTTTGAAATGGACGGGAAATGGTGGATCGCTTCTTTTATATTTTGGATATCCGCATTATTAAAATGGTAGCCGAAAAGGCCGAACCCTGCCCCGTCACTTGCCGAATAACGGAACAGGGCACAGCGCTCAAACGGCAGGTATTGTGCATAGCCGTAAGCGATATTTTGGATGGCTTCGTTTAAATCCTGCGACCGCATAATCCATTCGTTAAACAATATGACCGCATCTTTCCACTGGTCCCCCGCATAGATTTTCACACTTATTTCTTCTTCCATCTGCAAAAGGTGCATTGCATACGTCAAGAAAGGGATGGTTGCCGAAACATCATGGTCGCTCATGCAAAAAATCAGTACTTCATTTTTCCATGGGACAGGGAATACATCCCGTTTTTCATCCGGCTTCTTGCGCGGCGTCAGCTTCAATAAAGCTTCCGACAGCCAGAACCATGAGGGGTCCGCCCGTTCATACAGCTCACTCGTAATGATGCCATCATCCATTCCGATCACTTTTTTCAGGCGGTATCCCCCATCCACATGGCTGATCCTCGCAATCCACTCAATCCGAAGCTGTTCGGACTGGACAAGCTGTTCGCAGAATGCCTCTATATGGAATGCTGCCTGTTTCGAGATGAGCAGCGCTTTTTCGCAAATTTTTGAAAATAAATATTGGACGGAAGGATGCAGATGGAAAGAACGGGTCGTGCTTTCCTTGATCGCCTTATGCACGGAATTTTCAATCAGTGCCAAAATAAAAATCAGCATATGCGGCTCCGGCGGACGGTTAAATTCTTTCACCCATTGGGAACGGATATTGTAAATCAACGTTTCAACCGATTGCTGGTCGGAACGGAAAAAGGCGGTGAAGCAATTGAAAGCGAATTCAAAAGCATTCGCACTGCCTTTATGCGTCTCCTTTAAATATCGCAAAATTTCCTTGCATTCCGACGTAATTTGCTGCTGGTGCGAACGCAAAAGATCAACCCCGTGTTTCATGACCATTTTCATATGCGCATTTAACGACAGTGACACCTTTCTCCCCCTTCATCCATTTTTAACCCCTTTGCCAAGCTTTTTTCCTTCTATATTATCATATTAGCACGGCATCGGTGTTTTTTTAAGACCGGCCGGTATTTTGCACACGATATTTGTAGGCCCGGGCATAAAAAATTTCCTACAATCATAGGAATATATTTTTTAGCCCGAAATGAATAAAATAAAGAAAAAATGTAAGCGATACCATTATAGAAAGGAGGGGATATTCCGCGTTTTTGCTTCCGATCCGCACGGCTTTATAAATTGATTTTTTTTCACAAGGGGAGGATTGTACATGAACGAAGGGGCTTTAGTGATTCAAGGGAAAACGTCGAAAAAATGGTTCTTTTCATCGCTGCTTGCAGGGCTTTTATTTTTAGGAGGATTATTGGCGGTGCTCGGCATCAACGGGGTTGCTGTTGCGGCTTCAGTCGGGGGCATCGGCAAGTTTAACGTTTCATTTAAGGAAATGCAGGGGCAGGGCTTTAAATTATACGGAGACTTATACGGGGATCCTTCCAAAGGCGCAGATCACGTCAAACCTGTCTTTGTGAATGAAATTGATCAAGTGACCATTCAAGATCTTGTCATTGCAAAAAATGTTTCGATTCCGCTCCTCGGCGACTATCAAGTAAAAATTACAGCAGGGGACGGGGACACACCTGTACATCTCAAAGGTTTGATCCAAAAAGCGGCATTGATTCAAGGAGACGCCGTCTTTACAAATATGAATATTTCCGAAAACTATGTAACTGCAGACGACCCTGAAGCCGTGAAAAAAGGCTTTACGCAGGGGTCAGATACATTAACGATCAGAAACGGCAGCTTGGATACGCATTATCTTTTCCAAAAAGTGGCGAATCTGCCGGATCTGAAAGTACAGCTTGTGAAAAAATAGGCTTGTCTTCAAGGAGTGATCATAATGGGCAAGTTCCATGTGTTCCGCACCAAATTTAAAAGCTGGAGAAGAAGCCGGCCGTTCTGGGGGGCAACGTTTACGTTGCTCTCCGGAATGATTATTTTATATGTGCCGGTCCAGCTTCTCGAAGTGGCAGCCGCACCTGGGAGTATGGTTTCCATCGGCCTCATTTTCGGCGGTGTTATTTTCCTGATCGGCGGAATGGGATATTTTTTCCCAAAATTCAATATTGTGTTCGGCGTTTTGACGATTTTCCTATCCGTCCTTTCCATTATGGGCGCAATGGGCGGATTTTTAATCGGTACCCTGCTCGGCATTATCGGCGGGTCTTTATCTGTTTCATGGAGAGTGATCAAGCAGGAAGAACCGGCGGCTGAAATGGGTTCCATCCGGGAAATTGCCGCAGGGACAGTAGAAGAAAAATAAAGACTATTGACAGAAATGGTGATGCAAGTGAAGAAGACAAAATCTTTCCTGTTTATAGCCGCATTCATCGCATTCAATTTTTGCTTTTTTGTGAATCTAACGGTGGCTGAATCCCCAACAACAGATGGTTTCATTATGGAAGCGGACCACGTTGAAGGATTGATGCTCGCCCCTGCCATTGTCATAGACGATACAATGACAAAGCAAAACCAGGTAATGCTGCGCCTGCAATATTCGGATGCAACCATCTACGGGTTAAAAATTACGAAAGTGCTGCAAACATCGGAGGGCCCGGTAACCGTCCACATGAATGCGGCCGGCCCTATTCATTTGAAAAATATGAAAGTGGACGTCACAAAAGCGGAATTCAGCGGAATTTACGCCCCCGACAAATTGGACGGGATCGGTATGAAAGATGTCCGCCTCGTTGCCCATCAACAGCTGGCGGGAATTGCAGATCTCCCAAATTTGGATGTAACGATGGAAAATGGCGCTGCCAATATCGATACTTCAAGTTCAGATGAGGAAACTTTGCGGAAAATCGCCGACCAGCTGACCGAGCTGCTGAAATCGGGTGGTGGAACGGAACAAAAAGACGTCAAAACAAAGTCTGATGCTTCCGGAAATAAAGGGAGTGGCAAAACTCCGGATCAAAGCAAGGATAGCACCCGGGACACAGGCAAAGGCACCACTTCTAATACAAGCAAGGATAGCACCCCGGATACGGAAAAAGCCAAATCTGATCATTCAGCAAAACAAACGGAAAATCATTCTGAAGAAAAATCTTCATCCGAGGCTTCCCGCTCTTCCGCCCAATCCGGGCAAGACGGAGGCAATCTAGGTGCAAACGTTCAACAAAAAGAAGGCAGCAGCTCCGAAAATCAGGAGCGAACTGCCCTCTTTTGCTTTATTGAAACAAATTGGAGATTGCATCAAAGATTTTTTTGAAGAAATCCTGCACACTTTGCCAGAAACCTTTATCGCCTGCCGCTTCTTTGATTTTATTGCTTAGTTTGTCGGACAAACTGCCCAGTTCGCTTTTTACCGAATCAAAGTTGATATTCAGCTTACGCATTTGGTCAAATAAATCATACAAGAGCTGCCGGTCGGAGTCGGTCAGATTGATATTTAAATCTTTTAATTTATCGTCAACAATTTTTTCGATATCTTCTTTGGTCGCCGGATGCTGGGCCGCGATCTCCTGCTTAATTTCGGTCAAAAGCTGTGTAACCTGGTCATTGCTTAACCCTTCTTTTTGCGCCAAATCGGTCGCCACATTCAATTCCTGGCTGGCAACTTTTGTCCGGTCCGAATCAAGCTTGTCGCCCGAACTGCTGGAGTCGTCGTATGCTTTGTAAATGCCGACGAGTGCGGAGTGCCCGGTAACTTTTAAAGGGGAAGCCACTTCGATGTCCGCATTCTGGACACCGGCCGTCAGCAGCGCGTTTTTATACATATCCGCCGTTACTTCTGTAATATTGTCCGGCGTTACAATATGGACCTGGACGCCGCCGGAATCGGTTCTTGTAATTTTCGCCGAAGAATACATATGCGAATTGCGGTTTCCGTCTGGGATGTAGTGGACGAGGTCATCGCCCGTCACAGTAATTTCTTCCACATTGCTTGCGTCGTCAACGCCAAGATCTTTTTCCACTTCCGCTTTTTGGGAGGCGGAAAGCGCCGAGCCGACTACGACAATCGGCTGCCCATACTTTTCATCGATTCCCGTATCACTATTTCCGGAAGCCTTGGCAATGCCATTCATGCCAAACCCAAGCGCAACCGTGACTGTTAATCCCATTAAACCCAATCTTTTCAACATGTTACTTTCTCCTTTTCCTGTTTTGAAATGTTGCCGGCCGTGCCGTAAGCCATTTCAAGGATGCCTGTAAACATACATCCTAAATTATAATGCAATCATTACCATTGCACCATGAGTTTTCCCTAAAAATTTGATGAAAAACGGGCCCTTGTGCCTGAAAAAAGTTTTGAAAATCAAATACGATTTCTAGATAACGCTTTCAAAATATTGAATTTTATACTAAAATAAAGATAGCAGTTACGACACAAACAGGAAAGGTGTTTGCTCATGGGCAATCAAATGCAGTCATTTCCGTGTCTTCACAGGATTCAAACGATGTACGCAGAATTTAGTGAAAAAGAGAGAAAAATCGCAGACTACATCCTCAGTAATCCGCAGCATTTGGTTCACAGCACGATCAACCAGGTTGCGGACGATTTGCTCGTTGCCGACGCCACCGTGTTTCGTTTTTGCAAACGGATCGGTTTCAGCGGTTTCCAGGCCATGAAAATCGCATTGGCTGCGGAAGCCGCACGCCCTGAAATAGAAGTGAACGAGGCCATCAAAGATACTGACAGCGAAAAAGCTGTTGCGGTAAAAGTGTTCGAATCAAATATCCAAACGCTGCGGGATACGATCCACACTTTTAACCAAAAACATCTTCATGATGCCGTCGAATTTATCCGCAAAGCAAACAGCGTCATCTTTTACGGCTTCGGCAGTTCTGCGATTGTCGCACTCGATGCGCACGAAAAATTTTTGCAGACCGATCTTAAAACGGCGGCTTATACAGACCCACATTTGCAGCTGCTAAGTGCGGCGAAGTTAACGAGCGATGATGCGGCGATACTGATCTCCCACTTTGGATCGGATAAGGATATGCTGAAACTGCTGCATACCATCCAGGAAAACGGCGCCAAAACGATCGGGATTACGCAATTTGCCAAATCTCCGCTCAGCCAGAAAGTGGATGTTCCTTTGTTTACGGTTTCGCAGGAAACTGATTTCCGCTCCTCTTCCTTTTCTTCGCGGATTGTGCAGCTCAGCATCATTGACGCCCTCTATGTGAATGTCATGGTGAAGACAAAGGACGAAAATGAAGAAGTTTTGCAAAAAAGCAAAGAAACTTACACCGTGTGACAGTGCCCCGCCTGTATGCCGACGGGGTGTTGCCGCATTTTTGTATCTTTATTCCCCGCTGAATAAAGTAAATCTCGACCCTAGGACATTCCTCTGGAGCTCCGCCACCATTTTTACAATATCCGGATCAGGCCGGACAACCGATTTGGCCTGCTGGCTGAGGATTGCATAAACAGGCTTTGCTTCCGATTTTGCACGTGAAACAACCCAACTTCCCCCCTTTTTTTCAAGCGTCAAGTCGACAACCCCGAGATGGCTTCCCCATCTGCCCGGCATCACTGCGGGTACGCCGTTGATCGTCCCTTTCCGTATATCGACGCCGGGAACCCCCGCAAAAACTTCACTTGGAAAAACCCTGTGCTGGTGGCCGAATAAAATGGCGTCAATTCCCTTTACCTGGCTCAGCAAATAAACGGCATCACCGGTATAAAAAGGCTGTTTCGCGGGCGGATCCACGCCGCAATGGGCCAAAGCAATGATGAGATCGGCCCCCTCTTGTTTCATCTTCGGAATAAAATGCGCTGCCGTTTGCATAATATCTTTCGCCTTAACCCTTCCTTGAAGCCCCGGCTTTTCCCATTCAATCACGGACGGGGTAACAAAGCCGATGACCCCGATTTTCAAATGATGATGGCGCCCGAGCCTGTCTTCAACTTTTTTGTCCAAAATGACATAAGGTTTAAAAAAGTTCTGTTCGTCCATATCGTTTTTCCCGAAGTTGTAGTAAATGTTGGCATTCACAAACGGAAATTGTGCGCCGCGGATCGTTTGGACCAAAAAATCAAGGCCATAATGGAAATCATGGTTACCCATTGTCGCGGCATCATATTGCAAATGATTCATCACCTTGATAAAAGGGTGGACTTCCCCTTTTTTCAGCGGGCGCCGCGCCGCATAGGCCGCCATATCGTTTCCCTCAAGCAAGTCCCCGTCATCAAAAAGCAACGTATTTTTTGCCGTCTTTCTTTCCTGGGAAATGAGCGACGCGGTCAGCGCCAGCCCGTAAGTTTCCACCTCCGAGCGGGCTGCATAATCGTAATTGAGCATATATCCGTGCAAGTCCGTTGTTTCCAATAACCTTAAATCGACCGGGGCCTGTTTCGGCTGGAACAAAAAAGCCGCCTCTGCTTCCTTCCCCCGGGAAAAAACCGCTGCCAAAAGTATGCATACAGCCGCCCGTCTCAGCATTTTTCTTCCGTCCATCTGAATCCCCCTTCCATCGGCGGCGGTGCAAAAAATGTTGAACTTAGTTTGCGCCCGCCCGTCCTCCATTATTTCGGACCGCCCTGTAACAATCATTGGCAAAACTTTGTTAAAACTTACTGGAATTTGATCGCTTTTCCAGCCTGCGCACAAAAAAAGAAAGCGATGAGCTTGTACCCGTTGTGGTATCTCACCGCTTTCCTGTATCGTATTTATTCAGTCAATTCAAGATTCAGTCGCATATTGGGCATCGCGTTCTCCGCTGATTTCGGCGAGATATGCTTCCCCTTTTGCTTTATCATATTTGCCTTCCCACTTGGACACAATAATGGTTGCGAGTGAATTGCCGATGACATTGCAGGCCGTTCTTGCCATATCAAGGATACGGTCGATCCCGGCAATAAAGGCGAGTCCTTCAAGCGGAATGCCGACAGAGCCCAATGTTGCCAAAAGGACAACGAACGATACGCCCGGCACGCCGGCGATACCTTTTGATGTCACCATCAGCACCAATACGAGCGAAATCTGTGCGCTGATCGATAAATGGATGCCGTACATTTGGGCAATAAACAAGGCGGCAAGCGACTGGTACAGCGTTGAGCCGTCCAGGTTAAACGAATAACCGGTTGGAATCACGAGCGTCGTAATCGATTTCGGACAGCCGAATTTTTCCATTTTCTGCATCAGTTTCGGCAGCACCGTTTCCGAGCTGGCGGTTGAGTAGGCCAAAATCAGTTCATCTTTCAATATCTTAAAAATATGGAAAATATTGACGCGAAAGATCCAAGCAATCAAACCAAGGACAACCACAATAAAGAAAATAATCGTTCCGTACACGGTTAAAACGAGTTTACTTAACGGGATCAGCGATTTAAGCCCGAATTGTGTCACTGTCACGCCGATCAAGCCGAATACGCCGATCGGGGCAACTTTCATGACCAAATTCGTGACATAAAACATTGCCTCACTTACGCCCTGGAAAAAGTGGAGCACCGGTTTCCCCTTTTCGCCAATCGCGGCAACCCCGATCCCGAACACCACGGAAAAGAAGATGATCGGAAGCATATTCCCTTGCGATAATGATTCAAACAAGTTGGTCGGCACAATATTTAAAATCGTATCGATAATGCCGTGTTCCGAAGTTTCTTTCGTTGTCTGCACATAACTGTGGATATCCGTTTTTGTCAGCGAGCTCATATCGATTCCTGTGCCCGGATGGACAATATTCGCGGCGAGTAGCCCGACAACGATCGCAATCGTCGTGACAATTTCAAAATAAATCAAGGTTTTAAAGCCGAGCTTTCCGACCTGCTTAATATCCCCGGCCCCGGCAACGCCGACAATTAAGCTGGAAACGACAATCGGAATGACAATCATTTTAATCAGCCGCAAAAAGATATCCCCGAACGGCTGCAGAATATTCGAAACGGTATCATTGCCATGGAAAACTCCGCCAATGATAATGCCAAGAATAAGTCCGATAAAAATCTGCCAAGCCAAGCTGATTCTTCTCATGAAATTCCCTCCCAGATGTAAAATATTTTTGGCTGTCGATGATCGCAACATCCGCTTTGTGAAAACGCGCTTGCAAATCCGGAGCCGCCCCCGGGGTTCCAGCGCGCCGGATTCCCTTTAGGGGCTGCAAAATATTGCGGAATCAGCCATTTTTTTAAAGCGGTATGCCAAACCGTACCCCTGTTCCGCGGCCGGCAAACCGGGTTCATGGTTTAAAAAAAACCACGAAAGAGAGACTCCTTCGCAGCACAAAGCTTAAGAAGACGTGTCCAAAAAACACGTGCAGTTCTCTCCAGACGCTTACGAGGTTAGCTGACGGATTAGGGAGTAAAGAGTCTCCCCACCTTTCTAAAGAAAGGTTTCACCCCTGGTGCCGAAACACCGAATGGTTCCCCCGCTTACATGAAGCATGTAATTGAGCGATCATATGAAGTTCGAAAAAAGTAATTCCAACCATCCTTCAAATAGTTTTTTAGCGTCCGTGCCTATTATATAATATTTTAATATAACTTAGCAAATATATTTTACTTATAAAAAATTGCATAATTAATAGTAACGGCCCCAACTTCACCCTTTCCATATAATTTGTTAAAATGATAACAAACTTATTTTTCATGAAAAGAGGTAGGACATGGCTACTTTTTATTTTGTGCGCCACGGCCAGACGGAGTGGAATGCTGACAGGAACAGATACTGCGGAAGGAGCGATATCGGGTTGTCAGAATTGGGCATCAGGCAGGCGGAACTGGCGGCCGAAGCTTTAAAGGATGTTCCGTTTGATGCCGCTTATTCATCGACATTAAGCCGCGCTTATGATACGGCGGAAATTCTGCTCCGGGGGCGGAACCTGCCTATCGGGAAAGACCCGCGTATCGTCGAAACCGACTTCGGTATGTGGGAAGGGGAAAGATTGGAAGATTTCTCCGTCAAGTTCCCGGACAATTGGGAGGCATGGCTCCGCGACCCGGGTACAACGAAGGCGGGCTATACAGGAGAGAATGCAGTCCAAGTCTATACCCGCTTCCGTGAATGTGTCGATGAATTGGCACAGAAGCATCCGGATGGGACAATCCTTGTGGTTGCCCACAGCATGGCCGTCCGTTTTTTTGTTGCAGGAACCTTGCAGGTGCCTTTTAAAAATTATCGCATGATCCCGCAGGACAATACCGGCATTACGATTTATAAACAAACCCCGGAAGATTCCCGCTTCCTGGCGATTAATATCAACACGCATTTATATTCTATAAAATGAATCTATTTAAATTTCATACTATTTTTTGAATATAATAATAGAAGCTGTTCGTATTCAAAAAAGCGGTGGATTCTGGTCAACCCGCCGCTTTTTGAATACATTTTCATAACGAAAACGATTACATATAGAAAAAAGTTTAAATCAATCTTCTTTTCATGCTAAACTGTAGATGGACTATAAAAAAAAGAGCCGGGAACGCAAAATCTTTCATCACTATTGGGGAACTGAAAGAGATTTTATCAGATTTCATTAGAAAATAGGGGGTATCTTTGTCTACACGTCTATTTTCATGCTGTCCCCGGCCCTTTATCACGATATCCGTAAAAAGGGATACTTGTCCTTCGACAAATAATTTCTATACATTTATATTATACACAATTATTTTGGATGTCAACCACCATTTTTGATTTTTTTAAGGAGAAATGGCTATGGCCAATCATGGGAAAGAAAACATGAAAGACGTAAAAGAAATATTTGCAGCGCGCTTGAAGAAAATGCGGACGGAGCGGGGTTACAGTCAGCCCGGGCTTGCAAAACGCATCGGCGTGAGCGACCGCAATATTTCCAACTATGAAACCGGGTATAGTTTTCCTTCTATTAAAGTGCTGTACCGCATCTCACAAGTGTTAAAAGTTTCAATCGATTATCTGCTGGGGCTGACCAACCATCCGGAACTTGATGAAACAAATGATGCTGTCAGCAACCCGGAAAAGAAGCTGCTGGAAACGTTAAGCAATGAACCGGATTTGTATCAATTGATGCTGAAAGATCCCGAGAAAATGGCAAACCGCATTTACCGGACGTGGAATTTGATTAGAGAACTGAATGACCATGGCGATGGCGAAAATACATAAACCATTTTAAGCAAAAATTAAATGATCTCCTTCATAATGGACAACGTGGGAATCACCCACGAAAGAATGACATTGTAAAGGAGATATGGTTATGGCAAAAACAACAAAAGCCCATTTTTTTGTTAGCCTCATTACATCAATCTTACTCTTCCTGCAGGCAGGATTAGGACTTTATACTTATTTCACCAGCCCGAAGCAAAACGGGCAAGCAGCAGCCATGCATGGCGGTATGGGGCAGGCAACGTTTGGAGGTTCTTCAAGCAGCAGTTCCAGCAGCTCATCCGGCAGCAGTTATTCAAGCAGCACAAACAGTATGCCATCCGGAATGCCAAGCGGTATGAAGCAGACAAGCAACAGTTCATTCTCGCTCATGCGCATGGAAACCGGCACAGCCGGCTTAGTGATCAATCTCGTCTTTCTGCTCGTTTCCTTGTTCGGTTTCCTCTTAGCATGGAAGGTGCGGAGCGGAAACAAAGTGGAAATTGAATAAATCGCTCCCCCTTTTTCGAAGGGGGTTTTTCATGCCTTCATATTGCCAAAAAAAGAGCGGCCCTTATTTGCCGCTCTTTTTTTCCTGCAACTCTTTACGCCTTTTTTTTGGAAAAGTAATCGTAAACTTTGTGCCTTCGCCGAGTTTGCTGTCCACTTTGATTTTCCCGTTATGCTTTTCGACAATCCACTTTGCAATGGAAAGGCCGAGGCCGAGGCTGTCGGTTTTGGTGCGCGATTTGCTGACCTGGTAAAAACGGTCAAAGATTTTTTCACGGTCTTCTTCTTTCAGGCCGATTCCGTTATCTTCCACAGTTATCCCGACTTGGTTTTTGCTTTCAAAGCAGGCAAGCTGGATTTTTCCATCATCCCCGGTATATTTCATCGCATTATCCAACAAAATGACAATCAGCTGATGGATCCGGTCCTGGTCACCCGAAAAAGTAATCGGCGGCGCGGATTTTAAAATGATTTCTTTCCCCTGTATTGATGCCAATTCCGAAAAATGGTCCACGATTTCTTTCATGAGTTCATCCAAATAAAAATCCTTTATTTCAATTTCAATTTCATTTGAATCGGAACGCGCCAACGTCAGCAGGCTGGAAACAAGTTTTGTCAGGCGCCTGCATTCTTTTAATATCGTAGAAATGTCCGGGAGAATATCCTGGACGGTTTCATTCGGCTTCCGCAACAAAAGCTCAACCCGCGACTGGATAACCGCGAGCGGGGTGCGGATTTCATGGGAAGCATCGGAAACAAATTGCGTCTGCTTTTCCCAAGAAGCTTTGATCGGCTTTAATGCCCTTTCCGCTAAAATCAGTCCGGCAATCACGGCAAGGAGGCTTGCCAGCGCGCAGCCGGCAATGGTAATGATCAGCAGTTTGTGAAGCATAATGACTTCCCCGTCTATCTGCTCCACGAATTGGATTTTGACATTTTCCCCCTGCATGACGCCTCTTACCGTATACGTACGGAAATAATGTCCTTCCACCTCAATCGTATCCATAATGTCATAATGTTTCGGCGCAAATTTCTCCTCGTTATCTTCGTAAATATATGCATCCGGCCCATTATCGGCATGCGTCAGCAATTCATTGTCCCGGCTCCAGATCAATACGCGCAGGCGGATATCACCGTGAATATCGCCGTCCCTGCCAACGCCGGTTTTTTCGATCCGGTTCAATGCGGAATAAATACTCCGGTCGGCTTCACTGTACATATGTGTGCGCACATACAAATAAATGACCGAACCTAGCACCGCAATCAGTAAAATGAACACGCATGAATTTAAGACTGTCAGCTTGATTCTTGTTTTCCGGAACATCGATTATTCTTTGGGCTCCTTTAAAATGTAACCGATCCCGCGCACATTTTGGATGTCTTTATGGTATCCATATGGTTCCAGTTTTTTTCTTAAATGGTGGATGTACACTTCGACAATTGCAACGGTCGTGTCACTATCAAATCCCCAGACCCTGTCAAAAATCTGTTCCCTTGTTAAGATATTGCCGCTGTTTTGGATCAGGTATTCGAGCAGTTCATACTGGGTAATCGTCAGCTTGACCGGATGGCCGTCCACTTTGATTTCTTTGTCCTTCCCGAATAATTCGATCCCGCGGTAACGCAATGTATGTTCAATTGTCATATTGCTTGTCCTTCGCAACGAAGCGCGGATCCTTGCTTTCAGTTCGGCCGTCTGGAACGGTTTGACGATATAATCATCGCCGCCGATCTCAAGCCCTTTGACCCGGTCTTCCAATGAATCTTTGGCGGTGACAAACAATACAGGCGTCATAATTTGGTCTTTCCGCAATTCTTTTAATATCGTAAAGCCGTCCATTTCGGGCAGCATAACATCGAGCAAAATTATGTCGTAAATATTTTGCTGTGCCAAAAAGAGCGCTTCTTCCCCGTCTGTCGCGGTTTCCACTTCAAACTCATCTTCGAGCATCCGTTTCATGGATTCCAACAATGATACATTGTCTTCTACGATTAAAAGTTTCATGCAGCAATACCTCCATTTTCCCCATTATATCAAAAACATTTTGTGCACAAAATGGCCATTCTCTTTCCTTTTTTGTGACAAGTTTCGCGAAATCCGCTTCCCGCCCGGCACGCTTTTCCATCAGGGGTATTGCGGATTTCATGCTTGCAATCTATTGAAAAAACACTTGGATCATTATCATCCAAGTGTTTTTCATGTTATTCATATCGTAAAGCCTGGATCGGATTCAATTTTGAAGCTTTGTTTGCCGGGAAGACGCCGAACACGACACCGACGATTAATGAAAATCCGAAGGCGAGTGCAGTTACCGGCAGCGACAGCGACACGGATGCACTGGCAAACAGCCCGTAAATTTTGATGGCGGCGAATCCGACGCCGACGCCGAGCAGTCCGCCAAGCGCGCTCAATACAATCGCTTCAATCAGGAACTGTACGAGAATATCTTTCCGTTTCGCCCCGATCGCTTTCCGGATCCCGATTTCTTTCGTCCGCTCCGATACCGAGACGAACATAATATTCATGATCCCGATCCCGCCGACAAGAAGCGAGATGCTGGCAATGCTGCCGAGAAGCAGTGACATCGTATTTTGCACTTCGCTCATCGTATTCATGATATCCTGCGAATTGGAAACACTGTAGTAATCACTGTCATGGAAAACGGATAGAAGCGAATATTTAACTTCTCTTTCCACAAACGAAACTTGATCGGCGCTTGCCGCCTGTACGTAGACGGAACTAATATTGGTCGAACCAACCAATCTTTCCGCGGTGCTGAACGGCACAAAGATGGTATAATCGCCGCTCGTTCCCATTGAGCTGCCTGAAGATTGCAGTACGCCGACAATTTTATAAGAAGTCCCGTTTAATTGGATGGTCCGGCCGACCGGATTCTCCGCCCCAAACAGATCGGTCGCTGTTTCCGATCCTATCACGCATGTTTTTAAACGCAACTCATTATCGATATCAGCCAGGAAACGGCCGCTTGACAGTTTTGTATTTTTAATTTTTTGATAGGATGCAGTCGTACCGATTACGTTAATCGTTGAGGACGTTGTGCCGTATTTGGCGGTTACCCGGCCAGAAATCACCGGTGCCACCCGCTTTACGCCGCTTAGTTTTTTCAAATGATTCACATCATCAATCGTGAAATCGCTGCTGTCCGAATCGAGGACACTGACCGTTAACACGTTTGTCCCGAGGCTGTTAATCGAGGAGCTAACCGATTGGGAACTGGACTGCCCGATGGAAACGAGTGCAATGACGGAAGCAACCCCGATGATAATCCCGAGCATCGTCAGGATTGACCGCAATTTGCTTGTTTGGATGTTTCTTAATGCCAGTTTAAAAGAAGGCAGAAGTTTCAACCAGATCCCCTCCATTCTCATAGAGACGGCCATCTTTAATTTGCACAATCCGCTTTGCCTGCCTTGCCACACCGAGATCATGGGTAATCAAAATAATCGTATGACCTTCTTCATTTAATTTTTTCATAACTTCCATGATTTCCCGGCTTGTTTTACTGTCGAGCGCACCCGTCGGTTCATCAGCGAGTAAAATCGGCGGATTGCAGACCAATGAACGTGCGATCGCAACACGCTGCTGCTGGCCGCCCGATAACTGGGCCGGGAGATGCTGTGCCCGGTTCCCCAAACCGACTTTATCAAGGCACTCCCGGGCAATCTTCCTGCGTTCATGCGGGCCCATCCCCTGGTATAACAGCGGCAGCTCGACGTTTTCAATGGCCGTAAGCTTGGACAGCAGGTTAAAATTTTGGAAAATAAACCCGATTTTTTGATTGCGGATCGCCGCCAGCTGGTTGTCATTTAATTTCCCAACGTTATGCCCTTCAAGGATATATTCACCCGATTCCGGCTTATCGAGGCAGCCGATCATGTTCATCAATGTCGATTTGCCGGAACCGGACGGGCCGATGATGGCGATAAACTCGCCATCTTCGACATGAAGGGAAACCCGATGCAGTGCCGTCACCGTTTCCCCTCCGACTTTATACGTTTTGACCATATCTTTTATTTCAATCAGTGTCTTCCCCATTATTGAGCGCCCCCATGCATTCCGGTACCGGAGAAGTTTCCGCCAGGCATGCCGCCGCCGGAGAATCCGCCGTTCATCATCACGCCTTTCTTGGCTGAAGTAGAAGAAGATGACGAACTGTTGGAGACTGAAGGAAGTACAACCTCTTGACCGACACTCAAGCCGCTTGTCACTTGGATATCGTCATCATTGTTGATGCCGGTTTTGATCGTTTGTTTTGTTGTGCCGGAATCAGTTTTCACGTAAACATATTTCGAGCTGCCATCGGTATGGACGGCATCAACCGGTACATAAACCGCATTTTTCACCGTTTTGGTTGTGATTGTGGCTTCTGTGGACATCCCGACTTTAATATTTTTCGGATTTTCGATGGATATCGTTACATCAAAAGTTGATACGCCGTTATTATTGGTTCCTTCTTCGGCAACATCCGTCACTTTACCTTTGAAAGTTTTGTCATCAAGGGCACTCAAAGTGATTTCCGCACTTTGGCCTTCTTTCACTTTGTTAATATCCGTTTCATCGACACTAATGGTCGTTTCCAACTTGTTGTAATTTTTAATATGCGCCACAACCTGGTTTTCCCTTACCTGGTCACCGCTTTGGACACTTAACGATGTAATCTCACCGGAAATCGGTGCCGTAATCGGGTCGCTGCCATCGGTAAAAGTGACCAATGTATCGCCTTTTTCTACTTTATCGCCTTTCGAAACAAGCACTTCATCCACCGTTGCTGTGCCGTCAGCTTCAACATCTTTGCTGCTTGACGATTCAACCGTCCCGGAACCGGTTACCTTGACCGTTAATGTCCCCTTCTGTACCGAGGAGGTTTGTATTGTTGTCGTGCTGGCATCCGCACTGCTCTGCTTACTTTTCACATAAAAAAACGACCCTCCCCCTATAATGACGACAATCAAGACGATTGTGATAATCCATTTTTTCATCCTTATTTCTCCTTTCCTGCTTCCCGTTTATATAAGGAACAACCTGCCCCAAGGCAATACTTCCACAGATGATTCATTTCCTCGCTGACTTTATTATGGATGGCCAATCTTAAATTTTTCTTAATGGTATAAAAAAGGATGGCCCCCGAAGCCGGCCTGCTTATCCAGCAGGGGTTCCGCACATTGTAATCATCAAAATTGCAGTCCGGGCACTTCCCATATCATATATATAGGAAGAAGGCCATTATACCTATGTCCAAAATCCGACATTTTATGTGAATCCTCAAAAAAAATATATCTAATGATGCAGAACCGTGTTATAATGTCGAATCATATGACTGAAAAAAGAGAGGACGAACCGATGAAGAAAAAAATCCTGATGTCTTTCTTAAGTTTGATCGGGATCGTTATCATCGCCGGCGGGGCGTACGCGTACTATATATACAACTCGGCAAAAGCCGCCGCAGATAAAATGCACGAAACCGTAAAAAGTACTTCAATTACCACAACAGCCTCCAGCCAAAACGGGCAGCCAATTTCGATTTTGCTGCTCGGCGTTGACCAGCGCAAAAACGATCCGGGCCGTTCGGACACGATCATCGTCATGACGCTGAACCCTAAAAAAGGCACAACGCAAATGATCAGCATCCCCCGCGATACAAGGGCGCTGATTGCCGGGCGCGGCACGATGGATAAAATCAATGCCGCTTACGCATACGGCGGAACCGAAATGGCGCTTGAGACAGTTGAAAATTTTACGGGCATGCAAATGGATTACTATGTCCGCGTCAATATGAAGGCCCTCAAAGAACTTGTAGACGCGATCGGCGGGATCACCGTCAACAATACGATCGACTGGTATGATGAAGGATATTATAAAAAGGGTTACCATTACAAAAAAGGGGAAATCCATCTGAACGGGGCCCAGGCGCTTGGTTACGTCAGAATGCGCCATTTGGATCCGGAGGGGGATTTCGGACGGAATAAACGGCAGCGGAAAGTCATTGAAGCCCTGATCCAAAAGGCAACAAGCATTACTTCGGTTACGAAATTCACAAGCATTTTGAATACGCTCGGCGATAACGTCAAAACCAACATGACGTTCAATGACATGCTTACGATTGAAAAAAATTACCGGAATGCCGCCAATAAAATTACGCAGTATGAAGTAAAAGGCACAAATACGACGATCAATGGCGTGTATTACTTATCCGTTTCAGACGCCGAAAAAGAAAAAGTGGCGCAAATGCTCCGGCAAAATCTATCAAACAACTAAAAAGGCCCGCTCCCGCATCACAAAAATGCGGGGCGGACCTTTTTTTGCATGAACAATTACGGTCATTTATTTCCAATCATGCGGAGCAGGTCTTCAAGAGGCGTCTCGGCCATCGAATGGATGCGGTGGTCGAAATCGCCAAACTGCAGATCCTTCGTTACCCGGTTCGGCACCACGACACACAACATGCCGGCGCGTTTTGCCGCCAAAGCCCCGTTTGGCGAATCTTCAAATACGAGGCAGTGTTCCGGTTTAACGCCAAGGCAGTCGGCAGCTTTCAAGTACAAAGCCGGATCAGGCTTCACCTTTTCCACATCATTCGATGATTTGATGCAATCGAAGTACTCAAAAAGCTTGAGATGATTTAAGTAGCGGGAAATCCATTCATAATCGGAGCTGGAAGCAAGCCCGACTTTTAAGCCCAGCTGTTTGGCCGATTTCAAGTAATCTTCCACACCTTCACGGGCCGTCCCCTTTTCCAGTCTTTTTAAAAACTGCTCCTCAAGTTGCCTGTTCAGTTTTTCTATCTCAACAGGCTGCCGGATTTGTTCTTCAAGATATTTGAAAGGCTCAAAATTGGAACGGGTCCCGATTCCTTTTCCCCACAGCTCCAACGGCAATTCGCAGTGATAGCCGCGGAAAATTTCACATAGCACTTCATAATGTTCCGTTTCCGTATCCATAATCAGCCCGTCAAAATCAAAAATGACAGCTTTGATCATCCGCAAAACCCCCTTTTTTTCATTCATATTATACTGTAAAAATACTTTCTTCCATTAAGGTTATGAAATCTTTTTCACCATGTTTCCTTCGCGATTATTCACATATTTGTAAATTATTCTCGTATAACAACAAAAATTTGACAAGTCTATGAATATTATATGAATTTTTTATGAACATTTTATGAATAATGGGGGATTCCAAGGTAAAATACAACACAAAATATACAGTTTTATTGTAAAATAGATTAGCACCATAATAAAGGTGAAAAAATATTAAAGTAGCAGTTTTCATCAACTTCTATCATTATTGTTTTTATCTGTACATCATTTTACCAAACCGGAAGGAGAGAAAAAATGTGTTGAGGAAACTACCTTGGAAGTTGACACTGCTGTTGTCTCTCACTTCGCTGTTTTTATTGGGCGGATGTGACACAAAAATGGCAGTACTGGATCCACAGGGCCCAATGGCACGGGAACAATATCATCTTATTGTTTACTCGGCAATATTAATGGCTTTTGTGTTTGTCGTTGTCTTGGGGCTGTACCTTTACATGGTCATTAAATACAGGGAGTCGCGTTTGCCGGCTGACTACAAACCGCCGCAACTCCACGGGCATAAGGTGCTTGAGACCGTTTGGACGCTGATCCCGGTGCTTATCATTATTGCCATTGCAATTCCTACTGTGAAAGCAAACTATTCGGTGGAAGAAACGCCAAAATCGTTAAAAGACAAAAAACCTTTAACCATTTACGTCACATCTGCGGACTGGAAATGGATTTTCAGTTATCCTGAGCAAGGGATTGAAACCGTTAACTACGCAAATATTCCGACAGATCGCCCGATTAAATTCCAGTTGACATCAGCCGGCACGATGGCTTCATTCTGGGTGCCTGAACTGGGCGGGCAGAAATACACGATGCCGAATATGACAATGCAGCTGATCCTGTCTGCGGATCATCCGGGCGACTATACGGGGAGAAACTCAAACTTTAACGGCGAAGGTTTCGCTAAAATGGACTTTAACGTTGTTGCCCAAACACAGTCCGATTTTAATAAATGGGTAAAAGAAGTCAAAAGCACCGCCCCAAAAATGAAAAAATCGGATTATGAAAAACTTGTCAAAACGGAAGGGCTTGTCGGAACACAAACGTATACCGGCACGCACTTAAAATGGGTAAATGTCCATGAGCAGCATACTTACGGCGAACAATCGAAAACGAAGTCAAACGAAAGCCATGACCACAGCAATATGGATATGTCCAATATGGATATGAGCGGTAACAACTAACGGAATAGGAGGAAAAAAGCGTGAAACTAAGTGATTTTTTCGTCACCGGTGAACCGGCCATATACGCTGCCGAAGTCGGTATCGTACTCGGTATAATCGCTGTCGTCTTTTCATTGACCTATTTCAAAAAATGGAAATGGTTATGGAAAGAATGGCTGACGACCGTTGACCATAAAAAAATCGGAATTATGTACATTATCGTTGCTATTTTGATGTTATTCCGCGGCGGCGTCGATGCTTTAATGATGAGAACACAGCTAGCGCTGCCGAACCAGCATTTATTGGACGCTAACCACTACGACGGGATTTTTACAACACACGGCGTAGTCATGATCTTATTTATGGCGATGCCGTTCCTGTTTGGGTTAATCAACATTGCCGTTCCATTGCAAATCGGGGCGCGCGATGTCGCCTTCCCGCTTTTGAACGCATTCAGCTTCTGGGCAATGGTTGCCGGGGCGGCGCTGTTTAATATTTCATTTATCATCGGGGGTTCGCCTACTGCCGGCTGGACGAGTTATTTCCCGCTTGCCGGTACCGAATTTACAAAAGGCGTGGGAAATAACTATTATGCGCTTGGCCTGCAGCTCTCCGGGATCGGGACGCTGGCAACAGCCGTTAACTTCATTGTCACGATCCTTAAGATGCGGGCACCGGGCATGACACTGATGAAAATGCCGATGTTTGCCTGGTCTACTTTAATTACATTTATTATCGTACTTTTCGCTTTCCCTGTATTGACAGTGGCATTGGCTGAAATCACGTTTGACCGCACATTCGGCGCCCACTTCTTTACAATGGGGTCAGGCGGTAGCCCGATGCTTTGGGCAAACTTGTTCTGGATCTGGGGCCACCCGGAAGTGTATATTGTATTGCTTCCGTCTCTTGGCATTTATTCGGAAATCATCGCAACATTCTCGGGAAAACGGCTTTTCGGTTATACTTCAATGGTTGTCGCCATGGCCGGGATTGCGTTCTTCAGCTATTTCACATGGGTCCACCACTTCTTTACAATGGGGAACACATCGGCCGTTAACTCGTTCTTCTCGATTTCAACGATGATTATCGCGATTCCGACAGGTGTCAAATTATTCAACGAAATCTTTACGATGTACAAAGGGAAAATCAGGTTGACGACACCAATGCTGTGGTCGCTTGCCTTCATCCCGACGTTCCTGATCGGCGGGGTTACGGGCGTTATGCTTTCGATGGCAGCAGCAGACTACCAATACCATAATTCGTATTTCCTGATTGCCCACTTCCATTACACGTTGATTCCGGCAGTCGCCTATGCTTGTTTTGCAGGGCTCCACTACTGGTATCCGAAAATGTTCGGCTACATGCTGAATGAAAAACTCGGAAAAATTACGTTCTGGTTGTGGATGGTCGGCTTTAACGTTTGCTTCCTTCCGCAGTACTTTGTCGGGCTCGACGGAATGGCACGCCGGATGTACACTTATGAAGCAGGGCTCGGATGGACCGGTTGGAACTTCACCTCTACAGTCGGTGCTTACATCATGGGCGTTGCCTTTCTCGTACTCGCTTGGAACATTGTTTACAGCATTAAGCACGGCAAACGCGATACGACCGGCGACCCATGGGACGGCCGAACACTCGAATGGGCAACCCATACGCCTGTCCCGGTTTACAACTTTGCAAAACAACCGATCGTTTCGACGATTGACGCTTATGCTGAATACAAAGAAAACGGAACACCTATTTTTAAAGATGATGACATCCGCCCGATCCATATGCCGAGCAACTCGGCAATGCCGTTCTTCTCTGCAGTCGGTATGGGGCTTGCAGGATTCGGGTTGGTTTGGTCGTGGTGGTGGCTTGCCATCATTGGCGGTCTCATCTTCCTCGGTTGCCTGGCCTGGAGATCGTTTGACCCGGATAAAGGCTATCATATCGGCGTAGATGAAATTAGACGCACTGAAAATGCAGCAGGGGGGTTAAAATGATGAGCGGTGAACATTTGGATACGTCATTGCCACTTGAATACCAGCGAAATCAGGACCGCCTCACGATCTTTGGTTTCTGGGTCTTCCTGGCAGCTGAAATCACGCTGTTTGCGACTCTGTTTGCAACGTACTTTACGCTTCAGCACCAAACGGCAAACGGGCCGGTACAACAGGACATCTTTGAACTCAAAGGTGTCCTGATTGAGACCTTTATCTTGTTAACGAGTAGCTTCACTTGCGGGATTGCCGTTTTTAATATGCGGAACAAAAATAAAAATGCGATGCTTGGCTGGTTTATTGTGACGCTGCTGTTGGGCGCGGCATTTGTTGGTTTTGAAATCAATGAATTCATCACTTATGTCCATGATGGTGCAACGTTGCCGACGAGCGCATTCCTTTCTGCTTTCTATGTATTGCTCGGGACGCACGGATGCCACGTTTCTTTCGGGATTTTGTGGGGAATTTCAATTATCACGCAGTTGATTCGGCGCGGGTTAAACCCAGTGGGTGCACGTAAATTCTTTGTCATCAGTATTTACTGGCACTTCCTGGATGTTGTCTGGATCTTCATCTTCACATTTGTTTATTTAGGAGGGTTGATGAAATAATGGAGCACCATTCCAAGTATCCAATCGGGCACATTATCGGCTTTCTGCTTTCGATCGTTTTAACCCTTGTGGCTTTATATGTTGCCCTGTACACCAACCTGTCCAAAACGGTGATCATCTGGACAATCGGCTTTTTTGCCTTCCTCCAGGCCGGTGTGCAGCTGTTCATGTTCATGCACGTAAAAGAAGGGGAAAACGGCAAAATCAATGTCAGCAACATGATCTACAGCATCATCATTGCCATTGTCGTTGTATATGGAACAATCTGGGTTATGCATTATTAATCCAAAAAAATCCTGCATCCTCAAAGGGTGCAGGATTTTTTTGCCTACGGATCTGCTTCTCTGATCAATTGTAATCTGCGTATTTTTACTGTGCCGTATAGCCGCCATCAACCAGCAAGGAGATACCCGTGACAAAATCGTTTTCGCACAGGAACACGATCGCATGGGCGACTTCTTCCGGCCTGCCGAGCCTGCCGATCGGATGCCTTGTGACTAAGCCGTCATAAAAGTCCCCGAGCGCTTCTTTATTCACCATGCCGGTTTCCACATACCCCGGGCAAACCGCATTTACACGAATTCCTTTTGAGGCATATTCCAGCGCCAGCGATTTTGTCATCAATTTTACGGCGCCTTTGCTTGCGTTATAGGCAAAAGCCCCGGGTTCGCCGACATGGCCCAAAATGGATGCTGTATTGACAATACAGCCCTCGCCAGTTTTCAGCATTTCGCGGATGGCATATTTCGATCCGAAAAATACGCCGTTTTGGTTTACGGAGATGACTTTATTGTAATCTTCAAAACTGAGTTCATGTGTTACCGCCAATGTGCCGACGCCGGCATTATTGACCATTATATCGAGCCTGCCGTATTTTTTAACGGTTTCCGCAACAAGATTTTGAACCGACTTTTCATCCGAGACGTCCGCGCGTATGAATACAACGTCAACTCCGTTTTCTTTCAGTTCTTTTTCAACGGCTTTTCCGCCTTCTTCATTATAGTCGGAAATCACCACTTTAGCCCCTTTTCCGATAAGCGCTTTCACAGTTGCAAGCCCGATTCCGGAGGCGCCGCCTGTAACAATTGCAATTTTATTTTCTAAATTTGCCATCCAAATCCCCTCCCGGATTCATAAAGCCTATTTATTGTACTGTTTTTACTATACTCCCGTTTTGTAAGCGTTGTCAATTTTATTTACCAGATTGTAAGAATTTTTTCAACTCTTTTTTGCCGCAAAGGATTGGAGAATATATTAATAACACGAACACGGATCTGTCCCAAAAACCCCGTTTTGCGCAATTATTTTTAATGGCCATTTTGACTTTCCACTCGAAACGGTCTTTAGAAGCTTTGTAAGAACCACTTTGAAACTATTCGTCCTTCGAAACGGGCCTTAGAAGTTATAAAGACGACTTTCAAACGATTTTTCTCTTTGAAAAAGGTCTGTGCCAAAAGCAAGTTTGCCGGCTTTTGGCGCAGACCCTTTTTGTCTTTTATTCCGCAACTTTTTCTTTTCTTTCTTTGCTTCGTTTTTCGAGCACCATCTTTTTGAAATTTTTCTGCTTTTCTTTCGGCCAGGATTTGAATTCTTTCAGGAACTTCTCGTAATTTGGCAGCACCTCATCAATCGGTCCGTATTGCTTGATTTCCCCGGCCTCGAGCCACATCGCCTTTTTACAGAATTTTTTCACCTGGCCCATGGAGTGGCTGATGAAAAAAATGGTTTTTCCCGCTTCTTTAAATTCATTCATCTTATCAAAACATTTATCCGCAAAAGTCTGGTCCCCGACAGACAGCGCTTCATCAATCACCAGTATATCAGGATCCACATTAACGGAAATTGCAAAACCGAGCCTTGACTTCATCCCGCTCGAATATTTTTTTACAGGCTGTTCAATGAATTGCCCAATATCCGCAAATTCAATAATTTGAGGCGTAAGCTCTTTAATTTGCTTTTTTGTAAAACCGAGCATTAAACATTTCAACTCAATGTTTTCCAATCCGGTCAATTCATTATTCAGGCCCGAATTGATGGCAATAAGCGATGTTTCGCCGTTTAATTCGATCGTACCCGTCGTAGGCGGTATAATGCCGGTAATCAAATTGGACAAGGTCGACTTACCGGCGCCGTTTACCCCGACAACGCCGATCACATCGCCTGCGCTTGCTTCAAACGTAATATTTTGCAGCGCATAAAAGTCATCGCCGTATCCGCCGGGCAAAATAATATCCAGTATTTTTTCCGAATTGTTCCGGTACATCTTATACCTTTTCGAAACTTGATGGAATCTGACAGATATACTCATATATAAGAACTCCCTGTGTTCATTTATGTCATGATTTAATTATTATACCGAATAGGCCGCCGTTCGTTAAGGGCAAAACATCGGAAACGTCATTTGGTTCCCCTTGCACGGGCAATCCCCACAAACAGGCAAATGCCGGCTAAAATTCCGAAACTGTCAAAAGTGACCACATCAATAAAATGCCCTGTTCTGCCGCTGATAAACGTCTGGTGCCATTCATCGAGATTGGCGTATATGAAGCTTGCCAAAAATCCGGCCGGAACCGCATAACGGGTGGGAACGGACGCCATGCGGAGCGTGAAAAGGACGAGCAAAGTTAAAACCATGTATTCCATTACATGGCATGCTTTCCGGATCCAGAATTCGATAAAATCATACGGCAGCGTAGACGTCACAAGCGCGCCGCCGTAGTAAAACTCCACTTTCGGCAATGAACCTGCATTCAAATGGATCAGCTTTTCCAATTCCGGGCGCATGTCCTGCTCCTTATAAGGCTGGTTTGAAAAAGCGAACATAACCGCCATAAACAGGATGCTCAAAACCGCAAACAGCACGGCGTTTTGTTTTTTCTTCATGAGCAATGCTAAAACCCTCCCTCTTCGCTTCTTCCATTGTACATGAGCGAAAGGAATGTTGCACCCCTTTTGGGATTTTTGTATGTGTCAATTTTTTCTCGGCAGGGTTTATAATGTCGGGTATTTCAAGGCACTCTTTTTGTACACTTAGATTACCGCGCTTTGCTTGCTTTCCTGGATAAGCTGTGTCCTTTGATTTTTAAAAATGAAAGAATTGCAGAACTTTTCCCAGACATTTTTATGAAAAAAAGCCAAACCTTATCGGTCGGCTCTTAAAAATTGATCAATTCTTTTTATAGTAATCGATAATGCCATCATAAATCGCCTGTGCATTTTTTGACTGGTAAGTGGCGGAGGCCAGTTTTTTGAGATCCGTACTGTTGGACAGGAAACCCAACTCTACCAAAATAGCAGGCATCGTGTTTTCGCGGAGGACGTGAAGATCCTTGTAAAAATATCCTCGATTTCCATAGCCGGAAGCGTAGCCCATTGCAGCTGCAACCCTTGCCTGCACATAAGAAGCCAGTTTGATGCTGTTGGTAACGCGCGAAGCAGTACCGTTGTTGTTATTCGGGTAGAATGTTTCCACACCGTAAGCGGAGGAACTGCTGGAAGTATTGGAATGGATGCTGATAAACAGATTTGCTTTTGCATTCTTCGCAATGGAAACGCGCTGCGAGAGGGTAGGATACGTATCACCGGTTCTCGTCATGACGGTTTTCAGCCCGCTGTTTTGCAGGAGCGATTGGACTTTTAACGCAACAGCCAAATTAATGGTTTTTTCATAGATTGTACTGCCGTTTAATTTGCCGCTGGCCCCCGGGTCGCTTCCCCCATGGCCGGCGTCGATGCAAATTGTCTTACCGTTCAGGTTAAGCAGATAACTGGCACTGACATAACCCTTGGCGGTTCCGTATGCCACATAGGCCCAACCGTTGGAAACACTGTATACTTTCACTTTATCGCCGTAATACAATACTTTTAAAATCGTGCTGCCGCTGCCTGGGCTTTTTCTTAAATTTAAGGCGCTGGCCGTTACGACTTC
This sequence comes from Weizmannia acidilactici, assembly GCF_008974185.1. Taxonomy (GTDB): domain Bacteria; phylum Bacillota; class Bacilli; order Bacillales; family Bacillaceae_C; genus Weizmannia; species Weizmannia acidilactici. The sequence continues at coordinate 45,775 of NZ_BKZP01000019.1, forward strand.
ATATTGATACGACGATGACCCTGTACTGGGCGTTGTGGAGCCCGTTGTGCCGGAAGAAGACGCCGTGCTGCCCGTCTTGGTATACTTTTTCAAATATTTCGAACTTGCGTAGCCTTTTTTGCTGCCGTATTGGATGTAGGCCCAACTGTTTTTAATAGAGTATACTGTAACTTTTGTCCCCTTTTTGAGCAAAGCTATGGTGCCGTAGTTTTTTCCCGGGCCTTTGCGCATGTAAAGGCTGGTGGCGGTTACGGTATATGTCCCGAGAGAAGCAGCGGCCACTTTTTTCAAATACTGGCTGCTTGCATAGCCTTTTTTGCCTCCGTATGATATGTAAGCCCAGCCGTTTTTGATAGAGTATACTGTGACTTTAGTCCCCTTCTTGAGCAAAGCTATGGAACTGTAGTTCTTGCTGGGGCCTTTCCTCATATACAGTGCTGTTGCCGTAACCTGGTATTGGCCGAGGGAAGTTGCCGCATAAGCGCGCTCGTTTGGCTGCGGCAGCGCACAGAGCGAAATGAGGAATGCAACGGCAGAGAGCAACAGTATTCTGCGTGCTTTGGCCATCTTTTTTTCGACCACCCTTTCTTTTGTTCTCTATTGTTCTATCACGCTACCAGTTTATCACATGTTTTGATAGTTTTTGGCATAAAATATTCTATTTGTAGAACATTTTTCATATTTTTTCAAAATTAGGCACAGTGGCCTATTCTTTCTGCCAAAGCGTGTAACATTTTGCTGTTGGCACCTCCGTGGATTTTGCGGGAACGGAGCACAAAAAAGGTGTCCCGGCCAGTAAAAGGATTTTGGGACACCTCGTTTTTTTTAAAGCATTTCATTCACAAGGTTCATAACTTCATCGCTTAAACGTTTATTCAGTTTTTCGCTTGCATCGAGGGAATCGGCTTTGACGCCGAAGTAGAATTTCACTTTTGGTTCTGTTCCGGACGGGCGCATGCAGAACCACGAACCGTCTTCGAGGAAGAATTTCAGCACATTCGATTTCGGCAGTTCAATCGCTGAAGTTTCCCCTGTTTGAATGTTCGTCCTTACTTGCGATTGGTAGTCTTCGAGCGCGGCCACCTGGATGCCCGCCACTTCTTTTAACGGGTTGGCACGGAAATTGGCCAGGATTTCGGAGATTTTTTCCGATCCTTCTTTCCCTTTCAGTGTAAGGGAGGTCAAAGATTCTTTATAATAGCCGTAGCGTTCGAAAATATCGAGCAGGCCTTCATACAAAGTTTTGCCCTGCGATTTATAGTAGGCGGCCACTTCCGCCGCAAATACTGCCGATTGGACGGCGTCTTTATCGCGGACAAAATCGCCGATTAAATAGCCGTAGCTTTCTTCGTAACCGAATAAGAAAGTGTGCGCGCCGATTTGTTCAAATTCTTTAATTTTTTCGCCGATGAATTTAAAACCGGTCAATGTATCGATCGTAGGAATGCCGAAAGACTTTGCAATATCGCGTCCGATTTCCGAAGTCACGATTGTTTTTACGACAACGCCGTTTTCCGGAAGCGTGCCCTGCCTTTGTTTTTGCGTCAGTAGATAATGCAGCATGAGCGCACCTGTCTGGTTCCCGGTCAAAACCTGGTACTTTCCTTCTTTATTTTTTACTGCGACGCCCAACCGGTCTGTGTCCGGGTCAGTGCCGAGTAAAAGGTCTGCGCCGCTTTCCTCCCCATAGCGGATCGCCAGTTCAAATGCGGCATGTTCTTCCGGGTTTGGCGATACAACGGTTGAGAATTCGGAATCCGGCAGTTCCTGTTCTTTGACGACTGTCACGTTTTTAAAGCCGAAGTTTTCAAGCCCGCGCCGAACCGGAAGATTGCCCGTCCCGTGGAGCGGCGTATAAACGATCTTAAATGAATCCGCCACCGAGTCGATCACTTCTTTGTTTTGGCGGAGTTTGATGAGCTGTTCCTGGTACGCCTTGTCCACATTTTCGCCAATGTAAACGAGCAGGCCTTTTTCTACAAGTTCTTTTTCTTCTGCCACTTCAACAAGCAGCTCATTTTCGACGCGGTTCACGTAGCCGATCAGCTCGTCCGCTTCTTTCGGCGGCAACTGCCCGCCGTCCGGACCGTACACTTTATAGCCATTGTATTCTTTCGGGTTGTGGCTTGCCGTGATCACAACGCCGGCATAAGCATGCAAATAACGGACCGCAAACGATAACAGCGGCGTCGGATGGAGGGAGTCAAATAAATAAGTCTGAATGTCGTGCTTACCGAGCGTTTTCGCCGTTTCAAGCGCAAACTCCGGAGACTGCCGCCTTGAATCGTACGCAATTGCAACGCCGCGCTTTTTGGCTTCTTCCCCCTGGTCCAAAATGAAATTCGCCAGCCCTTCAGATGCTTTGCGAACCGTGTAGATATTCATGCGGTTCGTGCCTGCGCCCAGTTCCCCGCGCATACCGCCCGTTCCGAATTCCAAATTTTTATAAAAACGGTCTTCCAAACTTTTCTCATCGCCGCTTACCTGGGACAATTCTTCTTTTAAGGAAGCATCCAACCCCGCAAAGCGGTTCCATTTCTCATAAGAAGTTTTCCAATCTGTACTCATGTTGGCCTCCTACATAAATTTTTCTATTTCCATCTTAGCATAATTTCAAAGAATTCCCAGACCCTTTCTATGTGAATTTCGAATTGCCGGCCGGGCTTTCCCCGTTGCATAGAAAGGGGGTGTCCCATAAGCCTTTAAAAGCTGAAATCATACGATGATCGCGAAATTTACGGACCCATGCGGAAAGCGAGTAAATTTCGTAATCATCGCACTTTTTCCTAGTTTATCGGCTTTTTGGAACAACCCCATAAAAAAATCCGCAAAAGTGCGAATCCCTTCCAAAGAGTCAATTTACCTTTTCCACCATTTCCCGAAAAATGCCATTCCAGTTTTTGGAACGGGCGAGCCGGATGCGTGCCTGCCTGTAAACTTCATCCGCACTTTCCTCCGCCATTTTCTGGCATAAACGCATAAAATCTTCCGGATCATCGCTTTCCGTATAGGCGTAAATGCCTTCAGCAGCATATTTTTTCGTAGAAGGCAGATGCGCGCCGACTACGGGTTTGCCGGCTGCCAAAAATTCAAACAGCTTCAGCGGGAAAACGGCTGCGTTATAGGAAGTCGGTTTATACGGCATGACCCCTACGTCAATCATCTGCATATATGCCGGCACTTCCGCGGGAGGAATGCTCCCTTTCCATACGACGTTTTTCGTCTGCAGCAGGCGCCGGAATTCATCGGAGCGCCCCGTCCCGTCTGGCCCGACGAGAAAAAACAGCCATTCCGGATGCCGTTCGGCCGTTTTTTGAATGAGTTTGAAATCCAATTTCGGCTTAATCCCGCCGATATACCCAAAAACCGTTCCGCTGTGGGAAACGGGGGCGCCGTTTCGTTTTTCCACTCCCGCAAAAGCAGCAAACTCAACACCATTTTCCAGCGTATGCACATGCGGCACACGATCCGGGCCGAGCCTGTTAAGCACCTGGCTGTACAAATAGTCTGATGTGCAAAAGATGGTACCCGCTTTGTGGATGACGCGGTCTTCCGCTTGTTGGACCACTTTTCGGCGTAGGAACGAAACAGCCGTTTGCCTGCCTTCCATCGGATACGACCATAAATCGCTGCAGTCATACACCGTTTTATCCCATGGAAAGAGCTCCGATAGTGCGGGGAAACCGGGAAAAGTGTACCATAAATAATATTTGCCCGCCTTTTCCCGCTCCAGTTCATCCAAGAAGGCCCGCAGTTTTTTTTCATAGAAAAAATCGATATATCTCCCAAACCGGAATATTTTATTTGGAAACAAATCCGGAATGGCCCATTCGATGATCCCGTTCGGCAGTCTTCTCCGTTCCGGCTCTTTTTTGTCAGGGACCGGGCAAAGCCAAATGACTTTCCCCTCCCGTGTTTCGTTTTGTAAAAATTCCGCGAGGCGGTGGCGCCGGTAGCGGAGGCGGTCATGGTTCCACCTGCCGGCTGCAACCACTACATGTACTGTACCCAATGTTTTTGCCCCCATTCTTAATAAATCCTTTTCCGGACGGCATTCGCAGCGTAATGGACAAAACACCAAGAAGCCGCAAGCAGCCCCAGATTTTCCATTTCGCGGTATACATACCAGTTCTGCTTTGCCATTTTCCATTTATTGCTCGAGAGGGATGCGTTGTTGCCGACCCGGTATTCCGCCAGATTTTCATCCAAACCGTACGCAGCCGTCCCTTGTTTTAAAATGGAGAGCCACGTCGCATAATCCTGCCTGGTGCGGATATTCGGCATTTGAATATGGCCGAGCTGCCCGCGGTCAATCATCACCGTTAAACAGCCGATAATGCTGTTTTTCAACATATCTGTATAACAGACGCAGGACGGTGCATGGACGGCCTTGTTCAGCGGATTGCCGTCCCGCCCGATCATTTCGTACCCTGTAAAAGTAAAAGCATGCCCGTTTTTTTCCATAAATCCGAGCTGCCGTTCAAGTTTTTCCGGCTTCCAGCGGTCATCGCTATCCAAAAAGGCCACATACCGCCCTTTTGCATAGTTCAGCGCAATATTCCGCGCTCTGGCGGCACCGCCGTTTTCCTGAAGGGCCTCGACCCGGATGCGGGAATCCTCCGCTTCCAGCCGCAGCAGTTTTTTTACAGTATCATCTGTTGAACCATCGTCGACCACGATCATTTCCCAGTCCGGAAATGTTTGCCGTATCACTGATTCGATGGTGTCTTCGATCGTTGAACCGGCATTATAGGCTGGTGTAATAATGGACACGCATGGTGCTTTTTCCCCCATTTAAAAGTCCTCCCCATGTTTCCGTTTTTTCACCAATTCCAATAGCAAAATCAGCATGCATGCAATGGCGATGCCCAACAGCGTACCTAAAACAGCGCGTTCTTTCCGCGAGAACATTTTTTCTTCCAATTGCGGAGCATCTGTCCCCGGATCGAACCGCACCGCTTTCTCCATCGAAAGCTGCTCCATTTTGAGTTTGTACAGCCATTTCACCTCTTCCGCCGTTTCCCTGCCGTCCGCTTTGATTTTTTGTAAATCCCCGATTGCCTCTTCCACCACCTCCATTCGTTCCTGATAACGTTTCTGGTCTTCCCGTAAAAACGCATTTACAATGCTGTCGAGCTGCGACGCGGCAGCCCCGGACGTCCCGGTTAATGACAGCTGGATTTCGCTGCTGTTTACCTTTGACACTTTTAAGTTGCTTAATAGTTGCGCTCTCTCTTCCCCGCTTAAGTCCGGCAAATTCTTTTGATAAAAAGCATTATTTTCAAGTTCCAGCACCACCTGGTCGGGGTTATTCATGATGTCATCCTGATAGTTTCCAAGAAGAATGGCCGCTTCAGCCGTGTAATGCGCAGGCATGTTCCCGGCTGGCGACGCCCATCCGATGATCCCGAAAATAACCGGAAGCAGGATGATGAAGAACATTGCTTTTTTAGTTAGAAACCGCTTTTTCCACACGTCGTCCATCACTTTCTCCTTGTAAAGAAACGTTTTGGCACGCCCTGGCTTCCCGTGCTGCCACTTTTGAAACCGATACAACAGCTGCAGCCAGGCCAAGCAGCACCCAATGGAAATACAAATTGCTCACAGAACTCGGGCTGATACTGGCAAATAGGAATGCAGCCAGCGCCGCCATGCAGCCTTCCACCATCATTTTTTGTTCCCGACTTCTTGCGGACGGATAAAGCCGGTATAAACTATACAGCAAATACGCATACATGCCGGCATAGCCAAGAGCAGGAAACACCCCGAAATTGCCGAGAATTTCCGCAAACCAGTTATGCACTTCGTACACCCCGTGCGTATCCAGCGTCGCATGATATTTTAAATAATAAGGCATATTCCCCGCCCCGACCCCGAAGCCGTACGTGTCCGCGAGATTATGAAACGTATTGATCAGCAGGCGGAGCCTTTCAAGATTTGACGGCAATGGCCCCGGACCGCCCGCTTGGACGGCTGCGGCATACAGATTTTGAAAAACGCTGGCGGCACGGCCGGTGAGCAACGGGACCGCGAACACCACGATGAAGCAGGCAATCATGGCGCACCATTTTTTGAACCGCGCCGGAAGAAGAATAAATCCATAGAATGCGAGGCCCGCAAACACCCCCAATAAACTCGCCCTCGATTCCGTCAGATCAATGAGGTAAATGCACAGGGCGGACATTACCAGCGCGGCAAATTTGGAATAGATGATTTTGCCGCTTTTCGCAGCCGCCAGATACAAAAAGAAAGAAATCGATAAAAATGCGGCAAAATCATTTTGATTCGTAAACACCGCCGTCGGGTAGGACAATTTATAAGCAGGGCCGCCGTAAAGGGTGGAGCTTGGCAGCTGGATATGCGCAAAATGGTTGGCAAGCCCGATTCCAACCAGGACGGCTGCCATGCCGAGCCAAATTTGGTAAAAGCGTAACGTGCCGGCAATATCCTTCATCACCACTGTTGCGAGGAGAACAAACATCATGCCCATGCCGAGCAGAAGCATGTATTTTACGCCGGCCAATACCGAAGGCGCCCAAAGCAGCGATATGAGACCGTACAAAAACCAGGCAAGTAAAAAGATGGTGATGCCCTTTAACGGAAACGGCCCCCATTTTTGAGGCAATTGCCTGCTTTTCCATACGTATGCTGCGAACAGCGCCATCACGACGATAAACAGCAGCCGATATAAAAAAATGGTAAAAAACCCGATATGGATCCGGAAAAAAGACTGGTTTAAAAATGTGGACGCAATAAACGCGTACATCGCCCACTGTAGAATTTTCTCCAGTTCCAACGGGGAAACGGCTGCCATGCCATAAAAGCAGGCCATCCCGGCCATTCCGCATACAAACAACAGAATCGGCATTTTCGCGGGAATGAAAAGATACAAGGCCGCTGCTGCAATGGCGGCAAAAGCAAATGCCGCGGCAGCCAGCCGATACGTATGATGATTTTCCATTTCCTTTTCTCCTGTTTATTTTTTCGGGGCCTTGCTTCCGGACCGGAACACGTTAAGAGGGTTGCAACAGAAGATTCCCCCTTGCATCATCCATCGTCTTTCTGATGCCCTCCGGCAATCCGACAGCCGGTTCCCACCCCAATAAGTTTTTTGCACCATCATTGGAAAGGAGGCTGTGGCGGATATCCCCTTCCCTTGCTTCGGCAAAGGAGACCTCCAAACCGGTTCCGGCCGCTTTTTGCATCATGCCAAGCAATTCCTGGATGGAAACGGATTTTCCGGAAGAAATATTCACGCAAAAATTTCCGCGGACCGCGAGCGCCCTGGCGTTTGCTTCGGCAACATCGCGCACGTAAATAAAATCCCTCGTTTGTTCCCCGTCCCCGTAAATGACCGGAGGAATCTTCCTTGTAATCCGGTCCGCAAAAATGGCGACGACGCCCCCTTCGCCGTTTGCATCCTGGCGTGGGCCGTACACATTGCTGTAACGTAAGATTCCGTACGGCAGGCCGTAAAATTTACCGGCCATTTTGAAGTATTGCTCGACCGTCCATTTTGAAAGTCCATAGGGGGACTCGGGCCTTGCCGGGTGAAAAGGGGTAATCGGCAGTTCGGCGGGATTACCGTATACCGCTGCAGATGAGGCGAATAACACTTTCCTGGCCGATACCCTTACTGCCGCCTTGATGACATGCAATGACCCTTTCACATTCACCTCTTCATCAAACAAAATATCCCTTATAGACCCGGGTACACTGACTTGGGCAGCCTGATGGACGATATAATCAGGATGGATCGACACGATTAAATCAATGACCCGGGGATCGGTAATATCGCACGGATAGACTTCAATTGGCAGATGGGCGATATGATGCCGGCTGCCTGTCGAGAAGTTATCGATCACCGCAACCTCATACCCATGTTCCAAAAGCACTTCGGCAATATGGGAGCCGATGAACCCCGCGCCCCCTGTGACAAGCACTTTACCCATTTGCGTTTCCTCCCCGGGAGCTCTTCATTTCCACCCTGCCGGTAACCGCCGGCCTCCCGATCGATACATATGTAAACCCCAGCTGCGCCATCACATCTAAATCAAAAACGTTGCGGCCGTCAATGATGACCGGCTCTTTTAAAAGGTTTTTCACTTTATTTAAATCAAGTGATTTCACTTCATCCCAATCGGTTAAGATGGCGCATGCATCCGTATTTTGGATCGCTTCATAAATATCGTCCGTATAGGAGCACTGGTAACCAAGCTGTCTTTTCGCCCTTGATATGGCAGCCGGATCAAAAGCTTTCACCATCGCGCCTTTTTCCCGCAGCATCGGGATCACATCAAGCGACGGCGCATAGCGGACATCATTTGTATTCGGCTTAAACGAAAGCCCTAATACGCTGATTACTTTCCCTTCGAGCGAACCTAGTGTTTTTTCAATTTTGGCTACGAAATCTTCCCTTTGCCGGAAATTCGTTTCAATCGCCGCTTCCAGCATTTTGAAATCAAACCCGTTAATTTTTGCCAAATAATGGAGCGCCGCCGTATCTTTCGGGAAACACGATCCCCCGTAGCCAATGCCCGCCTGTAAAAAAGATTTGCCAATGCGGCTGTCGGCGCCGATACCTTCCGATACTTGATCGACATCTGCGCCGACCCGTTCGCAGATCAACGCGATATCATTGATAAAAGATAATTTCGTTGCCAAAAACGCATTGGCTGCGTATTTGATCATTTCGGCCGTTTCGATGGACGTATGGATGATTTTTGTCCGGAACGGCCGGTGGATTTCTTCCATGATTTCAAAAGCCCGGCTGCTGTCTGTGCCGATCACCGCCCTCTCCATCTGCATCGTATCGCGGACCGCTTCCCCTTCCCTTAAAAACTCCGGGTTAGAAACAACATCAAATGCCACATTCCCTTTTGCATGGTGCCGGACGATGGAAGCGACGAGCCTTCCCGTCCCGACAGGCACCGTACTTTTATTGACAATGATTTTATATCCGTTGAGATGTTTCCCGATCGTTTCGGCCGCTTCCTTTACAAAGGAAAGATCGGCATTTCCGGTGCGGGACATCGGCGTTCCTACCGCAATAAAAATGACATCGGATGCCCGGACCGCTTCCTTGATATTGGTTGTAAAACGCAGGCGGCCTTGCTTAGTATTTTTGTCAACAAGCGTTTCAAGCCCCGGTTCATAAATCGGCATCCGGCCGAGATTTAACCCTTCAATTTTTTCTTCATCGATATCGCAGCAAATGACCCGGTTTCCGGTTTCCGCAAAACAAGTTCCGGTAACGAGCCCGACATATCCTGTTCCAATGACGGCAATCTTCATGATTCAACACTCCTTGTTCCGGATGTTTTTTACCTTGCGCCTTCCCCGGTCAACAGCACTTTGAATGTTTTTCCTATGATTTTCATATCAAGGCTGAATGACATTTGCCGGATGTAGGCCAAATCGTACTGCAACTTTTCATAAGGGGATATATCATAGCCGCCGTTTACCTGTGCCAGCCCGGTCAACCCCGGCTTTACAAGCAGGCGGTTTTCGAATCCTTCAATTTCCCGCTCGAATTGGGCGACGAACACTGGCCTTTCGGGACGGGGTCCGACAATGCTCATCTCTCCCGTTAACACAAGCAAAAGCTGCGGCAGCTCATCAATCCGCGTTTTTCTGATCAACGCCCCGATTTTTGTCACACGCGGATCGTTTGCTTCCGCCCATTTCGCTCCGTCTTTTTCAGCGTCCATCCGCATCGACCGCAGTTTGATGATGCGGAAAACTTTTCCGTTTTTCCCGACGCGTTCCTGTATATAAAAAGGCGGGCCGAAATCTTCCAAAACGATGAGGACGGCAAAGATGAACACAACGGGCAGTGCGAAAAGAATGCCGATTGCAGACAGCACAATATCTATCCCTCTTTTGACATGCAAATATTGCTTCGTCTGTTTTGAAAGATAAACGCCGTTTGTGAGCATAGCGGATTCATGGACAGAAAGCCGGATACTTTTATCAGCACCCATTTGAATTCACCTCGCTGTAGGATCTGCTTGTTCGGTTTCTGGTGTTTGATCAGCTCCTTTTCAATTGCTTGAAAATATAAATAGTGGCTGGCCCTGTAATTGATCATAGCCTGCCACTGTATCGTTTGAATTGAGAAATAATTAAGAAATTGTAAATGAATGTTAATTTTTGATAAAGCTCGCAGAACAATAAAAATGCCGCAAGCATAGAAGCCTGCAGCCTAACTCTTTTCCAAATTCAACTGTTTTGCGCGGAACATGTTCCAAATATTTTTTATGGCCGGCATTTGGATCCCTGACACCGCCAAAAACAAAGCAATGTTCAGCAATTCGATGCCTTTTAAAGGAAATGCATTTGCCAATGCCGCAAGAAACATGACGGCGGTAACCCAAAAATGTTTTCTTAACGGGAACCCTTCCCAATTTTTTTCTGAGAAAAAACTCCTTCCCCAGAAAAAGAACACGTAGGAAACGCCGGTTGAAACAGCTGCCCCGACCGCTCCGAAATGCGGAATCAGCAGCACACTCAACAACAAGCAGGTGGCAATCGAAATGAAGCTTACCCAGATGTTCAAATAACTTTTTTTCGAAAACACAATCCCCAAAGTTGTCGTCTCGCTGACCGTATATAAAACGGGCTGGAGACACAAAAAACCGATTAAATAGGCGGCATCCGCATACCCCGGGGACAATAGCAGCACAACGAGCCGCTTGCACGTCAAAATGGTGAAAAAAAGCCACGACATGACAAGCAAAACGCCTTCGCTCACCAATTTAAAATACACCATCCGCCGTTTTTCATTGAACCACCGGTACGCGGTCGGCACCCAAAAGTTGGTGAAGCTTGTCTGCACGATCGACAAAAGCGCAGCAATTTTCAAGGTCGCGGCATAAATCCCGATCTCTTCGTAGCTGCTCCATGCGCGGAGGCCCAGCCTGCCGAAGGAATTTAACAGACTTGTGACCGAAGCCGCAACGGCAAGCGGCAAACCGAACTTTAGCAGCCGGGCGGCGAGCCTTTTATCGGGGCGGAAATGTTTCACCAGGAAATAACGCCTGTACCGGATGATCAAATACAAATCGCCGAGAATCTGGCCGACCACCGTCGAATACAAGACCGCGAGAAAATCGCGGCGGATGAACAAGACAAAAACGAGCGTGGCAACAAGTAGCACGGCTTTGATCAGGAGATTAAAAAACGAGTATTCAAACGCCCTTTCTTTCATGCGGATGGATAGAAGGATAAACCTTTCCAACACCATGAACACAATCATGATCCCGAATAAAGCGGATGCAAGCACATAACGCCCCTCTCCAAACAGCACACGGGAAACGAAATGGCTGTCCAATACAATCACCGCGCATACGGCAGCCGCCAAACCAAGCGGAATCAAGAGGGCATTCCGGAATAAATCCGCTTTGTTATCCGCTTCATGGTATTCCCTTGTATAGGCCTGGTCCACCCCGAGATACAGAAAAGTACCGATTAAGGTTTGGAACAGTATAAACATGCTCGCTTTCCCGTACTCTGCAGGGGAAACGAAATGGGTTGTCACCGGGATCGTGATAAATGAAATGAAAGCCCCGCCGACCGGCCCGATCGAAAAGCCGAACAGTTTTTTCATAAATGGTTTCATGGCTTCAAGCTTCCTTCGAACATGTCCATTAAGCGCCGGTTCAGCTTTTCAATGTGAAAAGATTCTTCCACCGTTTCCCGCGCCCGCCGCGCAATCATCGGCCATGATGCTCTTTTTTCCAAAGCTTCCCGGAGGACAAGCGCAAGTTTTCCTGCATCCCGTTCTTCCGTAAGAAAGCCGTTCTCTTTGTCGCGGATCAGTTCCGGAATTCCGCTGTGGTAAGTGGAAACGGCAATTTTGCCCATTGCCATTGCTTCCATCAACAGCACCGGAATCCCTTCCATATCCCCGTCGCGGGCCGTCACGCTCGGCAGCAGCACGATATGCGCTTGTTTCATGATTTCAACCAGTTCTTCCTGCGTTTTCCACCCTAAAAGGCGGACGGCTGAACCAAGGCCCCGTTCCTTGATCTCCTGTTTCAGCCGGCCTTCGAGCGGGCCGCCGCCGACAATCCAATACTCCACACTGATCCCCTCACGGATAAGCCGGTCCACGGCCGCGATGCTGTATGCGATGCCTTTTTTCTCCACAAACCGTGCCACCGTCAACATTTTAATGGTTTCATTTTCATGCGGGAAAAGCGGGCAGAAATCAAACTTCTCTGTATCAATCCCCATATGGTGGACACGGATATTGGCAGGGGGAGCCCCCAGGTTGATGCATCTTTTTTTCCAAAACTCACTGATCGGCAGTAGCACCGCATCCGAACGGAAAAGTTTGCTGTACACATTTTCCCCTTTCTGCCGGACAAACCTCAGCATATCGTAGCCGTGAAAGGTGACAAAAAGCTTTCCTTCCAGCACACCGCTGTCAATCAGATGCTGCGCGAGCAATCCGTTCGGCCCGAAATGGGCATGGATGATATCAAACTTGCGGGTGTCCGCTTTCTTAAGCGCCCGGACCATGTACATCAAATTCGGCTGCCTGGCAATGTCGCTGAAATGGATATCCGGCCTGCCGGGTCGCAAGCTGGTACGTGCGGTGAAGCGGGCCAAATGGATCAAGTAAAGGGCCGTTTTCTTCCATTTTTGTTCCGGTTCACGCGCATGAAAATAAACTGTATGATCGAGCAGGCGGTACTGCGCTACTGCCTCGTGAACGCGTGCATTGCCATCGCTTTTTTTGGCGAGGACCGTGACCCTGTGCCCTGCATCGATCAGACCGGTGATTTGATTTAAAATAAAAGTTTGCGAGAGTTTAGGAAATTCCCCCGCGATAACTAAAATATCCATCTATTTCCCTCATTTCGCTGTTTTCGAATGAGGGCCAGCCACTGTTTAATTGGAATATAGCGTAAAGAATTGAAAGAATCAATCTTTTTTGATGTGATTTTGCCAAAATGCTGTGCACAAATCCGGGTATAGAATGGAAAATTGGGCCTATAAGGAATGACCTGCTGCCGCCGGATATGGCAATATGCACAACTGCCGCCTCCTTTTGTTTTTTTGGCAGACGAGCAAGATTGTTTGATTACCCAGCCTGCCTGTTTTTCCCCCATCTAACTTTTATGTATCCCTTTTACTTTTATAGTGGGCGGAAAAAACGTTGCTGTAGACCCACTCGGCTGTTCATTGCTATGATAAGAATGTACAATAATTGGGTGTGATTTCAATGAATGAAGAAAAATACCATAATTTAAAGCTGGGCGAATACGGAATCATGATCAGCATGACTGCCTATTTAAGCTTGTCGGCGCTGAAACTCCTTATCGCCTACCATACGGATTCAAGCGCTTTAAAGGCAGACGGGCTGAATAATATTACGGATATCCTTTCTTCGATTGCAGTGTTGATCGGGCTGAGGCTGTCTAGGAAACCCGCAGACCATGACCATCCTTACGGCCACTGGAAAGCGGAAAATGTCGCTTCAATGGTCGCATCTTTGATCATGATGGGTGTCGGTTTCCAAGTATTATATGACGCCATACTTTCGATTGTCCACGGAAAGTCGCAGTCCCCGGATATGGTTGCGGCTTGGACCGGTTTATTTTGCGCCGGGGTCATGTTCGGCGTCTACCTTTATAATAGCCGTTTGTCAAAAAGGATTAACAGCCAGGCCGTCCAGGCAAGCGCCATGGACAACTTGTCGGACGCCTGGGTCAGTGTCGGCGCCAGCATCGGGATTATCGGTTCTCAGTTCCATCTTCCGTGGCTCGATCCGGCAGCAGCGCTGATTGTCGGCGTGCTCATCTGCAAAACAGCCTGGGAGATTTTCCGCGATACATCCCACCTGCTGACGGACGGCTTTGATGAAGCAGAATTGGAAACGTACAAAGATAAAGTTTTAAGCATTGCCGGCGTCCAAAGTGTGAAAGATATCAAAGCGCGGCATTACGGCAACAACACCGTCATTGACCTTGTCATCGCAGTCGACCCCTCCCTCGACCTCCGCCACGCCCACGATATTTCAACGAAAGTGGAAGATTCATTGATCAAAGATTGCAAGATTTATGAAGTGATCGTCCATGTCGAACCGAGCGAAAGCTGAAATGCTTCCTTGGCCAGCCTGAAGCCGCGGCCAAGGAAGCATCCCGTCCACGGCTGCGAAAAAGGATGCGGTTTGGGCAGGGCCGTTATAGTGATGAAAAGGGGCCGCCCCAAAAGCCCCTTTTAAACAAGTAATTTTAAGATTTTTCCTTGAACTGGTCCATGGCAACTCTGTAAGGATCAATTTGACTTTATTTTCTCCTCGAATTGTTCATTAGCAATTCTTAAAGCGGGGCTTGTTCCAAAAGCCAGTCCTCTGGCTTTTGGAGCAGCCCCTTTTTCACATTTTTACAATCGTCCGGCCCTGCAGTTTGCCTTCCAAAATGTCCGCTAAGGCCCGGGGGACTTCTTCCAGGCTGATTTCCCGGACGATTTCGCTTGTTAGATGTTCCGGTTTGTAATCGCTGGCCAACCGTTCCCATATTTTTACGCGCAGGTCCATCGGGCAAAAAACAGAATCAATGCCGAGCCAGCTCACGGCACGACCGAGAAACGGCGTAACGGTCGTCGTTACTTCCGTTCCGCCGGTAAGGCCGCTTGTCGCTACCGCCCCGCCATACCGGAGCGTGCTAATGATATATTGCGTTGTTTTTCCGCCGACCGGGTCCACCGCAGCGGCCCACTCCGTTTTGCGGATGGATTTTTGCTCGTGATCGACAATCGCCTCCCTGCCGATCACCCGTTTCGCACCGAGCCGCTTCAAATAATCATGCGCGGATGTTTTGCCGGTAGCGGCCGCCACTTCGTATCCTCTTTTTGCCAAAATGTCAACGGCTACACTGCCGACGCCGCCGCTTGCCCCGGCAACGAGCACCGGCCCCTGCCCGGGTTTGAGCCCATGGTCTTCCAATTTTTGCACGGAAAGTGCAGCGGTAAAGCCGGCTGTGCCTAAAATCATCGATTCTTTTAACGTCAATCCTTTCGGCAGCGGCACAACCCATTCAGCCGGGACGCGCGCCATTTCGCTGTAACCGCCGCAATGGCCGGTTCCAAGCTTGTAGCTAGTGACGATCACTTCATCGCCTTCTTTGAAACGACTGTCTTCGGATTGCAGGACGGTACCGGCCAAATCGATTCCGGGAATAAACGGGTACGATTTTACAAAGCTTCCTTTGATGCCGACAAGCGCGTCTTTATAATTGACGCTTGAGTAAGCGACCTTTACTGTTACCTCCGCTTCCGGCAGCTGGCCGATGTTCCAATCCCTCACGGAGAGTTCCGGTTTCGTTTCCCCTTTTTCCATCACCAATGCATGAAAAGTACTTTTCAATGCTAAACACCTCTTTTTATTCGGCCCTTGTTAAGTCCAAATTATTTTGGTAAACTTCCTCATCCGAGGAAAGCTTGTACCCCATTTTCGGATTGTAGTCAATCGTCACTTTATTATGAAGCTGTTTTTGGCTTGACTTTGAAATTAGCATCGAAATGCCGTATACATTAAACAAATCGTCATCTTCGCGTTTGCAGTCAAGTTTCAAATAATGCTCCACGGCAATCGAGCAACTCCCGACAAAAACTGCTTCAATCCGGATCCCTTCACCTTCATTAAAATAGATTTGCTTAAATTGGGAGAGTGCAGCGGGTTTGATAATAATTTCCATTTTCTTCACCTTTTCTTTCGCAAATGTAATATTTCTTTCTACTACCCGCTTTCCTTTTTTTGCAAAACAGGCTTTCACTTTTTTCATATTCCACAGGGGGCCAATATTTTCCTTCTTTTCGGCTTGGACTTGGAGGGAGGGGGGGAGATACCCACATAGGTATTTTAAAGGCTGTCCGCTGATTTATCGGGGTTTTCGTTGATTTTTTCGTTTATCGCTGATATATTTGGAATCTTTGCTGATTTTCTCCCTTTTTTCGCTGATTTCGGATTGCGGAACGATTTAGAACATGGCGGATACCCCTGGAGTCGGCCAGATTTTTTACTGTTGCATGCTGGTATGTTTCCACTTTCCGCTGATTCCGCCACGATCAGAATGGAAATGATAAGAATACCCGATGATGATGAAAATTCTTTCTCAGCGATATTTTTGAGAAAAATATACAAAAATTTCCAGACACCTTATGATTTTTCCGGCAATTTTTTCAGCCGGTTGAATAAATATAATAATAGAAAAAATCAATCTTGAAAATCCAATAATGCCGAATATTGCGAATAAATTTAACCTTTGTTACAATAGTGTAAACATTTCAAATTTAAAATTTTACGAGGATGTGTTTGTTAGATGAATTTGCCCCAGTTGTACAACACGACACTCTCCGAAGAAATCCTGGAGATTTTTGATGATCTCCATGCCCATCCTGAACTCAGCATGGAAGAATACCGTACCACCCAATTTTTGAAAGAGAAATTAACCGGACTCGGATGCCGTGTGAAAACGTTCGGAGATGATCCCGGCGTCGTTGCCGAATTTGGAAGCGAATCCCCTGTAGTCGGCATCCGCGCTGACATGGATGCCCTCTGGCAGGAAGTGGACGGGGTATTCCGCGCCAACCACTCTTGCGGGCACGACGCACATATGGCAATGGTACTCGGGACATTAATGTATTTTAAAAAAATGAATATCCGGCCAAAAGGAACAATCCGCTATATTTTCCAGCCGGCGGAAGAAATCGGCCAGGGCGCAAAGCTGATGATCAAAAAAGGGGCCGTAAATGACCTGGAATATTTGTTTGGCGTCCATCTCCGCCCCGTGCAGGAGACGAAAAATGGGCACGCCTCCCCTTCCATTCTCCACGGCGCGAGTGCAACCATCACCGGGAAAATTATCGGGGAGGATGCACATGCCAGCCGACCGCATCTCGGGACGAACGCCATCGAAGTTGCGGCTTCCCTTGTGAATGAACTTGCCCATATCCACGCAGACCCGCTTGTGCCCCATTCGGTTAAAATGACACAACTCCAGGCCGGCGGAACTAGCACCAATATCATCCCGGGGCAGGCCCATTTCAGCCTTGATCTGCGCGCGCAAACGAATGAAGTGATGGAGCACCTAATCGGTCAGGTACAACGCGCCGTGCATACGATCGCCGAATTTTTCAACGTCAAAATCGAGCTGTATGTCCCGGATTATCTTGCCGCAGCCACAATGAACCGGGAAGCAGCAGACATTATGGCGGCCGCCATTCGTGAATGCCTCGGCAATGACAAATGCGATCCTCCACTTGTGACGACAGGCGGGGAAGACTTCCATTTTTACGCAAAAAAACGGCCTGGCTTAAAAACGACGATGCTCGGCCTCGGCTGCGGGCTCACCCCGGGGCTTCATCACCCGCAGATGGCATTCGACCGGAAAGCCATCCTCACAGGCGTCCAAATTCTCTCCTCCGCCCTGTTAAAAGCGCTGGATGCCGCCAACTAAACAAATTGGAAGGATTTCGCCGGTTACGTTTTTTATAGTCACGGCTTTGGATCATTTGAATGTACCGGCCTACGGCAAATATTTTGTCTCTGTATTTTTTCCCAACATGCAAAAACCGGTCCCGGAATTAAAAAATCAGGTGTCTGTTTAAACATGATTGTTCTTTATACCTTTCCAACGCTTTTCACAGGAAGGCTTTTCTTCTTAAAATAAAGTTTATGTTTGTATCTTCATAAAACGTAATTTCACAATCGAGTAGGAGGAGGTGACTAA
>NZ_BKZP01000020.1 GCF_008974185.1 Weizmannia acidilactici
ATACGGCGGATTTCCGGTCTGTTCTGCACCGCCGTGAAGATCTTAACTTTAAAATAGAGCAAGGCCCCGGCCAGGATGTTAAAAAGAACAATTCGAATAAGCTCGCCGATTTTTATTTTGGAATGGTTCTTTTAGTGGTTTGGGCCCCAGCCAGGCATTTTTCAGCGAAATCTAAAATTCTTCATATACAGCGGGATCCTGCCCGAAAGTTCTGCCATCCGGGCGGCTTAAGCCGGTAATGGTCCGCATTTCTTCGTCAGATAACGAGAAATCGAAGATGGACAAGTTTTCAATTTGGCGTTCCGGCGATGCCGATTTCGGGAGCGGCAGGGCGCCAAGCTGGATATGCCAGCGCAAAATAATTTGCGGAACCGATTTTTGGTGGGCATCGGCGATTTTTTTGATGGTCGGGTCCTCCAGAAGGCGGTTCGCCCTCCCAAGCGGACTCCAAGATTCAGTGACAATACCGTGTTCCTTATGCCAGGCGCGCTGTTCCTCCTGCGCAAAATAAGGGTGCAGCTCGATCTGGTTGATGCTCGGCGCCACCCCGGTCTCTTTGATGATCCGTTCCAAATGTTCCGGTAAAAAATTGGAAACGCCGATAGAGCGGACGAGCCCCCATTTTTGCGCATCCACCAAAGCCTGCCAAGCTTCAACATATAAATCTTTACTCGGGTTTGGCCAATGGATGAGATAAAGATCAAAATAGTCCAATCCTGATCTGTACAGCGATTCCTGGATGGTCACAACGGCTTCATTATACGCATGGTGCCGCCCGGGGAGTTTCGAGGTGACCCGCAGTTGTTCGCGCGGCACGGAGCAGCGGCGGATTGCCTCACCAACCGCACCTTCATTTTCATAATTAAAAGCTGAGTCAATCAGGCGGTAACCCGCTTCAATCGCGCTGATGATGGCATTGACGCCGGCCGCCCCGTTCAGTTTGTACGTGCCGAATCCAATGACCGGTACCGTCATTCCATCATTCAGCTTGATTTCAGGAATGGTATTTAGCATTTCTTTCGCCCCTTTCATTTTCATAACCAGTATAGCAACCTCTGAAATATGCGTCTATTAAAACGGCTTAAAGAATTTGCAAATAAGTGAGGAATTTCCGGAGTAATAATGAAGAATGAAAGATATATATACCCCTCTGATGATTTTTAAGAATAGTTGGATGCAAAGTCTTTGGAAAAATAATCGGCTGCCTGCCTTTTTCTCCGGAATCAGCTGTAACTAATTGAAAATCAGCGGATTGCTCGGAAAAATCATCGATACCACCAAAAAATCGGTGGAAAGGCGCAAGAAATCAGCGAAAGGGAGAAAGGCAGGGGCACCATTGCAAAGTTAATGGCGGCGAAGCTTGAAACTGTATCGCAAGCCAAAAAGTACTACAAAAAATAAAAAGCAGCTGTCCCATGACAGCTGCTGATCCGCTTATTCCGGGCGCACCGAAGTTTCCTCCAAAAATTTCTGGTCATCAGGGCTCCTTCCATAACGCCTTCCGCTATTTAATGCCGCAATTTTTTCCATATCTTCCTGTGTCAGGGAGAAATCGAAAATCTCGCTGTTTTCTTTTATCCGGCTCGGGGTGACTGATTTCGGAATGACAACAATGCCGCGTTCCACATGCCAGCGCAGCACAATTTGCGCCGGGGTTTTCCCGTATTTTTCTGCCAGTTCAACCAAAACCGGCTGCTCGAGCAGATGATGCTTACCTTGGCCGAGCGGGCCCCAAGCTTCGTGCAAAATATTGTGCTGTTTCATAAATTCATGTAGTTGATTTTGCGGGAATTCCGGATGTGTTTCAATCTGGTTGATCATCGGCACAATGTCGGTATGGGCCATCAAATCTTCCAAATGGTGGATTTGGAAGTTCGAAACCCCGATCGCTTTGATTTTGCCTTCATGGTAAAGCTCTTCCATTGCTTTCCAAGATTCGATGTATTTTGCGGACGGCCAGTGGATCAAATATAAATCCAAATAATCTGTGCCGAGACGGTCCAAGCTCGCCTGGAATGCCGTTTTCGCTTCCTCATAGCCGTGGTCGTAGTTCCACAATTTGGAAGTGATAAAAATATCTTTCCGGTCCACGCCGCTTTCCCGGATCGCTTCTCCGACATATGTTTCATTGCCGTAGATCATCGCGGTGTCAATATGGCGGTAGCCGACTTCCAGGGCAGTTTTCACAGAAGTCTTCAATTCAGCTTCGTCTTTCACAAGAAAAACGCCAAGACCAAGCTGCGGGATTTCCGTGCCGTTATGGAATGTTAAGTTTGGAATCGTTTGGGCCATACATCATTCCTTCTTCCATTCAAAATTAATGTAAGCGTATGATCATTTTAACACAATTGGCGGAAATAGTGAAAGCGCAAGCACCTTGAGCGCATTTTTTGACGTTTCAAACTTTTGTTTGATATAGTGGGGTCGGAATTTTCCCGTGATTTGTCCGTTTCATATGCAACCGTGTGTAAAAATAACAGACATAAGGAGCTGTTTGGAATGAAACATTTATTTACCCCATACAAGCTGAAATCGCTTGACTTAAAAAACCGCATCGTCATGCCGCCAATGTGCCAATATTCCGTTGAAAAGAAGGACGGGATTGCGACCGATTGGCATTACGTCCACTATGTAAGCCGCGCGATCGGCGGTGCCGGCCTGATCATCATTGAAATGACCGATGTGGAACCGGATGGCAGAATTACCGATAACGATCTCGGCCTGTGGTCTGATGAACAGATTCCTGCTCTAAAAAAAATTGTGGATGCGTGCCACCAGTACGGTGCTAAAGTCGCCATCCAAATCGGGCACGCCGGCAGGAAAGCACAGGATGCAGAACAGCCGGTTGCGCCGTCGCCGATTCCGTTTGATAAAAATTTCAAAACACCGAAGGAATTGCCGAAAGAAGAGATTAAGGAAATCATAGGCAAGTTCGGTGCTGCAGTAAGGCGCGCCGTAGAAGCCGGGTTTGATACGATCGAACTGCACGGCGCACATGGCTACTTGATCCACGAGTTCCAGTCACGTTACACAAATAAAAGAACGGATGAATACGGCCAGGATCTCGCTTTGTTCGGAAAAGAAGTCATTGCCGCGGCGAAAAAAGAAATGCCGGAAGAAATGCCGCTCATCATGCGCATTTCCGC
The DNA here is from genome assembly GCF_008974185.1 of Weizmannia acidilactici. Lineage (GTDB taxonomy): Bacteria > Bacillota > Bacilli > Bacillales > Bacillaceae_C > Weizmannia > Weizmannia acidilactici. The sequence continues at coordinate 3,147 of NZ_BKZP01000020.1, forward strand.
ACGTGAATATGTCGAAGGCGGTTACGGCATTGAGGAAAGCATTGCTTTCTCGAAAGAATATAAAGCGGCCGGCGTTGATATTTTCCATATCAGCGCGGGCGGGGAAGGACAGATTGCGGCAGCCGGGCGCCCGGGTACGCATGCTGCCTACCAGGTGCCGCTTGCAAGGCAGATTAAAGAGGCTTTGGATGTGCCTGTTATTGCGGTAGGCCGTTTGGATGACCCGGTACTTGCCAATGCGGTAATCGGAAACGAAGAAGCAGACCTTGTCGCTGTCGGCAGAGGCATGCTGCGCAATCCTTACTGGGCATTAGAAGCCGGGATCGCGCTCGGTAAAGATCCTGGCGTGCCGGTCCAGTATGACAGGGGTTTCCCAAAAAGATAATGGAAACGGCGCCTTTAGACAATCTAAGGGCGCTGTTTTTTTCTGCTATTCGTTTGCATCTACAGCTCGCAGCCATCAACATAAAAAAGGGCCCTTATCAAAAGGCCCGCCAAAATAAAAAAGGGGGAATACTTATGATAGTGCGGATTCCAAAAGTCACCCTCACTAAATAGAAAGCATTGTAGTATTAGCATAACCGGAAAGGAAGGGGTTTAAACCTCTTTTTGAAAATTATTTTTTTCCGAGGGCTTCCAAAAAAACGGAAGCGGCTACATCCAGGACAGTGGAGAGTTTTAATATCGTTTGCGTCGTCGGGATTTGTTCTCCTTTTTCATATTGCTCGAGTGTATTTTTCCCGATCCGGGCTTTCACGGCCAATTCTTCGATGCTCATCCCGCTTTGTTCACGGTAAAATTTTAATTTCTCGCCAAAGGTATTCAAAAGACTCCCTCCCTTTGTTGAAATCAATATTGAAACATTTTTCGTGAAAAATCTATCTTTTTTCTTTTATTGTAGCATATGAAAGAACAACGGGCGGAAGTAATTTTTTGAACATTTTTTAAACATGGTCATGATAAGAATGTTAAAAACAGAATTGAACTTTGGTTTTCATTTCTTTCCAACTGTGGTATAATGTCTTATTGCGTATAACAGGAGAAAATTAGTATTAGGAGTGTTTGCATGTCAACAAATTATGAAGCTGGAAATGTATATACAGGGAAAGTGACAGGAATTAAACCGTTCGGTGCGTTTGTGGCGCTGGATGAAGAAACGCAGGGTCTCGTTCATATTTCTGAAATCAAGCACGGTTATGTAAAAGATATTCATGATTATGTCCATGTGGGGGATGAAGTCAAAGTCAAAGTGCTGTCGGTGGACGAAGAGAACGGTAAAATCGGCCTTTCTATTAAAGCAACGGAAGAACCTCCGAAAACTGAAGCGAGAAAATCGCGCCGCCGCCAAGGTGCTGTAAAAGCTGCCGAAGAAGGAGAAGGATTCAATACATTGCGCGATAAACTGAAAGAGTGGATCGAAAAATCGCAGCGAGAAGATTTAATTAAAAAATAATCGGACAGGTCCGGGCATATACGTGTCCGGATTGGATTGTTTATGCCTGAAAACGGAAGCGGATTGCTCTGTGCCGGAGCGTTTCACGGAAATAAGCCCCGGCATGCCGCGGACTATTCCACATATAGGGGTATATGGATGGTAAGGTTTGGTTCATCGCTTAAAGGCTGGTATGATGCCGGGTAATCTTCCCGGTGTTCCAGCTGTCCCTGGTACACTGTATAGCCGTTTTGCTTGATCCATTTATACAAATCGGCATACGCTTCCTGTACTGCGCTTCCTTTATATTTTGCGGCCGCAAACGTATAAGCGGGTACGGTCAGGGATGTCATGCCTTCAGGAACCGCTTCTATGTATGCTACTTCCTGGACAAGATAAAATGAGAAAACACCGTCTTCGTCCGTATGGTAAGACAACCCGATGATCACGTCCGGATGGAGGACATGGCGGATTTTTCCCATTTTTTGTTTGAACGCATGGAAAAATTTCCTAATCTCTCCCCTTGCCGCCTGCTCAAACGTACCGGTCCATTTGCCGCCGATAGCGTTAAATGCGTGTTTCTGAACAATCTGCACTTCCAAGGCGCACACTTCCCCACTACATTGTATAGCCATATTTTATATGAAAAAAGAAGCGGACGTAAAGGAAAAAAACGTAAAAAATTCACTTTTTTTGCAAATGAAAAAAGGCAGGCTTTCCGCACTGCCTTTTAAAAAGTGATTTGTTGTCAACGTGTCGGTTTCGCCTGGGTGGAGCGTTCAATTTCGGCATCCGGTTTGAAAAGAAGGCCGAGATTGATCAGGCCGCAAATGCCGACAATGCCGTAAATGATCCTGGATAAAGCGGAGTTGTCGCCGAAAATGGTCGCCACCAGATCAAAATTGAAAAAACCGATAAGGCCCCAGTTGATCGCGCCGATGATCGTGAAAATTAAAGCAACCCTTTGTACAATGCTCATGTATTTACCTCCTTGTTCAATGTACAGGAATAGGATGGCGCAAACTGGTGAACATTATGCATGCAAGAAATGTGAGAAATTCGTTACATTCCTTGATAAAAGGGTAAAGATTCGATAAAGTGGAAGTTGGTAAATTGATTACAGGAGGATATGGACATGACGCATATTCAATTTGATTATTCAAAAGCGCTCGCTTTTTTCAGCGAACATGAAATTACATACTTAAGTGAACCGATTAAATTGGCCCATCAGCTTTTACATGAAAAAACCGGCGTCGGCAATGACTTTCTCGGCTGGCTCAACCTGCCGAAAGACTATGATAAAGAAGAATTTGCCCGCATCCAAAAAGCGGCGGAAAAAATTCAAAATGATTCGGATGTGCTGCTTGTGATCGGGATCGGCGGCTCATACCTTGGCGCCCGCGCTGCGATTGAAATGCTGAACCACAGTTTCATGAATGTTCTTCCGAAAGAAAAACGGAAAACGCCGCAAATTTTCTTCGTCGGAAACAGCATCAGCTCCACTTACATGAAAGATTTAATGGATGTTCTGGAAGGCAAAGATTTCTCCATCAACGTCATTTCGAAATCAGGGACAACCACCGAACCGGCAATTGCTTTCCGCATCTTCAACAAACTGTTGGTTGAAAAATACGGAGAACAGGAAGCAAAACACCGTGTTTATGCAACAACGGACCGTGCAAAAGGTGCTTTGAAAACATTGGCGGATGCAGAAGGCTACGAAACATTCGTCATTCCGGATGATGTCGGCGGACGTTACTCCGTTTTAACGCCTGTCGGTTTGCTTCCAATTGCAGTAAGCGGTGTGGACATCCAAGCGATGATGGACGGCGCGGCAAAAGCAGTCGATGATTTCTCAAATCCGGAAGTATCCGAAAACATTGCATACCAATATGCGGCTGTCCGCAATATCCTTTACCGTAAAGGCAAAACGATTGAAATGCTGATCAACTACGAACCAGGTCTGCAATACTTTGCTGAATGGTGGAAACAATTATTCGGCGAAAGCGAAGGGAAAGACCAAAAAGGCATTTATCCATCTTCCGCAAACTTCTCAACCGACCTGCACTCGCTCGGCCAATACGTACAGGAAGGCCGCCGTGACTTGTTTGAAACGGTCGTAAAAGTTGAACAGGCGCGTGAAGAACTGACGATCTATAAAGAAGAAAACGATCTCGATGGGTTGAACTACCTGGCCGGCCGCACAGTTGACTTCGTGAATAACAAAGCGTTCGAAGGCACGTTGCTCGCACACACGGACGGGGGCGTACCGAACCTTGTCGTTTCGATTCCGAAAATGGATGCTTACACATTCGGTTATCTCGTTTACTTCTTCGAAAAAGCATGTGCAGTGAGCGGCTATTTAAACGGCGTCAACCCGTTCGATCAGCCGGGGGTAGAAGCTTACAAGAAAAACATGTTCGCTTTGCTTGGCAAACCGGGTTACGAAGACATGAAAGCCGAACTGGAAAAACGTTTGAAATAATGCATGTTGTGCAGCTGGGCTGTCCCATGGACGTGGGACGGTCCTTTTTCTTTAAAAAGGTTTGAAGAAGGGCAAAATGCTCTGATCAAGCCCATTTGCAGGTAAAAAGGGAGCAAAACGGACTTTAGAAAAGTACTAAGGACCGTTTCGGATAGGAATCGAAATGGTCTTTACAAAGGCGCTATGCCGGTATGTAAAAGTATTCTTTTTCAGCAGTGTAAAAGACAATTCGTATCAGCGTCCGCCAAGAAGGTTACAAATGGGCAGAGGCATAATACGTTGCTCCCAAAAAACGAAGCTTCCTGAAAGCCTGTCCTTGTGGCTTTCAGGAAACCCTTTTATTTCTCTTTCTCCAGCACTACAAACAATTGCTTTTCATTGGTAATCGTATAATCAAGCGGTGGGTTAATAATCGTTTCGTCTTCCGACTGGACGCCGATTAAAATTTTTCGTTCTTTCTGGAGCTTTCGGCTTAAATCTTTTACTGTCATATTTCGCCACTTCGGTTTAACCGGAATAAAGTCCAAATGATTCTTTTGCTGCTGATTTAATAACGACAGAAGCGTGTCCGACATGCCGTTTGAAATTAAGCTGTTCAGCATGACAAAGCTCACCTGTGTATTCGCCTGGATCACTTCATCCGCGCCGGCCCGCTTTGCATTCACAACCTGGTCCGCAGTTTGAATTTCAACGATGCAATAAGCATCCGGGCTTAACCCTTTTACGGCAATGAGCGTCAAAATTGCCCCCATATCCGCTTCGGTTTCGGTTTTGTGCTGATCAGACGTAATCAGCACAGCCTCTGCAGCTTCGATATTCGTTTTTTTCAATATTTCATCCTGGTACGGTTTGCCTTTAATAAAATACACATTGTCATAAGGGTAGGGATTGGCTTCAAGTGTTTCATCCACCAAAACAATGGGCTGCCGCTGTTTCAATTCCAGCAGCTGCTGGATCACTTTCCGCGCACGTTCATTCCATCCGATGATCACCATTTGTTTCTCTCCCGTAAAAGCCGCTTTTCCTTCCAAGAAAGCATTTTGCCTTGTAGCCGTTACACCGGCGAGCGCCACAAAATAAGCAGATAACACACCGGCACCTGATAAAATAAGGATAATGCCGATCAGGCGGCCTGCAAAGGTAACCGGGTACAAATCCCCGTAACCGACAGTCGCGGTTGTAATCACCGCCCACCAGACACCGTCAAATATGGTTGGAAATGTTTTCGGCTCGACAAAATGAATGGTAAGCCCAAATGCGAAAATCAATGTGAGTGCGAACATTAAAATCCGTACAATCATTGGCCAGCGGAGAAAACGATCATAAAAGAGGTGAAACATCCGTCCCACTTCCTTATCCAGTATTTAAGGTAGTATTCCCTGGAAAGGACGGGGAAAAACAGTTTGAAAAAGCAAAATGCGGGTGAAAAATATTTTTTTAAAAAAATAGTTGCATGATCATTTAATACGTTGTATAATGACATTGTCGCTGATGAAAAGCGAAAAAAACAAAAAGCTTTTACATACGGGGCATTAGCTCAGTTGGGAGAGCGCTACATTCGCATTGTAGAGGTCGGCGGTTCGAATCCGCTATGCTCCATTCCCAACCTTATCTTACAATTCACGGGGCATTAGCTCAGCCGGGAGAGCGCTTGCATGGCATGCAAGAGGTCAGCGGTTCGAACCCGCTATGCTCCATCTTGAAAAAAGCGTCCAGCCACTTTTGGCTTGGGCGTTTTTTTGCTGCTGAATATCGCTTTCCCGTTCATCATATATTTAAAAAAACGGGGAGGTGCAGTATTGCTTTTCCTGAATGAAAAAGATATCCTCAAAGCGGCCGCGATAGAAGATATGATCGCAGCCGTCGAAAAAGCATATGTGGTCTATGAAGATAATGATTTTCAAATGCACGCGCGCAGCCATTTCACCATCCAAAACAACTCGGTCCTTTTCATGCCGTGCAGCTCGGACCGGGCGGCCGGAACAAAAATTGTCACAGTCTTTCCGGAAAATAAAGACCGGCCGGTGACCCAGGGCGCGGTTGTTTTGGTCGACAGCAAAAACGGCGCCGTCAAAGCGCTCCTGGACGGCACGGTTTTAACTGCTCTCAGGACCGGGGCGCTCGGCGGGGCAGCAGCAAAATTCCTTGCATCGGATGAAGCTAAATCCGTCGGGCTGATCGGCACGGGCTACCAAGGCTTATACCAGATCATCGCCGTCTGTGCCGTCTGCAAGATTCAGGAAATTTTTTTATTCAACCGTTCATCTTCTAAAATTCCCCATTTTATACGCAACTTAAAAGCATACATCAAAAACATTCCGATCCACACAGCCGAAACCGCCCAAGACCTTGTCCAAAAATCCGATATCATCATTACCGCTACCACTTCCGCAACGCCCGTGCTGCCGGAAGCGGACCTTTACCAAAGAAAACTTATCATCGGCATCGGTTCCTACATGCCGCATATGCGCGAATTTCCGGAACATTTACTGCAAAACCTCAAGCAAATGTTTATCGACTCGCATGACGCCGTAAATGAAAGCGGGGACATCCTAATCCCGCTTCAAAAAGGCTGGCTGTCGGAAGCGCAGTTCATCCCTTTTTCAAAAGTTGTAACACAAAAAGTGAAGCCCGATTTTACCCAAACACGGGTGTTTAAATCAACGGGCATGGCTTTATTCGACCTGATTGCTGCCGAAACGGTGTATGAAAAAGCGGTGCAGCTTCAGCTTGGGCAAGAACTCGATTTTTAAAGGGGGTAAAACAGCATGGAAAAATATTTAAATTACATCGACGGCGAATGGTGCGCGTCTTCCACCGGTCGGTTTGTCCCGGTCATCAATCCGGCAAACGGGGAAATATTAGGAGAAGTGGCGCAGTCCGGAAAAGCGGACCTTGACCGCGCCGTCCGCGCCGCCAAAAAAGCGCAGGCGTCCTGGCGGCTCGTTCCCGCTCCTGAACGTGCCAACTATTTATATAAAGTCGGCGAACTTTTAAAACAGAAAAAAGAACAGATCGCCCGCGTGCTTACAAGTGAGATGGGAAAGGTGATCAGCGAAGCGAGGGGGGAAGTGCAGGAAGCGATCGACATGGCTTTTTACATGGCCGGGGAAGGGAGGCGTCAGTTTGGGGACACGATGCCGTCCGAACTGCAAAATAAATTTGCAATGAGCGTGCGTGTGCCGGTCGGAATTTCCGGTTTGATCACGCCGTGGAATTTTCCGATCGCGATCGCCTCATGGAAATCGCTCCCCGCACTTGTAACCGGGAACGCGGTCGTTTGGAAACCGGCGACAGAAACGCCGGCCACAGCGTGTGCGTTTGTAAAAATTTACGAAGAAGCCGGGCTACCGAAAGGGCTCGTCAATCTTGTCAACGGCTCCGGTTCGGTCGTTGGAGAAGCGATGGTGGAACATTCCGGGATTGATCTCATTTCTTTTACAGGCTCGAATGAGGTCGGCAGAAAAATCAACGAACGTGCCGGGAGCTTACTCAAACGGACTTCCCTTGAAATGGGCGGGAAGAACGCGGTCATTGTTATGGATGATGCGGATCTGGATTTGGCGGTCGACGGCATCCTCTGGGGGGCATTCGGCACAAGCGGGCAAAGATGTACGGCAACGAGCAGAATCATTGCCCACGAAAAAATAAAAGATGCTTTAGAAGAAAAACTTGTCCGGCGCACGGCGGAACTGAAGATTGGGGACGGCTTGGACGAAACGGTTGCGGTCGGCCCGGTGATTAATGCCGCGGCACTCAATCGGATCCATGAGTATGTGGAAACCGGGAAAAAAGAAGGCGCAAAACTGCTCACGGGCGGCCGGATTTTACACGGAAAAGGGTTTTACTACGCCCCTACGATTTTTACGGATGTCCACCCGCAAATGACCATTGCGCAGGAAGAAATTTTCGGCCCGGTTGTTTCGATTATCCCGGTTTCAAGCCTTGAAGAAGCCATCGCGGTCAACAACAGCGTCGAATTCGGCTTATCGAGCGGGATTTTTACGAAAGACGTCAACAAAGCATTTCAGGCAATGCGCGATTTGGATACGGGGATTGTCTACATTAATGCCGGTACGACAGGAGCCGAGATCCATCTGCCGTTCGGTGGGACAAAAGGAACGGGCAACGGCCACCGCGATTCCGGCCCGGCGGCGTTGGATGTGTACACCGAATGGAAAGCAGTATATGTCGATTTCAGCGGGAAATTGCAGCGCGCCCAAATTGACAACAACTAGAGGTGGGTCCGGTATGAAAAATCAAGTGGATATAATCATCGTAGGCGGGGGGATTATCGGTTCAAGCGTGGCGTATCATTTGCTGAAGGACGGCTTTACCGGGAAAATCATTGTTTTTGAAAAAGACGGCACATACGAATTTGCCTCGACGCCGAGGAGCGCGGGCGGTTTCCGGCAGCTTTATACAACCGATATCAATATTAAAATGAGCCGGCTCGGTCTGCAGTTTTATAAAAATTTTGCCCGGAATATGGCGATCGGCACAGAAACATTTGAAATTGATTTTAAACAGCTCGGGTATTTATTTCTGGCAACTGAAAAAATGATGCCGAAATTCCAGGAGCATTTGAAAATCCAGCACCAAAACGGCGTCTCTTCGGAACTCCTCGGGAAGGGGGAACTGCTAAAGCTTATTCCCGAGTTAAATACGGAAGATCTTGCAGGCGGGCTTTTCTGTGCGGAAAGCGGTTATTTGGACCCTTATTCCGTCATGCATGGATATATCAAGAATGCAAAACATTTAGGGGCGGAATATATTTATGAAGAAGTGGACGGCTTTCTTTCGGAACACGGCCGGATCAAAGGTGTGCGGCTTACAGACAGCAGGGAATTTTATGCGCCGGTAGTGGTCAACTGTGCGGGAGCATGGGCATCCGGTTTAAGCCGGAAAGCGGGTCTTCCGCTGCCGGTCGTGCCGGTGCCGAGACGGATTTTCCTATTTGATGTGGAAAATCCGCTTGAAAAACATTTGCCGCTTACGATGGACCCGACTGGCGCCTATTTCCGGAATGAAGGGCAAAAATATATCGCGGGCTACGGGCAAGATGCCGGGTCAAAAATCGATTTCAGCTGGAGACGATCCGAATTTGAGGAGCAGATTTGGCCGATTCTCACCCGCCGCATCCCAAATTTTGAAAAAGCAAAAGTAGAGCGCGGCTGGGCCGGGCTGTACGATTACAATACGGAGGACCATAATGCGATCATCGGGGAGCACCCGCAATTAAAAGGCTATTTCACCGCATTCGGTTTCAGCGGCCACGGCATGCAGCAGGCGCCGGCAGTCGGGAAAGGGCTGTCGGAACTCATTCGGACCGGAAAGTATGACACGATCGATCTGACCCCTTTGCGAGTGGAACGCTTTGCGGAAAACGATTTGGTCGTAGAGGATGCCATTTATTGAAAATGGCATTTTTCTTTTCCATTGCAGCTTGTAAGTATTCAACATTTCAAATAGACTAAATGATATAAGATTTTTTTAAATGAGGGAAAAACATGGAGAAACATTACGATGTGATCATTGTCGGCGCCGGCTCAATGGGAATGGCGGCCGGATATTTTTTGGCAAAGCAAGGTGTAAAAACACTCATGATTGATGCTTTTGACCCGCCGCATACTTCAGGAAGCCACCATGGCGACACAAGGATTATCCGGCATGCATACGGAGAAGGGCGGGATTACGTTCCGCTTGTGCTGCGGGCGCAAACGTTGTGGAACGAGCTGGAACAACGATCGGAAGAAAAAATTTTTGACAAGACCGGTGTGCTTAGTTTCAGCCCGGAAGGCCTTTCGGCATTTCTTGACGAAGCGGTTGCCAGCGCAAAAACATACGGACTGCTGATTGAAATGATGGATGGCGCTGAAGTGAAGAAACGCTGGCCGGGCGTTGCAGTTCCGGACCATTACCGCGCCGTTTTTGAACCGGATTCGGGTGTGCTGTTTCCTGAAAACTGCATCTGCGCATACCGGAAGCTTGCGGAGGCAAACGGAGCAACCCTTTTAACAAATACACGCGTGGAAGATTTAAAGGCGGATGACCGGTCCGCCATTGTAAAAACGCCCCGCGGCACGTTTACGGCTCAAAAGGTAATCATAAGCGGCGGCGCCTGGAATGGAAAGCTTTTATCAAAACTGGGGCTTGACTTGCCGCTTCAACCTACCCGGCAAACGGTCGGCTGGTTTGAAGCGGACGAAGCGTTGTTCAATGCGGGCGTTTTCCCGGCTTTTACCGCGGAAAGCCCTGAAGGAATGTACTACGGCTTCCCGAGCTTTGACGGGAGCGGGGTAAAAATCGGCCGCCATGATTACGGGCAGGCAGCAGACCCGGATACAATCAACCGGGAATTCGGCATTTATCCGGAAGATGAAGGGGATATCCGCGGCTTTTTGGAAACATACATGCCAAAGGCGGCGGGCAGCTTAAAACAGGGGAAAGTGTGCATGTACACGAAAACGCCTGATGAACATTTTGTCATTGATACGCATCCGGAATTGCCCCATGTCATTGTTGCTGCCGGGTTTTCGGGCCACGGTTTTAAGTTTGCCAGCGCCATAGGGGAAATCCTCAGCCAGCTGGCAGTAAGCGGAAAAACTGATTATCCGTTAACCCTTTTTTCTATCAACCGGCCTGCACTCCGACAGAAATAACGATACGGCAGAAACTGATCGGAAAGCATTACAGTGCGAAAAGAAAGAATGTAAAGAACATTTTGGCGGAAAATCGGATCAGAAATGTCCGTTAGTAAGGGTGTAAAGGCTATTACGGTGGAAAAATGGAGCCAAAAGTCCGTTAACGCCTCTGACAGCGATTTTAATATGTTATTAATTTTTTATGTTTATGATAAAACATAATGAACCTGGCTATCTATCTTTATGTCATTTTATATGATTTCATCTTTACATCTTTAGGAGGAAGCATTATGAAAATTATCGTTGCAGGCGGGGACGGATTTTGCGGCTGGCCGACAGCACTTTATTTATCCAAACAAGGGCATGATGTCGCCATCATTGACAGTCTGATCCGGCGCAAATGGGACCGGGAACTCGGCGTCGATTCGCTCACCCCGATTTTCACACTTGAAGAACGGACGCAGCGCTGGTTCGAATTGACCGGCAAACAAATCAATACATACTTGGGGGATATGACCCATTTTGACTTTTTAAGGGAAGTGATGCGGCAGGAGCGTCCAGATGCGTTTGTTCATTTTGCGGAGCAAAGGTCTGCGCCTTACTCCATGATCGACCGGGAACACGCCGTATTTACCCAAACGAATAATGTCGTTGGAACTTTAAATTTAATTTATGCCGTAAAGGAACTTGTGCCGGACTGCCATATTATTAAACTCGGCACGATGGGCGAATACGGGCAGCCGAATATTGATATTGAAGAAGGCTATATTACGATTTCTCACAACGGCCGGGAAGATATGCTCCCGTATCCGAAACAGCCTGGTTCCATGTACCATTTATCGAAAGTCCATGACAGCCATAATTTAATGTTTGCCACCAAAAACTGGGGACTGCGCGTGACGGATTTGAACCAAGGGGTCGTTTACGGGCTGCATACGGATGAAACACAGCTTGATCCTGTCCTTGTCAACCGCCTCGACTATGACGGCGTATTCGGTACAGCTTTAAACCGTTTCCTCATCCAGGCGGCGGTCGGGCACAATTTAACCGTATATGGTGCAGGAGGCCAGACGCGCGGCTTTTTAAACATTAAAGATACCGTCCGCTGCATAGAGATCGCAGCCAATAATCCGGCAGACAGAGGGGAATTCCGTGTGTTCAACCAGTTTACGGAAGAATTCTCGATCCTTGATCTTGCCGAAAAAGTGAAACGAGTGGCAGAACATGAAGGCATTCAGGCAACAATAGACCATATTCAAAATCCGAGAAAGGAAAAAGAAGAGCATTATTATCATGCCGCCCATACAAAACTCGTAGACCTCGGCCTCAAGCCGCATTTATTAACGGATGACGTGCTACGTGGCATTTTGCTGACTGTGGTTGAATATAAAAACCGTGTGGTAATGGAAAAAATAATGCCGGATGTGAAATGGTAACAGAAAGCGGGAGAGGTTATGAAAATCGCGATTATTACGGAGACATTTTTACCGTCAACGGACGGGATCGTCACACGCCTTTGTGCATCGATCCGTTGGCTGAAACAGCATGGACATGAGGTGCTCGTAATTGCACCGGATCTGGGCGTATCCAATTTTGAAGGGATACCTGTAGCGGGTGTTCCAGCCCACACATTTTTTCTCTATAAGGATAAAAAGTTTGCCTTTCTTTCCCAGAAAGTCAAAAGGTACCTGCTCGAATTCGGGCCGGATCTTGTCCATATCGTAAATCCTGCGCTGCTTGGCGCCACCGGTATTTATTATACAAAATGCTTAAAGTTCCCATTAATTGCTTCTTACCATACGGAAGTGCCAAAATATGCCGATTATTACCATCTTCCATTTTTAAAACCGGTTTTATGGTGGTATTTCAGGTTGCTGCATAACCGTGCCGATTTGAATTTGTGCACATCCATGTCGGTATTAAAGGAATTGGAAGGAAAAAAATTTAAAAATGTGCATCTGTGGAAACGGGGGGTGGACACCGGGTTGTTCGGTCCAGACCGCTTCAATGCAAAGATGCGAACACGTTTAACTGCAAGGAAGACTGATAAAAAACTGCTGCTTTATGTCGGCCGGCTCGCACCAGAAAAAGGCATCGAAAAGATCCGCGAAGTACTGGACCTGTCCGATGATTTTTGTCTGGCAATTGTCGGCGACGGTCCGCACCGGAATTATCTCGAAAATTATTTTAAAGGCACGCCAACCGTTTTTACCGGTTTTCTCCATGGGGAAGAACTGGCAAGTGCCTATGCATCATCGGATATTTTTGTCTTCCCTTCGACAACGGAAACGCTCGGCCTTGTCCTGCTGGAAGCCATGGCGTCCGGGCTGCCCGTTGTTGCGGCTGAAAGCGGGCCTACAAAAGAACAGGTCACCCACGGCCGCACAGGTTTGCTGTATCATCCGGACATTCCGGATGACTTCATTCAGCAGGTTACAACACTAAAGGATGACGAACTTCGCCGCCGGCTATCCAAAAATGCCCGGGAAGCAGCCCGGAAGTTTGGCTGGGATGCCCCGTCCCGCCAGCTGCTTGCTTTCTATAAGGAAACAGTAAAAGGCTGTGCATTTTCCAGAAAAATGTCCGGGGAAAAACTAAAAATGCTATGAGAAACACAATCATTCAATATGGAAAATATTGTATTGTCGGGGGGAGCTGCGCACTGATTGACCTTAGGGTGCTGTACGGTTTCCTTTCCTTTTTCCCTTCAAAGCAGCCGTTTTGGCTTGCATTTTGGAATTCGGTTGCATATGGCCTGGCTGTGTTAAACAGCTACTATTGGAATTCCAGGTTCACGTTTAAAGCAAAGAAAAATCCGAAACAGTTTATTGCGTTTATTACCCAGGCTGCCGCCAGCCTTTTGATTGCCGATTTTATTTTTGTCTCCGGTATTTATTTGTTCGGGATTTTCGCAGTATTCCTGAAATGGATCGGCACTGCTGTTTCAAAGCTGGCATCCATGTTTCTTTAATCATTAGCCAGCTTCCTGTTTAATAAATTTTTTGTTTTGTTTTCAAAAGATATAATGAAAAGAAATGGGGAGGTGGCGTTTGACCATTCCGCTTGTTTATTTGCAACGTAAAAGGAAAAAAATAAAAAAAGCTTTTCGCTTATATCACGTTCATTCATTAACGATAAAGGAACAGGAGGCAAAATGTTTTTACCTTATCCGATTTTGGCCGCAGTTTTAGGCATGCTCGCGGCGCAAATCATAAAAGTCCCGATCCATTTGGTGACGTCCGGGGAATTCAATTGGAGGCTCGCATTCAGCACGGGAGGGATGCCTAGTTCCCACACTTCAATGGTGATTGCTTTAACGACTGCAATCGGCTTGACTTCGGGATTTTACTCGAATGCATTTGCGATCAGCCTTATTTTTTCTTCGATTGTCATTTACGATGCAACTGGTGTGCGCAGACAGGCCGGTTACCATGCCGAAGTATTAAACCAGCTGATTGCGGATTTTAACCGCCTTTTGGAAACATTGAAAAACCCGGACATGAAAAATGCGGAATCGAGAAAGCAGCTGAAAGAACTTTTGGGGCACAAACCTGCCGAAGTTTTTTTCGGCATCATTACAGGTATCGTTGTCGGCATCGTCACTTTTATTTTTTATCCTTTTTAATGGTAAATGGAAAAAAAGCTGTTCCGAATGCTTTTAAAAAGCCGGGATCATACGATGATCGCTAATTTCTGAGACTCCAGCGGGAAAAGCGAGCAAGAAGAGCCTCCTCGTGCTGATGTATCGGGCGGGGAGGCTCGCGTCAAGTAAGGAAAAAACGTGAATTTTGCGATCGTCAAAATTTTTGATCATATAGCTTTGTTAAAAGGGGCCCCTTAGGCTGTTATCGGCTTTTGGGACTGCCCTTTTTTCATGTAATTATCCGCGATGCTCGCCTTTCGGTTAAATTTTTTCTTGGAGGCAAAACGGAGGAGCGGCCTTTATCCTCTCGGCAGCGATTCGGTCCCATCAATATAAATGTCCGTTCCGCTGATATGGTTGGAATCATCGGAAGCAAGGAACAAGACAAGGTCCGCCACTTGTTCTGGTTTGCCCGGCCCTGCGGCAAGCGGCTGGTCGCCTTCCGGGAATTCAACCGGAATCTGCACTTTTTCTAGTTCCTCCGTGCGGTTTGTATTTTGCTCGATATTTGTTTCAATCGCATCCGGGCAGACGGCATTGACGCGGATTTTGTAGCGCGCCAGTTCCAATGCGGCCATTTTCATAAACGCGACCTGCCTGGCGTTTGAAATGCTGTAGGCGGACATGCCGATGTTGGAGAAAATACGGTTGCCGTTGATCGAGTTTGTGATGATGATGCTGCCTCCCCGCCCTTTCATATGCGGGATTGAATATTTTGTGAAAAGAAAAGTTCCTTTCAAATCGTTGTTAACGTTTCATCCCAGTCTTCCGGTGAAAGGTCTTCGATCGGCGACACTGTCCCATTAATGCCGGCGTTGGCAAACACAATATCGAGCCGGCCCCAATGTTCGACTGTTTTGCCAATTGCATTTTTGACACGCTCAGGATCGGCGACATCGACCTCCTGAGCCATCGCCTCACCGCCTTTTTGTCCCATGAGATTTTTTACTTCATCCGCCCTTTCCTGTTTCATATCCATGACACAAACTTTTGCCCCTTCTCCGGCAAGTCTCAGGGCGGAAGCTTTTCCTATCCCGGAACCTCCCCCGGTCACAATGGCTACCCTATCTTTTAATTTCATCTTCCCTTACTCCTCTCTGGTGGAATACGACAGGAGTTTGCCCGTCTTTTTTGCGTTTGTAACAAGACGGCAGGCAAAAAACTGCTCCCTGTGCCTGTTCGTTGTTTTTCTTCAATCTTCCATGTAATATAAAAATAGGAAACCGGTTTGCTAAAATCATAGCTTGTCCATGTAAAGGGGGGTACATGATATGATAGGAAATTACGCAGTCGTCATCCCAGCCCTGAATCCGGAAGAAGAACTGGCCGAGTATGTGGACCGCTTATTGGAACAAGGGGCGGCACATATTATTGTAGTAGACGATGGGAGCAGTCGGGATCGTGCACATATTTTTTCCAAATTGACCACAAAAAAGAGATGCACTGTCCTCCACCATCCGGTAAACCGCGGAAAAGGGCGGGCACTTAAAACCGCATTCTCCTATTTTTTAGATCACCTCGGCAATCTGTCCGGCGTGATTACCGCGGATTCGGACGGCCAGCACAGCGCGGAAGATGTGGAAAAGGTCGCAGCCGCACTGGAGCATAACCGGGACAGCATCATATTGGGGTCGAGGGACTTCAGCCTGGAATACGTGCCCCCAAAAAGTAAATTTGGCAATCAATTGACGAGCTTTCTGTTCAAAGTGCTGTACGGCGAAAACATCGGGGATACACAAACGGGGCTGCGTGGTATTCCGAAGCAGGAACTCCCGTGGATGATCAAACTGAAAGGAGAACGGTTCGAGTATGAAATGAATATGCTGATCTATGCCAGAAAAATGAACGTGCGGATCCGTGAAGTGCCGATCCGGACGATTTATTTCAACCGCAACGAAGGCACCCACTACCGTTCGGTAAAGGATTCTTTGAAAATTTTCCGAAAAATCTTGTCCGGCTTGTTTTATTATTCTTATCCGGCACTCCTTTTTTTCATAATCGATATACTCAGTTTCTCTTTTTTATACCATTATGTAATCAATGGAATTCCGCATTTATGGAAATTGCTGGCTGCAACAGCTGCGTCGCAAATCATTGCCTTTGCCGTCCTTCTTCTTGTAAAACAAAAGCTGTTGAAATGGAAACGTTTTTTAGTGAAATACATTTTTGTCTGCCTTTCTTTTATTGTCGTTTCCTTTTTACTAATTGAAGCCGGATCCGGACTATTGCAATTCAATCTCGTTTTTGCCAAAGCTGCCGCGAGCGTGCTTCTCGCCCTTGCATTTTATCAAATCCAGCTCCATTGGGATGTGTTTGATGCGTTTTACCAGCATGGGCATCTGGCGGGGGAACGGCGCCATGGCTGAAGGATACGGATTATTTTTTAAAACAGTCCGGAAGTTTGCGCGGTTTTTTTATCCTTCTTATCATACCGAAATTTCCGGGGAAATCGACGGCCCTGCCGTTTATATTTCGCATCACCGCAATTTATTCGGACCGTTCATCACGCTGCTATGGTATCCGAAATTTGTCCGCACCTGGATCCTGCACGTTTTTCTTGACCGGAAATCGTGCAGCAAACAATATGCTGATTACACGTTCACTAAAAGATTCGGATTGCCCTTGGTATTGGCTAAACCTGCCGCATTTTTGTTGTCGCTCGGGATTACAAAACTGTTGCAATCCGGCAGAGGTATTCCGGTTTACCGGGGGACGAGAAAGATCGTCCGGACGTTTCAGATAAGCGTCGAGGCTTTAAAAAAAGGGGAAAGCATCGCCATTTACCCCGATATTGACTATACAGACCGTTCGGCTTCCGTAAAGGATATGTATGCCGGCTTTCTATATATGGAAAAATATTTTTACAAAGCAACCGGTCGGCATGTCCAGTTTGTCCCTTTATACGCAAGCAAAAAGAAACGCCTGCTGATCGCAGGCGCCCCGATTTTTTTCCGGGATGGGGAAGACTTCCGGACGGAAAAAGATGTTGTTTACAAAAAATTACATATGGCATTAAACCGGCTGGCGGCCCGGTGCGGGGAGCTTTGAAGGAAGCTGCTTTATACGCGCGGAGGGCATACGGATTTTCGTATCCCACCGTTTTTTTTGGGCTGAAAGTAAATTATAATCAGAATATTTAGAATTAAATGAATGAAAGTTTTCTTCTAAAAATTTCATTCCGATAATATATGAAGAGAAAATATAACACCAATGGGGAGACAGCAATGGATGGCAACAAGAAATTTATTCCGCTTCGCATCAAATGGGGGCCTTTATTTGCATCGCCATCTTTATTCTGATCGTTGTAACGGTTGGCATATGCCACAACAAGCAATCTATTAAAAAATAACAACCGCAGTGTGAATCAAATGATTGCCAACCAGGCAGCGTCACTGGTGAAAACCGGGCTGTCCAGTTATGAAGATTCTCTAGACCAGCTTGCAGGGCTTGTGGCTGAAAATCTTCAAGATAAGAAAAATATGCAGGAAATTGAAGCGGAAATCCGGGCGGTACATACGCGAAATAAAACATTGGTTGCCGCTTATTATATGGATTTCCAGACCGGAAAGCTCCATATTTCGTCATATGCAAAGCTCAATCTTGATGTCAGGGATACAGATACGTACCGATACTTAAAAGCGAATCCAAAGATGCAGTGGCTGGATGTTTATAAAGACAAGGTGACGGGTGCGATTATGACTTCCGTCGTAGCCCCGGTTTTCTCGGACGGGAAGATGGTCGGGACGGTCGGGTATGATATCAATTTATCCACCATCGGCAAAATCCGTGCTGGCATCTCACTTGCTGAAAAAATTGAAGTAGCTGACAAGTGGATTAACAAGGGCTACTCTGTTTCAGTGGTGCTTAGAATTATCGGCATTCCCAGGTCTACGTACTATTACCAAAAGAATTACCGTGTGGAAGAAAAGAAAATAAGTGAGGGACGTCCGGCACCAGGCTATTCCATCAAAGAGGACGGCAAAAAGGTCTCAGATGAACAAATAAAAGAATTCTTACTGGAAGAAATCGCTGGCGATGCCTTTAACTACGGCTACAGGAAGCTGACGAAAGTGCTTCGCCGGAATTATAAACTCAACTATCGCAGTTAGAAATACCACTTAACCATATGATATAGCTAAAATAAGCTAATCTAAAGAATGAATTTGATTTTTTAAAAAGATCTCACAGACATAAAGAAAGACACCCTCTTCTTTGGTAAAATATAGGTGTCCAAACCTAAACCAATAAAGAAAGGTGTCACCTATATGATAACGAAAGAATACCACTTTGCGCAATTGCCAAATGATATAAAACAGGGATTTTCTGAATTAAATGTTGGCTATCATCTGCGAAAAGCCAATATCAAGAAGCTTGCCGGCTATTCTGTTTTTAAACTGATCTTCTTGCTGGTTTTCCAATATAAAAACTGGTTTCGTGCCTTTACGAGTAAAAGACGGCCGATATGCCGGGGAAAGACACTGTCTACGATTTTTAAATGCGCCAACTTATAACTGGAGAAAATTTCTTCTTTCCTTGAGTGGTGAAATCATCGGGTTTATCAAGCCCTTGACATCTAAAAATCGGGTAACGGCTTTCGTTATAGATGATTCTCTCTATTCCCGAAACCGTAGTAAACATGTGGAACTCTTGGCTAAAGTATTTGATCATTCCCAACAGAGATTTATGAATGGGTTTCAAATGCTGACGCTCGGTTGGACAGACAGCTTCTCGTTTATACCAGTTGACTTTGCGCTGATGAACTCTGCCAAAAAAGAAAACCGCAAGCAGGAAATCAATCCTAATCTTGATAAACGGACTTCCGGATACAAACGCCGGCTGGAAGCTATTGAATCCAAGCTGACAGTGGTTTCAAAACTGCTCGATCACGCACTGGAAAAAGGAATTATCGCCGATTACGTTTTAATGGACACATGGTTTACGCAGGCTCCTTTAATCCAGGAAATCACCAGCAAAGGCCTGTATGTGATCGGTATGGTAAAGCAGTTAAATCAGCGATATTTGCTGAATGGCCAGAAATTGACATTGGATCAGCTTTACCAAAAAGCGAAGCCACATATGGATAAAAAAGAGATTCTGTGCTCCGTTCACGTCAGCCTTGATAATGGCATACCGACAAAGATCCTTTTTGTCCGAAACCGCAATAAACGCAGTGAGTGGCTTGCCATTCTTAGCACAGATACCACGTTAAGCAACGAAGAAATTGTGCGTATTTATGGCATGCGTTGGGACATTGAAGTAAGTAAATCGCTTTTAAATCTGGGAAAAGAATTCCAGGGTCGATCTTATGATATGTTAATTAGCCATACAACCATTGTGTTACCCGTTATATTTTAATTGCCTAGCAATGAGAAAGGAAGAGGGTCCAAAAACAATTGGAAACCTTTTCTACATACTTTGTGAAGATATCAAAGAGATGGATTACTTGACAGCCCTGCAAACACTCATTGATCTATTTCAATCATTAGCCAAAACAAAAACAACACTGGACGCCAATGTCTTTAATAATCAAATGAATAAATGGTTGGAGGCAATTCCTAGTTATATCAAGCAATGCCTGGCTATTTCAGTCTGCGAAAGTTGAGTTATAAATTAATCATCAACAAGAAAAAAGTGTACCGGTTGTGAAAAGAACTGCGGCCGCAAAGGCAAAAGAAAAACACGCATCCTAGGAAACTGGCACGTAACCGTACGGTTACGAAATCCAATCAGCTTTGGAAGGCTGATATTAAATACGGTTTCATTCACGGTGAAGACCGGCATTTCTTTGTCATGTCGATTATTGACGTTTATGACCGCAATATCATTGACTACCACATGGGCTTAAGCTGCACAGCCGCAGACGTCGTACAACTCTGCAGCGTGCGTTTCAGAAACGCCAGTCATTGGATATGACGCAAAAACCTGTGATCCGGACAGATAACGGGCCACAGTTTATTTCCCATGCCTTTGAGGAGTTTTGCGAAAATATGAAAATGGAGCATGAAAGAATACCACCGAAAACGCCAAATATGAATGCCCACATTGAATCTTTTCTCCGGATTTTTGAAGACGACTGCCTGTCGAGATGGCAGTTTGAGAGCTATACAGAGGCATACAAAGCCGTTACGGAATTCATGGTAATTTACAATGAAAGGCGAATGCATTCGAGCCTTCAGGACCTGTCACCTATGGAATTTTACGAAAAGCAACGGACAGACCTGAAAATTAAAGAGGTACGGGTTTAACCCTCCCCTTCCATTTTTTCGACCATTTGTCCCACAAATCATGACAGCCATTTCTGGAATGGGGTCAAGGGCGACGACAGGAGGGCAAAGCCTTTACCCTTGATGGAATGGAAGAAATGACTAGACTAACCAAAAGGACAAATGGTTAGGAAAAACGCAAAATACTAAGAAAAAGCTAGATTAAGAGAGAGACTGTCCAAAATACGGGGGTTAATCCGTGACTATTCATGGCTTTATAGTGCGAAAAATAGCCTGATTTTGTTTTTGAATAGAGGTAAAGTATGTTATTATTATAAAAGTCATTGTTTTATTAAGCTTTTTTAAAACTATCTATAAATAAATTAAAGGGAACATAACATGACCAAAAAGTATGAAAGAATTAAGCAGGATATAAGGGAGAAAATCTTATCAGAAGAGTACAAAGTAAATGAGAAATTACCGACCGAGTCGGAACTCATGGAGATTTATCATGTAAGCCGGTTCACAGTAAGACATGCGATTGATGAACTGGAGAAAGAAAACTTTATTTATCGCATTCAAGGCGGAGGAATATTTGTCGATGATTGGAAAGACAAGCCTAAATCTGTTATTAAAGATAAGACAATCGGCTTAATTACAACCCATATAGCGGACTATATTTTCCCAAATATCATCACTGGAATCGACAATTATATATCGAACTATGGTTATTCTATTTTGATTGCCAATACACAAAACAATCCGAAGAAAGAACGGAAAAGCTTAACCAATTTATTGTCAAATAAGTTATCTGGATTAATAATTGAACCAACAAAAAGCGCGCTGAATAATGTCAACAAAAGTATTTACGACAATATCAAATCAATGGGCATTCCTATGTTGTTCATTAATGCTGTCTATGATGATGTTGATATTCCTTATTTAATCATGGATGATGTAAGAACCGGAGAAATGATCACAAACTATTTAATTTCCCTGGGCCACAAACAAATCGTTGGTATATTTAAGGTTGACGATAAACAGGGGATTCATCGAATGAATGGTTATATCAAAGCTTATCAGAAGCATCCTGAAATTTCAAATATGGGCGAAATCATGATGTACCAAACGGAAGAAAATAAAATTAACTTGTTTAAAAAGCTTCATACAATCCTGACACGATCCAAGTTTGCTCCGACTGCAATTGTTTGTTATAACGATCAGTTAGCGATTCAAGTCATTAATTTCGTGAAAGAAATAGGTTTGAAAATTCCTGAGGATCTCTCCATTATTGGTGTCGATGATTATCAATTTTCGAAATTTATCAATCCAAGATTAACAACCATTCGCCATCCGCAGGAAAAAATGGGACTCGATGCCGGTAAAATGATCATCGATATGATAAATAAACAACCGGTCACATCAAAGATATATGAGCCGGAAATGATTAAAAGGGACTCAGTGAGACCGATTAATCATCCTAAAAACTCAGTTTCAATAAAAAGCTTAGAAGAAAATGAGATAGGTAAAGCAGACGGCCATAGCGATAGGTAACATGTGTTTTTCGCATTCTTCTAAACTGTTTTAATCAGGTTTTGTTAAAAGAGGGGATGCCCAAGATAAAAGAGGTTACTAAATTTTTCTCATGACTTGCATCTTAGAGAGTATGTTATTTTGCGCTGTATTGGTGAAACGTCTTCGGTCTTGACCATTCAAATTGCACAAGAGGGTATATCATGGAAAAAATGCTTTTACTTTTATTGGAAAACACCCCAATTAGTCCAAGTTAAAAGCAAAAGCATTTCCTCATTATGCTGAAGAAATGCTTTTGGTTTGTTGTTATCTTATTCTTTTTAATTGTTTTTCTATCTTTTCAAGTTACATATTTGCGTCACAAACTTATTGTTTTAATTCTTTCAGCCATTCCATTGTCCCCGCTTCCATTATGAAATGGACTTAATTGCCATTGACTCAATTGGTAAACCCTCTTGATATTTTTTAATAAATACTTCATATCCAGAAACTCCTTCAGGCTCTGGACTTAAAGTCATACTTTCGGGGTTAGCAAAAACTTCCTGATCTAAAAAGTCTTCTAAACTTTGACGGCTATTTCCATGTTTAGCATAAACAGCCAATACTGCCATGCCCCAGGCACCGCCTTCACCGGCTGTACTCATAACCGTAATTGGCGTATTTAATGCATTGGCCAGAACTTGCTGGCCAATGACTGGCGTTTTAAATAGACCGCCTTGAGCAATCATGACATCTGTTTTTATTTGTTCTTCATTTTTCAAAATATCCATTCCAATTTTAAGTGGCGCAAATGCAGCATATAACTGAGTTTGAACAAAGTTTGCTAATGTAAACGAACTATTGGGTTCTCTGACAAAAAGCGGGCGCCCGGCAGGCATTTTGGTAATATTCTCGCCCGATAAGTAGCTGTAATTGAGTAATCCGCCTGCATCAGGATCAGCTTTAGTAGTAACCAAGAATAACGTTTCATATAGACGATCCGTTTTCAAATCTATACCGAGGCGTTCAGCAAATTGTTTAAATACATTTGCCCATGCATTAATATCAGATGAACAATTGTTAATATGAACCATCGCTACTGGTGCACCATTTGGTGTAGTGACGATATCAATATCTCTATAAACTTTTTTCAATGGCTTATCAAGCACAACCATTGAAAAAGCAGATGTTCCGACTGATATATTTCCTGTTCGTTTACGAACACTATTGGTACATACCATACCAGTTCCAGCATCACCCTCGGGCGGAGCCATTAAACTACCATCTTGGAGATTTCCATTCGCATCCAGTAATTTAGCTCCTTCCCGGGTCAATGTTCCTGCATGATCACCGGCTCTTAAAACTTTAGGAAGGATATCCCGAATATTCCATTGATAATGCGCTACATTTTCAAGGCTTTCAAACTTATCCAGAAATTCTGTAGAATAAGTTCCTGTAACTTCATCAATTGGAAAAACACCTGAAGCATCTCCAATTCCTAAAACCTTTTCTCCAGACAATTTCCAGTGTACATAGCCAGCTAAGGTGGTAATAAAATGAATGTCATTTACATGCGGTTCTTTATTTAAAATTGCCTGATAGAGATGTGCGATACTCCATCGTTGCGGAATATTAAAATTAAACAGTTTTGTCAATTCATCAGCAGCTTGTTCGGTAATGTTATTACGCCAAGTTCTAAAAGGAGTAAGCAAAGTGCCATTCTTTGAAAAAGCCAAATATCCGTGCATCATAGCACTAACACCGATCGCGCTAATTTTTGTTAAAGTAGTGTGATACTTACCCTGAACATCTGCTGCAATTTGCGTATAGCTTCTTTGAATTCCTCTCCAGACCTCATCTAATGGGTAAGTCCAAATTCCGTTTTCAAATTTATTCTCCCAAATGTAGCTACCGGAAGCAATTGTATGAAAGTCGTCAGTTACCAATACTGCTTTAATACGCGTTGATCCTAATTCGATGCCTAATGAGACATTTCCCTGTTGAATTGCCTTAGAAGTTTCCACTAAGTTCATTTAATTTACCTCCCTGCCTTATAAGTCTATTTTCACACCTTTTTCTTCAATTACGTTTTTCTCCCCGATTTTTTCGATTTCCTCCAAGGTATGGCCACGGGTTTCGGGAACACGTGTCCGGATAAATAAAACCCCAAGTAAGCAAATAACACCAAAAATTGCGAAAACAGTTTCTTGAGACATCGAAGCAGTCATAATTGGAAATAGCAATCCAACTAAGAAAGAACCAATCCAGTTAAATGATGAAGCTAATCCTGACGCACGTCCACGAATAATCAGCGGGAAAATTTCTCCAACCAGGACCCAAGTTAAAGGAGCCCACGTGAATGAATAAAGTGCTACATAGATACTTAAAAAAGCAACGATCATCATCGGATTTGCATTAGGAATTAGTAAATTCAAGATTACTGGCAAAATAAAGGATAGCCCCATAATCGTTCCGCCCATTGTCAATAAAGTACGGCGATTAAATTTATCAGCAATCATTAGGAATATTAATGAACCTACTACGAGAATAACCCCTTGAATAATTGGCCACATCAACGCCGAACTAGCTGCATGCCCTGTTGCTTTTTCTACAATCAAAGGAATGTAATAAAAAATTGCGTTTGCGCCCTGGAATTGTTGAAAAGCCGCTACACCCACTCCGGCAATTACTAAATAACGGTATTTATTACTAAATAATGTACCCCATGATGCTTTTTGATTTGCATTTTCTTCCTCTCTAGCAGTTTCTTGAATTTGTTTTATTTCAGAATCAATTTCTTCTTTTTTAGAGCGAATGTAGCTTAAAACCTTACGTGCTTCATCAAGTTTATTGTTCTTTATTAAAAAACGTGGTGATTCGGGTAACCTTAACACTCCAAAAAATAAAATCAAAGAAGGTACGGCTGCCAAACTAAGCATTAATCGCCATGCCATTGTTTCTGGTAAATCTTTCAATAAATAATCGACAACGTACGAAAGCAACATCCCGGAAACAATCATTGTTTGATTAATACCTGACAAACGCCCGCGCAAACGTGCAGGCGCCATTTCCGACATATAGGCCGGGACCAATGCAGAAGCAGCACCAACGGCCAATCCTAATAAAATCCGAACAACAATCAAAAAATATTGCCCATCATGAGGGGCTATTCCTGACAAAATGGATCCAACAACAAAAATTAAAGCAGATATTAAAATCATTTTGCGCCGTCCTAAACGATCAGAAAGTTGTCCGGCCAAGGCGCCTCCGAAAATAGCGCCAAACATCACCGCAGAGGTAATCCATCCAATAACGCCAGCGCTGTTTTGAAGGTTCCAATCATTTTCCAGAAAAGGCAAAGCACCCGTCATAACACCAATATCATAGCCAAAAAGAATGCCTCCAAAAGCCCCGAAAAAATAAATAAAGCCACTCGAGATTTTCTTTTCATCAACCATTAAAGTTCCCTCCTCAAGGTTTAATAATTATGTTGTATAAAAATCCCTTTACTAAAAGTATTGATGGCTTTTTGCTGACCTCCTTTTGTGAACGCTAACATTTAAGAAAAAATAAAAGCGTTTTCAAACCGCATATACATGCTAGCATATTTATCCTAATAAATCAATACAAAAAATATTTATTAGGATAAATTCCGCGGCGTTTAAAAGTTTTTAAACTACTAAGAAA
Source organism: Weizmannia acidilactici (assembly GCF_008974185.1). Taxonomy (GTDB): domain Bacteria; phylum Bacillota; class Bacilli; order Bacillales; family Bacillaceae_C; genus Weizmannia; species Weizmannia acidilactici. The sequence continues at coordinate 28,753 of NZ_BKZP01000020.1, forward strand.
TGTTTAATTTTGCCGTCACGACTTGCGTTCTCTGCTTCTCTTAAATTATTCAGGTGCTGCTTAGAAGATATAGAAATGCTTAACAAGAAGGCGGTGGCATCAAAAATATACGAACACCATAAATACGGGATTTCCCTTGCATATTCATTCGACAAAAGCATCCAAAAAACCCGTTGTATAAACATTTTCTTTATGTGCAGCAAAACATATTTATGCATACAAATATATTTTTCGTTGACTTATACGGATAATTGATATAGTATTCTTCTTGTAAGCGGTTAATCGATGGAGGTGTGAACATGTCAAAATATGCATCCGAGTTGATTTTAAATCCATGTCGGTCCGAGCCGTTTTTCTGAATTTATCAGTCGGTGAGGTGATTTCTTCGGCTGTCGGAAATTACCCGGTTGGGGTGATTGAAGAATGAACTGCCGGGAATACTTATTGCTTTTGGCATTGACTGGGCGCTTCAAAATGCCAATGATTATGTGGGTGTTCCATTGACACGATGAAACGCACTTATGAAGAGTTAAAAAACTGCACGACTATTTTGATACAGGCATCAATGATGTGATGAAGTGGCTGAAGATCCTGAAGTATTCTGAAGAATCAATCAATATCAAAGGAATGATCAGATGATGTTAGAAGAATTGAAAAAAGAAGTCTATGAAGCGAACATGCTGCTGCCTGAATATAATCTGGTCACCTTTACGTGGGGAAATGTAAGCGGAATTGACCGTGAAAAAAACTTAGTTGTAATTAAGCCGAGCGGTGTCGATTATGAAAAATTGTCACCGGAAAAAATGGTGGTTGTCGATCTGGACGGAAATGTCGTGGAAGGCGATTTAAATCCGTCAAGCGATACACCAACACATTGTGTGCTCTATAGTCATTTTCCCAATATTAGAGGGATCGTTCATACACATTCTCCCTGGGCAGTTTCATTTGCTCAGGCAGGCATTGATATTCCTGCAGCAGGAACGACGCATGCCGATACGTTTTATGGTCCCGTTCCGGTCTCAAGAGCCATGAAAAAAGAGGAAGTCGTCACTAAGTATGAAAAACAGACTGGGGATGTCATTGTTGAGACCTTTGAGAAACGTCAGATTGACCCAGATCAGATACCGGCTGTACTTGTTAATGATCACGGTCCTTTTACATGGGGAAAATCTGCTCTTGAAGCCGTGCACAATGCGGTTGTTCTGGAGGAAGTAGCAAAGATGACTTATCACTCGTTACAGCTGAATCCGCATCATATTGACATGGATCAGTATCTTTTGGACAAACACTTTCTGAGAAAACATGGTAAAAATGCTTATTATGGCCAGATAAATAATAAATAATAGATTAATTATTATTAAGGAGGTTATTTAGATGTTAAAGACAAATGATTATGAATTCTGGTTTGTAGTCGGCAGCCAGCATTTATACGGAAAAGAAGCGCTGGATGCCGTAAAAGAGGATACTGTTAAAATCATTGATGAATTAAATGCAAACGGCAACCTGCCATATCCGATTGTATTTAAAACAGTTGCCACAACTGCCGATAGCATTACACAGGTGATGAAAGAAGTAAACTATAATGACAATGTTGCCGGTGTGATTACTTGGATGCACACATTTTCTCCTGCAAAAAACTGGATCAGAGGAACACAATTATTACAAAAACCGCTGCTCCATTTAGCAACACAATTTCTGGACCATATTCCGTGGAAAACCATTGATATGGATTATATGAATCTGCATCAAAGTGCCCACGGCGACCGGGAGTACGGATTTATTAATGCCAGATTAAATAAGAGAAACAAAGTTGTTGTCGGGCATTGGAAAGAGGAAAATGTCCAAAAACAAATTGGAAAATGGATGGACGTTGCAGTCGCCTACAACGAAAGCTTCCATATAAAAGTGGCAAGATTCGGGGACAATATGCGGAATGTCGCGGTTACCGACGGCGATAAAATTGAAGCGCAAATCCAGTTCGGCTGGACGGTTGATTATTACGGTATCGGCGACCTCGTTGCAGAAATGAAAAAAGTGACAGACCAGGAAATTGAAGCAACTTATGCAGAATGCAAAGAAAAATATGAGTTTGTAATCGGAGATAACGATCCCCAATATTTTGAAGAACATGTAAAAGAGCAGATCCGGATTGAAATTGCTTTACGAAAATTTCTCGACCGGGGCGGATATACCGCATTTACGACAAATTTTGAAGACTTGTGGGGCATGAAGCAGCTGCCGGGCATGGCTGTCCAACGGTTGAATGCTGAAGGATACGGTTTTGCTGGGGAAGGGGATTGGAAAACCGCTGCCTTTGACCGGTTAATCAAAATCATGGCGCATAACGAAAAAACAGGTTTTATGGAAGACTATACGTACAACTTGGTAAAAGGCCATGAGGAAATTTTAGGATCCCATATGCTAGAGGTCGATCCGACATTGGCAAGCACGAAAATCAGAGTGGAAGTCCATCCTTTAGGTATCGGCGACCGCGAAGACCCTGCAAGGCTTGTATTTGACGGCTCGGAAGGGGATGCAATTGATTTAACCATTTCGGATTTTGGCGATCAGTTTAAACTGGTTATGTATGAAGTAGAAGGAAAAAAACCTACGGAAGCAGCGCCAAAATTGCCTGTTGCACGCCAAATTTGGACCCCAAAACCGGGCTTTTATGAAGGGATAAGCAAATGGATTGAAAACGGCGGCGGGCATCATACCGTGTTTTCTTTTGCCGTAACGGCTGAACAAATAGAAGATTTTGCGAAATTAGCAGGTCTTGAAGTAGTGAAAATTTGAATAAGGACTAAAGGAGTGATAAAGATTCATGAGTGAAGAAAATGAAGAGTATATTCATTTAGATAAAGAGGAATTTGCCTAGTTCAATCTGTCACAGGTTCTAATGCGGCTGATCCCGAAAAAATTGCAAAGGAAAAGTTAACATTGTATTTAACGGCATATGTTCTGGCTGATAGATTTAACAAATTGGAAGAAAAGTATTTTTCACAACCAAAAAAAGAGAGAAATTTAAAACAGCTTATTTCTGAAATTGATTCATTAGGTATATTAGCATTTGAAGATAAAAATGATAAATAATCGCATTTCGGGAATAAGTGCCTGGCTGTTGTACAGATTAGTCACAAACTTTACACCTATTAACTGTTCAATCTGTCAGGCTCAGAGTCAAGATAAATAGTGGCATAGCTGTCCGGAAACCGGCCGGGCAGCTGTTCTTTTTGAAATAGGAAAGAAAAATGCAAAAAGAGGACCTGCAAAATGGTAGACATGCTCTCACAAATAAAGACTTTATCCGGGGAAAAAGCGTCCAATATTTTGATTGAAAAAATCCTTGTTTCTTACGATGCATTTGATCAGCTGATCAAATATTTGAAAGAAAAACAGTGGAGCCGGATCGTGATGGTGGCTGACGCCAATACTTATATAGCAGCAGGGAGAAAACTGGAACAAAAAATAAAAGATAATGGGGTTTCCTATTCGGTTACGCTGTTAAAACCCGATAATAATGGGGATGTTTTAGCTGATGAATACTCGATTGTCCAAGTTTTGACCGAGACGCCGCAGGATGCTGACGTGGTACTGGTAGCAGGCTCCGGCACGATCCATGATGTCGTCCGGTTTACCTGCTATAAAATGAGCAAACCTTTTATTTCCATTCCTACTGCCCCTTCCGTTGACGGTTTTACTTCAATGGGTGCCCCCATTGTCATCCGCGGATTTAAAATCACATATCAGACCAAATCACCAATTGCCGTTTTTGCGGATTTAGATGTCCTGCAGCATGCGCCGCGCAAAATGATTGCAGCCGGTTTTGGAGACATGATGGCTAAATTTACTTCTTTAACCGACTGGCATTTCGGCCATCTCGCTGCCGGCGAACCATACTCTGAAACGGCTGCGCGCATTACGAAAGAAGCGCTTGATACTTGCGTTGCCAATATTGATACAATCTCTAAAGCGGATGAAGCGGGGATCCGTGTCCTGTTTGAAGCTTTGGTCAAATCCGGTTTGGCAATGCTGATGTTTGAGCAGTCCCATCCGGCTTCCGGTGGCGAGCACCATTTATCACACTATTGGGAAATGGAATTCCTGAAAAGGCATAAACCGCAAGTGCTCCATGGCGCAAAGGTCAGCGTTTCCACCGCACTTCTTTCGGATATTTATAAAACTGAATTACTGCCGGTTTTATCCGACCGTGCTAGATTGGAAAAACTTTATACAACACGGGATGAAAAAGAAAATTTGAAAAGAATTTTACAGCATCGGGATAAAATCGTTGCGCTATACAGTAACATTCCGGATGCAAAGGTGATTCGGGATATGATTTCTAAATTGGGCGGCCCGGTTTACCCCCGCGATTTGGATATTGATCGCGGTTTGGTTGCGGAAAGCCTGCAAAATGCACACCATTTACGCAACCGTTTCACAGGTTTGAAGTTTTTAAATGAGATTGTCAGGATGGGGGAACACAAATTGGCAGAGATATAGGTTTGTTACAAAAAATTACGATATGATTTTTAACTTTTTCTAGCTAATGTTCGTCATAACGAATATAATGGAGCTAAGGTTTTGCAGGTATAAGGTTTCATTCTATTTGGGGGATTTATGAAAAAAACAACTACTGTCATCATGGGGGCGGCATCTGCATACTATTCTCAACAGTTTAGTCAGGCCGGGCTTTTGCTGCCGGAAACGGGAATGACTTAAGGCAGGAAATCCCTTGCACCACGGACTACTTGAAATATCATTCTCACACATTGAATAAAAATCCGGCACTTTCATTGAAAGCTGCCGGATTTATGCTTAGGTGGTAAAATAATATTATATTTTAAAACAAGGCAGGTGTCCTTCTTGTTTCCATTTTTCCATAAAAAAAGAAAAGAAGAACATATTTTTGCGCCTGTAAGGGGTGAAGTGGTTGCCATTGAAGATGTCCCCGACCCCATTTTTTCCGAAAAAATGATCGGGGATGGATTAGCGATAAAACCGTCGGACGGCCATTTAGTTTCTCCGTTTGACGGGGAGGTGATCCAAGTATTCCCTACCAAACATGCCATCGGGCTCCGCGGGGAATCGGGGTTGGAACTTTTGATTCATATTGGATTGGAAACGGTATCTTTAAATGGGGAAGGTTTTAAAACGGCAGTACAGGCGGGGGATCAGGTGAAAAAGGGCGCCCCGCTTCTCACATTTAATCTTGCTTTTATTAAAGAAAATGCAGCAGATACCATTACGTCCATTGTCATTACAAACGGTGAAATCGTTAAATCACTTGATAAGAAAACAGGCATTGAAGCAGTGGCGGGTAAGACAGAAATCATGTGGGCTACCATATAGAAAGGGAATTTCCAAAAGTACGGGATCGAATGGGTAGTTCATAAAGCATTCCTGTTGAAGGAAAAGTACGCTGATCATTTTATAATATAACAATTTATTCCGGCATTTATTAGACGGTTGCCGGAATTTTTTATATTTAACCGGAAATGAAAACGCTATTGACAACGGTGTATATACAGGATATTATAATAACATGACTTGTATATACAAGATTCAAAATTAATGAAAACGCTATTGACCAAAAGAGGTGGCTATCTTGTTCAAATTGTTTCAAAAAAAACCGCAAGAAGAACATATTTATGCACCTTTAAAAGGTGAAGCTGTTGCGATTGAAGCAGTTCCCGATCCAACTTTTGCTGAAAAAATGATGGGAGACGGGATTGCCATTAAACCGGTTGACGGGAAATTGGTAGCTCCATTTGACGGAGAAGTGATCCAGGTGTTCCCTACGAAGCATGCCATCGGGCTTCGCGGCACATCAGGGCTGGAACTTTTAATTCATATCGGATTGGAAACGGTATCGTTAAATGGCAAAGGTTTTGAAGCCGCTGTTAAGGCAGGGGATAAAGTAAAAAAAGGCGACCCGCTCATCACATTTAATCTTGCTTTTATAAAAGAATGGGCAGCGGACTCCATTACATCCATTGTCATTACAAATGGAGAAAAGGTAAAATCCCTTGAAAAGAAGACAGGCGTTGAAGCTTTGGCAGGGGAAACAGAAATAATGACTGCACAATTATAGCTGGAAATTGAGTGCGCCAATATAGATATACAGGAGGAAAAACAGCATGGCAAAAATCAGCAATGAATCTGTCAAACAGATTGTTGAGGCTGTAGGGGGAAAGGAAAATATTGCGGCTGCGACACATTGTGTGACAAGGCTGCGGTTTGCATTAAAAGATGAAGGAAAAGTAAACAAAGAACGACTTGAAAAAATTGACCTTGTAAAAGGGTCTTTCTTGGCAAACGGGCAATACCAGGTGGTAATCGGTCAGGGGATCGTTGATAAAGTATATGATAAAATGATCGAAATTACTGGGATTGGGGAAGCATCTAAAGATGATGTCAAAAACGAAGCAGCTAAAAAAATGAACCCGCTTCAACGATTTGTCAAAATGCTTTCCGATATATTTATTCCAATTTTGCCGGCAATCGTAACAGCAGGTTTGTTAATGGGCTTAAACAATCTTTTAACAGGCCAAGGCATTTTCTACGATCAAAAATCATTCATTGAAGTGCATAAAAACTGGGCAGGGCTTGCTGATATGATCAATATTATCGCAAATACTGCTTTCACATTCCTGCCTGCGTTAATCGGCTGGTCGGCTGTTAAACGGTTTGGCGGCAACCCGCTGCTCGGAATTGTAATCGGGACCATGATGATTCATCCAAACTTATTAAATGCTTATTCATACGGCGAAGCTTTGAAAAACCACACAATACCAACATGGGATTTATTCGGTTATCATGTCAATAAAATCGGTTATCAGGGGCAAGTACTGCCTGTCCTCGTTTCATCCTTTATTTTGGCTAAACTGGAAATCTATTTAAAAAAACATATTCCGGATTCCGTACAGTTGCTGCTTGTTGCACCAATTGCACTATTGATAACAGGATTTGTTACGTTCATTGCGGTCGGACCGATTACTTTTGAAATCGGGAACTGGATTACTGGCCTCATTGTTGCGGTGTTTAATAATGTGCCGGCAATCGGGGGGTTAATTTACGGCGGCTGCTATGCACTGCTTGTCATTACAGGGATGCACCAGGCTTTCCTTGCTGTTGATTTCCAATTGATTTCAAGCACTGGCGGCACTTATTTATGGCCGATTCTCGTGATGTCCAATATTGCACAAGGTTCCGTAGCACTTGCGATGATGTTTCTGGCAAAAGATAAAAATGTTAAAGGGCTGGCGGGTACATCAACCGTTTCCGCATACCTTGGCATTACAGAACCGGCGATGTTCGGGGTCAATCTCCGTTATAAATTTCCATTCGTATGTGCACTGATCGGATCGGCGATTGCAGGGATTATTTTGGCAACCGGCCATGTAAAAGCCCCGGCGATCGGTGTCGGCGGGATTCCGGGATTTTTATCTATTTTCCCGCAATCATGGGGAACGTTCTTTATCGGTATGGCAGTCGCACTCATTGTACCTTTCGTGTTAACCTTCGTATTTGGAAAAGCAAAAAGACAAAAAGCATAAATCTTAAAGACAGGAGACCTGTGCGATTATTCGTACAGGCCCTTTTGGATAATATAGAAGGATTCGGTGGTGTAAAAATTGAAACAACCTTGGTGGAAAAAAGCAGTCGTTTATCAAATTTATCCCAAAAGCTTTAATGATACAAACGGGGATGGCATCGGCGATCTTAAGGGGATTATTGAAAAATTGGATTATTTAAAGATTCTTGGCATCGATGTTGTTTGGCTGACACCGATTTATCAATCCCCGCAGCGTGATAACGGTTATGATATCAGTGATTATTATGCCATTGATGAAACATATGGAACAATGCATGAGTTTGATCAGTTGCTCACAGAAGCCCATGCGCGAGGCATTAAAATCATTATGGACATTGTTGTGAACCATACTTCAATCGCACATCAATGGTTTATCGAAAGTTCCTCATCGAAAGACAGCCCTTACCGTGATTATTATATATGGAAAGATCCGGTGGACGGCAAGGAGCCGAACAACTGGGTTTCAAAATTCGGTGGCCCGGCATGGCAATATGATGAAAAAACAGGGCAATATTACTTGCATCTGTTTGATGTGACACAAGCGGATTTAAACTGGGAAAATGAAAAGGTCCGTGAAGAAATTTATAAAATGATGGAATTTTGGTTTCAAAAAGGTGTCGACGGCTTCCGTCTGGATGTTATTAATTTGATTTCAAAAAATCAGGACTTCCCGGATGATGACGGGTCAGTACCACCTGGGGACGGCCGCAAATTTTACACAGACGGCCCGCGCATTCATGAATTTTTGCATGAAATGAACCGTAGAGTATTTTCAAAGTACGATGCGATTACAGTAGGGGAAATGTCTTCAACAACAATAGAGGACAGCATCCGCTATACGAATCCAGACGCGCAGGAATTAAGCATGGTGTTTAATTTTCATCACCTAAAAGTTGATTATGAAAACGGTGATAAATGGACAGCGGCGGATTTTGATTTTATCGCATTAAAGCGAATTCTCTCCACATGGCAAACGCGCATGCACGATGGCGGGGGATGGAATGCGTTGTTCTGGTGCAACCACGATCAGCCAAGAATAGTTTCTAGATATGGGAATGACGGTAAATACCGCGTGGAATCGGCCAAAATGCTGGCGACTACCATCCATATGATGCAAGGCACGCCTTACATTTACCAGGGCGAAGAGATCGGTATGACAAACCCGCATTTTGACTGGATTGAAGATTATCGTGATGTTGAATCCTTAAATATGTATAAGATATTAAAAGAACAAGGAAAGTCCGATACGGAAATTATGGCAATTCTGAAACAGAAATCCCGGGACAATTCACGGACCCCGATGCAATGGTGCAGTGGGAAAAACGGTGGTTTTACAACAGGAAAGCCGTGGATTGCGGTGGCTTCGAATTTCAGAGATATCAATGTCGAGGATGCCTTGAAAAATAAAGATTCTATTTTCTACCATTACCAAAAACTGATTCAATTGCGGAAAAAATATGATGTGATCACTTACGGAAATTACCAGCTGATTCTCCCTGAACACCCTGAAATTTTTGCGTATCTCAGAAACGGGGAAGAAGAAAAGCTTTTAGTGGTAAATAATTTTTACGGGAAACCGGCACAGTTTGAACTGCCGGAAGAATTGGATCTTAAGCAGTATGGGCATGCTGAAATCCTAATTGCCAATTACAAGGATTCCCCTGAAGATTTCCATTCCATTGCGCTGCGCCCTTATGAATCCATTGTTTATTATATGAAGAAATCGTAATTCTCTGCCATACCATGTTACAATGACTAATGGTGATTTAAAATGAGAGAGAATAAATATATGTTGATCTATAACGAACTAGCGGACAAAATCCAAAAAGGAAAGATCGAATCAAACAGCATGCTGCCATCTGAACATATTTTGGCTGAACAGTTTTCTACGTCTAGGGAAACGATCCGAAAAGCGCTTAATCTTTTGTCACAAAATGGGTATATCCAGAAAATAAAAGGAAAAGGCTCAGTAGTACTGGATGTAAAAAAGTTCGATTTTCCGGTTTCTGGACTGGTCAGTTTTCGCGAAATTGCAGAGAGTTCGGGAAAGGCCTGGCGGACGAATGTCCATGAATTAGTGCTGGTAAAACCCGATGAAACATTATGCCAGCACTTAAAAATATCAGGAAAAGAAGAAGTTTGGCAAGTCATCAGATCACGGGAAGTCGATCAAGAAAATATTATATTAGACAAAGACTATATCCGAAGGAAATTTGTTCCAACCATCACAAAAGATATATGCGAAGTTTCACTTTACCGATATTTCGAAAAAAAGCTCGGTCTTGTCATCAGTTTTGCGAAAAAAGAAATTACAGTGGAAGAAGCAACCGAGGAAGATTACAAGTATTTGGATATGAAGGAATACAATCATGTGGTCGTTGTACGGAACCAAGTTTATTTGGATGATACGAGCCTTTTGCAATACACGGAATCGCGGCACAGGCTGGATAAATTCCGGTTTGTGGATTTTGCAAGACGTGAGCACCGGTAATTTTCTGCATTTCATTTTTTTGTTCTACTATGATAGAATAGAGGAAATCTTCCGGAGAAAATGAGGGTGAACCATGAAAAAAGTAATCCCACATATTACGATTGAAAACTGCAAAGAAGTGATCGAATTTTACCGTGATGTATTTAAGGGCGAAATTAAAAATGCCAAGCTTGCGGACGGGATCGAAATGTTTAAAGGGCATGAAGGAAAATATATTCATGCCGAGCTGCATATTGGAGACTGCGCGCTGTATTTTAACGATGTATTTGGGGATCCTCCTGTAAAAGGAAACTACATCCAGCTTTCTTTGGACCTTGAAAGTGAAGAAGAAATCAACCGCATTTACAGTGCATTGTCTGAAGGCGGGCAGGTGACAATGGAACTGCAGAAAACATTTTGGGGTGCGCTGTATGCCAAGGTAAAAGACAGGCACGGGATTGAATGGGAATTAAATTATTATGAACAATAAGAAACAGGCTTTCCGCCAGCCTGTTTCTTATTTATAAAGTTCGCAGGCGTAGCCGTCCTTGTCGCCGTCCATATAGGAGCGGTAAGCAGGATTGGAGCGCGGTACGCCATTCGGGTATTTTTTTCTCAATTCTGTGCAATTTTGAAAATTGTCGGTGCTGCTGTTTGTACTTTTTTGCTGACCGGTTGTTTCGGAAGATGCGCTTCCTTTTACACAGCCGTTAAAACCGCGGTCTGTCGCATAGCCTTTTTGTGACCAGATTCTGAGAGACGCGTTCTTTGCCTGCTGCTCGGCTTTTTCGAACGTGCTTAAATACTTATAAGGCGGTTCATATACATAAGCGACGCGCGCATACCCTTCTTTCAGCAGCTGTTCCTGCACGGATTTGCCGTCCACGAAAACATAAGCGAGCAGCCGGCCATATTTATCACGCTCAGCGCCGCTATCGAACTCAATGGTCAGTTTGCCGCTGCTGACGAGCTGCTTATTCCGGTAGTAGGCCGCTTTTGCATACGGCTGCACGCACTGACCCGGTTTTTTCGATTCTGGTGTATCAACCAGCAAATAGCGGACTGTTTCTTCCCTTCCGTTATAGTAGACTTTGATCGTATCCCCATCGGTCACATCGGCAAGCTTGACCGGAATTTGCTTGCCGGTTGTTTGGCCGGATTGGCTTCTGCTTTGCTGGGATGTCGCCTGTTTTGTGGCAGTCTGTGTGCTGCTGCCATTATATGGTTCACATGCTGCCGCAGCCATTAAGAACATGGCAATGATGAATCCAAGCCAGCCAACTTTTCTTTTTTTCATTTCTCTTCCCCTTGTCTTAAAAAGTCTGCTTCATTATTTTACCATGAGTTTAAAAAGTTTTTAAGGCATGGGATTTGACAAAATACCTATAGGGGTATATGATGGTTTCTGTAATTGAATTTTGGGCAGGAGGTCATTCGTGTAAATGTATGTTGTTTTCTTCATTCTTGCTCTGATCCTCATTAAAATTGGTTATACACGATATTTTCCGGTCCACGGAATAACGCGGACAGAATTAAGAATTGATGATATGGAAAATAAAGTGGTGGTCGACGTAAGGGATTACCAGGATGCAGGCAGTGGATCCGTTCAAGGCGCCATTACGATCCCAACCGCCTATTTAAAAAGATTTTCCTGCCAAATTCCAAAGGGCAACCTGCATATTATTTCTTCAAACCAGCTTGAAGCCAATTTCGGCATCCGGTTTTTGCGCAGGAAAGGATTTCACATTAGCTCTTACTCTGTGATTCACTCATAATATAGAGGAGGAAAAAAGGTGCAATATGATGACCAAATCAAAAACCGCGTCAAAAGAATTGAAGGCCAATTGCGGGGCGTGTTGCGGATGATGGAACAACAGGACAACTGCAAAGATGTCATCACCCAGCTGTCTGCAGCGCGTACAGCGATTGACCGTGCGATCGGTGTAATTGTCAGCGCCAATCTGGTGGAATGTGTCCAAAAAGCGGGGCAAAACGGGGAAGATACGGAAAGTCTTGTGAAAGAAGCGGTCAACCTGCTTGTGAAAAGTCGCTGAAAACGGGGAGGCTCCGGCCTTCCCGCAGAAAAATTTTATGTGATGATATACCTACAGGGGTAATATAAGAGGGAATTGATCATGAATCAAATTTCAACACAGGAAGTCGAAGAAAAACGAAAAAAGGGAGAGAAACTTCATATTATTGATGTGCGTGAAACAGATGAAGTTGCGGAAGGAAAAATCCCGGGTGCGGTGAATATCCCGCTCGGCCTTTTGGAGTTCCGCTTGCAGGATCTCGACCGTTCCAAAAATTACATTGTTGTCTGCCATTCCGGCGGGCGCAGCTATATGGCCTGCCAGTTTCTTGAAAGCCGCGGCTTCGATGTCACGAACCTGAGCGGCGGCATGATGTCCTGGACTGGCGAAATCGAGTGAAAAAGTTTCTTATTGATCTTATGTTAAAAAAAGGGTAATATATGAATACAAGAGTTGCGTTGTGCGTAATGGTAATAAAGTTTTAACCTTTAAACTGATATAGGGAGTTTTATATCAAAGCCGGAATGCCGGGCCTCCGCCTTTTGCGGCAGGGAGGAAGGCAGGAATGCTTTTGCGGACACCCACTTTGAGGAGTGTGGTTTTAAAACTTTCTTAGTTCAATTACGGCAACGGCGGCACATACATAATCTGTTAAACCCCGTCCTTCTTAGAAGGGCGGGGTTTTTCACAATCAAGAACCTAGACCGAAGGCATTAGCTGAGCCTGTTACCCTGCACCCCGGATGCAGTGCCCGGCCAGTGCCCGGCCCATTTTTTCGCGCGGTATAAAGCACCCGCTCTGTGTTAGCCCTCGATGTTACTGGGTGTATAATAAAACTAACAATGTTTTGACATGCAGGAGTGGGAAAACGTGAACCAAATGAAATACATTGAGCCTGCCGTGATGTTTATTACCATGATCGTCTATGTCGCTATAGCCGTACTGATTGGCATTGTGGCCGGAACCACGGTCGGTTTGTTTTTGAAAGCTTTAAATTTTTTAAGCGGAAAAACAGGTGCGCTGCCCGTGCCTTATAAGATGCTGCTGCTTCCGGTTGGCGGCCTGTTGAATGGCCTGTTGCTGTATAAAATGAAACCAGGGGCGCCTTCTGCCATTGCTGCTGTGCACTCGGAAGGGGAACCGCCCTTTGACAGAAGCTTCCCGGCCAAGTATCTGGCTGCCCTCATTACACTTGTATCCGGCGGTTCAGCTGGAAAATTCGGGCCGAGCGCCCACTTTGCCGGTTCACTTGCCGCATGGATCGGGAAAATTTTTCATATTCAGCCGTTTCTTCGGGCCCAGCTGATCGTATGCGGAATCAGTGCTGCTTTTGCCAGCCTGTTTGGCGCGCCCGTTGCGGCAGCCGTGTTTGGTTTGGAAGTATTGGCTATCGGGTCAATCCGGCACCAGTTTCTTTTCCCTTCGGCGGTTTCCGGCATAGCCGCTTTTGAAGTCAATAAAAGGCTGTTGCATACGCCTTATGAATATTTCATGATCCATGCCATGCCGTCTTTTTCTGTTCTGCTGCTTTTAAAAGTGGCTGCCCTTGGCATGATTTGCGGCCTGGCTGGATGGCTGTTTGTTGAATCTATTGAGCAGGGGGGCCGCTTATTTTCGGTTGTCCGGGAAAAATTGCATCTTCCTCCCTTCCTGATGCCCTGTGTTGGGGGTATGCTCATTGCTGCCGCATTATTCATTTTTCCCGCCGACTTTTTGGGGCTGAGCTTGCCGCTTTTGGACAAAGCGATGCACGGGGGCCATGTCGGCTTTTTCGCATTTCTGTGGAAAATCCTGTTTGTGGCGGTTACGCTTGGTTCCGGCTTTTACGGAGGAACATTCACCCCACAGCTCGTCATCGGGTCTGCCGCCGGAAATGCATTTGCCGCTTTGCTCGGGATAAATCCTGTATTAGGGGCGGCTGCGGGCATGCTGGCGGTGGTTTCAGCTGCATCCAATACGCCGGTTTCCGCTGTGCTGCTTGGATATGAGCTGTACGGTCATGTTACGGGGATGTATATGTTGGCCGCCTGTATCGCCGGGTATTTGATCATCGGGCACCGCAGCGTTTATCGCGACCAGCTTGTGTACGATCCAAAGTCTTTATGGGTGCAGCTGGAGCCGGGGGTCGAACTGAGGAAAGAATCCATCCGACTTTCAAGCGGCACTGCAAATCAGACAGGACGGTTCCATCTTCCGTGGTAGTGGGAAAAGCCGTTTATGATCAGGCTTATGTTAAGCAATCTTATTAAAAACGCATTGATCTTAGCATAGGGCCGCTCTGCGGAAAGGAAGCTGGTCAAAAGATGCGCCTATCTTAACATAGAGGCGCCTATGTTAAGGAAGCCCGCCAAAAAACGTATCAACTTTAACATAGGGCCGCTCTATATAAAGGAAGCCTGCCAAGTTTTCCGCCTATCTTGACATAGGAGTGTTCTGCACAGAGGAAGCGTACTATATATTTACGCACAGACGCCCTAAGAAAAGAAAGGCCGCTGAAATGCGCGTCTTCTTAACAGATTCTGCGTAAAAGAAGCGTGCCAAAATCGCGCCAATCTTAACGTTGGGCAGTTTTGCGTAAAAGAACTTCGCGGACCGGCTGATCTTTTGCAAGAAGCGTTCAAAAAACCGTTGAGGATCGTCTCAACGGTTTTTGCGGCAGCCTTCTCGCTTTACTCGGTTTCCCCGAGTCCGGTGACTTTGTTCATCACATTTTGAATGGTATCAGCCAGCCCTTCTTCCTCTTCGCTGCCGGCATTTTGCGACTGGACATTTCCTTCGAGCTGGTTATTGTACGAGTAAGTATTGGATTTGTAACTTTTTTCTTCTTCCATTTTTATCACCTCCCAAACATAGGGTGTGTTAATCGGAAGTTTTTTAACCAATTTATGGCTTAACCGGTTTTCTATCCAGCCTATTAGAAATGCGATATAGCGGAACATTTATTCACTAAGTACGCAGACAACGCCATATTGCCCTCATCGGCTCTGCTCCGAATCATTGCGCCAACTGCTTTTTATCCTTTTGTGGTGTGCTTTCATCATGGCATGGATCTTTTTGTCAATGACAAAGCAAATAAAAAAGAAGCGTAATGATACGCTTCAAAATGGAGGCTGCCTGAGTGGAGGGGGACTTTTTTCTCTCTAGTTTGCTGATTATGCTTAATATCCGGAACCACCCATATAAAACGCTCCTACAATAATAAGCAGGATAAAGAGAACGACAATCAGGGCAAAAGATGTGCCCGTGCTGTAACCACCATCTGTCATTGACTTTCACCTCCTTTCCTTAAGATATCTTGTATTTTAAAATATGATGTTTCGAAGAAAGGTGTAAAGGACAAACGTAAAAGGGATGAAGAAAAGGCTAAGTGGCTTTGCTGGCACTACCAAAAATGCCGGCATGGAAAAGGACGATTGTGATAGACCACTTCATTTTTTCTGATCGGTTTCAACATATGCCTGGGAACTGTAACGACATTTGTACGGTTCACTTCCACGAGTGGATGGATGATGGGTTGGAAACGTGGAACAAAACGGTTACGAACGACATATCTCGGGGCAGTAACAATTGGCCTGCAATGCAATTTACACACCTCCTCATCGTAAATTCTCTACATTAAATGAATGAATCACTGGATTGGAATGGACAAACATCTTAATGAAAAAGAAATATACGTTTATGGATGGATGGAAGGACAGAGACAGGGGGCATTCCATCCGGACAAGCAGCAAGAAGTTAATACGCATAAAGCATGAAGGAATGATGGGCCATAATGGGTGAAGAAAAAAGTGGCTTTTTATCCCCACTGGAATTTTAATCAAAGGGGCATTCAGTTTTAATGCTGAATTGTTGACGGAATGCGTAAACAACGGGCAAATCACCCCGGCTGAAAACGAAAAAAACCTTGATGCATCCGCGATGCATCAAGGTTTTTAGTAGTCGGGAAGACAGGATTTGAACCTGCGACCCCTACGTCCCGAACGTAGTGCTCTACCAAGCTGAGCTACTTCCCGAAAAAATTTATTTTGCTTTTCAACTTTACGAGCAACCTTATCTCTCGCTGACAGGTATTATTCTACAACAATAATTTTCGCTTGTCAAAGCCTTTTTTAAAATTTTTTCCGGAACCTTTTGCCTGTCCGGATTGAATTACAAGGCGGTGGCAAAAAGTAGTAAAGTTTTCATATTCCTTTGCTGCTGATGCCCTGCGCCGGAGGATTGCTCATTGCCGCCCTTTTATTGATTTTTCCTGCCGCCGATTTGGGTCTGATCCTGCCTTTAATAGACCGGGCCATATACGGGGACCATGTTGACTTTTTCGCGTTTCTTTGGAAGATCTTGTTTGTGGTTGTTACACTTGGATCCGGTTTTTACGGGGGGACGTTCACCCTGCAACTTGTAATTGGTTCTGTCGCCGAGAACGTTTTTGCTTTGGCTTTCGGGTTAAATCCTGTTTTAGGGGCGCAGCGGGAATGTTGGCGGTCGTTGCTGCTGCATCTAATACACCGATTTCCGCTGTAATGCTCGGATACGAATTGTACGGGCACATAACCGGCCTGTATGTGATGGCGGCATGCATCGCCGGCTATATGATCATCGGGCATCAGAGCGTATATCACGAGCAGCTCGTTTTTGACCAAAAATCTTTATGGGTGCAATTGGAACCGGACGTGGAATTAAAAAAGTGGCCATCCAACTTTCCGGGACCACATCAAAAAACAAGGCGAACCAGTTCCATTTACATTTGTAATAGATTTGCCCGTGAAACAAGCCGGTGATTCAGTGCACAATTTTTGTCTTGCATCTAACATCTCCATGCCCCTAAAATTCTTTGTATTTCTATAGGCATTCTCCCGGGAGAAATAGAACCCCGCTTTACCTATCTACATAAAATAAAAAAAGCAAAGGGAGGCGGTAAATTGGGAGATTTCACATATATCGATTATTTGGCAAAATTCGGCTTGGGGGGTGCCCATCCCGGTGGCTTTAATCTTTCAAAGGAAATGCTGGCCAATGAACATATCAGGAGTGGTTCAAAAATTTTAGATGCGGGGTGCGGAACGGGGCAAACGGCCGCATATTTATTTCGGGAATATCAGGCTGATGTTACCGGCCTCGACATTCATCCGATCATGATTGAAAAAGCGCGAAACCGGTTTCTATCCGAACAGCTGCCGGTCCGCTTGGTTGCCGGATCTGTTGAAAAGCTTCCGTTTGAGGACAATACGTTTGATTTCGTTTTATCCGAGTCTGTCCTGGCATTTGTCCACAAACCATCCTCGTTGGCGGAAATATACCGGGTTTTGAAAAAAGGCGGGCGTTTCATTGCAAATGAGATGACGGTTGACAGAAAATTGACTGAAGAGGAGCAATCTGAGATCAAAAATTTTTATCAAATTGACATATTGTTGGCGGAACAAGACTGGAAAAAACTGTTGGAAACGGCCGGTTTCCGAAATATAAAAGTTTGGAAGGAAAACCTAGCTGTAAGCGGCTATACCCATTCAGAATATCATTTTTCAACGGATCTTGAGCTCGAATTGTTTTCCATCCTCACACGGCATGGAAATCTTGTCAGTTCTTATCACGATGCATTGAGCTACCGGATCTTGACAGGAACAAAATAAAACTTGGATGAAAAATCGATTTTGGTCAAGGGCTCTTTTTTACTGCTCTCCTATAATGAAATTGTAAAAACAATTCATGGCTGATCGCTGTCGGCTGTTCTTTTCTCGCATCACAGGCTGTCGTTGCTTTTCTGGCCAAATGGGTGGATTTTCCGATTTTCGATTACACGCACATCTTCCTTGTTGCGGTGCTGTTCGGGATCGGGACGGATTACTGCATTTTGCTGATTCACCGTTTCAAAGAGGAACTCCCGAATTTTGAAACGGTGAATGAAGCGGTGATCCATACGTTCCGGAGCGGGGGCCGCACCGTATTCTTCAGTTCTTTGACCGTACTGGTCGGCTTTTCGGCGATCGGATTTTCGAACTTCAACATATACCGGTCAGGCGTAGGCGTCGCAGTCGGGATTGTCTTCCTTATTTTATGCCTGGTGACGATTGTCCCGATTTTGATGTTCATTTTTGGCACAAAACTGTTCTGGCCGATGAATAAAAATATCAGCCACAGTTAAAGCCGCATGTGGAAAAAATGGGTGGCTTTGCATTGGCGCGCCCTTTCATCGCACTCTTCATTGTCGCGGTGTCCATCGTTCCGGCAATCATCATTTACAATGGAAAACTTTCTTATAATTCAATTGCCAAAATGAGCGATAAGTATGATTCGGTAAAAGGTTATAACCTGATTGCGGATCATTTTGAACCTGGCGAATCGATGCCGGCCACGATCGTGATGAAAAATGGTGAAAAAATGATTCGCGCAAATATTTGGAGAAGATTGAAGCCATTACGCTCAGTGTTGAAAAAGTCGATCATGTCAAAGCAGTCCGGAGCGCGACACAACCGGCAGGGACGCCGATCAAAAACTTCCTTGTCCCGAATCAGGCGCAAACCCTTGATGACGGGCTCAAACAGGCAAACAACGCCATTTCCAAAATCGCTTCCGGCTTGAATGATGCCCATAAGCAGTTAAAACATTCGGAGCCGCAGCTGGAGAAAGCAACTGGCAGCATCGATGTTTATAACAAAATGTATGATGTACGTTGTATTACAGAACAAAAATTTTTTAAAATACCAGTTCGAACAAAAACGCGCATCCGAAGCAAAAGATTTTCGTAGGATTATTGCAGAACAGGAATGGTATTCTGTATCATCCATCTTCTCATGATGATGACCAGTACCAATTAAAGCGCGAGTACAGGTAATGAAAAAACGGAAACCGCCGGAAAAAATCGGAGGTTTCCGTATGTTTAAGCCATTTTTCTTCTTTTCTTTCTTAATGTTAGTTTTCGAATATAATACGTGATCACGACAAACACGGCCATAATGCCTGAGTATGTGAGGATGACATTCAGGACATTCACGTTTCCGCCTTCATGCTCTGCACCTTCAAGCCGTTCCCCTTTTGCGAAATTTGGTTTTTGCCCGTTTTCGAAAACCGGTCTTTGGCCGTTCGCAAAGCCCGGTTTTTCCCCGTTCATAAAATCAGGCCCTTGACCGCTGGCGGAATCAAAATGATCATGCCCCTCCATTTGCCCGCCGCTGCTGTTTCCACTAAAGACGGTGGTGGCGCTCGCAACCCGGTTGACAAATCCTGTTTGCTTGATTTCATAAACGCCAAAAGCAAGAATCAGCGCCGCTGCAATTTTTACTGCATAACCAATCCATTTCTTTTTTGTTTTAAAGTGGATGATCCGTTTAAAGACATTGACTACCCAATGCCAGTGAAGCCCTACGTGAATGCCTACCAGAATTAAAACGAGGGATGAGACAGAAATATGGGTAATTTTGAACCAATTTTCATTCCCAAGGTTGATGTTCGGGAAAACAACCCGGGAAATAATGATCCCGCTGATAATAATGAAACACATGGAGACCAGCAGCAAAAGATTCAGTGCATAGCTTCCCCGCGCTTTCCACGGCAGTTTTTTGTCGAGCATTTTCAGTGTTACATTTTTCACCCAATTGAAATTCAGCAAAACATGCGTCAAAAACATGACACCAAAAACAAGCCCGGCAATTTCATGATACGCTAGCCCACCTAAAACGCGCGTGTTGAAAAACAGGACAAACATAATCGCCATGATCAGATCAATGGCAAATTTTATGTAGTTCTTTTTCATTTTTTCATGTACACCCCAAATCATTTGATATCAAAAATATAATGGCGGTTTCTTAATTTCTGCTTAATATTTTATTGATTGGTTGTATATAAATGTATACAGAGGGGAGTAAGGCAGCCGATGCGTTTTATTCGGAAACTTACGAATGGATATAATACGTATTTAAATGCGGAAGGGAGCAATGTAAGCCAGGGGCAGAAACAGCTGTTAACCATCGCGAGGGCCATCCTTGCCGACCCGTCGATCCTCATTTTGGATGAAGCGACAAGCAATGTCGACACCCGAACAGAGTTCCATATCCAGGCGGCGATGAAGTCGTTAATGAAGGGGAGGACCAGTTTTGTCATTGCCTACAGGCTGAGCACGATCCGCGAAGCAGACATGATCCTCGTCATCAACCATGGGGAAATCATCGAAAAAGGTTCGCATGAAGAGCTGTTGAGGCAAAACGGATTTTATGCAAATCTTTATCTGAATCAATTTGCGTTAAAAAATCCCCTGTCAGGCTGCCTGCAGGGGATCTTGCGGGTTAACTTACTTTAAACCTCTTAATTTCCGCATCCAATTTACCTGCCAGTTGCTGCAACTCTTTTGTGGACCCGGAAATGGCTTCGGTAAAAGCCCGATGTTCCTGGCTGGAAGCGGATATTTCTTCTGAACTTGCCGCAAAATTTTCAACAGTGGAAGTAATATCCTGGATTTGCTTCGAAATTTGTTTGGATTTCCCATTGATGTTTTCCATGCTTTCTGCCGTATGCCGAAAACTGTCAACAATGTTGCTGTATGTGTGTTTAATCGTCTCAAAGGCAGCTTCAGTTTTATGGAAAGCGTCTTTTTGTTCCGAGATAAAGGCGTTGGCCTGGCTGATATTTTCCACAGCTGCATTGGATTTTTCCGTCGTCGCGGAGATCAAGTCTTTAATTTCCTGCGCTGCTTTCGAAGAACCTTCCGCCAGTTTACGGATTTCACCGGCCACAACGGCAAATCCTCTTCCCGCATCCCCGGCCCTGCTAGCCTCTATCGATGCATTTAAAGCCAAAAGGTTTGTTTGAGCTGCAATGGCATTAATGACATTAACAAATTCATGGACCTTGCCGATCATTTGGCTGAGTTCTGTAATGGATTGATTTGCCGCAGTCGTGATCTCAATATTCTGGTCCATTTTCTCAATTTGGATATCAATCGTTTTTTGCCCTTCTGCGACAGCATCAAGGGAAGACACAGCATATTCCGCCCCGGTGGATGCTTCCTGCGTAATTTCCCCGATCAGATTGACGACTTCACTTAATGTTTCGTTGATGTCATGAACGGTTTGTGCAAGATGGCTGTTTCCCTGGGCGAACTCATCGATGGAGGCTGCCACTTGGTTGATGGACTGGAAGCTTTCTTCCGTCCTTTTGGCAAGGGATTCGGAGTGGGAAGCAACCGTTGAGGATATTTGCTGTAGCTTCATCGCCAAGTCCCTTAAGGTTTTTCTTGTTTGCCCGAGCGCTTTGGCCATCTGTCCGGTTTCATCTTTGTATTCTTTCATTTTTCCGAATGACTGGCTTTCTTCCCGCAAATCCAGAGCCGCAGTTTGTTCTGCCAGTTCAGCCATGTGCAGGATCGGTTTAGAAATCACCCTGCCCAATATGTACGAAAGTATGATGCCGATGATAAGGGAGATGAAAAGGCCGATCAAAACAGGCGTTGGAACCATGAACCCCACGGATGCTCCCTGGCTTTGGCCGTTGGTACTGCTGCCGGGGCCTATAAATAACGATGTCCCGATATTAATGGCTGCTACAAAAATCGTGTTAATGACAGATATTAAAATAATCTTGGATGAAATCTTTTTTACATTCTTTAACATGGCGTTCCTCCGGTGTTTAGTATGGTATTTTAATATTAGGTATAAAGATTTAACTAGCGGAAATTTTTCAGAACTGGATGCTCCATTGTAATTATCGGCATACAATATTTAGACTTTAACAAAAAAATTTCAGGGGCCATAAAATTGTTTTACCGTACTTTAACCTTTTTGATGTATCATCGGTTTCATGATACGGTGGTGAGAAAAAGCGAATAAGTAATAAAGCATATACTTGAAAAAAGGGTTGAAACGGGAACAATTATCATACCATACCGGACGGTTTTTTGTATTTTTCCATTTTTTAGATTTCATTGCGGAAAAATAAGCACACATTGGAGTGAGGAAGTATCCGAAGTAACGAATAAACGGAATAAAAAACGGTGAGTTTTGCCCAAGAGGTAAATGCTCACCATGATTTTTTATATTAGATTATTTTTTCGGGACATTTTTATATATCTCAACCTTTGTATTTTTTGATCAAATCAACAAACGCATCCACGAAAGATTGTAAGAATTGGACAGTACTTTCATTTGTAACTTTACCGTTTTCATCAAACAGCGTTGCGACATTACCGATATAAGCTTCAGGCTGCTGGACGACCGGCATGTTTAAGAAGACAAGCGACTGGCGCAAATGGTGGTTGGCGCCGAACGCACTCAAATTCCCAGGTGACTGGCTAATAATGGCTGCCGGTTTGCCGCTCCAAACACTTTGACCATAAGGGCGCGAACCGACATCCAGCGCATTTTTTAATACAGCCGGAACAGAGCGGTTGTATTCAGGCGTTACAAATAAAATGGCGTCCAGTCCTTTTACTTTGTTGCGGAATGCTGTATATTCAGCAGGGACTTCGTTGTAGTCATCATAATCCTGGTTGTATAAAGGCAGATTTTCAATTTCAACAATCTCTGTTTCATAGCCGCCGGGGAACAGGGTTGCCACATTTTCTGCAAGTTTTCTTGAAAAAGATTCTTTCCGCAAAGAGCCGAGCAAAATACCAATTTTTGCCAAAATGATCTGACCTTCTTCCATAATTATTTTTAATTTGAGATAATTATAAGGAAAACTAAAGTGAAAAGTCAAAAATAATGCCCTGGATACAAAAAGTCGCCCGCTGATAAATCGTGCATTTCCGCCGATAAAAGAGGATCAGGAGGAAATGAGGTGCCGGGAACCTTGTTTTGGTGAAAAAATATCTGGGTTCAAAAAGGGAGGAGAAAGTCGGGATGTGTAATTTTAAAGTTGAGCGCCGATAAATGAGAAGTTTTCGCTGATAAAATTGAAAACCCGCTGATATATTCCAGCTCACCGCTGATAAATCGGGTCATTCCGCCGATAAAAGGGGAGCCAGTGGCAATAAACAAAACAGCAGGAACTTCAACATGAAATTCCTGCTGCTTCTTTGTTTGGGTTACCGTTAAAAGGTGTTTCCAATACTTTGATGGATTCGGATGGGCAGCCTTCAAAAGCATCTTCCAGATCATCCAGAAGTTCTTCCGGGATTTCTACTGTTCCCTGATTATCATCCAACATCACGTATGACAATCCTTCTTCATCATAATCAAAAATATCTGGGGCGGCTGCTGCGCAGGCTCCGCAAGCAATGCATGTTTCCCGATTGACAATCGCAAATTTTTTCATCTTCCATTCCTCCAAAAAATTATTTTTTAGCTCATCAACCGGTGTGACGCGCTGCCCGTTGTTCAGTTGGACGCACCGTTTTTTTCGGCGGGCGGATCGAAATTCTTAAAATCAGGGCCGCAATTGTAATCATCGCAGTTGAGGCGTATAAAAACATCATAAACGGATAATGCGCATCCGGCCCGAGCATCACGCTGTGGATGAATACGCCAATAAATGCAGGAAAAGCCAAAAAGTGGATTGCTTTCCATGTTTTATGCCCGAGTGCTTTCATATAATCTGATGTCACAATCAACAAAATCATGATATAGAGCGATAGAATCCCAATCCCGATCAGGATAGGATTTGATTTCGAAATAAACGGAATGAGCACATCCCATATCGAAAAGTTTTCATACGTGCTGAACGTCAGGACAAGGCCATGCACCATCCCGAATAACAGGCCGAACCAGCCAGTTGACTGGTGAACGAGGTTAATCCGGGCTTTTGTTCTTGGTTTCATAAAATGGTAATGGGCACTCATCCCCGTAACGACTGATACAAACAGCAACAAGTAAGAAGTCACGCCGGCTGCACGGGAAACCGTCCATACAGGCATGATGTTATGAATGGCTGTGAACAGTTCGCTCACCATATTAAATCAGTCCTTCCGAAGAATAGTCGCGGATCGCCCCGCCTGTTACAATGGAATGGTCGTTTTTCACACCGACAATGCCGAGATCTTTGCGTTTTTCCAAAACCCATTCGATTCCTTTTTCCCAGCCTAAAATAATCATGCATTTTGCGTATACTTCCGCAACGGCCAGGTCAGGAGCAATGACACTGACTTGAATAAGATCCGACTGTGAGCTTTCGTGCGTGCGCGGATCGAGAATATGGTGGTGGGTCTGCCCATTTTTATCCTTCCAGCTCCGCTTCACCGTGCTGCTTGTGGCGATGCCTGCAGGACGGTCGAGTTTAAAAGAAAACAATTGCTTATCCCAGGATTCGGGTGTTGAAATGTTGATGTTCCAATTTTCTTTCGGCATTCCCCAGACAATAATATCCCCACCTGCTGCAATGCCGCCAAATGGCGTTTTTTTCGACAACTGGTTTGCGGCCTGCTGGGCAGTCCAGCCTTTTCCAATCCCGCCGAGGTCAATCATCGCGCCGTGTATCGTAATCATTCTCATTTTTGGGTCGATTTCGGCCGGTGCTTCTTTATTGGTTAAAAATTGATTTTGAATTTCTACATTTCCTGATTCGATTTTTTCGAAGCTCCGGTCGTATCCGAGCCTGCATATGTCGCGGCCGAGATACGGATTAAACACGCCGTCCGTTTCATAATAGAAACGGTCTGCCGCTGCCACTGCTTCATACAGCACATCGCTTGGCAGAAAAGGCGTATTTTCCGTTCTGTTTAACTGCGACAATTCGCTTTCAGGCAAAAAGCGGCTGAGTGTATTTTCCACATGCCGGAACCATGCCTCCGTTTGCCGGTTGTGCTGTTCGTTCAAATAATAAGTGGCAATCGTTGTATTCATTGCACGAAAGTTGTACATCGCAATTCCCCTTTCGTTAGATTACGAAGAGTGGCCGCCTACCTGGCTGTCCTGGCCGAAATCCCCTCTGCTCGGCGGGCCTTGGAAAGTGGAGCTGCCGGAGTTGTAATTGTCCGAACCGCTGCTCGAACTGCTGTTGTTGTCCGAACTGCTGTTTGAGCTGCCGCCATCGTCCGAGAAAAATTTGCCGCTGCTGTCATGATATTGGTTTGAACTCGAAGAAGAATTTGAATTTGTATTGGAACTGCTTGTGGATGCAGTCGTTTTTGTGCTTGACTGGTCATATTTTTCCGCTAGGCCGACCATCCCTGTAAAAACCGCAACGCTCGAAAGACCGACAATACATTTGATCCCTCTGTTTTTTGCCATCTATTGTCATCTCCATTTTTTTCAAATCTTAGCTTGATACCATCATAGTGGAGTTTTATTAAAAAAGAATTAACGAGACAGGATTGAAAAAAGTATTATGGATGATGTAACAGTTCAGCTGGAGATTAATGATGGTTTAATTAAGAGATGATTGACTGTATAGCAGTTATACAGGGTAAACTTTTCCTTGTACGAAACAGTTGATTGGAGGAGAAACGATGGCAGAGAAAATCAAAGTCACGGATTTGCGTTCGGCCCTCGAATTGTTAAAAACGGTTCCGGGCCAGCTGATTGAAACGGATGAACCGGTTGATCCGCATGCTGAAATTTCAGGGGTTTACCGCTATGTCGGCGCCGGCGGGACGGTTATGCGCCCGACTCGGATCGGCCCGGCAATGATTTTTAACAATGTGAAAGGCCATGAAGATGCAAGAGTGGTGATCGGGCTGCTTGCCAGCCGCGAAAGGGTAGGGCTGCTCCTTGGAGAAAAACCGGAAAGGCTCGGGTTCCTACTAAATGAAGCGGTGCAAAATCCAATTCAGCCGGTTACCGTTCCAAATGAAAAGGCAAAATGCCAAGAGGTCGTTCACTACGTAGATGAACCGGGATTTGATATCCGCAAACTCATTCCGGCGCCGACCAATACGGAAGAAGATGCCGGTCCGTATATTACAACGGGGATGTGTTACGCATCCGATATGGAAACGGGCGAATCGGACGTTACGATCCACCGCCTTTGCCTGCAAAGCAAAGATGAAATATCCATGTTCTTTACACCTGGTGCCCGCCATTTAGGGGTATTCCGCGAAAAAGCGGAAAAATTTGGAAAACCGCTTCCGATTTCCATCAGCATCGGTGTTGATCCAGCAATCGAAATCGGCGCATGTTTTGAACCGCCTACCACACCATTAGGATTTAACGAATTGAGCATTGCCGGTGCTCTAAGGAATGAGCCGGTTGAACTTGTTCAATGCTTAACAATTGATGAAAAAGCGATTGCCAATGCAGAATATGTGATCGAAGGGGAACTGATTCCAAACACGTATGTCCGCGAAGATCAAAATACAAATACAGGAAAAGCCATGCCAGAATTTCCGGGTTACACGGGTGAAGCGAACCCGAAAGTGCCGTTAATCAAAGTAAAAGCCGTCACCCACCGCAAAAATCCGATTATGCAATCTGTCATCGGGCCGAGCGAGGAACATGTCAATCTTGTAGGAATTCCTACCGAAGCAAGTATTATTCAAATGATTGAAAGGGCGTTGCCGGGCAGGCTTTTGAATGTATACGCCCATTCTTCCGGTGGTGGCAAATATATGGCCGTTCTGCAGTTTAAGAAAAGCCAGCCGAGTGACGAAGGGCGGCAGCGGCAGGCGGCGCTTTTGGCGTTTTCAGCGTTCAGCGAATTGAAACATGTTTTTATTGTTGACGAAGACGTGGATCCATTCGACAGTAATGACGTCCTATGGGCAATGAACACCCGCTTCCAGGGGGATGTCGACACGATCTTTATTCCGGGTGTGCGCTGCCATCCGCTTGATCCGTCGCAAAGCCCGGAATACAGCCCTTCCATCCGGGACAAAGGCATTTCCTGCAAAACCATTTTTGACTGCACAGTGCCTTATCATTTAAAAGATAAATTCAAACGGGCGAAGTTTATGGATGTTGATCCAAGCCGCTTTGCACCGAAATTGTTTAAGAAATAATGAAAAGGGGAGAGGGTGCGCTGCATTCCTCTTCTTTTTTAACATTTCTTAACCGGTATCTGCAGCTGGCAAAAGTCGGAATTCTGGTCTTCCCCGTAAAATGTCGAATCCAAAAGGCAGGCGTCAAAAACATCACCGGCTACTTGATAATGGTTATCGTGAATCCATTCTATTAATTCATCCAGGAATTGTGTTTCATATGGCATTCCGTATTTAAACATACAGGCATACTCTCCAGCAGGCAGTGTAAACATATTTTCGATTTCCGCCACATCATCCGGCAGCATAATGCAGCTGCCCGCACCTCGAAATACATCATTTTCTTCTAAACTCTCTTTGCGTATAATCGTGCCAAACCCTTCAGAAGGAAGCAGGCTATATCTGTTCAGAATATCCCACGCTTTCATGACAGTTAAATGCAGCTCTTTACGTGAAATTTGATGCTCAAATGGGACAAAAATAACTTTCCTTTCCGGGAACGTTTCGATCATTGGCTGATAAAGTTCGTTTTTGAAGTTTTCCACCGTTGCAAATAGGGATAGTCTATTTTCGATATGTCCTTTTGTTGCTTTTAATTGTTCAATTTCTTGTTCAATCGTTTCTTTATGGGACTCGAGCAGTGAAATGGCGGTTGTAAGGTTGCGGTTTTGGATATGTTCCTTTATTGTATCCAATTTAATGCCAATTGATTTTAAAAATAGAATCTCTCTGAGCAAAGGAATTTGGGAAGGGCTGTAATACCGGTAGCCATGATCATCTGTTTTAATCGGCTTGAATAAATCAATTTTATCGTAGTAGATCAGAGCCTGCCTTGAAATATGGTGGATCGAAGCCATTTCACCAATTGAAAAGTATTTTTCCATGTCTATCTCCTTTTCTTACAATCTGGAGTCTTGATCATTCAACTTGATTATATAAAAATATCTGGATAAATCCGCTATTTATCTATGTATCAATGCTGCTTATAAGCAAAAAAACAAGGGTTCCAACCAACTGGCTGAAACCCTTGTTTCATTGATGCGGATGAAGGGACTTGAACCCATACGGTGTTGCCACCACTAGAACCTGAATCTAGCGCGTCTGCCGATTCCGCCACATCCGCATTTTTTATTTTTTTGTTCGCCTCATCAGCGACAAATTTATTATATTATGCCCGAAAGAAAAATGCAATAGCTTTTTTAAAGTTTTTGCGAAAAAATTTTTCGCATGTCGAATTGCATAAAAATCGTTGACCAGGATTTGGGGACAGTGGTATATTTACAGTAGTTGAATATGAGTACCTTTAATTTTAGTCCAGTGAGGCTGACAAGGTAAACGGAAAAGTTCTGCGCTTGTTGCAGAGTCGTTTTGGTGAAGTACAGGCTTCTTGTCATTGCTGGCAGGAAGCTTTTTTTGCACCTGCTCCGTTTGAATTGAAAGGCCTCGGATTTTTACATTATCGGAGGAGGATTTATATGTCATTTGATCAGACGATTCAACATGCGGGAGCGGCGGAACAAACTGCGGCGCCATCCCAAAACATGGTGACAAAAGAATACGGGGCTTCCGAAGCGGTGCCGATGAGCTGCCGCAGTTTAAATTTTGGTGATATGATTGCCACCTGGATCGGGGCAAACGCAAATAACGGTTCATGGTATGTTGGCGGTGTGGTTGCAGGGGCGGCATTCGGCGGTTCCATTTTAGTCACTTTGATTGCCAATCCGATTGCTTATATGATTATGGCGTTAATCGGGTTTATCGGTTATAAAGTCGGCACTTCGACGATGGCGTTGACAAGGCCGTCGTTCGGCGTCCGGGGGAGCTTCCTGCCATCGATTTTAAATACAACGCAGTTTATCGGCTGGACCGCGGTCAACACGTTTATTGCCGCAATTTCCATCAGCTATGTATGCAAAGATTTTCTCGGCTGGCCGGCGTTTGGAGAAGCGGGCGGCGCGAAAACGATGATGTTCGGGATTGTGGTCATGAGCGTTTTGCATTTGCTCTCAATTGCGATGGGCCATAAATCCGTAAAATTAGTGGAACGTATCGGCGTTGTGTTGATCCTTATTTTAGGCATTTGGGAAACGGTCGTTGTGCTGTGGCATGTTTCTTTCCATGACATTTTAAACTGGCAGCCGCCGAAAAGTGAACGCCTGCCGATTGGCGCGGCAATGGATACAATGGCGGCGTTCAGTCTTGGCTGGGTGCCAGCGATTGCGGAATTTACCCGCTACGGCAAATCAAAAGCGACGGCTACGATTGCCCCGATGATCGGCGCAAATATCGCGCTGTTCTGGTTTGCGTTTGTCGGCATTGTCGGCGCGATCGGCACTGCGATCTCTACAGGGGTGTATGATCCGAATAACTCCGACCCGAGCACGATTGTCAGCAAGCTCGGCCTTGGCATGGTGGCACTCGTCGTAATTATTTTAACGAGCACCACAGCCAACGCTGTAAACTTAATGGCAGCAGGAATCTCGCTTACAAACATAACGAAGAAAATCAAGCCGATTGCCGCGCTTTGGATTGTCACGATCATTGCGGCAGTGTTGACAATTGTGCCGCTTTTTGCCGGAAGTTTCCTCGATTCGTTTGAAATGTTCCTTGATTATATCGGAATGGTGTTCGGGCCGATTTTTGCCATTACGATCGTGGACTATTACTTTGTGAAGAAAAAATCGTATGATGCCGGGGAATTTGAAAAAGAAAACGGAAAATACTGGTTTTCGAAAGGTTTTAACATCAAGACAATGCTCGTTTGGGTACTTGGTGTGGCTTTCTTCCTGGCTGTGCACAATCTGCCGGTTTTTACCGCCCATATCGGCGCCACTTACCCAACGATCGTTTTAACCGGTGTCCTGTATACTATCGTTGCAAAATTATGGAAGTAAGGTGTTAAACATGTTAATCAAAAATGCACGTTTACGAAATCAAGAAGGACTTTGGAACCTTGAATTGAAAAAAGGAAAAATTGAAGCCATTTTCCAAGGTGGGCTTCCGGAAACTGCGGATGAAGTGATCGATGCGGAAGGCGGGCTTGTCCTGCCTCCTTTCATTGAGCCGCATATCCATTTGGATTCGGTCCTGACAGCGGGGGAGCCGAAATGGAACGTAAGCGGCACGTTATTTGAAGGCATCGAAACATGGGCGGAGCGGAAAAAGCTGCTTACCCATGAAGATGTGAAGGCGCGTGCGAAAAAAGCGTTAAAATGGCAGATTGCGCAGGGCATCCAGTTTGTCCGTACCCATGTGGATGTGACCGATCCGAAGTTAACGGCGTTAAAAGCGCTGCTGGAAGTAAAAGAAGAGGTTGCGCCATGGCTGGAACTGCAAATTGTCGCTTTTCCGCAAGAGGGTATCCTCTCGTTTCCGAACGGCCTTGAATTGATGGAAGAAGCATTGAAACTCGGGGCGGATGTGGTCGGCGGCATACCGCATTACGAATTTACCTGGGAGTATGGCGTAGAGTCGGTGAAAAAAGCGTTTGAACTTGCTGTAAAATACGACCGGCTCATAGATTTCCACTGCGATGAAATTGATGACGAACAGTCGCGCTTTGTCGAAGTTGTCGCGGCGGAAGCGTACCGGCTCGGCATCGGAGAAAAAGTGACCGCCAGCCATACAACGGCAATGCATTCTTACAATAACGCTTATGCCTCCAAATTATTCAGGATCCTGAGACTTTCGGGTATCAATTTTGTCGCCAATCCGGTTGTGAACATCCACCTTCAGGGCCGGTTTGATACATACCCGAAACGGCGCGGGGTGACGCGTGTGAAAGAGTTGTTGGAAGCGGGGCTGAATGTCTGCTTCGGGCATGATGACATTATGGATCCTTGGTATCCGCTTGGCACCGGGAATATGCTGCAGGTGCTGCAAATGGGCATCCATGTATGCCAGCTGATGGGCTATGAACAGATCATGCAGTCGATTGACCTGATTACGGAAAATAGCGCAAAAACGCTCCATATTGAGGATCGGTACGGCATTGTGGAAGGAAAACCGGCCAATCTGATTATCCTGACGGCAGCGGATGCTTATGATGCGATACGGAGGCAGGTGCCGGTACGTTATTCGATTCGGAACGGCAAAGTGATTTCAGAAACGGTTCCGAGTTCCTCCTTCGTCTATTTGGATGGTGAAGAGCGTGTAGGTTTTCAAAAGTAATGTAAAGAATATCCCCTTTCGAAATAGGCGATAAGAAAGATGCAGGCATATTTTCAATCGGAGGAAATTTGGACGTGGCAGATTTTTACAAAGCCATAGAAGATAGACGTTCCATCTACGCGATTAGTAGTGAAGCAGTTGTTTCGGACGACCGTATCCTCGGGATCGTCAAACATGCCGTCAAATATACGCCGACATCGTTTAATTCGCAAAGCGGAAGAGTTGTGATTTTATTGGATGAGCACCATACGAAACTTTGGAATCACAACAGAAACATTACGGAAAATTGTACCTGCCGAAAATGTTGCTTCAACGGAAGAAAAAATACGTTCTTTTGGCAGCGGCTGGCACGATCCTGTTTTTTGAAGAACAGGATGTCATCCGATCGCATCAGCAGCAGTTTGAATTATATAAGGATAATTTTCCGTTTTGGTAGCAGCAGTCTTCCGGAATGCTGCAGCTGGTCGTTTGGGTAGCCCTGAAACAGGAAGGCTTCGGCGCCAGCCTCCAACATTACAACCCGCTCATTGGTGTTGAAATCAAAAAAGAATGGAAGCTCCTGGACAGCTGGCAGCTAATTGCGCAAATGCCGTTTGGAAAACCGACAGCTCCGGCAGGGGAAAAAGAATTCAAACCGCTAGATGAACGCGTAAAATTTTTTAAATAAAAATTTTGACAGCCGGGAATTTCGCGGCTGCTTTTTTTTGCGTTAAACAGGCTGCTTGAGGAGGGGGGTGAATGGAATTTCCCATTTTTTAGAAAGAACATCTGATATCAAAAATTTTTTCGCTAATTTCTCTCCCTTGAGTTTGTTGCTATTTAAGTACTTGAAAAACTGTTTTTCATCAGCTTTCGACTTCAGCCGCCACCACTTCGTCCATATCCGAAATTTTCCGGTATATATCCGCAGCAGTATGCATGTAACTTGCCCTTACTTTCAAATCGATTAAATGCGAATGGTCTTTTAAATCCTTTATCCGGATATTTTCAATTGTGATCTCTTGCTTTTCAATTGATTCGAGAACCGTTGGGATCGAATCCCGGTCATGGACCACAACTTTTATAATGAGATCTTTATTGTGCAATCTCTTTTTTGCTGCTTTTTTTAATAATAAAGGAATAATTTCCACACTGATCATGATGAGTACAACGCCTGCGATTGCTTCCATGAAAAAACCTGCCCCGACGGCAATCCCGATGCCGCTTGCTCCCCAGATCATAGCTGCGGTCGTCAAGCCGGTAATCGAATCGTTATCTTTTTTTAATATGACCCCGGCCCCGAGAAAACCGATTCCGGATACAATTTGGGCGGCGAGCCTGAGCGGATCCATCGTTATTTGCACATCATGGGCATGATTAAAAAGATACGCCGATTGGATGGATACAATCGTCAGTAAGCAGCTGATAATCGAAATCACTAAGCTTGTCTTTAATCCGAGCGGCTTCCGCTTTAATTCCCTTTCCAGCCCGATAATCAGCCCCAATATGGCGGTAATACCGAGTTTATATATAATTTCCATATCCCAGAACACCATCTGTCTCCCCCTTTAAAAGTACTGGTCAAATGCAGCAGCGCGCTATAGAATGAAAGTAACGTGAAATTGAAAAGGAGAATGTGCAATTGAATCCGTATATTGCATTAATCGCGGGAGTACTCGCGGTCACGTCATCCGCCATTTTGGTCAAATACAGCACGGCGGATGCAGGTGTAATCGCATTTTACCGGTTATTCTATGCCACTTTTATCATGCTGCCAATCCTTTTTATCAATAAGAGGAAAGAACATATGCACATGGGAAAAAAAGATCTTTTCCTTTCTGTCGTTGCCGGGGCGTTTCTTGCATTCCATTTTATTTTATGGTTTGAGTCCCTTAACTTAACATCCGTTGCCAGTTCTACTGTGCTTGTGACATTGCAGCCGATTTTCACCTTTGCCGGCGCTTATTTTTTCTTCCGTGAGTCCCTTTCTCTTAAAGCTGTGTTATGCGCGGCTTTAGCAGTATTCGGCAGCATCCTGATCAGCTGGGGAGATTTTTTTATCAGCGGAAAAGCGCTCTACGGTGATATTTTAGCGCTTATTTCTTGCCTGTTTGTCACAGTTTATTTAATGATCGGCCAATATGTAAGGAAAAGGGCGGCTTTGATTCCTTACACTTTTACCGTCTATTTGGCATCCACGGTCGTGCTGTTTTTCTATGTGGTTTTGTCCGGTGAATCTTTTTTTCCGTATTCCGCCCAAAATTGGGTGTGTTTCTTACTCCTTGCGATCCTGCCGACGCTCGCAGGACACTCGGTGTTTCATTGGGTTGTAAAATGGATCAGTGCATCCGTAGTTTCCGTTGCGATTTTATTTGAACCGGTTGGTGCCTCGATTCTAGCTTATTTCCTTTTCCAAGAAAAAATTTCCTGGTTCCAGGCGGTTGGCGGAATCATCATCTTGTTAAGCATTGCCTACTTTATGATCCGGGACCATGCTGAAAACCGCCGTGCACTTCAGATAAAAGAAAAAAGCGAACCGGCCGGTTGACCCGTTTCCTGTGAAAACAGAAAGATGGCTTGTTTTGGTACGTGGCCTGTTTCTTCATAATATATGTATATGAAAACCAACCTTTGATGATGATCTTGCAGTACAGTGGGATGCTAAAATATTCTGCGAAAAAATATTTTAAAAAACTATTGCATGGAAGCTAAGGACATGATATATTAATATTCGTCCGATAGCGACCCAGCAACGCAACGGTAAAAAAGTTGTTGACATCGATCGGATACATGATATAATAATAAAGTCGCTCAAAAAATGAGCG
>NZ_BKZP01000021.1 GCF_008974185.1 Weizmannia acidilactici
TTATTATTATAATATACTGCATATCTTGCTGTCATGCATAAAAACACGCCGTCCGAAAAAACTACCCCTGTATATCATAAAAAGAAATGGGGAGAACAATGAAGGAAATTTTGGAACAAATCAAAGAAAAACTGGAAAATGCCTACAACAATCCCGAATCCGCCGATTTGGAGGAATGCATCCGACAGCTCCAGGAAGCCCGGCAGCAATACGGGGATAAAGGCACCATGATCCAAGACGCGATCACAGCGCTGGAGCAGGCAAAAAATTCGCTTCCTGAGCACCGGCACGTGGGCACGGAATCATCCGCATCCGCTTTCGGCCAGGCCTACAACGCGCTGGAACACGCCATCGAGTCGTTCTCGGGCACCACAAATAACGATCCTTTCTAATCTTGGGTGTCACAAGGTTTGAGAACCGCCTGCTTCAGAAAGAAGATCCGGAAAATGAGAAAAATTCGTTTTCTTAACGGGTTTTTCTTGTTTAAACACGACTTTTGGGACAACCCCATTTTTAATGGGTGTCACAAAAACCGGAACACTGCCTTTTGGCTGAACATGCAAGAAGCGATCTCGAGAAGCAGCCGGCCCATTACATGTCGATGATTTTCCCGCCGCAAGCCGTTGCCGGGGACTTCCTTTTGCGGTG
This sequence comes from Weizmannia acidilactici, assembly GCF_008974185.1. GTDB lineage: Bacteria > Bacillota > Bacilli > Bacillales > Bacillaceae_C > Weizmannia > Weizmannia acidilactici. The sequence continues at coordinate 649 of NZ_BKZP01000021.1, forward strand.
GAACATCCGAAACAGGATATGTACGTCGGTTCACAGGCAAAAAATTGTTTTCATCCCCGGCCGGCTTTTGCCGGGGCTTATGGAAAAAATCATGGAACTGATGATGTACCACACCCGGCATAACGACCGCCCGAAGTCGAAAGCGGACAGCGCCCTGTACCATCCCGGATACGGCCTGCTTGAAAGGGGCACGAACAAAAGCTGGATGTGAAAGAACAACTTTTATTTCAAAATGAGCAAATATCCTCCCGCCCCAGCCGCGGTCGCAGTCGGGCCCGGGGCGGCTTTGCTTGCTTTCGCCAAGCGGAAATAATATGGTGTCTGGATTGGCGCCATTTTTTTGTTTTTCTGCTTACATAATATTTACAAATCCTTCATCTTTTCTTAACAAAGGGCAGATTAAATAAAGTTAGGAAAATTTTTCTAAGAATAGAGGATTTGTAAATGCAGAAAAAATTGCAACATCATACTTTTAAATTATCCACCATGCTCATCCTGCCGTTCGTTGCCTCCATTTTAATTTCATCGGCATTAATTGCTTTCATCAGTTATGAGAAAAACAAGGCGATGATTGTTCAATCTGTAGAACGGGATTTGACCACTTCTTTAAATACGATGGAAGAAAAAATTACCCTGTTAAAGTCCACCGTCCCGAAAGAACAATTTGACCAGGAACTGTCTTACGCCCTGAAAATCAACAGGAACAGTTTTATGGAAAACGGGCTGGGCCTTGCACAATTCCAACTCCAAAAAAACGGCGCCGTTAAAGCATTCGAAAATAAAAAAAACAGCGGCATTGGTTTGTCCAGGCAGGTGCGCAGGGAAATTTTAAAGAACAAAAAAGGCATCTTGCATCAGGATGGCATGTTGATTGCTTACTCCGACCAAAATGAAATCAGCGGGGCGATCCTCGTTTTTGCTTTAAAAGACTCCGATTACTTGAAACCGGTGCGCCAAAACCGGAATACGATGATTTGGATTACTGTATTGACAATTGCCGCTATGGGTACCATTTGTTATTTCATTACAAAAAGGGCTATGTATCCAATCATAAAATTAACCGATACCATGAAAAATGTTTCAAACGGCAATTTCGGCGGCCGCATCGAAATTTCCTCTTCTTCAAAAGAAATCCTTGCGCTTGCCGCCGGATATAATACGATGATCAGCCAGCTCCATTCGTTAATCCGGCATCTTGAACAAAGCACCGGTCATTTGGCTGCGGCATCGGACAAGTTGAGAAATTATGCCTCGGAATCCAAACATGCTTCCGAACAAATTGCGGTTTCAATGAATGCTGTGGCAGAAGGCGCGGAAAAACAGCTAGATACCGTAAATGAAATGGTGGAAGAGTTTACGCAAATTTCCGAAAGTATCCGGCTTATCCATGACAGCCTCCGTACTGTCCAATCATCCATGAAAATTGCGGAAAATCAATCTTCAAAAGGAACAGAACTGGCGAAACTGTCTGTCGAGAGGATGGAAATCGCCAGGGAATCGGTCCAAAATGCTTCAGACGTGATTTTTGCATTGGAAAAGGGATCCACGCAAATCAAGGATATTATTTTACTCATCAAAAACATTGCCAACGCGACCAATTTATTGTCCCTGAATGCGGCAATCGAAGCCGCAAGGGCAGGGGAACACGGGAAAGGATTCAATGTCGTTGCCCAGGAAATCCAAAAACTTGCCGACCAATCGAAATTATCCGCAATTAAAATAGAAGAGATCATTGAAAAAATTATGGAAGAAACTGGCAAAGCCGTTGCAACCATGAAAGAAAGCCTCGCCTTATTAATGAACGGTATCGAAAAAGTAAATGAAACAGAACAAGCTTTTTCAGGCATTACCCGTTCTGTCGGCACCGTCTCAAAAGAAAGCAATGAAGTGTTCTGTGCGATCGACAAAGTAGATCAGGAAACGCAAAAGAAAGTGAAAGAAATGGAGAAGATTGCCGGGATCGCCAAGCAATTCTTCTTGAATACCGAAAACGCGGCCGCGGCCGCCCAGGAACAAAACGCCTTTATGGAGGACGTTTCTTCAGAATCGCAAAATCTCCATTTATTATCAATCCAGTTAAAAAAGGCATTGGAAAACGTCCGATGAATATCAGAGCTGTCCCAAAAATCGGTAAACTGACTTAGGGGGCTAAAATTTTCCCAAATGAAACAGTTCTGAGAAGCATACTCACGACTGTTTGAGCAAATATTCCCTGAAGAAACGGTTCTGAGAAGCTCTGTCACGACCGCTAGAGGAAAATTTCTGCTTAAAAGGGGCTTTTGGGACAGCCCCCGCTTTTCTTTCCGGCAAGGGGCGTATTCATGCCTTTCATCTTTTGCTGGTGATGGCACTTAAAACAGGAGCCCAAACCGCTTATGAAAAAAGGGTGCCCCGATCGTTTTGAGGCAACCCCTTTCCCATCTTTCCGGCGCAAGATCCCGCTTATAAAGCAGCACGGCCTTGACCCTGTATCCCCAGTTTTTTCAACTGTTCACCGCTTTTGCTTCGGCACATACTCAAAAATTTTCCCGCTTTCGAAAAAGTCGACCAACCGTGTCAGCCATTCGTAATATTCCGCCCATTTACCCAATTCCTTTAAAAATTCATTCAGCTGCTTTTCCTCTTCCGGGGACAGTTCTTCTTTTTCTTTCATTTGGGCGAGTTCGCGCGCAAATTTTTTTTCAAAATATTTATTGCGGCTGATGATTTTTCGCCAGCTGGACGTGAAAATTGCCACAAAAGTGTCGTAAAAATCCATATCGACGTTGTAAAGATCTTTTCGGACCCCTTTTTCGAACACTTTCTCCGCGATATTCATATCGACCATTTCCCGGACAACCTGGCTCATTCTTGTTTTGCTCATGCCCGTTGCCTTTGACAGTTCATCCAGCGTCATCGGCCGGCGGTTCATGTAGATGATGCCGAGAACACGCCCGACGGTTGGCGGTATCCCGAAAGCGCGGATATGATCCGCAATTTTTTCAATATATTGTTCTTTCGCCTGGGCGACCATGTCCAACGTCTTTTCTTCCATTTTTCTGAAATGCTCCTTTAGACCGGTTTTTCATTTTATGCCGGGAAAACTGTACCATATAAATACAAGAATCTCTATATGTCCACACTTCCAAATATATATCATAAATACAGTATATACAATCTGTAAACTTTTCATTTTACAAACTTTAAGTTATACTTATAGAGTAGCTATTTTATCACCCTAAATATTGGAGGTGCAGTATATGTTAAAATTTGAGCATGTCACAAAGATTTACAAAGACGGCAAAAGGGCAGTTGATGATTTGAACCTGGAATTCGAATCCGGCCAGTTTATCGTCTTCATCGGGCCGAGCGGTTGCGGAAAAACAACCACAATGAAGATGATCAACCGGTTGATCGAACCGACGGAAGGCGCAATCTACATCAATGGAAAAAACATCAAAGAAACAGACCCCGTGAAACTCAGAAGGGAAATCGGATACGTCATCCAGCAAATCGGTTTATTTCCCCACATGACCATCCAGCAAAACATCTCTCTTGTTCCCAGACTATTGAAATGGCCGGAAGAAAAACGACGCGAACGGGCAAAAGAACTGCTCAAACTCGTCGATATGCCGGAAGAATTTTTGGACCGTTACCCGTATGAACTAAGCGGCGGGCAGCAACAACGCATCGGCGTCCTCAGAGCACTTGCAGCAGACCAGCCGCTGATATTAATGGATGAGCCGTTCGGCGCACTCGACCCGATCACGCGCGACAGCCTGCAGGATGAATTAAAAAAACTGCAACAACGGTTGGGGAAAACGATTGTATTTGTCACCCACGATATGGATGAAGCGATCAAACTGGCCGACCAAATTGTCATCATGCGCGAAGGCAAACTTGTCCAAACCGGCACGCCGGATGAGATCCTCCGCGAACCGGCAAATGAGTTCGTTGAAACGTTTATCGGCAAAGAACGCCTGCTGCAGGCCCGGCCGAATATCCAGACGGTCGAACAAATCATGAACCCGAATGCAGTGACAGTCACGATCGACAAAACTTTGTCCGAAGCGATCCAAATCATGAAAGAAAAACGGGTTGACTCCCTGCTTGTCGTAGACAGGCGGAAAGTGCTGCTCGGCTATATCGATGTAGAAATTATTGACCAGAACCGGAAAAAACCGGTCCATGTCAAAGATGTATTAGAAACAAACTTAATCGCAGTCGAAAAAGATACACTCGTCCGCGATACGGTCAGAAAAATTCTAAAAAGAGGAATCAAATACGTCCCCGTTGTCGACCATGAACACCGGCTTGTCGGGATCGTCACCAGGGCAAGCCTTGTCGATATGGTATACGATTCGATCTGGGGGGACGAAGAAGAGGCATTATCCCAAAACATTGGTTAGGAGGGAAACAGATGGATGCATTCATGCAGTTTATGGCATCAAATTGGAACGAGTTATTGCTGAAGACGTGGCAGCATTTCTATATCTCGATGATCGCCGTGATACTGGGCATTTTTGTTGCGGTTCCGCTCGGCATTTGGCTGACAAAATATCCGAAGGCAGCCAATATCGTCATGGGCATTGCCGGTGTCATTCAAACATTTCCAAGCCTTGCCATCCTGGCTTTTTTCATCCCGGTTTTAGGCGTTGGCAAACTCCCGGCCATTGCCGCATTATTTTTCTATTCGGTCCTGCCTATCTTGCGGAACACGTATACCGGCGTAAAAGGGATAGACCCGAACCTGCTTGAAGCGGGGCGCGGGATGGGGATGACCGGATGGGAAAGGATCCTGCATGTGGAACTTCCGCTTTCCATCCCTGTGATCATGGCCGGCATCCGCTTGTCCACCGTTTACTTAATCGGCTGGGCTACGCTCGCTTCTTTTATCGGAGCAGGCGGCCTCGGCGACTATATTTTCAGCGGCCTGAATTTGTACCAGCCGGCAATGATTGTAGTCGGCGCTGTCCCGGTTACCCTTTTAGCCTTGATCGTCGATTATCTTCTCGGGAAACTTGAAAATTTTTCCACTCCAAAAGGCATCCGGAAACAAAAACAGGCCGCTTAGAAAGGAGTACGGCACATGAAAAAAATCACATCGATTATGCTTCTCATTTTATCCCTATCCATTTTCACGGGCGGCTGCTCCCTGCCCGGATTAAGCGCATCAAGCGAAAAATCGGTCAAAATCGGCATGACAAACTCCACTGAAACGCAAATACTCGGTTACATGGAAAAAGATATGATTGAACATTACACCAATTTAAAAGTCGATATGGTCAATAATCTCGGTTCTTCTATCGTGCTCCATAAAGCGATGACAAGCGGCCAGATTGATATTTCAGCGGTCCGTTACACAGGAACAGACCTGGCAGGGGCCCTCGGCATGGAACCGGTAAAAGATCCAGAAAAAGCATTGAAGATTGTGCAGAAGCAATTTGAAAAAAGATTCCACCAGACATGGTTTGACTCTTTCGGATTTGCGAATACCTATGTCTTTACAATCACCAAAGCTCTGGCTGAAAAAGACCATCTTTCAGAAGTTTCACAATTAAAACCGATTGCGAAAAACTTGCGGCTCGGCGTCGATAACTCCTGGCTGAAACGGAAAGGCGACGGCTATGAAGGATTTGTCAAAACATACGGGTTTGAATTCGGCAAAACGTATCCGATGGAGCTTGGCCTGGTTTATAAAGCAGTAAAAAGCGGAAAGGCGGATGTCGTGCTCGCTTATTCAACGGACGGAAGAATCAATGCCTACAACCTCGTCATGCTGAAAGACGACAAACATTTTTTCCCGCCTTATGACGCTTCCCCTGTCGTCCGCGATGACATATTAAAACAGCATCCGGAAATTAAGAAAGTTTTGCAAAAACTCGTCGGGAAAATCGGCACGAAAACGATGCAGCAGTTGAACTACGAAAGTGACGTAAAAATGAAGGAACCATCGACTGTGGCAAAAGAATTTCTTCAAAAACACCATTATTTTGAATAAAAGGAGGGCCGGACATGGAAACGTTAAAAGGAATACTGGACTATTACGCCCAAAACGGCAGTTACGTATGGATGCAGTTTTACCGCCACTTTTTAATGTCGGCTTACGGCGTATTATTTGCCGCAGTTGTGGCGATTCCGCTCGGGATTTTCATGGCCCGCCGCCGGAAATTAAGCTCGTGGATTCTGGCGATCGCCAACATCATCCAAACGATCCCGTCCTTAGCGATGCTCTCGATGCTTATGCTGGTGATGGGGCTGGGCACCAACACCGTTGTGCTTTCGCTGTTCCTTTATTCACTTTTACCGATTTTAAAAAATACGTACACCGGCATCACAAGCGTGGACCAATTTCTGCTCGAATCCGGCAAGGCAATGGGCATGACAAAATTTCAAATACTGCGGATGGTTGAACTCCCGCTTGCCTTATCGGTCATCATGGCCGGGCTGCGGACGGCGCTTGTCATTGCAATCGGAATCGCGGCAATGGGCACATTTGTCGGTGCGGGCGGCCTCGGAGACATTATCGTCCGCGGAACAAGTGTTTCAAACGGCACAAATATGATTTTAGCCGGGGCCATTCCAACCGCTTTAATGGCCGTCGCCGCCGACTTTTTCATGGCCCAGATCGAACGCCGCCTCTCCCCTGTGAAAAAGAAATCGCGTAAACAGACGGGAATTGGGACAGCGGCATGAATAAAAAAAGGGGCTGTCCCCAAGTCAGTAAAAGTGGCCTGGGAGCACCCCTTTTTTAGCTATCATCCGATTTTGATAATAGCGAAGTTTACGGGACTCCTGCGAAAAAAGAGTAAATTTCGCCTTCCTCACAGTAGTTCAGAAGCAGCGGCCGAGCGCCTCCTCTCATTTTGCGGAATCGGCGGAAACCGCGGAAATATCAGCGGACTTATCCAAAAAATCAGCAATTATGTCAAAATATCGGCGGAAAATGGCGGAAAATCAGCGAAGGGCAGAAAAGCAGGGGAAAAAACGCCGCCTTTTTACAAAATGACTAAAAAATGGAGGGGATTGTCCAAGACTACGAACGTTCTTCCCTTCCGTTTATACGAAATCAGCACAGCTCCCGGAAATATCAGCGGACTTATCCAAAAAATCAACGATTATGTCAAAATATCGGCGAAAAATGGCGGAAAATCAGCGATAGGCAAAAACAGCGAGAAAAGACGAAAAAATAGCAGCAAAGTCCGCAGCGAAGACACCACGTAGTGAAAGATCATTTTCCCAACATATTTCTTTCGTAATGAAATTGTCCAATATTTGAAAGAATACATAACCCAAAAAAGGTGCCCCTGATCCTTTTTGGGGCACCTTGGCTTTTATTCTTCCACCATAGACAGCTTAAAGATTACCGCGTTAAAATCGAGATACTGCCCGGATTTTCCTTGTTGCGGCACAAGGTCATCCAACAGCAGGCCGGCATACATCAGCTCATCCCCGTAAAATACTTTGCCGCTTCCTTCCAGCCTGTACTGCTTATCCGGAGCCAAGCCTTTAAAATACAGGCGTTCCCATGCCGGGTTCGGCTTTGCCAGCACCTGGTATCGCGCCGCAACCGCCTCTTTTTGATCAGGGGAAACAACCATCCAGCTTGTTACATTACCATCCCCTTCAAACGGGCTTTCAATACGGTAAAAATTTCCAAATTGCAGTAGTTTGCGGTTTTCTTTATAAAATGCAATCTGGTTCTTGACCGCTTGTTTTTCTTCATCGGACATCTTAGTTACATCAAGCTCGTAGCCGAATGTGCCAAAATACGCCACGGCAGCCCGTGTTTCAAGCGGAGTGAAGCGCCCGACCTGATGGTTTGGCACGGCCGACACATGTGCACCCATTGAGCTGAGCGGATAAACAAATGATGTGCCGTATTGGATTTTCAGGCGTTCCACCGCATCTGTATCATCGCTCGTCCATGTTTGCGGCGCATAATACAGGATACCCGGATCAAACCGGCCGCCGCCGCTTGCGCATGACTCAAACAAAACGTCCGGATAATCGGATGTCAGTCGGTCATAGAGACGGTACACCCCGAGAATATAGCGGTGGGCGGTTTCCTGCTGCCGCTCCGGTCCGCGCCCGGCAGAGTAAATCTCGCTCATATGCCGGTTCATATCCCATTTGATGTAAGACAAACTGCCTTCTTCAATTGCCGAGGAAATCCGTTCATACAAATAGTCCACCACTTCATCCCGGCTAAAGTCGAGCACATATTGGTTCCGCCCCGGTGACATCCTTCTTCCCGGCGTACGGATCACCCAATCCGGATGCGCTTGATAAAGTTCACTCCCGATCGAAACCATTTCCGGTTCAAACCACAAGCCGAATTTCAAGCCCAATCCCCGGATCCTTTCAGACAAGCCTTTCAATCCGTTCGGCAGCTTGCGCTTATCCACAAACCAATCTCCAAGAGAGGTTGTATCATCATCGCGTTTGCCGAACCAGCCGTCATCGAGTACAAACAATTCCACGCCAAGCTTTTTGGCCTCTTCTGCAATGGAAACAATTTTGTCTTCATCAAAGTCAAAATACGTTCCTTCCCAGTTATTGATCAAAACCGGGCGTTCCACATCCCGCCATTTGCCGCGGGCAAGCCTTTCCCGGTAAAATTTATGGAATGTTTGGCTCATGCCAGTAAGGCCGCAGCTTGAGAATATCATGACAGCTTCAGGCGTTTGGAAAGCCTGCCCGGGATCGAGCCGCCAGTTGAAATCAAATGGGTTGATGCCCATTGTCACTCTCGATACGTGGTAATCATCCACTTCTACCTGGGCGAGAAAATTGCCGCTATAGACAAGGCTGAAGCCATACACTTCGCCGAAATCTTCCGTCGTATCCTGCCGCCTCAAAGCAAAGAACGGGTTTTGCTGGGCGCTGCTTGCCGCCCGTGTGCTCGATATGCTTTGCACGCCTGGCTGCAGTTTCCGCTCGTACAGGTGCCGTTCCCTTGCCCAGGAGCCGGACAGTTGCATCATGACATATTCAGCATCCGGCAGATCAACCGACATGCTCATGGCAACCGGGAGCTCAATCTTCTGAGCCCCACGGTTGAAAAATTTTACACTTCTTGTAATGGCATTATATTGATCAAACACCGTATAGAACAAGTGAAGATCCACCTGCAAAAGCTCATCCGTCAGTAAAATATCGAGCGTCTCCGCTTCTTCACTGCTTTCAACATATGTGGCAGGAAGGCCTTCCAATTTCGGCTTTCCTTTGATCAGCCGGTAGCCTTTGTATTCAAAATTTGTGATGCGGCTGCCGTTTGCCTGCTTAACCATATAGGCCGGGTACCTGAAGTCCCCTGTTCCGTATGCCGGATATTCCTGCTTCAATGTTGTCAGCGAAAAGTGCTGGTCATCCGGATAAACGTTTACAACATTGGGCCGGAAACGCGGTTCAAATAAATGCCCGAAGCTCTCCCGGTGGTTTATCCGTTTTCCGTAATACAGCTGGCCAAGCTGTTTGTTTTTCATCACGTGAAAAATATAGCTCGTATGCTGCGTTTGCAGATGAAATTCTTTATTCTCTTCATTGATGAAAATTGGCATATCAAACACTCCCGGCTCAAATAGTCTTAATCTTTATTTTACACGGACATCCTGGGTTCCTTTTACGGCTGCTGTAACAGGGCTTTCTGCAACTTTGTCCCGCTTTTTGAAATACAGCACGCCGGCAAACGAGACCACTGCAGCAATCAAAAGCCATAATGCCGTCATTGCGGTGAAGCCGTTTGCCCCTGCAAAGCCGAGTTTAGAGAATAAAATGTAAGCCGCAAATACCATGAAAATAATGAATCCACCCGCTTCATAACGGTGCTCCCATGGTTCAATTTCGACAAGGTTGTTGATTGGCATCACATAAGGCGTTTCCCGCGGTTTCATTTTGCCGATGACCAGCATCATCGCACAGCTGATCACGAACAGAATCGCTTCTTGGTACAAGAAACTCATTTCAGGCTTAATGATCAATTGGAGCACAGCATAGGTGCCGACAAAGAACACGAGGGAAATTTTTGCCGCAATGGCCGGAACACGTTTTGTCACATAACCCATGAAAATCACAGTGAAAATCGGCACATTAAAGAAGCCGCTTACAACTTGGACATACTGGAATAAACCATCCGGCGCATACATGATGAGCGGTGCAATGAACATGGAAACAATCCCAAGCAAAAATCCGAACCGTTTCCCGTTCCTTACAATTTCTTGGTCTGTTTTTCCTTTGCCGAAAAGCGGTTCATACACGTTTAAGGCAAACAAAGTCGCCGTACTGTTGATGACACCGTTGAATACGCTTAAAACGGATCCGAACATGACTGCTGCGAAAAAACCAACTAACGGCGCCGGCAGCACTTTATTCACCAATTGCGTATACATTAAGTCTGGGTTTGTTGTTTTACTGCCCAGCAGTTGGAATGCAATAATCCCCGGAATACATACAACGATTGGCGTCAGGACTTTGAAAAAACCTGCAAGCATAACGCCTTTTTGCCCTTCTTTCAGGTTTTTCGCCGCCAATGCCCTTTGGATAATCGACTGGTCTGTGCCCCAATAATAGAAGTTTACGAGAATCAAACCGGTAAGTGCAGCGCCAAACGGCACAACATCATGATTGTTTCCGATCGCGTTAAATTTTTCAGGTGTTGCGGTGAACAAATGAGACAAGCCTTCACCAAAGCTGCCGTGGCCAAGCGCAAGCAAGCCGAAAATCGGAACAAGCAGCCCGCCGATTAATAAGCCGATGCCATTGATCGTATCCGAAATGGCGACCGCTTTTAATCCGCCGACAATCGCATAAAAGAAACCGATAATACCGATGCACCAAACGGTAATCCAAATGCTTGCTTCATAGCTGAGCCCGAAGTTTTCCTGAATATGGAACATCCTAGTAATCGCAATGGCCCCGGAATAAAGCGTAATTGGAATCGCATTCAAAATAAACATCAACAGGAAAAGAAAAGATACAATGCCTTTTACTTGCTTATCATAACGGCTCTCCAAAAAATCCGGGATGGTCGTAATCCCTTGTTTTAAATATCTCGGCACCAATAGCAGCGCTACAACAACAAGCACAAAACCTGAAGTAACTTCATACGCCATATTCGTCATATTTCCGCTGAAAACCTGGGCACTCATGCCGACAAAGTTGGTAGCGCTTAAGTTTGTGAGCAATAAAGAAGCCCCGATCACACCACCGGTCAAACTTCTGCCCCCGAGAAAATAAGAGCCTTTCGATTCATTTTTATTGAAGCCGCGCATTTTCATATATGTATATGCAGCGACAAAACCAAGGACAAAAAGAAACGAAAGTATCGTAAAAATCTGCATAGCTGTATCCTCCTAAATAATATTCATTGGAATAATAAAGTTCAATCGCTGTACGGATTTCAGTATGCAACATTCCTCCTTTTCAACGGTCAACTACGATCATGTCCTGCTTAAAAATTAGAAACCGATTTCATATTTGTATTCTACCTTCTTTTCAGTAAAACTTCAATATAATTTTACTAAAAAATATTTGGTTATTTTCCTATTATTTTTTATGCAGATCTGCAGAAAAGCAGAACCGTATACTTTTATGAAACTGCCTCGATCCAAACAAATGCCCCTCCGCTTTTCTTAGAGGGGCCTGATTTCGCGCCCTATTCTTTTATCATTTGAAAAATTTTTACGTCCTGCGGGGCCAGCTGAACGGTTTGCGATCCGGTCCGGCCGTGAATCAGCTCAACATATTGGCCGCCCAGCTTTACAAACTGATCCTTGTCTGAATGATTCAGCAGGAACAAATATTTTTCATTCCCTTTCTTGCGTATGACCGCTTCCACGCCGGCAGGAACATCCAGCACCGGGCGGACATCCGCTTCATGCAAAATATCTTTGATGAGATCCGACAAATACCGTTCATCCGGATGTGTCCCGATATAATACGCTTTGCCATTCCCATATGCATTTACCGTCACAGCCGGGGATCCCGCCAAATAGCCGTCTTTAAAATACGCCAGCGCTTTTGCACCTTTCAGATGGATTTTTTCTTCCCAAATTTGGATGTCCGCATCGCCGTAACCGGTCCGGATTTGATGGACTGCACCTTTTTCCATCGGCGCAAATTCTTCGACATAGATGCCGAGCATGTCGCGGTAAGCGCCCGGGTAACCGCCGAGATACACACGGTCATTTTCATCCGTAATGCCGCTGAAGAAATTCGTGACATAAATACCGCCGTTTTCCACGTAGGCTTTTGCTTTATCCGCAAACGCTTTTGTTACCAGGTAGCTTGCCGGCGCAAAAACAACTTTATAACGGTCCAATTTTTCATTCGGATGAATAAAATCTACGCCGATATTTTGCGTATGGAGCGCCCTGTAAAACGGCAGAAGCTGCTTGATATATTTCACCAATGCGCTAGGTTTCGAATCCAGTTCAAGCGCCCACCAGTTTTCCCAGTCAAATACCATTGCAACGTCCGCAACATAATCCGAACCGATAACTTTCTGCAAGTTTTTCAGCTCATTGCCAAGCTGGACGACTTCCTGGAAATTCCGGCTTTCTTCATCTCCGGAATGTGGCACCATCCCGCTGTGGAATTTTTCCGCGCCGCCCTGGGATGCCCGCCATTGGAAAAACATGATGCCGTCCGCCCCGTGCGCCACGGCTTCATAACTCCAGAGCCGCATCTGCCCTGGTGTTTTCACGGCATTTTGCGCACGCCAGTTGACTGCGCCCGCCGCCTGTTCCATCAACAAAAACGGTTGCTTTTTCAAACTCCGCATTAAATCATGGGCCATAAACTGCGCATACGGAATATGGTCGAAAGGATCCGGATATGCATCCCATGTCACGACATCCATTTCTTTCGCCCATTTAAAGCCGTCAATCGGTTTATGTAGCCCCATTAAATTCGTCATCACCGGCACATCCGGCGTATATTTTTTGATGACATCACGCTCCATCTTATACAGCTTTAAAAGCGAATCATCCATAAAAGCCTTGTAATCAAGCTGCTGTTTCGGATTGGCGAATGTCGGCGTTCTTCCCGGCAAGCAGATTTCTTCCCATTCATAATAACGTTGGCTCCAAAAATCGGTCGACCAGCTTTGGTTTAAGTTTTCAATCGTCCCGTATTTTTCTTTCAACCACTGCTGGAATGCGTGCTTACAATGATCGCAGTAGCATTCGGAAATATGGCAGCCGTATTCGTTGTTCACATGCCACATCACAAGCGCCGGATGGTTTTGATAACGTTCCGCAATTTTCTCAACCAGTTTTCCGGCAAGCCGCGCATAGTCTTTGCTGTTCGGGCAATAATGCTGGCGCGACCCAGGCAAAAGCCTGGTTCCATTGATGTCAATCGGCAGCGAGTCCGGATATTTCCGCGAAAGCCAGGCCGGCGGCGCCGCAGTGGCAGTGGCAAGATTCGCTCCAATGCCATTTTCTGCCAGCATGTCCATGATTTTATCAAGCGTCGAAAAATCGTAAGTCTCTTCATTCGGCTGCAGCCTTGCCCAGCTGAAAATATTGATGCTTACATAATTGACGCCGGCTTTTTTCATCAAGCGCATGTCTTCTTCCCAAACCGATTCATCCCACTGCTCAGGATTGTAATCTCCGCCGTAGTAAAATTTCTTTTGTTTTGTTGGCATGGTTTCCCCTCGATTCTTCATTTTTTGATAACGATTGCAAAAAACGGTAAATATTTTAGGAAAAAAAATATATTTTTTCCTAAAATGAAGTATAGACCGATTCTAATTATTTGTAAATGATATCGCTTCCAAATAATTTAAATGACTTAATCGCAAGGCTCGAATCTTTCCGGAATATTCAATGGTCAATGGCAAATGAGTATGACTTAGTGGATATCGTTGGGCAAAAAAAGTAAAGATGCATGGGATGATTTCATCTAATGCGTTGTTGATAAAGATCCTTACGCCATCTACCTTTCCATTCATAACTGGCATCACCCGCCGTTGCACAATACAAATACAAGCCATTGGTACAACCACACAAAACCAAATATTACACACGCCACCATTCAGCATGATGACTTATTCTTTGTCCCAAAATGGATGAAAAAATTGAAAAAGCCAGTCATAATCAATGAGTGCTGGTATGAAGGCAATCTAACAACGGCCGGGGAAACATGACACCCAAGAAACTGGTGCAACAATTTTGGGAGGGTGTCGCCGCGGGACATATGTCACCCATGGAGAAACTTATTTAAATGAAGACAGCACCATTTGGTGGGCCCATGGCGGAAAGTTATCCGGAGAAAGCCTGGAAAGGATGCGTTTTTTAAGAAGCATAATGGAAGCAGGAGGACCAAAAAGACTGTTACATGGCGAAGACCTTTTGGTTCATTCAATGAAATGATCCTCCTGTTTTGATATAGACATGAAGGTTAAAATCAAATCTCGAATTCAAGACAATAAGAATGATGAAAAGATATAGCACAACTTTGGCTATATCCTCTCATCGTTTCTTCGTCCTTCACTTAAATAAATAGATATTTGCGTGTCGACTTTTTAAAAGCTCACTGTTGCCCTTTTTTCACCCATTCCGCAACTTGAACCGTCCGCTTCGCCTGATGTTTGACAGCGGCTTGTACATCATCTTTCATTTTTCCGTCTTCACCAACAGTGACACTGGTGCCATACGGATTGCCGCCGGCTGCAAATAATGCAGGATCCGTATAGCCCGGTGCTGCAATAATCGCACCCCAGTGCATCATTGAAGTATACAATGATAAGATGGTTGCTTCCTGTCCTCCGTGCGGGTTTTGAGCAGAAGACATGGCACTTACAACTTTGTTGACTGTTTTTCCGGAAGCCCATAACCCGCCTTGCATATCCAAAAATTGTTTCATTTGCGAAGGCATATTGCCAAAGCGGGTCGGAACACTAAAAATAATGGCGTCTGCCCACTCAATATCGGCTGAAGTGACAACAGGAATGTCTTTGGTTGCTTCTGTTGTACGTTTCCATCCTTCATTTCCTTCAACAACCGATTGCGGCGCCAATTCTTGGACTTTAAAGATTTTAACTTCTGCACCGGCTTCTTCAGCAGCTTCTGCAGCCCATTTGGCCAATTGAACATTCGTTCCACCCATGCTGTAAAAAATAACTGCTAATTTCACATTTGTCATTTTTTTCGTCTCCTTTATTGATTGATTTCCAAATTATTTGGATAAAAACCCCATTGGTATTCACAATCTCTATTATTCCTCATATCCGAGGAATTAAGCAGTTGTTTTATTTGATATATAAAATGAATCATTTCCGCTTGATCCGTATCAAATCCCTCACTGGACAGATATATTCCGGCCCTTTTCCTTTATAAAGAAAACATGACCGTCGACCAGCATCTTTATCTTGAAATCAAGATTTTTTTCAAATTGATCTCTTATTTTCTCCAAAAGGTGCACCAGCAATCCTGATAGATCCGCGCGTCTAATGCAAAGAAACTTTCTCTCATGTTTCTTCTTAAGTGAGGCAAGAAACGGATGGTTTTCCTGCCTTTCTTAAAAAACTTCTAAAAATCATGAATACTAGTGAATCTCTTTAGAAAGCTGCAGCTAGAAAAAGATATCGGACAAATACGGACACTTTACCTCGACCAATATGTCTAAGCGATTTATCTTCAATTCATATATCTTTACTTCAAGATAATAATAAGCCACCCATTGTTTGTTGTCAAGTATTTACGATTTCATTGCTCTGAGGAATCATAAAAGCGGTTAATAAAACGCACGGGTTGATTCCCTCCCTTCATATGTTGAAGCTCCATCCATACGGAGTACCGCATCCAATTTTTGCCGGAATCCATCGGGTTGACTGATGATAAAAACCAGAGCGGTACTACATTGGCCAGATAGACATTTCTTCTTATAAAATATCCAGTACGGCGGCTTTATTCTTATACAATGAAATCAAAGGAAAAAAAGCCCGGAGATCGTCTCCAGGCCCGTTTCTAAACAATGATTATTCCGCTCTTTCCATCAAACGCTCCGCACCCGCTGCTTTCTTCCCGTACACAAAATAATAAAGGAACACACAGATGAAGATCACGGCAGCCATAATGGCGTACAATCCGTGGTAGCCGGCAAACGGGACCAATAGTCCGAGCAGGAATGGCCCGACCCCGACGCCCGCATCCAGGAAAATAAAGAACGTCGATGTCGCAAGCCCGATACGGTGTTTCGGCGATACTTTAACTGCAATCGCCTGGCCGCTTGAAGAGAACGTCCCGTAACCGAGGCCGACAAAAATGCCAGCAAGCAAAATCATGAACCCTTGATCAGCCTGATTCAACAGCAGGAGGCCAACTGCGAACAAAATAAACGACGGATACATCACGAAATTCTCGCCTTTTGTGTCAAACCAGCGCCCGGTAAACGGTCTTGATACAAGGACGGTCCCGGCATAGACGATAAAGAAAAAGCTGGAGATATCGACGAGATTCATTTCTTTTGCATAGGAAGTGAGGAAAGACAAAATGCTGGAATAGCCAAGCCCGACAAACGCGCTGATGATGGCGATCGGGAATACTTTCGGTTCAAAGAAATTGCCAATCTTGAGTCCTTTCATTCTTTCCAGTTCCATTTTGGACAATTCGATCTTCGGCACATTTAAGAAGATCGACGAAACAAAACTCAATGCAAGCAGCACGAGGCATAAAATAAATATCATATTGAAACCGGCATGTCCGATCATAAACATGCCGACAAACGGTCCGACAGCCGCAGCCAGCGTTACGCTCAACGCATAATAACCAGTCCCTTCCCCCCTGCGTTCATTCGGGATAATCCCCGCCACGATCGTCCCGGTTGCGGTTGAAGCAATCCCGAGTGCCGCACCGTTTAAAAAACGGACAGCTAGCAACACAGCAAGATTTTCAGTAAAAAAGTAAAACAGCGTAATGATTAAAATCGAAATAAAGCCGATATACAGCATTTTTTTCCTGCCGATCCGGTCAATCGACCTGCCCGCAAAAAGCCGCGCGATTAAAATCCCGACGACAAAAATGCCCGATGCCAGCCCGGCAATACTTGGTGAGGCATGAAATTGTTCCGTTGCATAAAGCGTAATGGTTGCCATCAATAAATAAAAAGTAAAATAAAGAAAAAAGTTTGCGGTCGAAACAATTAAAAAATCTTTCGTCCATAATTTCGGCCTGTTCAATGTATCTCCTCCCCTTGATCATTCAAATTTTCCCTGATTTGCGGAAGCAGTTCGAATAATATCTTTTGTTGTGCTTCCGGAATCCCCTTCATGGCCTGCCGTTCCAAACTTGTGATTTCCGTACGGCAGGCCAGGTAAATGCCTTCCCCTTTTTCCGTCATGTGGATCACTTTTTCGCGACGGTCTTTCCCCGGGATCTGCTCGACAATTCCCTGTTCTTCCAGCCTGTGCACCATCCTTGTCACATTCGGCCTTTCGACTTCATAGTATTTGCAGATTTCAACAAGCGTGCAGGGTCCGAAATTCCGCACGTAAAAAATGACCTGCCAAAGCGAATACGACAAATCATATTCCCCCAGCAATCCGTTCAGTTTTTTGACCAATGGCCGGTATAAACGAATATAGCGGTAAAAAAATCCCTGCATAAGGAAACCTCCTTGATCACTTGTTGTCCGATTGCTGTTTTAAATGACCGTGTGTCGTCCGGTATGCGAATCTGGCTCCCGGATTGCTCTTGTCCCGATGCTTTCCGGCCATCCACAACCGCGGCGTCCCCCGGAAATGACCGGCCCCAAGCGAAAAAGAATTCAAACTTATTCGTTACCCTAAGTAATATTTCACGAAAATAAATATACAGAGTTTTTCAGCCAGTGTCAATGGGCGAGTGTATAAAAAGGCAGATGAAAAGTTTTTTTCATAATCGTCTTTTCATTATATAATTGAAATAGATTTATTGCGTTTGTCCACAGCGGTGAAACAATCAATACGGAGGAAACACAATGATTGAAGTAATTACATATGCCGATATCACGGTACGGCTTCCCGAAAAAAATCATTATGAAGCATTTATCAAGGAGCTTTTCGCCAAACTTGAGCCGCATATCAAATCCGAACAAATTATCTCGATATCAAAACCAAGTATAAATCCGGATAACATGGCGATTGAATCCAGCGTTCTTGCCAAACTGATGCTGTATATTCCCGAAAAAACACCAGGACTGAAAGTAGAAGAATATATCGATGATATTGTACCTTTCCTTAAGCGTCATATTCCGAAATGCGATAAAGTCGCAAGCACGAAAATAGTACAAATGAAAAGAATGATTGAATGACAAACAAATATCGCCAGCTTTATAACTTGTTAAAAAGATGGCGATATTTGTTTGGTGTTATGCCTTCTATTTTTTTAAAAGTAGCGATAAAGTGGCTCGTATCATTAAATCCGACTGCTTCTGCCACTTCTTTTAAAGAAAGTTCGGAACTTGCGTATAACAGTTTCTTTGCCTCGCGTATCCGGATATTGATCAAAAAGGCATACGGGCTGACGTTAAACGCTGCCTTGAATAAAGAGGTTAAATATTGGGGGCTCATTTGGGCATAATCCGCGATTTCCCTTAGGCCGATATTTTCGGAATACATCGTTTCCAGCCATTGTACAATAGACCTCATCCGATCCACGTTTTGAGAACCTTTATTGCGAAACTGATTATATTTTTTCAGTAAAATAAGGAAATGGTATAAGTACTCCGAAGAATCCAACCTGGAAAGTTCATTGTCTTTCTTTACCGTATCCAGAATTTTTTCAATCGTTTTAGAAAAAGCCAGTTCCGCGCTCTCAATGTACATTGATGAAAAATTGATCTCAAGGGAATTCATGATGGCTTCGGTAACGTCCCCGCCAAAAGTGATATAGAGCGTCGACCAGTCGCCTTCGTTCGCATAGTATGAATGGGGAGTAAATGGTGTCAAAAGAATGCCTTTTCCCGGGGTTAACAAATATTCCTGACCCCCATACGTAAAAACACCTTCACCTTTTACCGTTTGTAGCCAGTGGTAATAAGGATAACCTTCAGGCCTTGCGAAATCCTCTTCCCTCGGGTTATAACCGACGCTTTCAATAAATAAAGGAAGCGGTTTTCCTACTGATAAAAAGGTATAGCGCTTTTTCTCCCCATTCATTCTTCCTGCTCACCTGCCATTCTACTTCTCTATTTTAATGACCGAAACCCCATATGGCTTCAAAACAAATTCGTTCTTCATCCGGTTGCCGGACAACATTTCAACGCCATCAAATCCGGCTGGCAATCCCATCTTTACTTCTGCTTCATTAAAATTCATTATAAAAATATATTCGTGATTTTTACCCGTTCTCTTTGAAACACTTACGCCATCCGGAAGTTCAACATTCAGCACTTTTTGCAGCTGCAATTTTTCGATTAATATCCGGTAAAAATCATCAAGGCATTTCTGCTCAAAATGGGCAGCCATATAATAGGCTTCGCCATGTTTTAATCGTTTTACCGTCAAAGCCGCTCCGCCTTTGTAAAAATCGTTTTCATATTCAGCCAGTACATGGGCTGTTTCCGGGTGAATGATTTCACAATAATCTTTGACTTCATACTTACCCTTCAGCGGAAAGTAACCGTTTTTATTCATTATAATTGTATTTTTCTCTTCATCATATAAGGAATCGATTTCTTCCGACCAAATTCCCAATAAATTCCGCAACGGTCCAGGACTTCCGCCCAAGAAGCAGAGATCATTTTCATTGACCATTCCGCTCCAATAGGTCATCACCAGGGTACCGCCTTTTTTCACAAAAGACTCCAGCCGTTCTGCCGTGCCTGCCCTGACCATGTACAACATCGGGGCAATAATAAGTTTGTAATCATCCAAATGTTTTTCCGGTGATATCACATCTACAGAAATGCCTTGTTTTCGTAACGATTGATAATGTTCCTGGCAAAGTTGGATATAATCTTTACGACCCAGTTTCAAAGCCTGTGCATCATCAATGGCCCACTGGTTTTCCCAGTCATAGATTACAGCCGCTTCTGACTGGATCGTTGTCCCGGAAATTTCTGAAATTTCCTCCAAAGCTTTACCAACATCTGCTACTTCTTGAAACACACGTGTATGTTCATGACCGGCATGGCTGACAACGGCGCCGTGGAATTTCTCCGGTCCCCCCCGGCTTTTCCGCCATTGGAAATACAAATTAGAATCCGCGCCGTGGGCAATGGACTGCAAGGAAGACAGCATATGTATGCCCGGTTTTTTCATTTTATTCACTTGATGCCAATTCACAAGGCTCGGCGTATTTTCCATCACGAGAAACGGCTGGTCTTTTTTCATTGAACGGTACAGGTCATGCATAAACCCTACATCCGCAGCCAACTCCGCCGTTGCCTGCATTGGAATGTGCCAAGCCGGATAAGCATCCCAGGAGACAACATCCACTTCTTTTGCAAACTTATGGTAATCAAGGCCAAGGTAAGGGCCCATATGAGGATAGTCCCCCATAAAGTTTGTTGTAACCGGTATATCCGGTGTGACTTCCCTCAGTGGCGCAATTTCGTTCAAATAAAAATCGATTGTCTGGTCCGTCACAAAACGTTTCCAATCCAAGTTTTGCGCATGGATGGCATTTTCGCCCTGCGGAGCCGGAGATTGGATTTGTGACCAGTCCGTAAAAGTGTGACTCCAAAAAGCGGTCCACCATTCATGGTTCAGCCGTTCCAAACTTTGATATTTCTTTTTCAGCCAATTCCGGAACGCTTCCTGGCAAAGGTCACAGTGGCATTCTCCGCCGTACTCATTGGAGACATGCCACATGATAAGCGCCGGATGATCTTTATATCTCTCAGCAAGCAGCCGATTGATGTTCCGGGTCTTTTCCCGGTAAACGGGCGATGTATAGCAATGGTTGTGGCGCTTGCCAAATAAATTCCGTTTCCTATCCGGGCCCACGCGGAGCACCTCTGGATATTTTTGTGCCAGCCACGCCGGCCTTGCCCCGCTCGGTGTGGCAAGAATCACGTGTGCCCCCTGTGCAGCGAGCCTGTCCATGATGTCATCCAGCCAGCCAAAATTGTATTTTCCTTCTTCAGGCTCAATCGCACTCCAACCGAAAATATTAAGAGAAAACGTATTGCAATGGGCCAATTGCATCAGGCGGAAATCTTCCGAGAGGATTTCCGGATAATCGAGCCATTGTTCAGGGTTGTAATCACCGCCGTGCAAGAAACCTTTCACTTTTTTGCGGACGGTGGAATATCGATTGTTCATATGCGTGTTCTCCTTAAAAATTTGTGTTTACTACTTGACAGCACTTCCAAGCATTCCCGAAATGAATTGCTTTTGAAGAACTAAAAAGAAAATTATGATTGGAATAGTGGCAATGGTAATGCCCATCATCACTTGGCCGTAATCGATAATGGATATACCGATTAAACTCGACAAAGCAACTGGGAATGTATACATATCACTGGAGGTCGTAGCAACGAGCGGCCACATGAAGTTATTCCACTGCATCATGAATAGATAGATGGCAGTGGCAGCCAGTGCCGGTTTCATGGAAGGTAGCACGATCCGAAAAAAAATCCTCAATTCTCCCGCACCGTCAATCCGTGCCGATTCAATCAGCGCATCCGGAAAAGCAAGGAAATTTTGCCGCATTAAAAAGATCGCAAACGGATAGCAAAGCTGCGGCACAATCAGTGCAAAGTACGTGTTTAATAGATGCAGTGAGCCCAGCATCCTGAATAAGGGGATTAATGTAGCCTGATAAGGAATCATCATCGAAAGCATCAGCACGGTAAAGATGATCTTGTCGCCCTTGAACCTGAATTTCGATAACGCGTAAGCAGCAAGTGTACAAACGGTTAAAGACAACAAAACAAACATCAGGGAAACAAACAATGAGTTGAACAACACACGGTAAATCCCGATTGAATCATTCAAGTTATGAAGATTTTCCATTAACCGGTTCCCGAACGATAATGTCGGCGGATTGGTAAACATTTTACTTGTATTATTCGTTGCACCCACTAACATCCAATAGAAAGGAAAAATTGATATAAAGAGCGCAATAATCAAAGGGACATATAAACCAATCGTATCTCTGATCCTGCGTATTCTACTGGTCGGCATCGTCAATCATCTCCTGTCACTTTCATCTGAATGTACGACAAAATGCCTACAATAATTACGACCACATAGGCAATTGCCGAAGCATATCCGAAATCAAAATATTTGAACCCGTTCTGGTAAATATACAACCCAAGTGTCATCGTGCCGTTCGCCGGGCCGCCTTTTGTCAAGTTGTAAGGTTCAAAACAATTGAAGCGTTGAGATCGTTGAGATGATGGCTGTAAATAAAATAACCGGCTTTAACTGCGGCACGGTAATATTGAAAAATTTTCTAATCCTGCCGGCTCCATCAAGTGAAGCTGCTTCGTAAAGTTCTTCCGGAATATTTTGCATAGCCGCAAGATAAATGACCATGTTATAGCCTGTCCATCTCCACGTCAAAGCGAGAATAATGGATACCTTTGCCCAAAACGGATCTGTTAACCAAGGGATCTTATGGATTCCGAATAAACCAAGAAAGTCGTTAATCAAACCGCTGTCCTGCAGCAATATCGAAAACAAAATGGAATACGCAACAAGCGATGTGACAGCCGGCATAAAAAATCCAACCCTGAAAAATCCGCGCAGTTTAAGCAGCTGGCTGTTTAGAGCCGAAGCGAGGATTAAAGCCAAAATTAACATAATCGGCACTTGGATAATTAGAATAATAAACGTGTTATACAATGCCTTTAAAAATACAGAATCATGGAATAATCTGATATAGTTTGCAAAACCGGCAAAAACATATCTCCCTCCATCCATTTTTTGAAAGCTGAGAAGCAGGGAGGAAATAATCGGGTATATCGTAAAACATAAAAACAATATAACTGCCGGGGCGACAAACCAATACGGAATCATTTTACTTCTGCTCAATTTACCCACCTCACTAAGAAACAGCAGATAACAAGAACTTCTCGTTATCTGCTATCGGTTTCCGTTTACTGCACGTGGTTTTCAACACGTTTCTTCGCGGCATTTACAGACGTTTTCACATCTTTGCCTCTGACAATTTCCGCCTGCATGTTAATGGCTTCGTCCCGTCCTACAGCATCATTAGCCGTATATAATACGGAAGGAATTTTCTTCATTTCACCAGAGAAGAACGTCCATACTTTTTGGTTGCCAAAATATTTTTCAGGCTGTGTGAATAAGCTTGATTTATAAACCGGCAGATAGCTCGGGAATAAGCCGCCCTTCATTGCTAATTCCTGCGCATTGTAATTGGTTGTGAAATATTTCAGGAAATTATAAGTAGCATCGATATTTTTGCTTGATTTCGAGATGACGAAGGAACTTCCGCCCTGGTTCGCTGATCGGCTTCCGCCTTCTTCAAAGGCAGGCAGATTCATGACTCTCCATTTTCCGGACAACTTCGGCATTTGCTGTTCCAATGTTCCAACCAGCCATGCACCGGCAATCGCTGTTGCAGTCTTGCTGTTCTGCAGCGAAGATACCCACGCGTTCCAGCCGGATGCGCCTAACAAAATTTTATTGTTTGCCATATCCTGCAAAAGCTGGGCAGCCTTGATCGATTCCGATGTCCCTAAATTGGCATTCCCGTTTTTGTCAAAATATCCCAACCCTTGCTGGCTCAATAAAATTGTGTATACGGTAATATCTGTGTTGTCATAGCTTAGCATGTCCACGCCCGTTTTTGCCTTGATTGTTTTACCGGCTTCAATATAATCGTCCCAAGTTTTAATGCTGTTTGGATCCACGCCGGCTTTTTCAAAAATATCCTGACGGTAGAACAAACCGACCGGACCCGCATCAAAAGGAAGCGCATAAAGGTCGCCTTTATAGGTTACACTGTCCAGTTTATATTTTGGAAAATCCTTCGCGTACTTTTTCTCAAATCCTTTACTTGAAATGTTCACGAAAGCGTTCGGAAATTTTTCAAGGTAACCGTTAATGCCGTCATCTACCAAAAGTGCCGCATCCGGAAGCCCCTGCCCCTGCGCCTGCAGTCCGGTGGTAAATTTTGAACGGATGTCATCATTTGCCATTTCTACAACTTTAACATTAAAATTCGGATGGTCTTTCTTATACGTTGCAGCCGCTTTTTTCAGCAGCGGGACGTTAATGTTCGTTGCCCAAATCGTAATGGTAGTATTTTTGCCGCCGCTTGAACTACTGCTGCCGCATCCTGAAAGCGCCAACACAAGGATGCACATGAAACTGGCTAAAATTGCGATCGATTTCTTCACCATCATTTCCTCCTATTCTTTTTAAAAATATAAAAACCTTAAACAAAATAACTGCTGCAGCCGATGGGGCTCTCTTCGCTACACATCGATTATAAAACGTTTTCATATTCATTTGAATATAATAATCAACCAAAAAAATATAAAAATATTAAACTTGGCTATTTTTTTGATATTCTTATATTCATACATAGAAAAAGGGCTGCCGCTTTTGCAGCAACCCCGGAAACGAATCTACATTAATTACGTTTTACAATAATTGGCCGGTTTTCCTTAAATACGTTCAAAGACGGCAGCGCATTGCCATTAAAATCAAATAAGGCTTGATTCTCCCATCCGTCTCCGCCGCCGGAAATCCACCCGGCACCAGGAACCGGTATCCAGGCCGGTTCCCAATAAAAGAAGCCCAACCCGCGCTCGTCCGGAACACTATAAATAGTTTTCATTAAGTCTTTCAGGAATTTTGCCTGGCCCTGCACAGACACATCACAACCTTCAACGGCATCACTTGCAATAAACACATTCGGCTCATTGTCCGCCTCCTGCAAAGTGTAGGCATAAGCTGTTTCCGCGATGACGACGTCTTTATTGTATCTTTGGCTGATATCGTTCATATTGTTTTGCAAATCGGCAAGTGCACCATTCCAATACGGGTAATAGGAAAGCCCAATGACGTCAAACGGCACTCCCCTAGCCGCGAGTTGATCAAAAAACCAACGCGATTTGCTGTTGTCTCCCCCGCCATCAATATGCATCATGATTTTAACATATTTCGGGTCAATCTGGTCATAAACACCTTGGACACCTGCTTTTAACAATACTGCAAGTTTGTCAAAATCGCCCGATCCTTCTCCCCATGTCTTGCCATCCGGCCAGAGGATTCCGCTTGTTATTTCATTTCCAATTTGAACCATATCCGGTGCAGCACCGGCTTCTTTCAATGCCCTACTACTTTGCTCGTATAATCACGAACCGCAGCAGTTAATTGGTCAAAATTCAAGTTTTTCCAGGCTGCCGGCTTGCTCTGTTTTCCCGGATCAGCCCAAAAGTCAGAGTAATGGATATCGAAGCAAAAACTTAAATCCCCTTGTCTTTTCCCTTTTTGCAACTGCGATCGTATTGGACAAATCATTGTAACCGTTAGCCTGCACAGGGTTATACCACAGTCTGAGGCGGATATAATTCACCCCGTGTTTCTTTAAGATCTTCAGCAATCTTCCTGCTTTCCATAGTCATAATATTTGCCGCCGTGGTCTTCAATTGCTTTTAATGTAGAAATATCTGCCCCTTTGATAAAAGTCTCTTTCAGCGTTTCCTTATTAGATTTCGCATAGGAATCACCGGAATTGGAGAACCATGCGCCCGCCATCACAACCAGAACCGTTATTACAGCATCCACAGAATTTAACATTTTCCCCATCAGTCTATCCCCCTTATTTTTCTGGTACCTTATCGGTTCAAACTATAGAGCGTTTTCATTTTACTGAATATATAAAAACATCATTTGGGGATATGAAGATATGAAAATAAAAAAGAGGACTGCAATGTTTCAACATGTTAAGTAGTCCTCTTTAACATATTTCTTTATTTAAGTCCAATACCTTTTCGAATGTAAGAATAATTTTTTCATGGGAGGTGCTGTATATAAACTTATCCCCTTTAGATTTCAGCAATTCATTTGTCGTATCTTTTTCTGTCATTGTCCCATTGAGTGCTACTCCTTCAATGATTTCTTGCCCCGTTCCCCATCATTGATGATAATGCTATTAACTTAACAAAATTCGGATACCTGCCCTTATTCCGGCCATTTCATACTAGATCTATCCTTGTATTGAGTTTTGTTAAACAACAGAAATAATCCATTTAATCTCGGCAAGTGCTCTTATTCTCTTTGACTCCAGATCTTTGAACCAGATAAAATCATATCTCTTTTCCTACTATAAGAAAAAGGGAAGCTCTCCCCTATTAAAATACATCCTGATCCGACAAGATAACCACGCTCACTTCTCCAAAATCCTCCCGCAGACCGCTTCCGTTACTTCAGCCGTTGTAGCCGTCCCGCCGATGTCCGGCGTCTTAATGCCTTTTGCAATCACCCATTCGACAGCCTCCAATATTTTTCCACCCAGTTCTGTTTCGCCGAAATGGTCGAGCATCATCTTTGCCGTCCAAATCTGCCCGATCGGGTTGGCGATGCCCTTTCCGGCGATGTCCGGCGCCGAGCCGTGGACCGGTTCAAACATCGATGGGTATTTTCCGTTCAGATTAATATTTGCTGACGGGGCAATACCGATACTACCCATGATCGCACCACCGATGTCTGTTAAAATATCACCGAACAAATTGCTTGCGACAATCACATCAAACAATTCCGGCTTAATCACAAGAAACGCGGACAGGGCATCAATATGCGTACTGTTTACGGCGACATCGGGATAATCCGCTTTCAATTCGTTAAACACTTCATCCCAAAACGGCATGGTGTGGAAAATGCCGTTTGATTTCGTTGCGCTTGTCAGACGCCGGTTGCGTTTTTGCGCAAGCTCAAAAGCATAGCGCATCGCCCGCTCGGTACCTTTTCTCGTAAAAATGGCGTTTTGAATCGCGATTTCATCTTCGCCTTTATGAATCCTGCCGCCGACTTCGCTGTACTCGCCCTCGCTGTTTTCCCGTACAACGACAAAATCAAAATTTTTCGGATCGGCAAGCGGCGAGTTTAACCCTTTGAAATACTTTGCCGGCCGGATGTTGAGCACCTGCTCAAACCCGCGCCGGATTTTTAGCAGCAGCCCCCACAACGACACATGATCCTCCACCAGCCGCGGATTGCCGACTGCCCCGAGAAAAACGGCCTCGTAATCTTTTAAAATTTCAAGCCCGTCATCCGGCATCATCTTTCCGTGTTCGATGTAAAAATCGCAACTCCACGGGAACTCGGTAAACTCAAATTTGATCCCGCCATGCAGTTCCGCCGCCGTGTGCAACACCTTGACCGCAGCAGGTACAACCTCTTTTCCAATCCCATCCCCGGGAATGACGGCGATGTGGTATGTTTTCATAAAGATTCCCTCCGTAAAAGCGCTGTCATCCCTATCATTTTAACATAATTAATTGGTCAACCACCTATCGAAATCAACCTTATTTACTATTTTAAGGAAGCAATAAAGGGGTAAGATAAACATAATGATCAATTTAGGAAACACTTATGGAATTTTTTAACGGGTTATTACTTAATCTTATGTTTTGGACACTTGTGACCATTGTAATAAAAGCCGTGATTCACTAGGATTAGTCTTCCTATATCAAAAACCCATGCCCCCAGCATGGATTTTAATTAGTCCCCTATTGATTTCGCATTTTCCGGAGCCGCTGTTTTCAGCATCGGGAAAACAAAGAACAGGCCGATGATAAAAAACAGGGCGGCCAGTTCAAATACAGCGGTAATTGACAGCAGTTCCTTTAAAAGGCCGGCCAAGCTCATCGTAATCACCATGGAGCCGGTAAATAACGGGCTCAATGTGCCGTTGACCCTGCCGATGAAGTCCGCTTCCGTATTTTGCAGGATCATCGTGTTGATGCCGATTTGGATGCATGGCATGAAGAAGCCTGCGAGCAATTCCGCAGTAAGCGTCAGCCAGAGGGAAGTCGACGCGCCGATCACCGCAAGCCCTACAGCATTTGCAAGCATCCCAGTTAAAAGCATTTTTTGCGGCGGCGTGGATTTTGAAAAAGCCATTGAAAAGGCCCCGCCTGTGATCATGCCGACTCCGTTGACCATTACGAGCCACTGCAAATTTTCTTTCGGCAGGCCCAAGCGATCGGTCACGAGGAAAATATTCATTGGCTGAATAAAACCGACACCAAGCCCGGCAGCCAGAAAACCAAGGCCAAGCAGCTTCAGTTCCCTTTTCGACAGCACATAGCGGATACCGCTTTTCATCTCCTGCCAAAGATGAGTTGTTTTCTCCGCTTCTTTTTCTGAAGCGCGGTCACGCGGAATAAACGATAAAGAAGCGGCGGAAAGCAGAAAGGCGATCCCGGTAATAAAAATGGAAATATTGATCCCGAACTTCTGATAGGCGAACGTTCCAATCACAGGGCCTAAAATCATGAATACGGCAAAAATGGTCTGATAAACGGCCATCGCCTGCTGAATCATATTTTCCTCTAAATGTATTTTAAACAGCTTCATCCCGGACGGCTGCGAAAACTGTGATAAAATGGATGAGATAAGCGTTGCGAAAAAGACAGCTTGCCACGAGCCGAAAATCAGTGCGCCGATTACGGCAAAAATAGACACCGCACTCAGCAAATCGCACCAAACCATTGTCTTCTTCGGCTGCCAGCGATCTGCAAAAGTCCCTCCAATAAAACTAAAAATAAAAATCGGCAGGAATTCCGCAACGGATATCATGGATACCGCCAGCGCATCTCCATTTGTTTTTTCCGTCACAAACAAAAGGACGGCGAAATTCCGCACCCAAATTCCCACTTGCAAAAACAATGCGGAAACAAACACCATCCGGACAAACCTGTTTTTCCATAGCCGGCCCATTGGCATTCCCCTTTACCCAAAAGACTTGTGTACTTCATCGTGTACTTATCATACCCGAATTGCCGGTTGTACGCAATGGAGAGTTTTCTAAGAAATGCAGGCTGCATCTCTCATCCGAAAAAATTCAGACTTACATGTATCCATTTTTGGCACCTAATATGAGTATCCGTTGCATGCTACCTAATATTTTAAATATATCGTTTCTCAATTAAGCAGAGTTAAGAGAGAGGAAGATCCGTGAAAACGGTCTTTGAAATAATGTGTTATTAGATGAATGAGGCCGTGGAAGGGGGCATTATTAAAAGCATCAAAACAGCTTAGAGGAGACATGGCATATATCTTTGGATGATGATACTGTGAAAATACGAATATGAATCAAAAACAAGTGCAACGGTTTATATGATGAAGGAATAAGCGTACGCGGTAAAGGCGCGCAATATACCTTAATTAAACGTAAGGGCAGATAGAGAAAATAGGGAGATTAATATATTTTGATGTTTTGTTAAGAAAAAAGCACCTATAAATGGAGGGATCTCCACTTATGGGTGCCATCAATGTATCGGCTGCGCCTGGAATTTTTACTCAAACTCGCTGATTTTCACAAGCTGTTTCCCCAGATTTTTTCCTTTAAACAGATCCAGAAAAGCCTCAATAATCGAATCAAATCCTTCCTTAATGGTTTCTTCGTATTTCAATTTCCCTTCATTTAACCATGCAGCAAGCTGGGCACCACCTTCTTTAAACCGGGAACTGTAATCTCCTACAGTAAAACCTTTCATGAACGCACTTGTTTTAATTAAATACGTTTGCACGCGCGGCCCGATATCCGCTTCCGTTTTATTGTAAGCTGAAATCGCACCACAAACCGGAATGCGCGCAAATTTATTTAACAGTGGGAAGACCGCATCGGAAATTTCCCCGCCGACATTGTCAAAATAAACGTCAATTCCATCCGGGCATGCTTTTTCCAGCACCTTTCCAACCTCTTCGGTCTTATAGTTAATCGCCGCATCAAATCCCAATTCATTGATAAGGTAGCTGCACTTCTCTTCGGATCCGGCAATGCCAACGACACGCGCCCCTTTAATTTTCGCGATTTGGCCGACAGTCGAACCAACCGCGCCCGCAGCACCCGAAACAACGACCGTTTCACCTTCTTTCGGCTGTCCAATATCCAACAGGCCAAAATAAGCGGTTAAACCTGTCATCCCGATAATCCCGAGATTTGCGGTAACCGGCGCGAGCGCAGGATCCAATTTTCGGAGCGTTTTTTCATGGGCAACGGAATATTCTTCCCAGCCGAGCATCCCAATCACAATATCCCCTTTGGCAAAATGGGCGGATTTCGACTCTACCACCTGGCCGATCACCCCGCTTATGATGACATCGTTCAATTGAAACGGCGGGATATACGATTTGACATCCTCCATTCTGCCCCTTAAATAAGGATCGACTGAAATATACACATTCCGGATCAGCACTTCCCCTTCACCTGGCGTACCGATCGGTGCTTCTGTAAAAGAAAAATCTTCTAAAGTTGGCGTCCCGACCGGCCGTCTTGCCAAACGGATTTGTTTATTGCTCCCATCCATTTTAACCCCTCCTGAAAAACAGTCTAATATCCTCTAATGTAGCATCACGTAAAAGCGGGGTCAAAAAAAATGAAGTGGATAGATAAAATATAAAAAATGTTTAAAAAACTATTTACAAATCTTTTTCAGTTGTTTATCATAAAAAATACAAACCACCCGCCAAGCTTTGTGCGAAGTTCCATGCCGGGATACGCAAACAAAGCCAGCGCGTGGATGATTACGCTGAAAATAACGCTGTTTATTCTGCCTGTTTATCACGCAAGACAAAGCGTCCGGCAGAAAAAAGCCAGTAATTTTTATTCCTGCAATGGTTGCACAAGGAATGGAAATTATTGGCTTTTTCTATTCTCAAAAGGCTTTGTCTGCAGGCGAATTTCGCAGACATCGAACCTATCAAGAAAGGAGGTGATCGCTTGCCATCCGCATTATCAGGCATCAAAGTCCTTGATTTGACAAGAGTGCTCGCCGGACCTTTCTGCACGATGATCCTCGGCGATCTAGGTGCAGAGGTCATCAAAGTAGAAGCACCGGGAGGAAGTGACGAAACGCGGGGCTGGGGGCCGCCGTTCCAGCAAAACGTAAGCGCTTACTATCTTTGTGCCAACCGAAATAAAAAAAGCATGACCGTGAATTTAAAAAGTGAAAAAGGGAAAGAAATCATCCTTAGGTTGGCCAAAAAATGCGATGTGGTCATCCATAATTTTAAAACCGGCACAATGGAGCGGCTCGGGCTTGGCTATGAAACACTGGGCGCGCTGAATCCGCAGCTCATCTACTGTTCGATCACGGGATTCGGGGAAACCGGTCCGTACAAAGATTTGCCAGGCTATGATTTTATCATCCAGGCGATGAGCGGGCTGATGAGCATTACCGGCGAGAGTTTTGGCCCTCCGCTCAAAACCGGGGTCGCCATCACGGATGTTTTAACCGGTCTGTACGCCTGCATCGGCATCCAGGCAGCCCTTTTGGCAAGGGAACACACCGGGAAGGGGCAAAAAATGGACCTATCGCTTTACGACTCAGCGGTAAGCGCACTCGTGAATATTGCGGGCAATTTCCTTATGTCCGGCAACATCCCGGAGCGGCTTGGCAACCGGCATCCGAATATCGTCCCCTATCAAACTTTCCAAACAAGCGACGGGGAGATCGCGATCGCCGCGGGAAACGACCGCCAGTTCAGAGAGCTTTGCCAAATCCTTGGCCTGCCGCAGCTCGCAGCTGATGAAAAATTTTCCACAAATCCGAAGCGGGTTGAAAACCGTAAAACACTGATCCCGATCCTGGAAAAAGTTTTTCAAACAAAACCGTCCGCTTACTGGCAAAAAGCTTGCGAAAAGCAAAAAATTCCGTGCGGGCCGATCCAAAATTTGCAGGCGGTCGCGGCGGATCCGCAGCTGAAGGTAAGGGAAATGTTTATTCAACTGGACCACCCTGTTGCCGGGGAGATCAAACTTGTCGGCAGCCCTTTAAAACTTTCACAAACCCCGGTCCGCTATGAAAAACATCCGCCGATTCCGGGGGAACATACCGAAGAAATTTTGCGTGAACTCGGCTATTCATCGGAGGAAATTGCCCAATACCAACAAAAACAAGTGATTTAGGAGGCTTGAACAATGAATTTTGAACTGACGGAAGAACAGGAGCTTTTAAGGAAAACAGTGAGAAATTTTGTAGACAAAGAGATTATGCCCTATATCCGGGAATGGGATGAAAACCTCCATTTTGAAACAAGCTTATTGAAAAAATTGGCAGATCTTGGCTTGATGGGCGTCTGCATCCCGGAAGCATACGGCGGGAGCGGCATGGATTACAACTCCCTCGCGATTGTGTGCGAGGAACTGGAACGAGGGGACACCGCCTTCCGGACCGCGGTCAGCGTGCATACCGGCTTAAACAGCCTAACACTTTTGCAGTGGGGAACGGAAGAACAGAAGCAGAAATATTTGGTCCCGCAGGCAAAAGGTGAAAAAATCGGCGCATTTGGTCTGACGGAACCGGGTGCAGGTTCGGATGTGGCCGGTATTGGCACCACTGCCGTGAAAGAAGGGGATCATTATATTTTAAATGGACAGAAAACGTGGATCTCCCTCTGCGACGTAGCGGACCATTTCATTGTATTTGCCTACACGGACAAATCGAAAAAGCATCACGGCATTTCCGCCTTTATCGTTGAACGTACGATGCCCGGCTTCTCTTCCAAAGCGATCAATGGCAAACTCGGTATCCGCGCCGGCAATACAGGGGAATTGTTCTTCGATAACGTGAAAGTGCCGAAAGAAAATCTCCTTGGCGAAGAAGGGGAAGGTTTTAAAATTGCGATGTCGGCGTTAGATAACGGGCGCTTCACCGTGGCTGCCGGTGCGTGCGGCTTGATCATGGCGTGCCTTGAAGCGAGCGTCAAATACTGCCATGAACGGAAAACGTTCGGCCGTGAAATTGGGAAACACCAGCTTGTCCAGCAAATGATCGCGAAAATGGAAGCCGGATACCAAATGAGCCGCCTCCTCGTCTTCCGCGCCGGCGAGCTGAAAAACCAGGGCAAGCGGAACACACGGGAAACATCCCTCGCCAAATGGCAGGCTTGCGATTTCGCCAACGAAGCCGCCAACGATGCCGTCCAAATTCACGGCGCCTACGGTTACTCGAGTGAATATCCGGTTGAACGCTACTTGCGAAACTCGAAAGCCCCGGTCATTTATGAAGGCACACGCGAAATCCATACCATCATGCAGGCGGAATACGTCCTCGGCTACCGCACGGACAAACCGCTGAACAAAACCCTGCCGGCATGGCCGTTTGAAGACAGCGGAGTGTTGAAGTCGTAAAATAATAAGGCTGTTTAAGAAGCCAATTGACGACCTCGGTACCCCTTTTAAAAAAGGCAATTCGGCGGTAGCACGCGCCCGATCTGTCTTTTTAAAACATTCAATAAGACAATTCGGCGGGCCGTCCGTCGCAAACTGTCTTTTGGAAGTTCTTTGTAAAAGGGATTGGGTACATCTCTCCTGAATTGAAAGCGTTTTATATCAAACGGATTAAGGAGGTTACCATTATGAATATGCCTGTCCATCATGCGCCGGGTAAATCCAGCCAAAAAATGAGCAGAACACAAATCAATATTTTGGTGATTGTTACATTGGCGTGGATCTTCGACGCATTTGATTATTTGATGCTGACATACATTGCGGTCGACATCATGAAAGAATTTGATGTTACCGCTGCTGTATTTGGAACCGTCACTTCGATCACTGTTCTTGCAAGACTGATCGGCGGCGCGTTGGTCGGTACCGTCGCAGATAAATGGGGGCGCAGAATCCCATTGATCGTGTCGATGATTTGGTATGGCATTTTCCAATTCGTTTCCGGTTTTTCTCCAACATTTACATTCTTATATGCCGTACGTTTTCTGTTTGGCCTCGGGATGGGCTCAATGTATTCCGTAGGGGTTCCGCTTCTTATGGAATCCGTCCCTCCAAACAAGAGGGGGTTGGCTTCCGGGTTGCTTGAAATCGGCTTTCCTGCCGGCGGGATTTTGGCAAGCCTCCTGTATTTGGGCATTTATTCAACGGGAAGCTGGCGGGAAATGTTCTATATCGCTGCGGTTCCTCCGATTCTGTTGGGCATTTATACCATGCTCACTTTAAAAGAAACAAAGAATTGGATAAAACAAGAAACGGAACAGCATGGAATCGATAAAGTTCCGCTTGTAAATCTATTCGTCGGAAAACAGTTTTGGAACACCATTCATTCCATTCTGGTCAATGCCGGATTTTTGGTGTTGTTTTACTCGATTTGCTCCTGGTATCCGACGTTTTTAAAGGTCGAACACCACTTCACTGTGACAATGATCAGCATCGTTACAATTCTATTAAATTTATCAGCTGTCATTGGCAGCATTATATTTGGTTATTTTTCAGACAGAATCGGCAGGCGCTGGACGATCACCATTTCAGCACTCGGTTCTATGATTGGCGCGCCATTGTTTGTCATGCTTCATAATAATATTCTTCTTTATATCGGCGCCATCATTGTCGGATTTTTTGGCCCCGGCGGCGTTTGGAGCATAAATGCGACCTATACCGCAGAACATTTCCCGATCCGGATGCGGTCTGCCGGACACGGGCTGACATACAATGCCGGTAATTTCTTCGGCGGCATGCTTACACCGGTGATCATCGGCCTGCTTTCCGGCACGTACGGATTCGGAACTGTCATGACGGTCGGCGTCCTGTCTTCGGCAGCATTTCTTATTCTTATGACATGGATTTGGAAAGAAACAAAAGATATGGATATGTCGCTTTAACTTGTGGGGGATGCTACTCCCCCCGTTTTGATTTCAGCATGATATGATACTGCTTGTACAAATCTTTAAAAGCAGAAATCAATGCATTCGAAGCTTTTCCCAAATAAAATTCCTGGAGCTGTTTAAGCGGCTCTTCAATCCCGTCATTTAAGCTGTACCCTCTAAGCAGATTGGAAATAAATCTTCTGCCGTGTTCCGTGGCTAATGTGCAGGAAACATCAAGGATAACGCCATACTTCATTTCAATTTCAGCAGTGATTGTCAAAGTTTCATAAATACTTTTGGCGGCCATCCCGGAAGGCAGCTTGGCGTGGCCGGCGATAAAAGCAGTTTGCAATTGCACTTCCCCCATTTCATCTAATCAACATACATGTTTCTTTTTTATTCGATAAAGGGGGAGAATTTCCTTTTACATACTCATCTTTTACCCCTGATGATTGATTCTGGAACTATAATCAAGGCCTTCCGCAAATGTCCGCGAAGGGCCTTGTTTTTTTCTGACAAAACGATTGCTGATCCGTCAAACCGATTTTTTAAATCACACTACTCCTTCATCTGCTGCTTTATTTTCAGCACTTCATCCTCACTCAGGCCGGTCACTTCTGTAATAAATTTTAGATCCAGCTGCTTTTGAAGCATTTTGACAGCAATTTTTTTACCAAAATGTCCCTTAGCTCTTCCCTAAGAGACATTTCAGCAAAATATTTTATCCGAAATCGGACTTAGCCCCTCCCCGCCCCGAAGCAGTCCGCCACGCATTTTGCCCTAGAAAAACAAGGCGCATGCCTGAAGGTTGCTAACTTAACTCCCACGGTACAATTGGTACCCCCACGGAGAAACGAGCAGCGGAATATGGTAATGCGCGGAAGGGTCGGAAATCCCGAACTGGACGGGCACTTCTTCTAAAAAAGGCGGTTCCGGCAGTTTCGTTTCCTGGCTGCGGAAATAGCTGCCGATCGAAAAAATAAGCTGATACACCCCGATCTTCATCTCTTCCCCGGAAAGAAGCGGGGCATCCAGCCGGCCGTCCCCATTCGTTACGGATTCTTCCAAAAGTTTCCAATCTGACAATGAATCTTCAAACTTATACAGCCGTACTGCCACATTGGCCGCAGGTTTGCCATGTGTTAAATCCAAAATATGCGTCGTTAAACCAGACATCATATCTCCCTTTCCGATCATGAATTTTCAGCGGACGCGAAAAACACTGCATTTTCCGTTCCCGGCCACTTTCCGGTAAATTCGATTTCACGGTATGCAAAATAATCTTTTAATATTTCCGCGCGGTCGTCAAGAAATAGTTGGTCGGCGATGCCCTGCACGAGTTTCGGCAGCGCAAATCTTAATCCGGATAAAGCAGAAGCGGAGAGGCCGCAGCTGATCAAGGCCGAGTAATTGAAAGCAAACAAGCCGTGCAACCGATGTTCCCCCCGTTCATCACGCCCTACAAATGCAAAATCCGGGCCGAGATATGGATGGGCATCAATCAAAAGATTGGCGATATCTTCAGGCGCGCGGTACCGGTCACCCCAGCGGGCAATGTAAGGCTCCACAAGCCGCAATTCCGGCCGCAGCGATGGGTCAGAAACAAGCCCCGTTGCGAGAATCAAAAAATCAAATTGAAAATCTCCATGCGGGGTGGTGACAACCGCCCCGCCGCCTTCCGCCTTTACATCGAGCCAAGGCGACCCGGTATGCAGCCGGAATCCGGGCCATGCGCTAGCGCGGTTAAAAATATCGTTTGTCGGCGGCTGATTGTATTTGAAAAAATGGGCCATTACCGCATACTTGTCATGATCAGACAAAGCATGGTACCGTTCAATCATGCCCGAAACTTCCATCTGGCGGATCGGATTAATCCGTTTTAAATCGTCGCTGCGGATAAACACATGGGCTTCCGCCGCACCTTCCGACAGCACATAATTCGCATTGTCAAAAGCGGATGCGCCGCCGCCTAAAATGCCGATTTTCCTGCCCCTCAACCTTTCCATATCCATCGTTTGCGAGGTATGGGCATATAAATAGGAAGGAAGTTTTTCTTTGATCATCCGCGGCACATGCCACTCCCCTCCGCCCTGAATGCCGGTTGCCAAAACTACTTTCCGGGCCAGCAGGAAGCTTGACGGCGCGCCTTCCCCTCCGATATGCAATCGGTGGATCCCTTTTTCCGGCTCAATCAGTTTTAACGTAACTTGGTTCAGGACAGGAAGACGAAGCACTTTCCGGTACCAGCGCAAATAATTCATCCATTCGCCGCGCGGGATTTTATCGAGATCGTCCCACGCCTTCTCCCCGTATTGCGCTTCCCACCAGGCTCTGAAAGTCAGGGAAGGGATACCGAAATCAATTGATGTCAAATGCTTCGGGGTTCTCAGTGTCAACATCCGTGCATACGTATCCCACGGGCCTTCATAACCTTCGAGATTTTCGTCGATCACCAGGATGTTCGAGATCCGCTCCCGCAGCAGACCGAACGCAGCGCCGAGGCCGCATTGCCCTCCCCCGACAATCACCACGTCATACACATGCCCTTCCGGATGGCTGAACGGGCGCACCCAATCCGGCCCTCCAAAAGCAAGGCAGGAAAGATCTTTATGTACCCGCTCATTCAGCGCTTCTAAACTCATGATCTTCCATCCTTTCATTCTCAATTGATGTACGGAACAGTTCCTCTAACCGAAAGTACGCAATTTGATAGATTTGCTGGAGCGCCGTTTCAATTTCTTCTTCCCGGCTGTTGTCCAGCCTAGCCAGCATTGCCCCGTAAATTTGGCCTTTGTTTTTACCGCGCACCGCTAAAATAAACGGGAACCCGAATTTCTCCATATACTGCGCGTTGGCGGTTTTAAATTTTTCATATTCATCCCTTGTAAGGTCACACAACCCGGCCCCTTTTTGTTCCGATACGGAATCCTCACTCATCGCAATCCGCTCTCCCAAATTCGGATGCTCCCGGATCAAGGCAAGCTTCAAATCTTCACCCGAATTTTCTACAATTTGGACCATCGTCCGGTGCAATTCATCCAATGAAGAAAATGGCCTGAAGGATGCAGCTTTTTTAGGAATCCAAGGGGAATGTTCAAAAATCCCCCCGAGCTGTTCCACAAATTCATCCTGCGTGGCTTGATTCAACTCATGGATTGTCAACATCATGCCCAAAACCCCTTTAGCCTTCCCTTAAGCCCGCTTCCACTGCCGGAGCCGGAACTGCTTCAGCCGGTTTGCGCCCTTTCTTTGGCAGCAGGAGATTTAAAATAATGGCACAAAGGCTGCCGCAAATAATCCCGTCATTGACGAGAATTCTGAACATGGAAGGCAAAACATGGAATAAATTCGGCACAACCGTCGCACCAAGCCCGAGTGATACTGAGCAGGCAATAACCAAGAGATTGCTGTTGTCGGAAAAATCCACTTCCCGCAACATCCGGATCCCCGCGGATACGACCATCCCGAACATCACGACGGTTGCGCCGCCGAACACTGCTGTTGGAATGATCGTCGCCAACGCGGCAATTTTTGGCAACATCCCGAGACAGATCAAAATCAGCCCGGCTGCAATCGTCACTTTTCTCGTTTTAATGCCAGAAAGCTGGACAAGCCCGACATTTTGCGAGAACGTGCTGTACGGAAATGCGTTGAAAATACCGCCGAGAATAAAGGAAAGCCCTTCTGCGCGGTAGCCGTCCGTGATGTCATCCCCGGTTAATTTCCTGTCCGTCATTTTTCCCAGCGCGAGGAAAGCCCCCGTAGATTCCACCAAAATCACCGTGCCGACAATGATCATTGTAATGACCGGGACAATGTGGAACGTTGGGACACCAAAATGGAAAGGGTCCGGGACACGGAACCAGGAAGCCTCAGCAACCGTTTTGAAATCCACCTTCCCCATGAATGCCGCCGCAATGGTTCCGACAATAATACCGAGCAAAACGGAAATGGCGCGGAAAAACCCTTTAAAGAAACGGTTCATCACCAAAATCAACGCGAGGACGCCGAAAGAAAGAGTTAAATTCTCAGCGGACCCGAAATCTTTGCTGCCTTGCCCGCCGCCCATATTATTGATGCCGGTCGGGATCAGGGATAATCCGATAATCATGACAACGGTCCCTGTCACAACAGGCGGGAAAAGCTTCAATAATTTCCCGTACACTTTGGAAAACAAAATAATGAACAAACCGGCGGCGATGATGGAACCGTAAACCGCGGTAACGCCGTATCTGGTGCCGATCGTAATCATCGGGGAAACGGCAACAAAGGATGTCCCCATCACAACCGGAAGGCCTGTTCCAAAAAACTTAGGTGCCCACGACTGCAAAAGCGTCGCCAACCCGCATGTCAGCAAATCGACCGAGACGAGAAAGGCCTGCTGTTCCGGCGTAAATTTCAATGCCCCGCCAACAATGATCGGAACCAAAATGGCCCCCGCATACATCGCAAGCACATGCTGCACGCCAAGCGAAAAAATTTTCGAAATCCCGATTTTCTGATCCACATCAAATCCTCCCTCACTGTCACCGTAGAATTTTATAACATTTTCAAGTTATATTACTTCACATAATAACCAAATATCTCTCGCTATTCAATGTACACCTTAACTAAAATCAATGTGTTTTTCTGGTGAATTTAGATAATAATCAAAAAAATTATGTAAGTAAATCTAACATAATTAAGAAAAGCTAAGGTGCTATCCCAAAAACCCCTTTTTAAACAAGAAAAACCGTTGAGAACATAATTTTTCTCGACGGTTTTTCTTGTTTCCAGGGTCTTCTTTCTGAAGCAGGCGGTTCTTTTCCGCGAGTTTCTTGTAAACTTTTTGTTTTGATCGATACACTGCCTTTTTCTCTTTCTTAATTTCTTTGTCTTTTTCTTGGTCTGCGTCTGATTCAGCTTCTTTGACTTTTTGCTCCACCTTTTTTTGCAATATTCTCCAGCTGCTCTGCACTAACGCGTTCAGCTTGTTCTTTCATTTCTTTTAACGTTTTTTTCATCTAATTCGATTGTTTCTTCGATCAACTGAAACGTCTTTTGAAGATTTTATTGGAGTTTCTCTTCATATTTTTCTGTCGCTTTTTTCCAGACAAACGTGTACTTATTGGCGTTTGCTTCGATCTTCGTGCCGTCCATAAAATAGTTTTCCATCGTAATATATTTTGTTCCAATAAAAGCTTAATGAGTTCGGTAAAAAGGGGCTCGATCATGTCTTTCATCCGTTCCGAACGGAATCGGTTGATGGTTCGGAAATCTGGCGTTTGTTGCCCAGACAGCCACATCATCGGAAGATTTTCAAGAAGGGCTTTTGCGATACCCCGGCAAGAATAACTTTTTTCAGCGTAAGCATAGAGAATTACTTTTGTCATCATTTTAGGGTGATACGAAGGACGGCCTCCGCCTTTATAATACGAGAAGAAGAAGTCGTCGCTGATTTGATTCACCATATCCTTAACAACGCGGGCTACATGGCCTTTTGGAATCATGTCACTGAAATCCATGGAAGAATGAGTTGTCCCATGTTATAATCAATAAAGGTAGCTGAATAGTTACTCAAAAAAACCGCCTCCATTCAATGTTTGCTAGTCACTTACATTATAATGGAAAAGGCGGTTTTTTTGCGCTTTCTTCGTTTAGCACGCGTTGATGATCGCGAAATTTACGAGACTCCTGCGGGAAAAGCGAGCAAGAAGAGACCCCGCAGCGAGTGACGTGAGGAACAAGCGAGGAGGCTCGCGACGCATGCGGAAAGCGAGTGAATTTCGCGATCATCAACAACCTCCAACAATGCTTTACACAAAGAAGGGGCGTCCCCCAGCCAGATTACCGCCCTTTGGGACAGCCCCTTTAGAAAGTTGTGGCGATGCGGCCGGCCCCCACAATGAACATCTACGGAATGACAGATTGCCTTTGATATGACCGAACGCGTTTTCCACCCCGATTTTTCTCCGGGCGTGAATTTGCGCGCCCCCGCCAGACCAAAGGATCTTTTTGGCCTTTGCTTTCGTACACCTCTCTTTCAATGGGCAGTCTGTACAGTCTATCTCAAGACATATTTTTCCGTGGAAACGATTCTGAGAAGCTTTGTCACGACCGTTAGAGCAAAATAAAACTCCTAAAATGATCCCAAGAAGTTTTATAAAGACCATTGAGAAAAATTTCTGCTTAAAAGGGGCTTTTAGGCCAGCCCCTTAACCGATCGGCTCGAGCATGTTGCGGATTCTCAACGCGATCCTCAACTGAAGGTTGGTATCCGGATCTTTTAAACTTTTTCCAAGCAGCTCTTCACATTTTTCAATCCTGTAAACGACCGTATTGCGGTGGACATAGAGCCGCTTTGCCGTTTCGGAAATTTGGCAGTTCGTTTCCAGATAAACGGACAATGTGGCAAGCAGGGACTCCCGTTCATCGGATTTCATATGATAGAAGTTTTGAAGCGCGAATGCATAAAAATTTTCCAGATCTTGGCGCGGAATCAACCGCAACAGCGCCATCACGTCTTTTGTCAAATAAGTCTGGATGTAACCGGTTTTTTTCGATATCTCCCCCGATTTAAGGGCATCGGCCGCTTCTTTATAAGCATTTCGGACCTGCAGGAAAGAATGACTCAAATTGCTGATTCCGAACGAAATTGTATGTCCAAAATAAGCGGAGACTTTCTCTTGGATATACCGCAGCAGGTCTTCAATAGAAAAGCTTCCGTATTCCTGCACTTCATACAGCAGGATGCAGTAGTCTCCTTTTGTAAAAAAATGGGCTTTCGGATCCGTTTTCGCAACCTCATCCTCGATAAATTCATAAATCTCCTCCTGCTGCCTGAGATCGGCATGCCCACAACTGCCGTCGATTTTTCCGGCAACACAAATATACGACTGGTCATTGCGCAAGGAAAATTCAGC
The DNA here is from genome assembly GCF_008974185.1 of Weizmannia acidilactici. GTDB lineage: Bacteria > Bacillota > Bacilli > Bacillales > Bacillaceae_C > Weizmannia > Weizmannia acidilactici. Next base: position 42,268 of record NZ_BKZP01000021.1, read on the forward strand.
AGCGCGGTGGATCATTTCTTCCCGCGATGAAAAAGCCCCCTCGAGAAAATGCAGGAAAAAATCATTGCGGATGCTGCGCGCATGCTGCTTGATCGCCTGCTCTTTCATCAAAGCAAAAGAAATGACATTCATCGCCTGCTCTATAATCAGGGCGCTCAAATGGTCCGTTTTGTCCAGCTCCCCGTGGACCGCCAAAAAACCGATCTTTTTTTCGTTCATGTGCATCGGAAATAGCGTGTACGTCTGCCTTTCCGCTGCAGCCGAAAACATTAAAGGAGAGGATAAGGTTTCTGCCGGAAAATGGACGGGCAGGACGGTTTCCAGTGCGGAAAAAACGGCGCCGGCACCCGGATTACGTGCAATCACGTTTAAGTGCTGGTCGATACATTCAGAAGGGTGACGGATCATTTTCGACAGTTCATGGAGGAGCGGCCGGATGCCGTTTCCTTGCATAATGACATGCGTAAACCGCTTATGGGCCTCGAGGGCGATCGTTAATTCCTGGGCCGTTTTGTCCACGATGGCCCGTAATGTGAGGTCCACCACTTCCCCGAGCGCCAAGTCAAGCGGCAGTTCAATCACTGGGAAAGCCAACTGGTCGGCAAGATTAAGCGCATCTTTCGGGACTTCCTGCAAAAACCGTTTTGTTTTGATCCCCAGCGCAGCGCACCCCTTATCAGACATCGTCCTGATCAAATCCGCAAGTTTTTTCGGATCATCTTTAAAATGGTACGCGGTAGTGACCAGAAAAACATTCGGTTTTAAAAAATGGACAATATCAGGTGCATCCATCATATTGACCGTCTGGACTTCATGATCTTTTCCCGATTTTCCCGCGATGAGCGACATGCCGGCGAGCTTTGGAATCTCGAACAGTTCGTATACTTTCATGGGGACGCCTCCGATTTCCAAAATTTCTAATTTTGACTTATTGTACCACGAATTAGTGAACATGAACAAAAAACTTTGAAAATTTGTGCAGGATCCATAATGAACTTTTCCCGAACAGTCGGTAAACTTGATTTATCATAATTGTTTATGTTAGGAAAAATAACATTCAATGTGAAAGGAGTGGCCGGGAACGCCATGCTCGTCAATCCAATATCCGAAACAAATCAAATCAGTGCCATGATCGAGTGGCTTGCTTCATTCGGCAAAACAGAGAGCGGCGGGGTCACAAGGCTTTTGTACACCCCCGCCTGGAAGGAAGCACAGCAGGCCTTAAAAGCAAAAATGGAAGAAGAAGGGCTGCAAACGTATTTTGACAGCGTCGGCAATTTATTCGGGAGATTACAAGGAACGGAAAATAGCGGAACGATTTTAACCGGTTCGCATATCGACACGGTTGCGGAAGGCGGGAAATATGACGGCGCGTACGGCATTATCGCCGGATTCATTGCCGTTACAAGGCTGTTCCGGAAGTACGGCGCCCCGAAAAAAACGATCGAAATCGTTTCTTTGTGCGAGGAAGAAGGCAGCCGCTTTCCTTTAACATTTTGGGGCTCAAAAAATATTTGCGGCATCTACAATCTGAACGTCGCCAAAAAGATACAGGATACGGATGGCATTGCCTTTTTGGATGCCATGCGTGCCTCAGGATTTGACCCGCAACACTATACGCCTCCTGTCCGCCCGGATGTGAAAAAATTCGTGGAGCTTCATATTGAACAAGGCATGGTGCTGGAAAAAAATGAAAAAGCCATCGGGGTTGTGACGCACATCGTCGGGCAGCGGCGCTATACAGTCCGGATCAAAGGTGAAAGCAACCATGCCGGGACGACACCGATGCAGTTGCGGAAAGACGCGGTCAGCGCAGCCGCAGAATTTATTTCTTATTTAACAAGAAAGGCAAAAGAAACGGATCCCCGATTGGTTGCCACAGTCGGCCAAATCGATGTCAAGCCGAATGTCTCGAATGTCGTGGCGGGCGAGGTGGCGTTCAGCCTGGACGTCCGCCACCACCAATCGGAAGTCATCGAGCAATATTGCGAAGATATTTTTGCGGCATTTGAACGGGATGCCGCAAAAATGGGGGTTGGCGTGGCCGTGACGAAATGGCTGGATGCTGAACCGGTTGAACTGGACCGGGAACTGGCCGAGACGGCGCGGTCAATTGCAAAACAGCAAAAGATTGCTTTTCAGGATATAGTCAGCGGCGCCGGCCATGATTCGCAAATCTTCGGCCCGTTCTGCCCGACTTTGCTGTTATTTGTCCCGAGCCAAAACGGCATCAGCCATTCCCCGAAAGAATACACCGCCATCCGGGACTTGGAAACCGGTATCCTTTTATTGGAAAATATTTTATACAAGCTGGCTTATGAATAAGGAATCGGCGGCATGTGGATAAGGGGCGCCAGAAATTTTCAGAATGATATGTCCGCATTACGGCTCACGCAATATTTGCGGGAGATTACAGATGTGGCATTGCCGGCCGGTTCACGAAAAAAGCAGGGTTACGAAAAATGCACAAGTTACACGGCGTTCATTACTGACAAATTAGGTGTCGAATTGGAAATCCGGAAAATGGCACCGGCATTGCGGCCAAAACATTTTATACAAGTTGGGAGAGGATCATTTTGGCTTACACGGAATTATGTACTCCAAAAAGAATCATTATGACACCCGGCCCGGTTGAGGTCGACCCCCGGGTATTGCGGGCAATGAGCACACTGATCCTGGGGCAGTTCGATCCTGCTTTTACAGCGATCATGAACGAAGTAATGGAAATGCTCAGGCAGGTGTTCCAAACAAAAAACCACTGGGCGTTCCCGGTCGACGGCACTTCCCGCTCAGGGCTCGAAGCGGTATTATGCAGCATTCTTGAGCCGGGGGACCGCGTTCTTGTCCCGATTTACGGCAGATTCGGCCACTTGTTCGCGGAAATTTGCGAACGGTACGGCGCAGACGTCCACACGATCGAATGCCAGTGGGGAGAAGTATTCGAACCTGGCCGGGTCATTGCTGAAATGAAAAGGGTAAACCCGAAAGTGCTGGCAATGGTGCACGGCGAAACATCCACAGGAAGAATGCAGCCGCTTGAAGAAATCGGGAAGGCTTGCCGCGAACAAGGCGTCCTCCTTGTCGTCGATGCAGTCGCGTCCATCGGGGGTGTCGATGTCAAAACCGACGAATGGTTTATTGATGCCCTTGTTGCCGGAACACAAAAATGCCTGTCTGTCCCATCCGGCATGGCTCCGATCACGTACAACGAACGGGTCGAAAAAATCGTATTGGCGAGAAAAAAAGTGGAACGCGGGATCGCCACAGATGAAGACCACGCTTACACGAGAAGCATGCGCCCGATTGCCAGTAATTATTTTGATTTGGGAATGCTCCAGGATTATTGGAGCCCGCGCCGGTTGAACCACCATACAGAGGCTACTTCCATGATCTATGCATTAAGGGAGGGCTTGCGGCTTGTATTGGAAGAAGGCCTTAAAGCGCGGTTTTTGCGCCATAAATTGCATGAAAAAGCGCTCATCGCCGGGTTGGAAGCAATGGGCTTAACCTTATTCGGCAATCCGGCGCATAAGCTGCCTTGCGTGACATGCGTGGAAATTCCAAACGGGACGGACGGCGAATCGGTGCGCAGCATGCTCCTTGACGAATTCGGCATTGAAATTGCCTCTTCCTTCGGTCCGCTCCATGGAAAAATATGGCGGATCGGTACAATGGGGTACGGCTGCCGAAAAGATAATGTTCTTACACTATTAGGCGCATTGGAAGCGGTGCTGATCCGGCATGGTGTAAAGTTAAACCGCGGCGAAGGATTGCAGGCGGCACTGGATGTGTACGCAGCAGAAAAAACAAAATCCGTTGTGATGAATTGAGGTGGAAAAATGGCAAATTATGATCTTCTCCTGCGTAACGGTTTTATAGTGCTCCCGGATGAAGTGAAGCAGGCCGACATTGCCGTGATAGATGGAAAAATTGTCCGCATTGGCCCTAAAATACCCGGAAACGGCCAAAAAGAAATCGACGCAGCCGGCAAATATGTTTTTCCCGGGATGATTGATATCCATGTGCATTTTAACGAGCCGGGAAGGGAAGACTGGGAAGGTTTTGAAACCGGTTCAAAGATGATCGCTGCAGGCGGCGGCACTGTCTTTTTTGATATGCCATTAAACGGGATCCCCTCTACCGTAACGAAAGAGGCGCTGCTTCAGAAAGCGGAAATCGCTACGCAAAAATCCGTTACCGACTTCGGCTTATGGGGCGGGCTCGTGCCCGGGAATCTCGCTGATTTAAAAGATTTGGCCGAATCCGGCGTGATCGGTTTTAAAGCTTTTTTATCCGACTCCGGAAATCCGGAATTTGAACGCGCGGACGATTTTACCCTGTTAAACGGCATGAAAGAAATTGCCGCATTTGAGAAAATCCTTGCACTCCATTCCGAAAGCGCGGCGATTACGGATTGGTTAAAACAGCAAAAGGAGCAGCAAGGTGCGCTGAGTGCGGATGATTATTTGGAAACCCGCCCCGTGCTTGCGGAAGCCGAAGCCGTTGAACGGGCCATCACCTATGCGAAACTCACGGGCTGCGCCTTGCATTTCGTCCATATCAGCAGTGAAGCAGCCATTCAAAAAATTGAAGCGGCAAAGCAGGAAGGCGTGGATGTGACTGTCGAAACTTGCCCGCATTATTTATTGTTTACGCATGATGACCTTGACGAAAAAGGGGCGGTTGCGAAATGCGCACCGCCGCTCCGCCAACAAGAAGAGCAGGAGAAACTGATTCAACTCTTCATAGAAGGCAAGTTTGATATGATTGCTTCCGACCATTCCCCTTGCCCATATGCATTAAAAGATCCGGCCGTACACAGCCTTTTTGAAGCATGGGGCGGAATCAGCGGCGGCCAGTTTACCCTTCTCTCTGCCATTGAGCTGGCCAAAAAACACGACATTCCGCTTACTAATGTGGCAAAATGGACGGCCGAAAACCCGGCGAAACGGTTCGGCCTTTCCGGAAAAGGCAGCATCGCGGAAGGAAAGGATGCGGATTTTGCTGTTGTTGCCCTTGACGAAACGTTTACGGTGTCGGAAGAAAACTTTTTTGCCAAACATAAACAAAGCCTTTATACCGGGCATACGTTTCCTTGCAAAATCAGCATGACCTTATCCAACGGCGAAGTGATTTATGAAGAGGGCCATTTTAAAGAGAGAAAAGGAAAATGGCTGGTTCCGCAGGAGTCTGCATTTATGAATCCGCGACAAAATTTTCACTCAATCTCGAAAAGTCGGCATGAAATCTAGTATAATAGGGCGATCATTCCATTTTAACCAATTCCACAATCAGGTGATTTTTTTTAAATAAGAGTCTACAAATGAACGGATGATTGCCAGGTTTATTTTTAAAAACTGTAAAGAAAAGGGGCTGTCTCAAAACCCCCTTTTCATTTTTTCCATGAAGTGGTCTTTAGCAAGTTCAGCAGCCTTCTCTGGACCGTTTGCTCATAATTTTTTCTCCTGAAACGGCCTTCTCAGCTCTTAAGTGGTATCCCGTTCCTTAACAGATTTAATGAAATAAAATGGTTTTAATTTCATACGGTTTAAATGACAGTTCGGCGGCATCCGACTGTTGCGCAACCTTGCCATCTATTATATTTTCCAATAGATCCGTTTCTACCCATTGATGAAAAGCAAAAGTAGGGCGAAGCTTAACTTTTGTCTTTGAACCCGTAAATTCATGGATTCTGACAATCAGGCCGTCCCCGTCTTCCTGTTTTTTCACCGCATCAATAATAACATGCTCGCCATTTTCAATTTCAAAAAACGGCGTATGTCCAAAAGAAGTAATACCCTGCATTCCTAAAAGGGGATTGTTCAGTTCCCATGCGGCTTGTTCAACCCATCCATCCACAAAATCACCTTTGTGTGGAAGCAGGCTGTAGGTAAACGCATGTTCCCCGATGTCAGCTTCTGTGTCCGGATAAATCGCACCTTTTAGCAGCGTAATTCTCATCGTATGATCTTTTACATCATGCCCGTATTTACTGTCATTCAAAAGGCTAACGCCGTAATCTCTTTCCGACAAATCAACCCATTTGTGTGCCACAGATTCAAATCTCGCCATATCCCAGCTTGTATTCCAATGTGTCGGTCTTTTTACATTACCAAATTGAATGTCATAAGTTGCCTGAGTTGCACGGACATCAACCTCGAAAGCAGCTTTTAGTAGTTGTTGCCGTTCGTGCCAATCTACTTTTGTTTCAAAATCGATTCTCCGATTATCCCGATAGACTTTCATATATTGCACAATCCGGGATTTACCGAATTCGTAGGTAAATTGGATCACCGCATACAGTGCGTTTACTTCGATCATTTCAATAGATGAAGCCTTCAACTCTTTTTTCTTTTGGATATAATACAAATCAATATCCCAAGCATCAAAATTCATAGGTTTGTCTTCAAACAATTGGAGGATATTTCCTCTCCCACTTTCATCCAGGACATTCCTTTGATATTCCTTATCGTATATTTTTGTTAGTTGCCCTTCATTATTCCATTCAATATGATAAAACGGCGTTTCGATTCTTTTTTCCCTTGCCCTAAACGGGATTTCTTTTTGCCCATTTTCCGGGCCCGTGATAAACGAAATTTGTTTGCTTCCTAATGCAGGCAAACCGGTTAATTGAACTTCATAGCCTTCATTCGTTTTTACACTGTTTAACTTTTGTCCGTTCTCATCGAGAAAATAGCCTTCTTGGTGAACCGGTATCTTGACAATATCATTTCTTTCCCAGCCGGCGGTATTCATAAAAGTCCAGGAACAGCCGGATGCCTTAAACAATTTTTTTGCCATGTCTTCTTTTAATTCAGTGATGATTTTTAAAGCATTTGCGTAATCCTCTTTATTATCCTGATATACTTCATGTATAGAAGATCCCGGAATAATATCATGGAACTGGTTCCTTAAAATGATTTCCCAGCCGGCATGAAGCTTTTCAGCGGGATATTCCCAATTTGGCAATGTTTTGTACGCCCACGACTGCAGCAGTTCCATTTCCCGATAAGCAAATTCTAACCTTCTGTTCATTTTTTTAACATATGCCTGAGAAGTATAGGTCCCCCGGTGATATTCCAGGTAAAGCTCCCCATCCCATGTGTGAACATATTGATCTGTATCATTAATGGTTTCGTGAAGCTCCTCAAAAAAATCTTTAGCTTTTCCGGTTTTCACATACGGCAACCCCGGAATTTTATCCAACCGTCTCCGGTTTTCAAGCATATCTCGATTTACTCCGCCGCCCCCGTCCCCGTAACCGTAAGACAAAAGCAAATTTTGATTGATATTCTTATCGCGGTATCCGTCATAAATCCCTTTTACCGTACTCGGCTCAAGCAAACCGTTATACGTATAAAACCATGAACCCGTCCCAATATTCTCCGGTTCCGGTGTAGTGATAAAATGCGCCAATACTTCACTTCCATCAATTCCCCGCCAAATAAAAGTATCATGGGGCATCCGGTTGTATTGATTCCAGCTTATTTTCGTTGTCATAAATGTGTTGATGCCCGATTTTTTCAAGATTTGCGGTAATGCCCAGGAATAGCCGAATACATCCGGGAGCCATAAATAATGGATATCCTGATTGAATTCTTTTTTGATGAAACGGCTGCCGTGGAGAATCTGGCGGACAAAGGATTCACCGGACGGAATATTACAGTCCGCCTCGAGCCACATGGCACCGTCTATTTCCCATTTCCCCTCTTTAACTTTCGATTTAATTTTTTCAAAAATTTCCGGATAATCTTCTTTTATAAATTTGTAGAGTTGCGGCTGTGTTTGCAGGAAAACATAATCCGGGTATTTTTCCATCAGGCGCAAAACGGTGGAAAACGAACGTGCCGCTTTTTCCCTTGTATGTTTCAGCCGCCACAGCCAGGCCACATCAATATGGGTGTGCCCAATTGCTGTAATATTCACAGAAGTATTCTTTTCCATCGAGGACAATTCTGCCGTTAGCACTTCATTTGCCTTTTCACAAGATTGATAGAATATTTCAGAACCCGGATAGGACCAGTCTATTTCCCGGAAAGCCCTTTCCAAAGCATTTAATAGCCGCACGCTTTCGGGCAGATTCGGATCGATGGCTTCGACCGTTTTTAACATATTATTTGACGTGTAATACAAATCATCCACCGTAGGATTCAAAATAGCACAATCCCCGTATTTGAAATGGTGTCTCATAATTTTCTGCGGTCCCCCGCCCTCAAGGCCCGACCAAAGTTTTAAAGCCAGTTCAATCTTTTTGCCAAAATACTGTTCGTCCAGAAAAACTTCTTTATGATTTGAATCCACACCTTGATAGGGTTCACCGTTTATAAATAACAATGATTCAAAACCGGAGTTATGACCCCCGCCTGTTTTTCCAAAATCAAATAAAAGAACCAGTTCTTTTCCCCTGCAGTCCGGAACTTGAAATTCAGCCCGAAGCCAGAGATACTTGTCTCTTCCCTCCCAATATTCCCCCATTTTCAAGTGTTCCCATGATTCGTCTATTTCAGGAGGATATTTCAACGATTTTGTCGGATCCTCTTTCTTTAACCAGCCTGTAACCGGCGTCCGTTCCATATAACGGTAAGGCTCTAATTCTTTTATTCTGGCTTTCAATTTTTCTTTAAAAAAAAACATTTCCTTCACTCCCCTTTGTTAAATCAACCTTTTGTGGCGCCGCCCAAACTAAATCCTTTCGACATATAGCTTTGAGAAAATGCATAGAACACAACAACAGGAATGGTGTAAAGCACCGAAAATGCAGCAAGCCTTCCATAGTTGACCATTCCGAAATTCCCAAAAAACTGAAAGATCGTAACAGATGCGGGCATTTTTTCAGGTGTTTGAATGAGGATATACGGAACAAAAAAGTTTCCCCAGCTTCCTGCAAAAGTAAAAATCCCTACTGTAAAAATGCCCGGCAACATTAATGGTGCTACAATGGACCTGATCCCTCTCAATGTGGATGCACCGTCAACCCAAGCTGATTCTTCCAGTTCGATCGGCACAGAATCCATGAAATTCTTCATCATCCATATGCCGTACGGGAGTGAAGACGCGGTGAGAAACAATGTTGTAGCGATCAATGAATCCTGCAGCTTTAACGTCAAAAATAATTGATAGACCGGTACCATAACCGCTGTGATCGGTAAAGAAGTCAGAAAAAGAATCGTCATCATAAAAGATTTTTTATATTTTAAAGTATAGCGGGATAAAGGGTAGGCTGCAATAATGCATAAGAACACCACCAGCAAAGCCTGCCCGCCGGAGATGAAAAACCCAATGACAAATGAACGCATCAGTCCCGGATCCGTTAAAATGGAGTTGAAGTTTTGTAAAGTCACTTTTTCCGGAACTTTCAAAGCCTGAATGGCATTCGGGTCTACTGAAGCAAACAGCATCCATAATAGAGGCAGCAGAAAGAGAATGCCTAAAATGCTTAAGATCAGATAATGAATGGCTATCTCGAAGCGATGACTACGTTTTGCCATAATGATCGCCTACACTTTCATCTTTAAAGTTTTCATATACAACAAACTCGCCACAACGCCGATTAATAATAGCGTCAAAGATATGGCTGTGCCGTAACCAAGCTGATAACTTACAAAAGCCTGTTTATACATAAGCACCGGCAAGGTCATCGTAGCATTTCCAGGGCCCCCGCCTGTCATCGTATAGATTAGCGTGAAAACCCCTAGCGTCTGGAGTGTTACAAGCATCATATTGGTAGCAATCGTCCCTTTTACCATCGGAATCGTAACTTTCGTGATCACTTTCCATTTTGAAGCACCGTCAATGATCGCTGCTTCTTCTATTTCTTTCGGAATATCATCGAGTGCGGCCTGAAAAACCATCATGGAAAAAGCGGTCCCCCGCCAAATATTTGCAATGATGACACTAATCATTGGGAAAGTGAATAACCAGGCAATTGGCTTAAAATGAAACAATTCAATTAACTGATTCAATGTACCATTATCGCCCAAAAATGCCACCCAGCAGAAAGACACAACCACTTCAGGGGTTACCCATGCCGCAATAATGATCAATCCGATGATTTGCCGAAACAATTTGTTCTTTTCTTTCATCAGAAATGCAATGAAGAAGCCGAAGAAGCATTGCCCAATAATAGCGGAAAAAAACAGAAAAATAATTGTCTTGTAAATGCTGCTTCTAAATTGCGGGTCTTCAAAAATATTTACAAAATTCTGAAATCCAACAAATTCCAATTTGCTTGCTGCGGATCCTGTCAAAGATAAATTTGTAAAGGAAAAAAAGATGGTCAGCAGCATTGGTGTGATAAAAAACAGGAGCAATAGAACCCACGATGGTGCCAAGAAAAAAACAGATTTTAAACCATCATTTCTTTTCCTCGTTATCTGCTTTACCTGATGTTTTGCCTCCTGATACTGCATTGCCATTTTGCCACCCCGATTCATAGTCCGAAGTTTTTTGAAAAAGGAGCAGATGTTGCGTCCATTCTACTCCTTTCCAATATGACTTATCGCGTAATGACATTGTCCGATCCTACAATTCGTGTTACATTCTTCTTAAATGTTTGGGCTGCTTTTTTAGGTGTTGCTTTTCCGCTAGCAACCGATTCGACCATACTCTGGATTTCTGTAGAAACATTTGGATACTTGTCATTCGCCGGTCTGAAATGCCCGTTTTTCAAATATTTGGTAGCTTCAGGAATAAAGGTTCTGTTTTTGTAAGCAGGCATAGCAGCCGAATCGGAACGTACTGTTAAGTTTCCTTCAGAAATGGCTCTGGCCGCCTGGTTTTCTTTACTTCCCAATGCTTTAATGACCTTCCATGCTGCGTCATGATGCTGTGATTTAGCCGGAATTGCCCAGGTCCATCCCCCGACCATTGTCGTGGTGCCCGGTTTTTGCCCGTACTGTGTCGGCATTGCGGCAAACCCGAATACTTTATCTACATTTTTAATCGGAACCGCACCATCAGGTTTATAGTTTCCTAAATTCCAATAGCCGTCTAAAATAATTCCCGCTTTTCCTTTCGGCAGTTTATCTTGAAACATAACAGAACCATAATTACTATTCATCGCGATTGATAAAGGAGGACCTAATTTCTTCTTATTAAATACTTCATCTATAAATTTCAAAGAATCATTGATTCCCTTACTTGAAACAATCCACTTTTTGATGTTATCGTCGTACAATGTATCATTTGTTCCATAGAGCAGCATTTCAAACGTCTGCATCGAAACCGATTCGCCATTTGCCTTTGCTACCCCCATTGATAATGGCACAACATCCGGAAGTTTTTTCTTAATCGTTTCTGCTACAGTGATGATGTCATCCCAATTTTTTGGCTGCCAATTTGTCGGCAATCCTGCTTTTTTAAATACACTCTTGTTATACCAAAGTCCCCTCGAATCAGATGTTCCAGGTATCGCATAATAGCTCCCGTTCTGTGCTCTGGAACCCGCTTTTAAGTTTTCTTCATATTTGCTCCATTCATCCCAGGATTTCAAATAGTGATCAAGCTTTAATAAATAGCCTGCGTTTGCATCCGAATTTAACATGAATGAATCCTCCGCCACGACGTCCGGAGCTGTACTGCTTGACTTCATCGCAAGCGCAACCTTTGAGAAATAATCTCCTTCACTTGCCTGGATCGGGCTCAAAACAATTTTAATATCAGGGTTTTCTTTCTCAAATTTAGGAATAAAAGTTTTCGTCAGGAATTGTTTTAGGTTGTCATGCTCCCCCTGGTCTCTCCATGTAATTTTTATTTCTGTTTTTCCACTGCCGGATCCTGATGATTTTGAACTTAAACAACCGGATAAAACAACCATTAAAACAAGAATTGCACAAAACAAAACATTTCTTACCCGCTTCATTTTTTTCATTTTTAAAGCCCCCCGGTTAGTTTTATGCTTTAGACATCACAGCAGTGCACCATTTGATTAACGATTCCGGCAAACATTTCAAGGCACTCCCACCATAAGATCCCCCCTTTTCGTTTTAAAGCGCTTACATTATGTTTTTATATTAATATGTATAGATTGACATGTCAATATGTATATTTATAAAAATATCATGACATTTTAAAAAATGCTTATATGTTTGTTTTCAAAATTAAGGATTTAAAGGTTTCCTTTGCGCATACAAATGTTATATAATATGTATATAACATTTGTATATCAGGAGGCAGTCATGGAGAACAAACCCATTTATCAGCAAATCCATGATGATTTGGTCCAAAAAATAGAGCGCGGATTTTATCAACCTCATGACCAAGTCCCATCAGAAAAAGAACTATGCGAAAAATATAATGTAAGCAGAATCACAGCAAAAAAAGCACTAGATCTCATTTCTTCGGAAGGATATATTGAACGGAAGCCAGGGAAAGGCTCCTTTGTAAAGCCTTCTCCCATTGTGAAGCATGGAACTTCTTCTTCAAAAAAAACCATCGCCTGCATATTGACAGAATTCCGTGACTTTGCTAACAAAATGCTGCACGTGATTGAAACTGCAGTCAGCAGCAGAGGAGATCACCTGATTCTAAAACTTACACATGGGAAAGGAGAACTGGAAAAGAAATACATTAAAGACTTAATTGACGAAGTGGACGGATTTATTATCATGCCTGCCCAAAACCAATATTTCAATGAAGAAATTCTCAAACTGGTCGTCCGAAAAATTCCTTTAGTGCTTGTGGACAGAATTTTAAAGGGGATACCGACTGTTTTCGTCGGCACAAATAATATCAGATCGAGTGAATTACTCATTTCTACTCTCATTGAGCAAGGGAAAAAAAGAATCGGCATCATCACACCGAATGAAAAAGGAACTTCTTCAGTCGAAGATAGAATTACAGGATGGGAAAATGCTTTATTGAAATATAACTTAGTTCCTGACAAGGCATTAAGATTATCAAATATTACCAGTACCATTCCGAGCAATGACTCAGAAAAAAACATTGCCGATGACCTGGACCATATTAAACAGTATTTACGCGATAACAAAGGAAAAATAGATGCCATTTTTGCCGTTGAGTATAATATCCTTTTATTAGTCGAGCAGGCGATAAAAGAGTTACATGACAAACCGTTTCAATCGATTGAGCTGGTTTGTTTTGATGCTCCAAGTTCAAAATATTTTCCGAAGCACCACTACACGCATATAATGCAAAATGAAAAAAAGATAGGTGAAATTGCAGTAGAAAAATTGTATGAAATGTTTACCGAGCCTCTCCCGCCGCAGGAAATTTTAGTGGATGGCATTTTAATTTTAAAAGATCAATAATTTCCATACAGTTTTCATGGACGATCCAAACATGGGAGAGGGAATATTCTGCCCTCTCCTTTTCCTCATTTATTAACGTACTTTCCGCCGTTGTGTTCGGTATGAATTGCTTCCGTGCCCGCTTCCAAAGCGGTTTGATAATACCAGATTTTATGATTAATTTTTTCCAAATTTTTTTGAAGGTTTTTGATTTGTTCCTCCACGGCTTTTTTATGCTCTTCAAACATTTTGAGCCGGAGCGCCAGAGTGGAATCGCCTTCCATGCACCATTTTACAAATTCCCTAATTTCTTTAATTGACATGCCGGTTTCTTTTAAACAACTGATCACGCTTAAAAAAGAAAGATCACTATCTTTAAAAATTCTTATCCCGTTTTCTGTCCGATCCAAAAAAGGCAGCAGCCCCTGTTTGTCGTAATATCTTAAAGTATATTTAGAAAAACCGGTGATTTTTGCAACTTCTCCAATCGTGTAACGCATGATCCATTCCACCTCTGCTGCAAATCTTTTATTTTTCTATTATAAACCTAATCGTTGACTTAGAGTAAGGTCTAATCCCTAAAATAAGGTTGTGGGAAATTTTTTTAGGAGGAATTGCAATGAAACGAATTAATCTTGGCAAAAGCGGTATTTTGGGATCAGAGATTGCTTTAGGCTGCATGCGTATGGATGCGTTATCAGAAAAAGATGCTCAAACGATGATTGAAACGGCAGTCGAACACGGAATTAATTTCTTCGATCATGCGGATAAGTATGGCAAAGGGGAATCGGAAAGCATCTTTGCAAACGCTTTGAAGAATACGTCCATTAAGCGGGAAGATATCATTCTCCAATCAAAATGCGGTATCGAAGACCGGATGTACAATTTCTCCAAAGAGCACATTTTGGAAGCAGTTGATGGCAGCTTGCAACGGCTGAAGACGGACTACCTGGATATATTGCTGCTCCACCGCCCTGATCCGTTAATGGAACCGGAAGAAATTGCCGAGGCTTTTTCGATTCTCCAAAATTCCGGTAAAGTTCGCCAATTTGGCGTCAGCAACTTCCATCCTTACCAGGTTGACCTGGTGCAAAAATATATTTCACAAAAACTCATTGTCAATCAATTGCAGTTCAGCATTGCTCATACAGGCATGATTGATTTTGGAATGCATGTAAATATGAAAGACGAACGCAGCATCAACCATGATGGCGGTGTGCTGGAATATTCACGCCTGCATGATATTACAATCCAAGCCTGGTCCCCATTCCAATACGGTTTCTTTGAAGGCGTATTTATTGATAATCCGAAGTTCCCTGAATTGAACGAAAAACTGGGCCAATTAGCGGAAGAAAAAGGGGTTTCTAAAATGGCGATTGCAACTGCATGGATCCTCAAGCATCCGGCTAAAATTCAAGTGATTGTCGGAACCATGAATCCGGGCCGCCTGGAAAAAATTGCAGAAGCATCGAACATAGCCCTCACCCGCCAAGAATGGTACGATATCTATTTTGCTGCCGGTAATGATTTGCCATAAGCGTCTATCAAAAAGGACCCATTCGCAAACAAGCTTAAAATCCCATTTTAGGCGATCACTCCAAAAGAATGTGCCAAATTTCAATAAGCATTATAAAATTAGGTTGCATACCCTTCTCAGATAGATAGAAAAACAACAAGAATTGTAATCAGGTAAAGAAACCTAATCCTGGAATAGACAGCTGCTGAACAATAGAATGTCTATTCCAGGATTTATCATTCTTATTATAACCCGCGAATACTTATATTCTTGAAGTTTTTTTGTACAAAAGCCCCTCTCATTGGGCACTACTTTTCCTTTTCAATAACAATATTACTATCGGCAGGTACACATTTTTCAAATACATCCGGATTCCGGCTTATATAAGTGATTCTATGTCACCAAATTATCCCATCAAAAAAGAGAGGGCATTTTCTTTCTCCCTCTCACACGTCAAACATTCTCCTTATTCATTCGTAATTAATACTTTCAAAGCCTGATTCTCCGCCGCATTTCCAAACACTTCATACGCTTGCATGATATCTTGAAAGGCAAAGCGATGTGTGATCAACTGTTCCGGTTTCAATTTTTCGGATGTGACTGTTTTTAGCAACATCGGAGTTGTATTCGTGTTGACTAAACCGGTGGTCAAAGTAATATTGGAAATCCACAATTTTTCAATGTGGAATTCAACAGGTTTTCCATGTACGCCGACATTGGCGATATGCCCGCCCGGTTTCACAATATGCTGGCAAATATCAAAGGTTGCGGGGATTCCGACAGCTTCCATCGCAACGTCTACACCTTTGCCGTCCGTAAGTTCCATAATTTTTTGAATAGCTTTCCCATCACTGCTGTTTACCGTTTGCGTTGCGCCAAATTTCTTGGCAACTTCAAGCCGGTTATCGTCTAAATCTACCATAATGATTTCAGCAGGCGAATAAAATTGTGCAGTGAGGAGGGCTGCCATGCCAACAGGCCCTGATCCAACAATTGCTACGGTCTGCCCAGGCTGGACCTTTCCATTTAAGACGCCAATTTCAAATCCGGTCGGTAAAATATCACTTAACATGACGAGTGCATCTTCATCAGCGCCTTCCGGAATGTGGTACAAACTGTTATCGGCATGAGGGATTCTTACATACTCCGCTTGTGTACCGTCAATTAAATAGCCAAGGATCCAGCCGCCGTCCTCGCAATGGGCATAAAGTCCCTTTTTACAATTATCACATTTCCCGCAGGATGTAATACAGGAAATCAACACATGATCGCCTTTTTTAAAGTTCTTTACGCCATCCCCGACTTCTTCAACAATTCCAACACCTTCATGCCCAAGAATCCTTCCATTTTCAACTTCCGGAAGATCCCCCAATAAAATGTGCAGATCAGTCCCGCAAATGGTCGTTTTCGTAACACGAACAATAACGTCTGTTGGCTGAAGCAATTCCGGTTTCGGTTTTTCTGCAAGTTCCTTTTTCCCCGGCCCAAGGTAAGTGAGCGCTTTCATAAATCTGCACCTCCGTTATTTGTGGTAAAACTTACAATGTTTATTTTACAACATGATGGCAGAAAATTTGTTAATGTTTTGTGAATAATTTAATTATTAACGAAGAAAACAATTTAATATTGAAAACAATTTCAAAGATATAAAGTGTACACCTTATTTAAAACAGAAAAAACGATTCTATTCTGAATAACTGATAAAATCCCCGTTTAAAATAAAATAGAGCTCCCCAGAAACAGAGGACATTTAAAAGCGGCGGGCACATCCCATTGACAGTGCCCCACCGCTTATCCTGTATATTCATCATTTAAGCGCTGCTTTTTCAGCGAAAGCAAGACAGCCTTTTCCTCATGTCTTGTTCTACCGTTCGCGCTATTCTTTTATGTGTGAACGGTCCTTAGACCCCTTCTAACTACCATTCAGGCTATTT
>NZ_BKZP01000022.1 GCF_008974185.1 Weizmannia acidilactici
GGCAAGCTCATCCAATGATACCTAGCCTTGTATGAGGTTCGTGTTCCTCAAGAATCGGAGGTTTTGCCGCTCGCTTCCTTCAGATTCCGCATCACTACGGACACCCTTGCGTTAGGCTATCGCTACTACTGCCTTCGCGATTCGGGACTTTCACCCTATAGAGTGCAGCCATGCCAGGCGCACCCAAAAAAAGCAGCGGAACCCGGCAAACAGTTCCCGCTGCTTTTTCGTCTATTTGAAATCTCGGCTTTTGTCATAAGAGCCGGGCAAAAATGCCTCCAACCGCCTTTTCATTCATCTATTCATGCACGCGCGTTAAAGCCTACAAACTTAAGCAGGGCCAAAGCCGTTTTTTAACCTCTGCTTTTCATCAAAGGGAAGAGCAGCACATCGCGGATGGATGGGGAATTCGTTAACAGCATCACGAGTCGGTCGATGCCGATGCCGAGCCCACCTGTTGGCGGCATGCCGTATTCCAAAGCTTCCAGGAAGTCTTCATCCATTTGGTGTGCTTCATCATTTCCTTGTTCCCGTTCTTTTAACTGGTTAAGGAAACGTTCGCGCTGGTCGATCGGGTCATTGAGCTCCGTGAACGCATTGGCATGTTCACGCCCTACGATAAACAGCTCAAATCGGTCTGTAAACCGCGGGTCTTTTTCATTTTTCCTGGCCAGCGGGGAGATTTCCACCGGATGGCCGTAAATGAATGTCGGCTGGATGAGTTTGTCTTCCACCCTTTGCTCAAAAAATTCGTTCACGATATGCCCGTATTCCATATGCTCCGTAATCTCAATATTGTGTTCTTTCGCAAGCGCCCTCGCTTCTTCTGTGCTCGTGACATTCCAGAAATCGACGCCCGTATATTCTTTAATAGCATCCACCATATGCAGGCGGCGCCATTCCGGCTCGAGGTTCACTTCATGTTCTCCGTATTGGATGGTGGTTTTGCCCAGTACTTCTTTCGCCGTGTGGGCAATCAAGTTTTCGGTCAGTCGCATAATATCATTAAAATCCGCATATGCTTCATATAGTTCGAGCATAGTGAACTCAGGGTTGTGACGGGTGTCAATGCCTTCGTTGCGGAATACGCGCCCGATTTCATATACTTTTTCTAAACCGCCGACAATCAGGCGTTTTAGATGGAGTTCAATCGCGATCCGCATGTACAGGTCCATATCCAATGCATTATGGTGCGTAATAAACGGGTGTGCAGCCGCTCCCCCGGCAATGGTATGCATCATTGGCGTTTCGACTTCAAGGTAGCCGCTTTTGTCCAAATAATTGCGGATTGATTGGACAATCCGGCTTCTTGCGATGAACGTATTTTTGCTTTCTTCGTTCATGATCAGGTCCAGATAACGCTGGCGGTAGCGCTGTTCAATGTCGCGCAGGCCGTGGAATTTATCCGGCAGCGGGCGCAGCGCTTTCGTTAACAGAATAAACTCTTTGACCTTTACGGACAGCTCCCCTACTTTCGTGCGGAAAACTGTTCCTTTGAGGCCGACGATATCCCCAAGGTCGGCGTTTTTAAACAACTCGTACTGTTCTTCCCCGACAGCGTCCTGGCGAATATAAAATTGGATTTGCCCCTTTAGATCCTGGATATGGGCGAAACCTGCTTTCCCTTTCCGCCGTTTTGTCATGATCCTCCCGGCAATGGCAACGGGAATCTCTTTTTCTTCCAGTTCTTCTTCCGTCCATTCGCCATATTTTTGCTTTAATTCCTCGGTGTTTGCCGTCCGATCAAAGCGTTTGCCGAACGGATCGATGCCTTTTTCCCGAAGCGCCTCCATTTTTTCTTTCCGGACGAGATACTGTTCATTTATATTTTCGCCACTCATCTAAACATTTTCCTCCAATCGTTAAAAATACACCGGCCAATATTTGCTCAAACTTACGAAAAAGGAAAGCTGCCCTTCCTTGTATTCTGCCAATCAATGCTTGAATGGTCCGCCGTTCAACATTAGCCATTATAGCCGTATACCTCTATTATTGTACACAATCTTTTCCGTTCAGACATCATTAAAAAGGTTTTTCTTTATGTACAAGAGCGAACATGATAACTGCCAGTGATTCCACTGGCAGTTATCATCCTTACACTGCTTGTTTTTGTTTTGCTTCCTGCTCTTCCACATAATTGCGTAGGAGGGTGACAAGATCCTCCCTTGTTTCGCACGCATTAATGCCGTTCCGCACTTTGGCATTGCCTCGCAGGCCTTTTAAATACCATGCAGCATGCTTTCTCATTTCGCGGACTGCGATTTCTTCGTTTTTCAACGCGATCAGGCGGTCGAGGTGCAAGATGCAGACATCGATTTTTTCGCGGATGGAAGGCTCTCCGATTAATTCGCCGGTTTCCAGGTATTTCACCGTCCGGTAGATCATCCACGGGTTGCCGAGTGCGGCGCGCCCGATCATGACCCCGTCCACCCCGGTTTCATCGAGCATCCGTTTTGCATCCTGCGGTGTTTTCACATCGCCGTTTCCGATCACAGGGATATTTACCGCTTGTTTCACTTCACGGATAATGTCCCAGTTCGCATGCCCTTCATACATCTGCTCACGGGTTCGGCCGTGCAGTGAAACGGCAGATCCGCCTGCGCGTTCCACAGCCCGGGCATTTTCCACCGCATAAATATGCTTGTCATCCCAGCCCATCCGCATTTTAACCGTGACCGGCTTTTCAACGGCATCGACAACCGCTGCCACCATTTCGTAAATTTTGTTCGGGTCAAGCAGCCATTTCGCGCCCGCTTCACACTTAATGACTTTATTGACCGGGCAGCCCATGTTGATATCAATGATGTCGGCATTCGTATTTTTATCGACAAATTTGGCTGCTTCGACAAGTGACTCTTTTTCCCCGCCGAAAATCTGCAGGCTCATCGGTTTTTCCCGTTCGTCAATATACAGCATGTTTAGCGTTTTTTCATTTTTGTAAAGGATCCCTTTATCGCTGATCATTTCGGCGCAAACAAGTCCTGCGCCGAACTCTTTGACGGTCAGGCGGAAGGCGGAATTGCAGACGCCGGCCATAGGCGCTAAAACGACAGGGTTTTTCATTTCAATATCGCGGATTTTTAACATTCATAAACCTCCTTTTTCATCGCGGATGATTTCATCTATCGGTATATCAAAAAACGGATGAAATTTTTTCCAACAGTGCTTCCGAGGGCCATTCCGTTCTGCTTTCCACTTCCCCGAGCACAGACACAGAAACACCCATCTTCCTCGCAAAACTTTCCTGTGTAAATCCTTTTAATTTCCGGAAAGCGCGGATACGCCTTCCCCGCTTATCTGTTTCCATAGCCGGATCCCTTCTCTGTCTATACATGCTTCAAGCAATTTTGCAAAAGGGATTTTTGTAACAGGATGTATGAGCGAGTTGTCCAATTCTGTGAGTGGAACTAAAACAAATGCCCTTTCATGCATTCTCGGGTGTGGGAGTACAAGTGTCTCTGTTTCCATATTTTCATGATTATACAGCAAAATGTCAAGATCGATCGTCCGCGGTCCCCATCGGATTTCCCTTTTTCTTCCCAAAGCTTTTTCAATCCGGAGGCATGCATCAAGCAGTTCGAAAGGCGATAAACCGGTGTTGATTTTTACCGCCATATTCAAAAATTTTCCTTGATCCGTGTAGCCGACCGGATCGGTTTCATAAATCGATGAAACTTTGCAAACCTTAATTTCCAGGTTGTTTTCAAGCGCTTTGACCGCATCAAGCAAATAGGAAAAGCGCGGCTCAATATTGGACCCGAGTGCCAAATAAGCAAAATTATCCATTGTCTCTTCTCCTCGTAATTTCTACCGCAACAGATTGGTAATGGCCGGGGATAGGGGGATCCGGTTTGGTCACTTTTACCGTTACTTCCAAGATTTTATCAAATGAAGCAAGGATTGACCCGGCCAATTTTTCCGCTACGGCCTCAAGCAAACGGTAAGGGCGCCCTTCTACGATCGTTTTAGCCAGATTGTATACATCCGCATAACTGACCGTTTCTTCCAACCGGTCTGTCAATCCCGCCTGCTTTAAATCCAAATAAAGGGTCAGCGATACGCGGAAACGCTGGCCCAGTTTTGCCTCTTCCGGAAACACACCGTGATAGCCGTAAAACTCCATTTCATTAATAAGAATCTTGTCCATCCGGTTTCCCCTTTCCAACAAGCGCATCCATTATTTTCACCATTCTGCTGACCGGCTTTACGTCATGGACGCGCACCATATGGCAGCCTTTTGTAATCCCATAGCAGCAAACCGCCCCCGTGCCCTCCATTCTCTCATCGACCGGCAGTCCGAGCACATGGCCGATCATCCGCTTTCTCGATGCGGCAAGCAAAACCGGGTAACCGAGGGCAACAAGCTTATCCAAGTTTTGCATCATTTCGAGGTCTTCCATAAACCCTTTTGCAAAACCAATACCCGGATCCAAGATAATTTGGTCATCTTCCACACCGGCTTTTTTTGCAATATTAATGCTTTCATAAAGATCATACAGGCAGTCGCGCATAAAATTTTCGTAATACGCATTTTCCCGGTTATGCATTAAAATGATCGGAACGCGATGCTTTGCAGCAACAGCTGCGATTTCCGGATCCCGCTTTGCGCCCCATACATCGTTGATGATATGCGCCCCTGCTTGAACCGCTTCATCTGCCGTTTTCGCTTTATACGTATCTACGGAAATCGGAACTTGTATGTTTCCCGAGACCGCCTGAATCACCGGCAAAATCCTTTCCAGTTCTTCTTCTGCGGAAATGGGTTTATGCCCCGGCCTTGTCGATTCGCCGCCGATATCGAGCAGATCGGCACCGTCTTCCACCATTTGGTATGCATGTTTTACTGCCTCGTCTGTATGAAAAAAATTCCCCCCGTCGGAAAAAGAGTCCGGCGTGACATTTAAAATGCCCATCACATATGTTTTTTTCGAAAAATCGAGCTCGAACCGGCCACACTTCAATTTTTATTCTCCCCTTTTTCTTTCATTTCAATAAATATAGTCTATCATAATTCCGTTCCACGTATAAAACATCCGTATTTTTACAGGTAAAAAAGAAAACCCGCAGAGAATTTTCCTCCACGGGGTTTGGATCCGCTGCTTAATCTTCAAACTGGTAAAGCGGTGTGCTCAGGTAACGTTCGCCGGTATCCGGAACAACGGCAAGCACTTTCTTGCCTTTTCCGAGTTTTTTCGCAACCTCGAGGGCCGCGAAAATGGCCGCACCGGATGAAATGCCGCCAAGCACGCCTTCTTCTTTTGCCGCTTTTCTTGCAGCTTCAAAAGCTTCTTCTGTTTTGACGCGGATGATTTCATCATAAATGTTTTTATCCAGCGTCTCAGGGACAAAGTTGGTGCCGATGCCCTGGATTTTATGCGGACCCGGTTTGCCTTCGGACAGGAGCGGTGAATCGTCCGGTTCTACCGCATAAATTTTGATATCCGGGTAAGCTTCACGCAATGCCTGGCCAGCACCTGTAATCGTTCCGCCGGTACCGACGCCGGCAACAAATGCGTCAAGCTGGTCTCCCATTTGTTCGATGATTTCTTTCCCCGTTGTCAAACGGTGGATTTCCGGGTTGGCCGGGTTTTGGAATTGCTGCGGCATGAAGTAGCCATTTTCTTTTACAAGCTGTTCGGCTTTATTGACAGCGCCTTTAATGCCTTCTGAACCAGGGGTCAATACAAGTTTTGCCCCGTATGCGCGAAGCAGGCTGCGGCGTTCGAGGCTCATCGTTTCAGGCATGACAATGACAGCTTTGTACCCCTTTGCAGCCGCAATCATTGCAAGCCCAATCCCTGTGTTTCCGCTTGTCGGCTCGACAATCGTATCGCCCGGTTTTAAGCGGCCTTTTTTCTCTGCATCTTCAATCATGGCAAGCGCAATACGGTCTTTTACGCTGCTGGCGGGATTGAAATACTCCAATTTTAAATACACTTCTGCAGAATTTTCGTCTGTTAAGCGGTTTACTTTTACGACCGGTGTTTTGCCGACCAATTCGGCAACCGAATTTGCAAAATGTGCCAAGACATCCACCTCATATTCCGAGTATTTTTATTGGTTTAATATTTAAAAAATAACATCATTTTGCCAGGTTGTCAACTGGAATGCCTTGCTTCTCTATGACAAAATTCCTAAAAAGGATGGGCCGCCCTTGGGCAAAGTGTTTCCACTTTTCTTATTACCCCTTTGCTTCTTCCAGCAGTTTTTCCAAATCTTCGCGGGTGAAGTGGTATTTTTCCCGACAGAAATGGCAGACGGCTTCAGCCTGCCCGTCTTCTTCAATCATTTCCCGGATTTCTTTTTTCCCGAGGCTGATCATGGCGGATGCAAATTTTTCTTTTGAGCAGGTGCATTCAAAACGGACCGGCATTTTGTCCAATACCTGTACATTTCCTTTGCCGAGGAGGCTTTCTAAAATTTCTTCCGGTGTTAATCCCTTCCGGATCAGCTCGGAAATCGGGGCTGTATTGGCAATCTTGTTTTCAATGGCCGTAATGATTTCCTCCCCTGTTCCCGGCATAAGCTGAATGATAAAACCGCCCGACGCCAAAATCGTGTTGTCCGGATTGACAAGCACCCCCACGCCAACCGCGGAAGGCACTTGCTCCGAAGCGGCAAAGTAGTAGGTAAAATCTTCGCCAAGCTCTCCGGAAACAAGCGGAACCTGGCCAGAGAAATGTTCACGCAACCCGAGGTCTTTTACAACCGTCAGGGTTCCGTCCGTTCCGACCGCGCGCCGGACATCGAGCTTTCCTTTTTCATTTACATCAAAATGGGTTTGCGGATTCGTGACATACCCGCGGACTTCACCGTGCGCATTTGCATCCACGAGGATTACACCGATCGGGCCGCCGCCTTCCACCTTAATTGTAATTTTCTCGTCGCCTTTGAGCATTGCCCCCATCATGGCGCCTGCCGTCAATGTCCTTCCCAATGCGGCCGATGCCGTCGGCCACGTATAATGCCTGCGTTGCGCCTCGCCAACCGTTTGTGTCGTATCCGCTGCGTATGCGCGCACTTGCCCGTCATATGCCAAAGCTTTGATTAAGTAATCCGTCAACAGAAAATCCTCCTTTAATACTGCACGTTCCGTTTGTAGATCAGGTATAGACCTTTTAAAGTTAAAAACTGGTCTACAATATCGATGCTATTCGATTCTTTTGCAATCAGGGGCGCATGCCCGCCGGTTGCAATTACAATCGGGTCTTTCTTACTTTTTGCTTTCATCCGGGAGACGATACCTTCAACCTGTCCCACATAGCCGAAAACAATCCCCGCCTGCATGGCTGAGACGGTGTTACGGCCGATAATATCATCCGGGCTCGCAATTTCAATCCGCGGCAATTTGGCAGCCCTGGAATACAGCGCCTCCGCGGAAATGCCGATGCCGGGCGCAATCGCTCCCCCCATGTACTGCTTGTCCTCATTAATATAACAATAAGTGGTTGCGGTCCCGAAATCCACAATAATCAACGGGCTTCCGTACTCATGGATGCCCGCCACCGCATTGACAATCCGGTCTGCGCCGACTTCACGCGGATTGTCGTACTTAATGTCGAGCCCCGTTTTAATCCCCGGACCAACAATAAGCGGAGACACGTGAAAATATTTGCTGCACATTCTTTCCAATGCATACATGATCGGCGGCACAACGGATGAAATGATGATCCCGGTGATATCTTTGAAATCAATGCCGACATGGTTAAATAATGCTTTCAGCGACATGCCGTATTCATCATCCGTTTTGTCACGTACCGTTTGAATGCGCCAATGGTATTTTAATTCGTCTTTATCATATACACCTAGTACAATGTTTGTATTCCCGACATCGATCACAAGTAACATATGCTCACCACTTTATTTATCTATATTCGATTACGCAACCATCATACCATAATCTTTGTTCTACAGAGAATGCTTTCATGGCCATGTTGGAAAGCCCGACCCCAAAAAAGATGTACGAAAGAAACAGCCCATTACCGAAAAAACAGAGAATTTGCGCCCTAAATGCTTCTTTGATGAGTCATGTCAAATTGGAAGGTTTCCTGCAGAACAGGAACCCAGAAATAGTGGCGCATGCCGGAATTCAACAAAAATTTTAACAATCCTTCAAAAAAAGCACCGCCAATTTTTTAGACGGTGCTTTTTTGCGCTTCATGGATCACACTTGATCTTCATCATCTGTTGGTTTTGTTGGCCCGAACTTTTCAGGTCGCCTTTCGAGCGGCATTCCGGAATCAAGGTTGCTTCCGGCGTCCGGGTCGACTTCGTTCACCCTATCCTGCTTCGGCTGCAGTTTGACACGCGGCTCTGTCCCCCCGATTTCAGTCGGATCCTGGTTGGAGACAGGTTTATCCGGCAATGTGCCGTGCTCAAACAAATGTTTGATTTGTTTTGCATCCAGCGTTTCAACTTCCAACAGTGTTTTTGCGATCAATTCCAGCTTATCCCGGTGCTCCAGTAAAATTTGCTTTGCACGTTCATAGCACAATTTCATGATATTTTGAATTTCGATATCAATTTCATATGCGATTTTATCGGAATAATTTTGGTCGTTATTGATGTCTCTGCCCAAAAATACCTGGCCTTGCGATGAACCGAACTGCATCGGCCCGAGTTTTTCGCTCATCCCGAATTCCGTTACCATCCGCCTGGCAATATTAGTGGCGCGTTCAAAGTCATTGGAAGCTCCTGTCGACACTTCGCCGAACGTAATCTCTTCGGAAACGCGGCCGCCAAGCAACCCGGTAATCTTATCGAGCAGTTCCGGCTTTGTCATAAAGTAACGGTCTTCTTTCGGAACCATCATCGCATATCCGCCGGCCTGGCCGCGCGGAACGATCGTAACCTTCTGGACGATTTCTGCTTCATCCAGCACAAGCCCGATAATCGTATGCCCGCTTTCATGGTATGCAACAATATTGCGTTCTTTTTCGGAAATGACGCGGCTTTTTTTAGCCGGTCCGGCAATGACACGGTCTGTCGCTTCATCGATATCATGCATGTCAATTTTTTTCTTGGAAGCCCGCGCTGCAATCAGCGCCGCTTCATTGAGCAAGTTCTCCAAGTCGGCTCCCGAGAAGCCCGGCGTTCGTTGGGCAATGGCTTTTAAATCGACAGAAGGGTCGAGCGGCTTATTGCGCGCATGGACGCGGAGCACTGCTTCCCGGCCGTTGACATCCGGGCGGTCGACGGTAATCTGTCTGTCAAAACGGCCCGGCCGCAGCAACGCAGGGTCGAGAATATCCGGACGGTTCGTTGCCGCAATAATGATAATCCCTTCATTGGCGCTGAAACCGTCCATTTCAACGAGCAATTGGTTTAACGTTTGTTCGCGTTCATCATGGCCGCCGCCAAGTCCGGCTCCGCGCTGACGACCGACTGCGTCGATTTCATCAATAAAGATGATACAAGGCGCGTTCTTTTTCGCATTTTCAAACAAATCACGGACACGGCTTGCACCAACACCGACAAACATTTCGACAAAATCAGAACCGCTGATGGAGAAGAAAGGAACTCCTGCTTCACCGGCAACTGCCCTTGCCAGCAATGTTTTACCGGTACCCGGAGGCCCGACGAGCAGTACGCCTTTCGGGATGCGGGCGCCCAATTCCGAGAACTTGCGGGGATCTTTTAAGAACTCGACCACTTCGACAAGTTCCTGCTTTTCTTCGTCCGCCCCGGCGACGTCGCGGAAACGGACTTTCTTTTTATCATCAGAGTAAAGCCTTGCTTTGCTCTTCCCGAAATTCATGACACGGCCCCCGCCGCCCTGTGCCTGGTTCATCAGGAAGAAGAATAGAATAAAGATGATCACGAACGGGATAATGGATGTCAGGAATGATACCCACCCATTCGTTTCTTTTGCCGGCAGGACATCCACTTTAACATTTTTGTCCGCCGCCGCTTTATCGATCCGGTTGAGCATGGCCTGGTCATCCATAACATAAGTGACAAACTGTTTATTATTATCCAGCTGGCCCCGGACCTCATAAACGCCCCTTGAAGGCTGCGTGGTAAAGCTCTTTACACTGCCATTATCCAAATAAGAAACAAATTGATCATATGAAATGGTTTCCGTCGTTTCGCTGCTATTATTGAAATAACTTACGATCCCAATCAGGACGAGAAATAATAATACATAGAAGATTGTATTTCTAAAGATCCGATTCATTCCTTACCTCCTCCCACGGTCTTAAAAAACTATATTCAATAGTACTATAGTAATTTTTAATTTAACAACCTTTTGCACCTGTTTTCATATTTTTATCAACGACCGTTTTCTTTTTCGCTTTCCATACATATAGCCTTAATCTTCCGTTTTCGTCCGGTTTTTTTGGGAAAAGATTACTCTTCCTGATGGGTATAAACGGAAGGCTTCAGGACGCCGATGTAAGGAAGGTTGCGGTACTTTTCCGCGTAATCGAGGCCGTAACCGACGACGAATTCGTCCGGAACGTTAAAGCCGACGTAATCCGCCTGGATATCTGCTTTACGTCCGGATGGTTTGTCGAGCAATGTCACAATTTTAATGGATTTCGCTTTCCGGTAACGGAACAATTCAACAAGATAGCTGAGCGTCATCCCGCTGTCAATGATATCTTCTATGATGAGGATGTCGCGGCCTTCAACCGACGTGTCCAAATCTTTTATAATTTTGACTTCCCCGGATGAAACAGTTGAATTACCATAACTGGATACATCCATAAAATCCATTTCCAAATATGTATCAATATGCTTGACAAGATCGGCCATAAACAGCATGGCCCCTTTCAATACCCCGATTGCAAGCGGAAACCTACCATCATATTCTTTCGTCAGCTGCTCGCCCAATTCCTTTACTTTTTGCTGGACTTCCTCTTCTGTAATTAATATTTTTTCAATATCCTGGTTCATCTCGTGATTGCCCCCTAGAAGTTGTTTGCTTACAGTAATGCACAATATAGTAGGTTTCATGAGGTAAAACATGATTTGGTTCAAATCTTGATTTTTTTAGATTCGGAAGCCATAAAATGGTTCCGTTTGAATCGGTTACAACCGGCCATATGTCTCTTTCCGGCTTTGAAATTTTTTCGTCAATAAATATATCTTTTACCTTTTTTGAGCCGTCTAATCCTTTTACTTCAATTCTATCCCCTGGTTTCCGGGTGCGGACGATCAAGGGGAGAGAAATATCGTTTACGTGTAATAATAGCATATTCTTCGGAAGGTATGAATATGAAATTTCCTGTTTTTCAAGCCTTATCGTATATCCGTTCGGCAGATCAATTTCCATCCCTTCGTCTAAATCGTATTGGTATGTAGTAATGCCGGCGGCAGGTTCCCGGAAAGCAAAAATGCATCTCCCGTAGTCCCTCACCGCTTTTACCCCCCCGGGCAGGTCAACTCTTCCGGACGGGTGCGGGCTGCCGGCCAATTTTATAATAGCATCAGTATGTATGGCTGTGATGTTTTTCAAATCACTATTGTAAAGATATTTTAATATTAGATGAATCCCCCTCCTTTGTAAAGGTAAAGGCATCCGTTTGAACTTTGGGATATCAAGCGTGCAGGACCGGCCTTCCACCGCAAGTGCTTCCTGTATTTTTTCCTGCGCCAGCCCGTAAAGAAAAGCCTCATCTTCCAGCAGTTCTTCGCTGAATCTTTGGAAATGCGCGTGGACCTGCGGATTTTCTTCTTTTAAAAATGGCAGGACAACGGAGCGGAACCGGTTTCTCGTATAAGCGGGCGATTCGTTGCTCGCGTCAGTACGGGGCTTGAGGCGGTAATGGAGACAGTAGGATTCAATTTCTTTTTTTGTCGTGCCTAAAAGGGGGCGGATGATCTCGCCTTTTGCAAACGGCCGCCTGAAAGGGATCCCGGCCCTCCCTTTTCCGCCTGTTCCCCTTGTGAGACGCATCAATACCGTTTCAATCTGGTCATCGCCGTGGTGGCCGAATACGACTTTATTTGCCTTTATTTTCCCCATCGTTTCCGCCAAAAAACCGTAACGGTATTTTCTGGCCGTTTCCTCGAGGCCGAGACCCTCCTCCTTCATTTTTTCCAGGATCGGAATTCTCGCAGTTTCGCATCCAATTTGTAATGTTTTACAAAAACTTTCCACAAATAAGAGGTCGTTGTATGACGCTTCCCCCCTGATCATATGGTCAATATGGGCGGCAGTAATCTTGGCATGGAAGCGTTCGCTTCTTGTCGCCAGAAAGTGGAGCAGCGCAAGCGAATCCGGCCCGCCGGAAACCGCCACAAGAAGGTGGT
Source organism: Weizmannia acidilactici (assembly GCF_008974185.1). GTDB lineage: Bacteria > Bacillota > Bacilli > Bacillales > Bacillaceae_C > Weizmannia > Weizmannia acidilactici. The sequence goes on from NZ_BKZP01000022.1 coordinate 12,259, forward strand.
CGCCCTTTTCAATCAGCCGGTGTTTTTTGATAAAATTGGATACCTCTTCCTCAAACGGCAGCATATAAAACCTTTCCTTTTGCGAGTTTTTGTTACATCCATTTTAACATGGGCACCCATAAATTTCTAAACATATTCAAACGATGTAAAAGCTATATATCCAGTATAACATAGACACAATCACAATGATGGCAATCCCGGCAAAAATCTTTTTTAATTTTCGGAACTTGCGTTTTTTCACCCTCGACATCCGGACCTTTTGTTTTTGGGGCTCCCCTTTCCCGGAATATCCCCGCTTATCCGCGGTTTTTTCTTGCGTTAAAAGCCCGAGCAATTCCCGCCTCATTTCGGAAGCCGAACGATATGTGCCACGCAATGCTTTGCGGAGGACCGGCTCGAACTTTTTCAGCCCTGGATGCTGCTTTACTGCTGCCATAAGCTGCAACAGGCCGTTATTATTCTTTTTCGTGAACCGGCGCTGGTAAGCAAGATTGATCATGACCATGGCAACGGAAAACAGATCGTAGCCTGGATCGGCTTTCCGCGGGCCGAGGCCCCAATAACCCCTGTCAAAAAACTCCGTAAATTCTTTCACAGAACGCCCGATCTTTGTCATTCCGCCCGGATCGATGCAGCGGATGCGGTTGGACGGCACCTCCACCAATAAATTTTCAGGCTTCAAGTCTCCAAAGATCCATCCTTGCTCATGCAAATGATGCACATCTGAAAGGAGCTGCACGACCAGTACTCCCGCCCAGGCAAAACCTTTTTCGGAAACGAAAGAAAGCAGGTCCGGCCCATGGATATATTCCATGGCATAAAACGGGATCGGTTCCGCCCCGGGTTCCCAATCATCCGCGTCCAGCAAAGAAGGCCCGAGGGAGTGCCCTTGGGCCTTGGCAAATGATTTTAATACATTGGCCTCGGAAGCCATTGAAGCGGTGCTGGCGCCTATTTTCAACGCGACAGGGCCCGCTTCCGATTCCGCTAGGTAAACAGCGCCGTTTGCACCCACCCCCAGTTTTTTTCGGATCCTGTATTGTTTTTTATGCCACTTTCCCGTTATGACCGTGCCCGAAGGATAATTAGATCGACTCTTCAAAGTATCGTTCGTCATCATGCGGTAACAATCCCCTTAACTGCCTTTTTCGCCCGAAGTAGTGGATCGCTTCATGTATCGCAGGTCCCGTCGGAGTAATGCCGCCCACCTGCAGTTTTGGAAAAATACTTGTTAAAGATTCCAGTTTCGGCGTCCAGTCAAGTAATTTCTCCACTTCGGTCCTTTTCCCAGGAAATACAAAAACTGAAAATTGATTATTTCCCATCCGCGCATTCAAGCTTAACGATAAATCGAGCAAAGCTTCTTTTACTGTCGGGAGTTTTGGTTTCATGCTTGCGCTTGTATCGACCAAAATTAAAATTTCCAAATCCACCGTTTCGCCCAGCTCATCGACCACCTCCAACACGTCTCCGCGCTTTTCCGGGGGCAGCGCTTCTATCGATGCCGAATCCCCTAAAATCTGCTTTAACTCCCTGTTGACAACCCCCTGGATCGTTTGCGTCATTGCCCTTCTTGTGACCATCTGCACCGTTTGCGATAAATTCCTTGTATAAACGATTTGGCTGACGCCACCTCCCGACATGGCGATATCTTGAATTTCTTTTGCGCCTTTTTCATCGATAATATCGCGTTCCATCACCCCAATCACATTGACGGTAATACCTTCTTCCCTGGCCAAAGCAGCGGCCGCCGCCGGATCGCCACCCTGGTTTGAACAACCGTCCGTAATGAGTAAAATTTGTTTTAATGTGCCTGCATTCATCTTTCTTCTCCTCCTCGTCCGTTGATGGCTGTAATGCCGTTTTTACCATCATCGACAATCGGGAGAAAATATATACAATCTGCCCCCTTTCACACCTGTATGTCCTCCGCTTTTCTATGAAATCAACTTTTTCCCTTTGCTGACCGGAATGGCGGCCCATTTCGGGATATTGTGCTTGACTTTTGCCACAACAACGGTCATATCGTCTTCGATCAGCCCGGATCTGGAACGGATCACTTCTTCCAAAAGGAGATCGGCAATTTCCTGGGGATCTTCCGTTTCGATTTCTCTGATCTTCCGCTTCATCCAAAGTTCTGAGTTTTCCACATATTTCGGCCCTTCAAAAATCCCGTCACTCATCATGATCAAAATATCACCGGCTTTCAATTGCCGGGAAACCACATCGACATCAAATTCCTGGATCATCCCCATCGGCAAATTCCCCGATTCGATTTTGATGACTTTATCGCCGCGCTTTATAAAACTCGGTGTCGATCCGATTTTCAAAAATTTGCCGCTCGCATCCTGCAGATCAATCATGGCGAGATCGAGCGTGGAAAACACTTCTTCCTGTGTCCTGAGCGCCAGGATCGAATTCACCGATTTGATCGCGATTTTTTCCTCGATCCCGGACTGCAAAATCTGCCGGAGCAGCCTGAGCGTTTCACTGCTTTCATGGTGGGCGCGCTCGCCGTTTCCCATCCCGTCGCTGATCGCGATCGCATATTTCCTCGACCCGAGCTCGATCATGGAATAACTGTCCCCGGAAATAAATCCGCCCCCTTTCGCGGCATGCGCCACGCCTGTTTCCACCACATACGCCTTGGCCGACCGGAATGTCACATAGCCAAGCCCGCCGGCATGCGAACTGAAATCTTCTTTTTGGACAACAATCGTTTCCCCTAAAATATCCGAAAGCATCGGGGCGATAATTTTTTCGCACTCCCCGTAACCGCTGTACTGCGGCAGCGTAATATCGATATCAATATTGCCCGCTTCAAGGCTGTAAATCTCAACCTGGTCAATGTCGAGCCCGAAATCCTGCAGCGCCTCCAGAATCATTTCTTCCTGCCGTTGGTGGTTTTCACGTTCCCGCTGGATCTCTTTCGCAAAATCGCCCATTACTTCCGAAACACCCTGAAGCTGTTCCGCCACAATTTTTCTGCTTTCTTTAATCATTTGTTTCAATTTTTGATTCGCCTGATAGAAAGACAATTCCTGGAGGATTGCATCTTCCACTTTTTTCGCCTTTACGCAATGTTTTTCAAGCTCGCGGTGGACCCGGCGGGAAACGGTCCCGTCCCCTTCATCCAGGTCTTTCATTGTCATCTTCAGCAAGTCATATGTCCGGTCAAAGTTTTTTGCCCAGCACTGTTCTTTTTTAAAGCAGGTCTGGCACGTCCGCTCCGTGATGTTGCTGAAAAAATAATCGAGTTCCCGTTCTTGATCCTCTTCTTCTTTTGCCTGGTCATACTGCGAGAAGCTTGTGGAAAGCGCATGAAAAACGGACGAAAACTGTTCGACGCGGTGGACGGTGGCATCACGCACTTTCCGCAAATATTGCTGCTGTTCTTTTGCATACTCGGCTGTCCCCGGGATATGCCTGGCCATTTTTCTGGTAAACGAGCGCGGCGTCAAAAACAAGAGGACGATGCTGATGCATGATTCATACAGCGTCTCGCTTAAAGGCGTGCTGGTTTCGCCGTACATGCCGATTAAAAGTGTGGCAATCAGCAGGCCGGCCGACGCCCCGCCGCGCTTTCCTTCCTTTAATAAACCGCACAGCAGCCCGGCGAATGCAAGCAGGCTCATTTGGTAAAAACTTGACACGTTGGCGAGGCTGAAAATGAGCCCGGTGACAACCCCGACGGTCGATCCGACGGTGGCGCCCCCAACAAAAGCAAACAGGAGGACGAGATAACGCGATAATATATGCTCAACCGACAGACCGTTTATTGACCAGCCGATCGTGCCGGTCAGGACGGAGGCCAGCATGATGATTAAACTGACGACTTCCTCCGTTTTTAATGTTTTTTTCCGCCTTGTTTGTGATAATATCGGAATGCTTTGCATAAATATCATGGTGAGGATAAACGTTAAGCATGCTTCCACGCCCGCCAAGAGGCTGTCATAAGGCGCGAGCTGGAATTGCTGCTGAAGATAGAAATAAACGCATTTTGAGATGAAGGATATGGCAAGAATGTAATACGGCAGCACCCGCATTTCTTCCTTATGGTATTTGCCGAACAGCCTGAAAACAAGCACAAAGAGGATGGTGGATGCCAACGTATAAACGCCGTTCGCAACAGAAACTGTTAAGCTGCCCGCGGTGAGGCCGAGCAAAGCGATCGGCGCCTTGTCCCTTTTCATTGCATAAACAGCCGCAAAAAACGGCAGCGCAAACGGTGTAAAATGAGATAAAATGAGTGCCCTTCCCAGCAAAAACCCGATAACAAGCAGGCTGAGCCCTTTTTGGACAAAAACGGATTCAAATTTTTCTTGGAGCCGTTTCCACCCTTTTGCAAACTCCATTTTCGTCTCCTCGAAATCCACATTGCTCCCTTGTTCGATAATACCCCGCTCAATTTTTCCCATATTCACAACGACCCCCCCATTTCGTTTTGTTAAATGCAATTATAAGGGAGCGTTGCTCAAAAGTTTGTCAAAATTCCGTTGTAAATAAAAAGAAAAGTTCGACTTTTTCTTTGGGAAGCCGAAAAACATTTTACAATTTTCTTCAAAAGAATAAGTTGACAAACAACCTCTATGCCTGTATCATAGAAAATGTGCTTTTCGTTAGAAGCGACGGCGGCGTAGCTCAGCTGGCTAGAGCGTACGGTTCATACCCGTGAGGTCGGGGGTTCGATCCCCTCCGCCGCTATTCAAAGGATAAAAAAACCGGCCTGAAACGGGTCGGTTTTTTTCGTGCAGCACAGCGAATCTTGTCCGAAACGGCAAAAGAAAAAAGCGGATCCGACAAACCGATCTGCTTGTTTCGGATTCGCTTACCTGTTTCCTATGCACAAAGCATCCTGTATCAATTTATGTGTCAACTAGACAGCAAGTTAGCCTCTTCTGGCGCCGCGTCCGCCGCGTTTCGACTCTGTGTTTCTCTTGAGCGAAGATAAGCGGTCTTCACTGTCTTTCAGAAAGCGCGCCATCTTTGCTTCGAAATCTTCTTTTGCGCGGTTGTTTGCCCGGTTGTGCCTTTGCGGCCGGTGGGACTGCTGCGCCTGGTCTTTCGCTTTGCGGATGGACAGCCCGATTTTTCCGTCCTTTTCGACATTCAGGACTTTCACTTCAACCATATCGCCGATATTTAAATGGTCGTGAATATCTTTTACATAGTTATCAGCAACCTCGCTGATATGGACAAGTCCCGTAGAGCCGTCCGGCAATTCGACGAAAGCCCCAAAATGAGTGATGCCTGTTACTTTTCCTTGTAACTTGCTGCCTACTTCGATTGACATAAAAAAATTTTTCCTCCTTAAAAGTTAAAAAATCAAGCTTTTACATATTATAACGAACATGAAAAAAGAGTGTCAATAAGACACGTCTTCTTCTTGGGTATTCTTTTTGGAATCAGGAAGATTAAAGATAATTTCCCCTTTTTTAGAAAGAAAATACTCGCTTCTTGCCAGCTTTGCAATATAATCGTCATCTTTCAGTTTGGCAATCTCGCTTTTCAACATTGTCTGCTGTTTGTCGATTTCTTTTACTTTTTGTTCCAATTTTACTTTCTGTTCTTTTTTGGCTGCCAGCTGCGCCTTCCGTGAGACAAGGGTTGAAATCATCACACTGGAAATGAGAACGGCCACGACGGTAAACAGCGCCAACCGGCGGAAAAGCAGTTTGCGCCTCTTTACCATGATTTTTTCTTTCGCGGATTGCTGTTTGATATAGGCATTGTCCATTGAAGCAATGTTACGTTCCAAACCTTTACCTCCTATCCGCCAGCAGCAGGCAAAAATGGAATATATGATGAAGCGTGCTATTTTTTAAGAAACCTGCCGATCCGGTTTTTCATTTTTACTAACTTATTCTTGATCGTTTTCCATAATCCTGCCGTAAGCCCAAAGAAACTTTCAAAATATCTTTTCAGCGGATTTACCTGCCATAAAAGGCCGGCGATTGCGGAAAATGGTTTAAAGGCTGCCTTTAGTATCCATATTACCATTTTTGCCATCATTTTTACAATAGCATAAAAGGCCCGTCCCGCCCCCACTAACAGAGCAAACAGAAAAAGCACAAACCACTTGGCCGGGCGGAATAGGAGCAGCCGGAACATGCCGGCCGCAAACCAGGCAGTACGGACAGCCGTTTGGATACACCATTCAAGGATATGCATGTACACGCGCTTGAACAATGCCTGGTAAGCTGCAAATCCGCACAACAAGGCAAGAAAAATATAGAATCGGACTTCCCCGGAATTCACAAGAAACAATACATAAAAGAGCAGCAGGCTTTGGCACAGCCAAAAAAGAACATCATGGATAAAGACAATCCAGCGTTTTCTTTTTCCCCTTTGCAAAAAACGGTTATACGTATCAAGGGCGCCGCCAAAAAAGCTTCCCATGGCAAGCATGGCAAGCATCGTATAAAATTGCGTTGTCAGGCTCATCTAAACAGCTTGCTAAAGAGGCCCTTAGCTTTCTCCCCGTTGTGATCATCCAAATAAACCAAGTCAAACACTCTCCCTTTAATGGAGACGACCCCTTTATCCACATCCAGGTTTTTCATTTGCAGATTTTGCCCGCGGATTGCCAAAAAACCCATAACCGTTTCCAGTAAAAATTCCTCATTATCAAAACTTTCCACCTGTTTAACCCCGGTAATGTCCAGCAGCTTGCGGCCGCGCATAATGACATCATGTTCCTGGAGAACCGGCTTGCTGTTGGACGGCGTATTATAAAAATCACTCATCCTGATCCCCACTTTCCTTGTCCAAACTTTGTACTATACTATGCCAGGCAACCGGAAAAAAGACCGAAAACAAGACACACTTCCGGTCCCCCTGGAAATCTGGTATTCGCGCATTCTTCCGGCAGCCGCTCTAACAGGCTCGGATTTTTGCCTATCATCCTAAATTCGCTGCTTTCCATAGGGCCGACAATAAACGAAAAGCCGGCATGTTTCCATACCGGCCGGGCTTTCTTATTCATTCACCCGCGTTTCGCTGATGATTGTGTACATTTGTGCGGCATCTTCTTTTCTTGTCGATTCCTTTAAACTTTCCACTTTCGCCGTAACCACTTTCTGCCCGAAGCGGATCGTCAGTTCATCACCCACTTTTACGTTTGAACTTGCTTTCGCCTGTACGCCGTTAATCTGGATTCTGCCCTGGTCGGCAACTTCTTTCGCGAGCGTCCTCCGTTTGATCAATCGCGAAACTTTTAAAAATTTATCCAGGCGCATGGATGCAGTTTCCATTTTTTCACCTCATTTTCGTTCTTCCTTTTTTGCCAAATTCCAAAATGCATTGAGCTCTTCCAATGAAAAATCGCTGAAATCCCTTCCGCTTTTTTTCACTTGCTGCTCGATGAAATGGAAGCGGCGGATAAATTTTTGGTTTGTTTGTTCTAGCGCTTCTTCCGGATGGATGCGCAAAAACCGTGCCACATTAATCATTGCAAACAGTAAATCGCCAAATTCCGCTATTTCATTCTCGCGCTGCCCGCTTTCTATTTCAGCCGCAAATTCCCGCAGTTCTTCCCTCACTTTTTCCAGTGCTTCGGCAGCATGCTCCCAATCAAATCCAACCTTGGCTGCTTTTTTCTGGATTTCGTATGCACGGATCAGCGCCGGCATCCCTTTTGCAACGCCGTTCAGCAGCGATTCGCGCCCCGTTCCCGGTTTCTCGGCGGCTTTAATGCGTTCCCAGTTTTTGGTTACTTCTTCCGCATCCGTCACCTCCGCATCGCCGAACACATGCGGGTGGCGGCGGATCATTTTGGAAGCGAGCGCCTCCATCACATCTTCTATCGCGAACATGCCTTCATCTTCGCCGATTTGCGCATGCAGCATCACCTGCAACAGGACATCGCCGAGTTCTTCAACGAGATGGTCTTCGTCTTCTTCATCAATCGCCTCCAACACTTCATAGCACTCCTCGATCAAATATTTTTTCAGCGAAAGATGGGTTTGTTCCTTATCCCACGGACAGCCTTCAGGGCCGCGCAAATCCGCGATGATCTGCCGCAGTTCGGAAAAATCCTTTAAATCCCTGCCCTGTAAAGGCGGAACATAGACGCTTGTTAAGTTATCCAGTTCGAACTGCCGGTCCAGTTCATAAAGCGGGAGCCAGGTAACTTTTTCGTCCTTGCTTCCGGCAGCACGGACAACCGCCACCGTGTGTTCATCCGGATACTTTTCCATTAAAGTCAGCTTCACATCAGAAGCAATAAAGGCATCGTACACCTGCCCGATGATCAGGTGCCGGCCCGTCCGGATGTCTTTCCGTTTTAAATCGGTGCCGTCCAGCAGCTGGAAGCCTTCAATCGGATCCACTTTGACGGCTGTAAACAGCGCATCAATAAAGCTCTGCCCGCCGCCGATTTTTACTTCCGTTTGTTTTGCCGGGCCTTGTTCGAGCAGAAGCTGCACCGTCCGTTCCGCAACTAGCGGATGGCCGGGAACCGCGTAAAGTATATCCTGCTGTTCCGCTTCCCGGAAAAGAATTGCGGCAATTTCTTCGTATACTTCTTCAAACCGCCCGTGCTGTTCATACACATCATCGAAGGCGGTATACACCATCCCTTCCCGTTCCAGTTCCATAACAGCAGGATGCTCTTTTGTCCGTAAAAAAATGGTTTGGCCGCCTGTCAACTGCTTATACACCCCGAGCGGGAGCTGGCCGATGTCCCCCGCTCCAAGCCCGACGACCGTGATCTTATGGCTCATGTTTTCCACTCCAATTCTTTCGTTTGAGTCCGGCTAATTTATCTCCGAAAGGCACAAGCCCCCATTCTTCTTCAGAGAGCAAGTTTAACGCAATCACACTCATTACATAAACCGCCGCACCGATTGCCGTTCCGCCCAATGCGCCCGGAATGCTTGCCGTCCTGCCCGACAGACCGTAATGGTGAAAAAGGAAAAGCCAGATTTGTAGGCAGGCGGTCATGGCCAAAAGCGAAAGGCAGAGCTTTCCGTAAAACACGGCCGGCAGCATTGGAAAGTTTTCTTTTGCCAATCTTATCATAAATAATAGCGAAATGAACAGCATAGATACAACCGTCGCAGCTGCAGCGCCCATTGTGCCGAAATGCGGAACCCACCATTCGTTCAAAGCGTATTTCAAAAGGACACCGGCTGTAATGTAAACGGCAGGGGCATAGACCCGGCCTATTCCCTGGAGGATTCCGGCCAGCGTTAAAATCCATGTACTGAATAAAATGGACACGGAAAACACAGACAAAACGGCGGTGCCTTCGCTGTTCTCAAACAACATCGTATTGGCGAATACCATAATGTTCACCAGTCCTGCCGCAGCCCCCGCCCCGATGATTGTACTGATTTTTAAAGCCGAATACACCTGCTTAACAAGATTGTGCCGGCGGCCTTTTTGATATTCAAGCGTAATCAAGGGAACAAGATTGAGCGCAAGTGAAGAAGCGACGACCGTTCCAAGCTGCAAAAACGGCTGACCGCGGTCGTAAATCCCCTTCAGCTTTTTCGCTTTTTCCATCCCCACGCCGGCATCTCTCAGCAACGCATAAATATGGAGCGAATCGACAAATTGGAACAAAACGAGCAGCAGCCCGCTGATGCAGACTGCGACCCCTTCACATAACAGCATCCGTGCAACCGTTTTGATCCCGCTCCATTGAAAAGATTCTGTTCCCTTTTCCCGTTTGCCGTACTTTATATATAAAACTATCAGGACAGCTGTTGAAACCGCGCCGCCCAGCACAGACCCGAACACGGCGCCCTGCCCGGCCGCATACAAGGAAAAGCCGCTGTGCACGAGCCAAAAGGAGAATAGGAGAATAGCCGCGACCCGCACGGCCTGTTCCAGCACCTGGCTGAGGGCGGTTGGGATCATGTTGCCCTGCCCCTGGAAGAGGCCCCTGATGGCCGAAATAAGCGGCATCAATAAAAAGGAGAATGAAACCGTTTGAATGAGCGGGGCAAGTTTTTCATCTCCCATCCAGGCAGCCATTTGCGGCGCCGTGGAAAAAACAGCCAGAAACAAACCGAAACCGGATAAGCCCAGCACAACAAACACCATAGCCAAAAACGATCGGTGGACACTTTCCCCGGCTGCTTCCCTTTCCGCCACCATCTTTGAAATGGCAACGGGAAAACCCGATGCCGACAGGGCAATGACAATGCCGTAAATGGGATAAACCTGCTGGTAAATATAAAAACCGACATCGCCGACAATATTTTGAAACGGCACGCGGTAAACCGCACTGAGTATTTTTGTCATGATAGACGAAACCGTTAAAATGATGATGCCTTGAAAAAACTTTCTCGAATCCTTATCCTGCCGCACTTCTTTTCTGCCTTTCAACTTGGCGCCTGACTATAGATCGCACCGTTCTGATGATGAAATCTTATGTATTATACCATATCAGGCAAAAGAAGGGGGAAGATCCTTTAAAAGGGGCTGCCCCACGCTTTGTTGGCGGAAATTCGCGGGGCATCAACACAAAAAAGGAGCCCCTGTGCCGGGCATCCCCTTTTGGTTGTGCAGCCGTACAACAAACTGATGTGAAAAATTCCGGAAATCAATCGGCTGGGCAAAAACCTTATTGTTCCATTTGGCGCGCGAGAAAACCGGCAGCCGTTTCCGCCGATTTCTGTTCGACTTCCCCAATCGTGCGGTCTTTTGAAAAAATCACTACCGCGCCGATCGGGTCGCCGCTTGCCACAATCGGGGCAATCGTGTAGGAAGCTATCTCATCTTCAAATCCGTCCACCAATGCCACTTTCCCTTTTTCTTTTGATAAAACCGGCGTCCTGTTCTCCATCGCCTTTTCAATGACTTCCCCGTTGTTCTTGTTTAAGTAGTCTTTCTTTGATCCGCCGCTGACTGCAATGACCACGTCCCGGTCACAGATGAGTACCGGGCTTGTTAAACTGTCATACAGTGCCTCGACATATTCTTTGGCGAAATCGCTTAATTCACTGATCGGCGAATATTTTTTCAGAATGACTTCCCCGTCACGATCCACAAAAATTTCCAAAGGATCCCCTTCACGGATACGAAGCGTTCTTCGTATCTCTTTCGGGATGACAACTCTGCCTAAATCATCAATACGACGAACAATTCCAGTTGCTTTCATCTTAAGTTGCCTCGCTTTCATCAGATGATTGGTAACCATTCTTCAGATGGCTCTTGAATCCTTTACCTGCGTTGACATTAGTATCTTTCTTTTGGCAAGTTCTATACATCATACTATATCGTTTTTTCGCACAACCGCTAGTAAATGTATGTGTTACCACTTCTTAACTTTATTTTCCCACTATTTTCCCCTGCCAAACGCAGGCCAAACGAAAAAAGCATGAAGCAAAGCAAAAATAGCTTGTTCCATGCTTTTTCACATGAGCTTATCTCGAAGCGCTCGTTTCCTTGGACTTTTCAAACGCATCGCGCAGTTCCCTGATCATCTCCGTGCACGTGTACAGCCACTGGTTATCTTTGCTGTTTTTAATATCGAGCGTGATTTTCAGCTGGCTGCCGTCCATGCCGAAGCCGACCGAACGCCCGTATTTTTTTACAATGTCCACCACTTTCGGGCCGTTCACGATTTTCGTGCCGGCTTCGGACATTAAAATGGTAATGAGCTGCTTGTTCTGTTTAATGGATGACAGCATCGCATCTTTTGCGTATACTTTCATTTCCGCAATTGTAAACAAGTCGCTGACCTGCTGCGGATAATCGCCGAACCGGTCAATCATCTCTCCTTTTAATTCTTCAATGTCTTCCATCGTTTCAATGCCCCTGAACCGCTTATACATTTCAATTTTTTGGTATCCGTCTTTGATATACGCATCCGGAATGTATGCATCGATATCCAGTTCGACTTCAAACGGCGGAAGTTTTTCTGCCTCGCCATCCGTCCCCTTGCGCGCTTCAATCGCTTCTTTCAGCATTTGCGAATACAAATCAAAGCCGACTGAATCGATAAACCCGTGCTGCTGTGCGCCCAAAAGGTTCCCGGCGCCGCGGATGGCGAGGTCGCGCATCGCAATTTTAAACCCGGAGCCGAGTTCCGTGAATTCTTTGATCGCCTGCAGCCTTTTTTCCGACGCTTCCGCAAGGACTTTGTCTTTTTTGTACGTAAAATACGCATAGGCAACACGGTTGGAACGCCCGACACGCCCGCGCAGCTGGTACAGTTGTGAAAGCCCCATCCGGTCCGCGTCGCACACAATTAATGTATTGACATTTGGGATATCAACGCCTGTTTCAATAATCGTTGTCGTTACAAGAACATCGAATTCGCCCTCCAGAAATCCGAAAATGACCGTTTCGAGCTGCGCTTCGGTCATCTGGCCGTGCGCGTAGGCCACCCGGGCATCAGGAACAAGCATGGAGATTTCTTCCGCCTTCCGTTCGATATCCTCGATGCGGTTATACAAAAAGTAAACTTGCCCGTCCCGTGCGAGTTCGCGTTCGATCGCCTCGCGGACAATGTTATTATTGTACTCCAATACATACGTCTGGACAGGAAAACGGTTCTCAGGCGGCGTTTCGATGATCGACAAATCCCGCACGCCGAGCATGGACATATGCAGTGTCCTCGGGATCGGCGTCGCGGTTAACGTCAACACGTCGACATTTGTTTTCAGTTTCTTGATTTTTTCTTTATGGCTGACCCCGAAACGCTGCTCCTCGTCAATAATCAAAAGGCCCAAATCATGAAATTGGATATCTTTAGAAAGGAGGCGGTGGGTGCCGATCACCATATCAATCGTTCCGTTGCGCAGTCCCTTGATCGTTTCATTCTGCTCTTTCCGCGTCCGGAAACGGCTCAACATCCCGACTTTGATCGGATAGTCCTGGAACCTTTCCGTAACCGTTTCATAATGTTGCTGGGCAAGGATGGTCGTCGGAACTAGCATAGCCACTTGTTTGCCGTCCATAATCGCTTTAAAAGCGGCACGGATCGCGACTTCCGTTTTGCCGTAGCCGACATCCCCGCACAGCAGGCGGTCCATCGGTTTGCTTTTTTCCATGTCACGCTTGATTTCCTGGATGGATCTCAACTGGTCTTCCGTTTCTTTGTACGGGAAAGCAGCCTCAAATTCCCGCTGCATATCCCCGTCAGGCGAAAAGGCAAATCCTGTTGATGCTTCCCTTTCCGCATACAACTTGATCAAATCGTCCGCAATATCCTGAATGGAAGACTGGACTTTTCTTTTCACCCGTTTCCATTCGCTGCCGCCCAATTTATAGATCTTCGGTTCTTTGCCTTCCGATCCTACATATTTTTGGACGAGGTCTATCTGGTCGACCGGCACATACAGCTTATCTGAACCCTGGTATTTAATATGCAGGTAATCTTTATGGACACCGTTAATCTCAAGCGTGACGATGCCCAAATATTTTCCGATCCCGTGGTTGACATGGACAACATAATCGCCGACATTCAATTCCGAGTAATTTTTGATCCGCTCGGCATTGGACAATTTTTGGCGCCGTGCTCTTTTCTTCGCTTTTTTGTTAAAAAGTTCTTCTTCGGTAATGACCGCAAGCTTAAACATTGGCAGTTCAAAACCGGTGTTCAGGCTCCCCTCGGCCACTTGGATGCGGTGGGGGATCAACGACTGCCCCGCACTGACAACTGCCGCCTCCACTTCATAATCTTCCAGCACACTCCGCAGTTTTTCGGCCCGTTCCTCATCTGCACCAAGAAAAATAACTGTAAAATTCCCTTTTTTCCAGCGCTCGATTTCGGCTTTCAGCACATGCATCTGCCCATGGAACGTCTGCATTGGCTTACAGGCGATATTGACGATGTTTTGCGGGTTCGTGTTTTGAATATGCCGCAAAAACAGTGATAAATAGATTTTCTTTAATTTTTTTTCTGCAAGCAGGTTGTCCAGAGAATGGGAAACGGACAGATCATAGATCATTTCCCCATCTTCCACCATGGCCGTATACCATTCGGCTTCTTCCCTTTCCAGCCGCTCCTGGATTTCCTTCACGCGGCTGAATTCATCCAGAAACAAGATGCCGGATTCATCAACATAATCTAGTAAACTGGCAGGACGGCCATAAAGAATGGATAAATATTTGAAAATTTGTTCGGGCTTTTCCCCGTTTTTAAGCTTTTCAATATCAAAACCGATATTTTGGGCAAGATTTTGTTTGACCTTTTCATCTTTTATTTTTGAAAGCGTTTTAGATAAACCATCTTGTACGGCTGCCGCGGCTTTTTGCAGCATCCCGCGGCCGGCCAAAAACTCGGTGGCGGGGCCGATGGATGCAGCGGAAAGCTTTTTCCTTGAACGCTGGTCATCTGCGGAAAACGTCCGAATCGAGTCCACTTCTGTATCAAACAGTTCAATGCGGATTGGATCTTCTTCCGTAAGCGGGTAAATGTCGAGAATCCCGCCGCGCAGGCTGAAATCCCCCGGCGCATCAACCATATCCGACCGGTTGTATCCCATCTCCGCCAGCATTTCCAAAACATGATCGAGCTGTATTTCTTTTCCAACCTCAAAGTACAGCTGGTACTTTTCCCATACTGGTTTGGGTGGCAAAATTTTTCTCAACCCGGCCATCGGGACGACGACAAGGCAGTTTTTTTTCGAAAGAAGCGCATTTAAAACTTCGATCCGCTGCGCCCTCAGTTCAGGGCTCGCTACACCCATTTCCGCTGCAATCAGCTCATTGGCAGGATAGAGGAATAATGCATTTTCATCCACAAATTGCGAAAGGTCGTCGTATAATTTTTGCGCTTGTAATAGATTATAAGTCAACACAATGACCGGCTGCCCCGTTTTTTGGTACATGGAAGCAATGAACACGCTCCTTGCCGAACCGGACAAACCGGAAACGAGCTGTTCCTTCAGCCTGGCTTTTATGCCATTGACCACTGAGTCAATTTCGTCGTGTTCCAGTATGATTTGTTGTATCCCGTTCAAAAATTGCCAACTCCTCTCTTCACTGAGATTCCCTTTTCTCTATTATTCAAACTGTTTTGTAAAATCAAAATGAAAAAAGGCACTGCAGCGGACAGGCATTTTGCCCGCAGCAAACAGAAAAATGCTTTGGACTTTTTTCCAAAGCGCATTACTGGATTAAATAACCGTATTCGTGAAATTTCGATTCGCGTTCAAATAAATCCTGGCAGTCTTCGCAAATCGACTGGATACGGACGCTTCCATCTCCCTGGGGCACAACCATTTCCTTCCGTTCCTCTTCTGTTAAAAAGAACAGCCCCATCCGGTCCGCTTCAATATTTTCCCTGATTGTACCGATTTTCTTGCCGCAATGCCGGCAATAGTAATGGATTGCCATGCCCCGGCCCCCTTTTTTTCAACATTGTCCTTATATAGTATGGGCGCCTTCAAAAGGGGTTATTCATTTTTTGAAAAAAGATCTTAAAAACTGCCGCAAAATTCGCGCCTGAAAATGCTGGGGCAGGCTTTAATTATACACATTCATTACTTCCGGGAACGGCCTAGTGATCCAGGCTTCACACGCATCAGCGCTTTTTTCGACCGCCATTTGCATAGTGGCCCATTCTTCTTTGGAAAAACAGCCCAATACGTAATCGGGAATGTACACATTTTTATCCGGCCGCCCGATTCCGATGCGGATGCGATTAAATTCCTGTGTGCCGAGATGCCGGATCGTTGACTTAATCCCGTTATGGCCTCCCGCGCTGCCCTTCTGCCGGAGGCGGATCTTTCCCATCGGCAAATCGAGGTCATCGTACACCACGAGCAAGTCCCCGAAGGATAGACGATAATAATCCATTACAGCTTTGATGGACTCACCGGATAAATTCATATATGTCATCGGTTTTAAAAGCAGCACTTTTTCACCGCTTACGGTTGCTTCTGCACAAAGCCCCTTAAATTTGGATTGTTTAAAAGGGGATTGGAGCCTTTCCGAAAGCAGGTTAACCACCTCAAAACCGATATTATGTCTTGTCCGTTCATACTGGGACCCTGGATTTCCGAGCCCGACAATACATTTCATACCCACACCTCAATTAGTTGATACATTGCTGAATCATTTTATGATAGACTGCGCTGCATGGCGCTCCATTAATCGTACACGCTTTATTTAAAAGTCTGTTATGAAAATATGCGATGATAGGAATTTACATGCAGAAGAGATTGTTCGTTTTGAAAAGCTCCTTCGTCCTGGTATTTTCGATAGTCTAATGCCATGGAGGTTCTATTTCAATTATCCATGAAGAAAGGAAAAAGTGCAAGCAGGCCGGCCACAGCAAAAATTTACACAACCAGGCAAAAATCAACAGGCTGATTCCCGATCGAGTAGGAGGAGGTGACTAGCCCCCGTCCTCTCACACCACCGTACGTACGGTTCCGTATACGGCGGTTCAATCAAATAAATGACGCTTGTCACAATACTTTTCATACAGGCTTTTCAGTCCTTGGTGATTCCAGTAGGAGTTACCAAGGGTTTTGTGTAATATTGGACTTTTAGAAATTCGCCAATATGCTTTCCTTGAGTTTCCCCTCAATGACCCATTTGTATCCTCTTTCAATAAACCTGTTCTGGCTCCACCCTCTTGAGGTCTCTCATGGAATTCACCACTACTTTCCTCAAGTAAGTCCACTACGGATTGTCTGTGTCATTGCCATACAGAATTTCCAGACGAAAACTTCTCTTTGATTGTTCAGTCCTTCCAAAACGGGAGCGACCCGTATTGTACTATGACCTCTGCTGACTTCTGACTGTTCAATAACCTATCACTAGGCTAGTTACCAACTTAGTCGGCGTACCAGTCAGACCTCCCTGGGTAAGACTGCACTCTTTCCTCCACCTATCTGCCTCATTTACTCTGTATCACCTTTGGCAGTATGGACTTTACTTTGTTCGGCAAGCTCATCCAATGATACCTAGCCTTGTATGAGGTTCGTGTTCCTCGAGAATCGGAGGTTTGCCGCTCGCTTCCTTCAGATTCCGCATCACTACGGACACCCTTGCGTTAGGCTATCGCTACTACTGCCTTCGCGATTCGGGACTTTCACCCTATAGAGTGCAACCATGCCAGGCGCACCAAAAAAGGCGTACTTTCATACGCCTTTTTCCGTCAGCTCGGATCTGCCGCTTCGTTTGTTTCCCGCCCTTCAAGATTTTTAGGCGTTCCCGATTCCTGCTGTTCGCCAGTGCTGATTTCTTCTTCCTGGCGAGGCGGCAGCACGGAACAAATCGTTTCCGTATCATCATGGTTAATCGTAAAACCGTATTGCCCGCGAATATCCCCGACAGAGATATTTTCGCCGACTTGTAAATTAGAAACATCCACCGTGATCGCATCAGGGATTTCATTTGGTTTTGCGGTAATGGACAATTCATGCAATGCCTGCTGCAGCACACCGCCGTCCTTCACCCCGGCGCATTCTTCCGAAAGGACGACGCGCACTTCCGCATCGACATCCTGCGACATATTTACTGCCAGAAAATCAACATGGATGACTTTATTTTTCAGATGATCCGTTTGAACCTCATGAAGCATAACGTTTCGCTGCATCCCTTCCACATCAAGGGAAAACACAGCATTTCTTCCTTCTTCGCGCAATAACTTTTCAAATTCGGCGCCGCTAACGTAAATCGGTGTATTTTCAGTTTGATAACCATAAACAACGCCCGGTATGTAGCCTTTTCTCCTAAGCTGGCGGCTGGTGGAATGGTGTCTTTCCACCCTTTTTCTTGCTTCCAGTACATTTGCCATGATCATGACCTCCTAATGTTTAAGCAAGCATCAAGTATATATTTACCCCAGCCAAATAGAATATAAACCTATTTTTTTAATTTTTTTGGCTTTATACCGGAATTCCCGACAAATTATATGTCAAACAGCGGGCTTACAGACTGGTCTTCATGCACACGGATAATCGCTTCGCCCAAAAGCGGCGCAACCGACAACTCTACAAGCTTTTCGATTTTACGTTCTTCCGGAATATTGATGGAATTGGTGACAACCAGTTCTTTAATCGGGGAGTTGTTAATGCGTTCAATCGCAGGCCCTGACAATACCGGGTGGGTGCAGCTCGCATACACTTCTTTCGCGCCGCTTTCAATCAGCGCTTTCGCCGCAAGCGTAATCGTTCCTGCCGTATCAATAATGTCATCGATGATAATGCAAATTTTCCCATCCACATTTCCGACAATGTTCATCACTTCGGCAACATTCGGGCGCGGTCGGCGTTTATCGATAATAGCGATCGGCGCTTTGAGGCGCTCAGCCAGTTTGCGGGCACGGGTCACGCCGCCATGGTCGGGGGAAACAACGACAATATCTTCTTGGCGGAATTTTTTGCCTTTAAAGTATTTCGCAATAATTGGGACGCCCATCAAATGGTCAATTGGAATATCGAAAAATCCTTGAATTTGCGGCGCGTGCAAATCCAATGTAATCACCCTCGTAGCGCCTGCCGTTTCCAAAAGATTAGCTACGAGTTTTGCAGTGATCGGTTCGCGCGCGCGGGCTTTCCTATCCTGCCTTGCATAGCCGTAGTAAGGGATGACAAGGTTAATCGTACGCGCGGAAGCCCGTTTTAACGCATCGACCATAATGAGGAGTTCCATCATATGTTCATTGACGGGATCGCTTGTCGATTGGATCACATAAACATCGCAGCCGCGGATACTTTCTTCAATATTGATTTGAATTTCACCGTCGCTGAATTGCGAAACGGAACATTTTCCCAGTTCCACCCCGACAACTCTGGCAATTTCTTCGGCAAGTTTCGGATTGGAATTCAGCGTGAAAATTTTCAAATTTGGATCTAAATACTGGTTAGACATGATGGACCTCCAATTATTGTTTATGTTTTAATTTATTGGCATAATTTTCCTTGTTGACCTGTCGTGCGCGTGCTATGGATAATGCTTCTCCCGGAACATCATCCGTAATCGTCGAACCCGCAGCAACATAAGCATTTTTTCCGATGGTTACAGGTGCAACCAAATTGGAGTTACAGCCGATAAATGCACCATCTTCAATGATTGTTTTAAATTTATGTTTACCGTCATAATTCACTGTAATCGTGCCGCAACCAAGATTGACGCCCGCCCCCACTTCCGCGTCGCCGATATACGTCAGGTGGGATGCTTTGCTGCCTTTTCCGACGGTTGATTTCTTGACCTCAACAAAATTGCCGATCCTTGCATCGTCCGCGATCAACGACTCCGGCCGTATATGGGCATAAGGACCGACTTGAACATGGGCACCGATTTCACTGTTTTCTGCAACCGATTGGCGGATTTCTGTTCCGTTTCCGACGATGCAATCCATAATGTCCGAATTCGGCCCGATCTTGCATCCTTCCCCGATGATGGTTTTTCCGGACAGCTTCGTCCCCGGGTAAATGACGGTATCCTGGCCGACCACAACATCCGCATCAATGTAAGTTTGCTGCGGATCAATGATTGTCACGCCGTTTTTCATATGGCCTTCGTTGATGCGTTTTCTCATGATCCTTTCCGCTTCGGCGAGCTGGACCCTGTCGTTTACGCCTAAAGTTTCTTCCATGCTTTCCGTATGGTAAGCAACCACGATTTCCCCTTGCGATTTTAAGATGCTCACAACATCAGGGAGATAATATTCGCCTTGGGCATTATCGTTCGAAACTTGTTTTAAAGCTCCAAAAAGCGCCCGGTTATCAAAGCAGTAAACACCCGTATTGATTTCTCTCACATTCCGTTCTTCCAGTGTGGCGTCTTTATGTTCGACAATTTTCTCCACCAATCCCGCTTTATTGCGGATCACCCGCCCGTATCCGGTTGGGTCGGATGCGTTTGCGGTTAAAATCGTTACTTTCGCTTTTTTCTGTTCATGCTCCTCAAATAGCGCCTTTAAGGTCTGCGCCTGTAATAAAGGCGTGTCCCCACAGACAACCAAAGTAGTACCGTCCTCTTTTCCCAAAATCGGTTCAGCCTGCAGGACGGCATGCCCGGTACCTAACTGTTCCTCTTGCAGGACAAAATCCGTTTTGCCCTTTAGGCATGCCTGTACTTGTTCTGCGCCATGCCCGACAACCGTCACAATTTTATCCATATCAAGCTGTAAAACCTGGTCTGCAACATGTTCGACCATCGGCTTTCCGCAGACGGGATGGAGCACTTTATACAATTTCGATTTCATGCGGGTACCCTGGCCTGCAGCTAGGAGTACAGCGAATCTATTTGCCATTTATGATCCCCCAATAAACCTTTTTATCCATAAAAAATATATCTTAAATAATCGTTTATTTCAAGGAAACCCGGGGAAATACAATTATTGGAAAACCATTTTTGTGGCAAAGTTGCGGATGATTTAGTTACAATAGAAGAATTTGCTGTAAAAAGGGGGACAGGCCGGTTCAGGGTACGGCGTCCGACAAATGCAGGAGGTGCTTGTTCCGGTACGGGCGGCGTAAAAATATGCAAAAAAGAAGAGCCTTACTGTTGAAGTAGGCTCTTGTTGCAAATATTCTATCAGGAAGCGCCGGCTTCCTCAAATTCCACTTGTTCCAATTCCCCTAAACGGTGATATTCCGACAAAACCGCGTCGTGGATCTTACTGCGCGTACTCGAGTTGATTGGATGGGCGATATCTCTAAACTCGCCGTCCGGAGTCCTTTTGCTCGGCATTGCAACAAACAAGCCATTGTTGCCGTCGATCACGCGAATATCGTGGATAACAAACTCGTTGTCCATGGTAATAGATGCAATCGCTCTCATCCTGCCTTCCGTGTGCACACGGCGCAGCCTTACATCTGTTACTTCCATTCTTTCACCACCTTAAAAAATTTAGGATCATTTTTAGTATTCAACGTACTTTAAAAATTTCCTTCTTTTTCAGAAAAAAACCCTAAAATTTTTCATAGATTGAAAGAATGGAAGCAGGGAACAGGTCATTAAGGAATAAGCGCAACCGCTTCTATTTCAACACCCGCATTTTTCGGGAGCCGTGCCACTTCCACACAGGAGCGGGCCGGTTTATGGCTTGTAAAATAGGAACCGTATACTTCGTTCACTTTGGCAAAGTCATTCATGTCTTTAATAAAAACCGTTGTTTTGATGACTGTTTCCAATGAAGCGCCTGCCTCTTCCAAAATCGCTTTTAAATTTTGCATCACCTGATGGGTTTGCGCTTCAATATCTCCTTCTACAAGCGTCCCATCCAGCTTCAGCGGGATCTGGCCTGAACTGAAAAATAAATTGCCCGCAATGATGCCCTGCGCGTATGGTCCAATTGCCTGCGGCGCCTGTTTTGTTGATACGGTCTTCATTTTGCATCCTCCTCTAAAAAAGTGCTGACTTTCGAAAAATAGTTTCCTTCCACCACTTTGATTTGCTGGCTGCGCACATCCACATCCTTCAATTTGACGAGGGACACATAATCATCCACAAGGCGTTCTTTCGTGTCTTCGGATTCCACCAGTACACCGATACCCGCCACAGATGCATTGAACTCTTTTAACAAATTGATCATCCCGTTAATCGTCCCGCCGGCTTTCATAAAATCATCGACAATTAAAACTTTTGCCCCTTCCCGCAGGCTTCTTTTGGACAGGACCATCGTCTGAATTCGTTTTTGCGAGCCGGAGACATAATTGATGCTGACAGTCGGCCCTTCCGTCACTTTGCTGTCGTTTCTGACGATAACAACCGGAACGTTTAAATACATGGCAGCAGCAAGCGCAATCGGGATCCCTTTTGTTGCCACGGTCATAATCGTGTCAATCTCTCGGTCGGAAAAAGCGGCAGCCAATAATTTGCCGACCTTGCTGATCAATTGGGGGTTGCCGATCAAATCCGTCATATATAAGTACCCGCCCGGCAGCAGACGGTCCGGATTTTCCATGAGCGTGCAAAGTTCGCTGATTGCTTCATCCGCTTCCGCCCTGCCCGCGCGCGAAATAAATTTTACGCCGCCCGCCGCGCCGGGCACGGTTTGTAGCGTTCCAATCCCCCTTTTTTCAAACGTTTCTTTGATAATCGTTAAATCCTCGCTGATAGAAGATTTCGCGGAATTGTAACGATCGGCAAAAAAACTGAGGGGTACGAGAATCCTCGGTTTTTGCAATAAATAATGCGTCATGTCCACAAGTCGTTCACTTCGCCGAAACTTCACTCTACAAACCCCCGTTACATCCGATCTCATTAAAAGCGCGGTGCCCGCCCCGCCGCATCCTTTACGCCAAAAACGGGCGCACATAAACTCAGGCAGGTGTAGGCGCCGGAAAAACTGGATATGATAACATAAATATACATCATTTTTTTGTTTTTGCAAATCAAATTCCGTACAATAGTGTATTTTATTTTATGATTGTTCGCGTTCCCCGATCAACCTTACAGTAAATACCTGTCCGCAAAATCCCCTCAGGCCGTTATAAATCCGCTGGAGCCTCGAATCGTACTGGACAAGGCCGAAAACGGTAGGCCCGCTTCCGCTCATTAAAGCAAGGTCCGCCCCGAAACGTTTCATCTGCGTTTTAATGTGCGCCACTTGCGGATACGCCTTTAAAGTGACGCTTTCCAGCACATTGCCGGCAAGGCGGCAAATTTTTTGAAAATCCTGTCCGCGTATTGCCTCAATCATCCCGTTGATATCCGGATGTACGAATTGATTCAAGTCCAACTGCTTGTAAATTTCGGCCGTCGACACCCCGATGGGCGGTTTCGCCAAGATCACCCAGCAATTCGGCGGGGCAGGCAGTTTGGTGATTTTTTCGCCCCTCCCTTTAGCAAGCGCGGTACCGCCATAGACACAAAAGGACACATCGGAGCCAATCTCAGCGCCGAGTTCGGCCAATTCATCGAGGGAGAGGCCGAGATTCCACAGCTTATTCAACCCTCTGAGTGTCGCGGCTGCATCGCTGCTTCCGCCCGCCAGCCCGGCAGCTACCGGAATCACCTTGTCGATTGCAATTTCTACGCCTTGCCGAATCCCGTACCGTTCTTTCAATAACCGGGCAGCCTGATATGCCAAATTTCTTTGGTCATCCGGCACAAAGCGGTTTTGCGAAACGATTTTAATCTCATTTTCGCGGAGTTCCGAGAGTTCAAGATGGTCGGACAAATCAATGGTTGTCATAATCATTTCAACCTCATGGTAGCCATCTTCGCGCTTGCCAAGCACATCGAGCGATAAATTAATCTTTGCCGGCGCTTTGACCAACAATTTCAAATCGTTCACCTACTTCCAAAATCCAGCCGCAGCTTTCCTATGCTTCATTTTTCTTATTCTAACATAATGCCCGACAAATATTTACATCAAAGAATAAATTTCATCATAAAGCAGAAGAAATTGTGGACAGGCGTAAAATTTACCGTTTTCTTCAACGGACGCCATGGCTGGGACGAAGGGCGCAAGGAGGGGCTTTCCCAAAAATCTCTTAATCAATCTGCCGGAAAAATAATTTTTCTAAACAGGGTTCTTGTTTCACGTATTTTGTTGATGATCGCGAAATTCACGAGACTCCTGCAGGAAAAGGAGGACAAGAAGGGACCCCGCAGCATGGAGTCGTGCGAAGAGGCTCGCGGACTGCCTGCAGAAAGCGGGTAATTTCGCGATCATTAACAAATTCCAACGATAGAACTGTGCATTTAAAAAGGGGCGCCCCAGGTCAATTACTGACTTTAGGGACAGCCCCCTCCGGCATGCAACAGTCCAAAAGGTACCGACAGGTCAAATGCCTGATTGTTTTTCCGAAGCCAGATGCGCTTCCGCCAGTTCAATGGCCCGTTTGACCATATTCCCGGCATCACGGGCTTTAATGCCACCCCATCCTTCTTTTTGGACAACATCATAAAAGCCCAAATCTTTCGCCAACTCTTCTTTAAAACGTTCAGACATAATCCCTCTTCTTCGGTTCATAAGATGAACATTTCCCCCTTTGGTGAAAAAGCAGGGTCAAAAAGCCCGCCTCTCCATTTTTATTTTGGTTCAAAAACAATCCCTGCATGCCTGCCTGTAGTATGTGTGGAACCGGTCCAAAATATGAATCGAGTAGGAGGAGGTGACTAGCCCCCGTCCTCTCACACCACCGTACGTACGGTTCCGTATACGGCGGTTCAATCAAATAAATGACGCTTGTCACAATACTTTTCATACAGGCTTTTCAGTCCTTGGTGATTCCAGTAGGAGTTACCAAGGGTTTTGTGTAATATTGGACTTTTAGAAATTCGCCAATATGCTTTCCTTGAGTTTCCCCTCAATGACCCATTTGTATCCTCTTTCAATAAACCTGTTCTGGCTCCACCCTCTTGAGGTCTCTCATGGAATTCACCACTACTTTCCTCAAGTAGGTCCACTACGGATTGTCTGTGTCATTGCCATACAGAATTTCCAGACGAAAACTTCTCTTTGATTGTTCAGTCCTTCCAAAACGGGAGCGACCCGTATTGTACTATGACCTCTGCTGACTTCTGACTGTTCAATAACCTATCACTAGGCTAGTTACCAACTTAGTCGGCGTACCAGTCAGACCTCCCTGGGTAAGACTGCACTCTTTCCTCCACCTATCTGCCTCATTTACTCTGTATCACCTTTGGCAGTATGGACTTTACTCTGTTCGGCAAGCTCATCCAATGATACCTAGCCTTGTATGAGGTTCGTGTTCCTCAAGAATCGGAGGTTTGCCGCTCGCTTCCTTCAGATTCCGCATCACTACGGACACCCTTGCGTTAGACTATCGCTACTACTGCCTTCGCGATTCGGGACTTTCACCCTATAGCGTGCAGCCATGCCAGGCGAACCGAAAGCGGCGGCAGGCCTAGTGCCCGCCGCCGCTTTTTTCAATAAAAACTGAAAACAGCAAACATATGTCTGCTGCCGTTTCATTCATCCTTCCTGCTGTTTATCCATAAAAACCAACTGCACTGTTTCTGTCAATACATCTGCATAGCTGTATGAAACCCGCTCAAATGCATTTTCCTCTTTGTCTAATTCAATGACAAAAACTGATGGATAAGTTTCTGCCAAAACACCAGAACGTTCAATCGTTTTTCTTCTTCCGCCATTGGCCCTCAACATTAATCTTTTTCCCAAGTTTGAATCCAAGGATTTTTTAATGTCAGTCAACGTTTTTGGCATTTCGCTCCACCTCACTAAGTTCTAGTGTAACACAATATGTGGATTAGGTCAAATAAAACATATATTTTATCAATGAACAAGTCGATCTGTCAACATTTTTCCTAATTAAATGCGGGTCAATTTTTCGCTGTACATAGTATATGCCGAATGCGATCGAATTATGTAAAATGGTACAGCCGGACCAACTTTAACCTTTCCTGAAAGAAGTCTCCCTCTTCAATCGTGTGCAGGACGAACCCAACGATAAGGGGGAGATGGATTTTGGTTGGAATTTCCAAATCATTGTTAAAATAGAACATGTTCTTTGATCACTGGATATATGGGGTTATGGAGAAATCAAATGCGAAAACCAAGCTCATTCCTTCCATGCGTAAAACATCCCAGGTGAAAAAAATCTCCAAGTTACCGGACATCTGCCGCTAAACGGCGGGAAGTAACACTCAGGGAGGTGAAAGATTACTTTCGTCGTGGAGCTGAGAAGCCACCATTTCTAGCGTTGGCTAAGTGGTAGCAGTTCACGAAACCAGGGACCGGGCCGCGTTCTATTCATCTTCAATTGGTTTATAAGGCATGCCGGTCCTCAGCACTCCTTTTGTTTCAATGCCGCCCAATCCTTTTTGCCCCGTCAATGTATTGCGGAGCACATCCCACACATTAACCTGTTCCATAAATGAGGTGTAACAGATTTTTGCCACAATATAGACCGGATCCAGCGCATGGATATTGACACGGAGCGGCGAACTGGCAAAATTCGCGCCCGCTTGGATCAGCGATTCAAAATGCGATTGGCACGCCCCTGCAAAAATAACAAGCTGGTCGAGATTCGGCACTTTTTTTCTTGCTTCAATGACGGTCCTGACAAAAGATTTTGAATGGCGGTAAGCGTTTAAATCCGTTTTTTTACCTTTTGATTTTGAATACGCATCATGCCCTGTGATCACCAGAACATTCGGCCGGTATTGGTCGAGCAGCGACCCGATTTTATACGGCATTTCCTTTTCATAACAATGGATGCCATAAACCGTTACCCCGATTTTTTCGTACAAATTCAAGCACTTTTTCAAATAGTTCGGATCCCCGTCTAAGTGCAGCACCCTGCCCGGCAGCTGAAAATAACTCAGTTCTTCCTTATAGCCGTTGGTCGATTCATATTCCCGTTTTTCTTTCAGCAATTGGATATCCTGCTTAAACAGTTCATATGACTGTTCTTCCAGCGAGCGGGACTCAGCTGTCCTTTTCGACCTTTCCGCAGGATCCGGCTGGACGAGGTCCTCAAACGGGGCATCGGCAATCAACCGGTAATCCTCCCCGTGCAGAATGGCCACTTTTTTCCCACCCTGCTGCTGTATATCAATCACCCGGAATAAAATATCACAATGGTAGGATTTCCTGCCAACTATCGAATTGATTTGCACATCCATCGTTGTCAACTCCATTACATTCCATCTCACGCTTTAGCGCATGACACTATAGCCTATGCTTTGCCTCAAAAATGGTGAAAAAGCCGGAAGAAAAGGATGCCTTCCTTTCTCCAGGCTTCATGGAAAAATCTGTAATGGTTTTAAAAATCACGAGACCCTCGAACGCTATAAGTTGGCCATTACGGATGAAAAATCGGATAAAGCGCATTGCTTAACGCCGCAAATTCTTCCAGGCTTAACGTTTCCCCCCGTCTTGACGGATCAATACTCAGCTGCCCCAATACCTCCAGCATGGCTTCTTTCTTTTCTTTTCCGCCCGGCATCCCGCTTGTTAAATTATTCATTAATGTTTTCCGCCGCTGCGCGAATGATGCTTTTGTCATTTGGAAGAAGAAATCTTCATCCGTTACATCCACTTTCGGTTTTTCCCTTTTCACCAGTTTGACCACGGCAGAATCCACATTCGGCTGGGGCATGAACACTGTTTTCGGAACAATCATTGCGACTTCCGCCGTCATATAATACTGGATCGCAATCGACAGCGACCCGTAGTTTTTCGTGCCCGGCTGCGCTGAAACCCGGTCGGCCACTTCCTTTTGCAGCATGACAACCATGCCGCGGATCGGAAAATGCCCGGTTACAAATTTTAAAATAATCGGCGTTGTGACATAATACGGAAGGTTTGCGACGACCATCAAATCTTTTATGCTGGCAAATTCCTCTTTCATCACTTTCCGGACATCGGCTTTTAAGACGTCTTCATAAATCACTTTTACATTCGGATACGGCGATAAAGTATCTTCCAGAATCGGCGCGAGCCTTCTGTCAATTTCAAAGGCAACAACTTTCTTGCTTCGGCGTGCAAGATGTTCGGTGAGCGCGCCTATTCCCGGGCCGATTTCAATGACCCCGCTTTCTTCCGACAACTCCGCCTGTTCCGTAATATTCCGGAGCACGTTCGGATCGATTAAAAAATTCTGTCCCAAACTTTTCTTAAAGGAAAATCCGTAACGGTTTAAGATCGCCCTTGTCCGGATGGGGGTGGCAATATCTTTTTGCAAATTTATTCCTCCTGTAAAACTTTCATGAGTGCTTCCTGAAATGTATCCTTGTCGATTTGAAAAGCCATCAGCCTTTTGTGGAGCTGCTTGCCGTTTGTATATCCGATTTTCAGCAGTTCCCCCAGCCGTTCCCTTCTTCTTCTCGCCATCGGGCCAGCAACCAAGCCGGCTTCCATTAACGCTTCTTTTGTAATGATTTCCGGCACATCCTCTTCCATTTGATGCGCTTCCCGCAATGCTTTCCGGATCGACTCGGGCCGCGCATGTTCCACACCGATCCCTTTATCCGATAACGGGCGCGCCTCATGTTTGGCAAGAAAAGCATGTTTGCAGCCGGGCACTTTCTCAGCGATCGTTTTCCGGATCTTTTCACCCGGAAAATCGGGATCCGTAAAAATAATGACACCCCTTTTTTCCTGGGCAAGGCGAATTTTCTCAATCGTGCTTTTGGAAATGGCCGACCCGTTTGTTTCGATCGTATCAGCATCTAAAGCCCTTTTGATGGCGGCCGTGTCGTCCTTTCCCTCGACGACGATAATTTCTTTTAGTTTTGCCATGCGGAAAAACTCACTTTCTAATCATTATCCTTTATTTTAAACAATTTTTGTGCGTTTAACATCGTTTGTTCGGCAACTTTCTCATAAGGAACACCTTTTATTTCTGCAATCTGCTCCGCGACAAGCTTCACATAAGCCGGCTCATTCCTTTTCCCGCGGTAAGGGTGCGGGGCAAGATAAGGGCAGTCCGTCTCGATCAACAGTTTATCGAGCGGAACCGCGGCAGCCACTTCTTTCGGCTTTTTCGCATTTTTAAACGTGACCGGGCCGCCAAGTGAAATGTAAAAATTCATCTTGATGCATTCTTTCGCCGTTTCCGGGCTGCCGCTGAAGCAATGCATAATGCCGCCCACTTCCTGTGCGTTTTCTTCTTTTAAAATATTCACGCAGTCTTCTGTTGCTTCTCGGTTATGGATAATGATCGGCAAAGACAGTTTTTTGGCGAGGCGGATCTGCCTTCTGAACACATCGTGTTGCACCTCTTTCGGGGATTTGTCCCAATGGTAATCGAGCCCGATTTCCCCGATCGCCACCACTTTTGGATGGGCGGCCAATGATTCAATCCACTCGAGATCCTCATCTTTCATATCGATGGCATCGACAGGGTGCCAGCCGAGCGCAGCATACATAAATGCATATTGGCCGATCAACTCGATGGCTTTTTGGATGGTCGGCCTGTCAAAGCCGACGACTACCATTTTTTCAACACCGGCTTCCTTTGCCCGCCTGATAACTGCTTCAAAGTCATCCTGGAACGCTTCATCATTTAAATGCACGTGCGTATCAAATAACATAACTTTGCACCTCTGTTTCTCAACATGTCCATTATTGTTCTTGTCATACATAAGAAAAACATAGAGAGATCCGTCGAAATTTGTTCCACGTGAAACATCTCTATGTTTTTCATCCTGATGTTTTGACCTTATCTGACAACAGCACCTACCGGAAGGCCTTCATCAACAGTTGCCAGCGACAATACGCCATCTTTTTCGCCTACCAAAATCATGCCTTGCGATAATTCACCGCGCAGTTTAACAGGCTTCAGGTTGGCAACAACAATGACTTTGCGGCCGACGAGTTCTTCCGGTTTATAATATTGCGCAATCCCAGAAACAACCTGGCGTTGTTCATAGCCGAGGTCGAGCTTCAGTTTTAACAGTTTATCTGCCTTTTTCACCGGTTCACAGGCTGTAACTTTTGCCACCCGCAATTCTACTTTTGCAAAATCATCGATCGTGATTTCATCTTTTGAGTCGTCCACTTTTGCTTTTTCCTGCTTCGGTTCTTCTTTTTTCGGTGCAGTGCCTTGCATTTGCGACTTGATGAATTGAATTTCTTTTTCCATATCGAGACGTGGGAAGATCGGTTCCCCTTTTTCGACGACTTTTGTGCCTTCCGGAATGCTGCCGAATGAAGAAAGGCTTTCCCAAGTATGCAAGCTTTCATCCGTTAAATTCAATTGGCCGAAAATTTTCTTCGGCGCCGACGTTAAGAATGGCTGTAAAAGAATGGCGATATGCCGCAGCGATTCCGCCAGATGCACCATTACCTCGGCGAGTTCCGCGCGTTTCGATTCATCTTTGGCAAGGACCCAAGGCGTCGTTTCATCGATATATTTGTTTGTCTGGCTGACGAATTCCCATAAAGAAGACAATGCAACAGAAAACTGCATGTTTTCCATGGCTTCTTCGTATTTTTTCAACGCTTCTTTATATGCCGTCACAAGCTGGATGGAAAACGGATTATGCGATCCGGAGAAGGTTGGGATCACCCCGCCGAAATATTGGTTCATCATGGCCACGGTCCGGTTTAAAAGATTGCCGAGGTCATTGGCGAGATCAAAGTTGATCCGTTCGACAAACCCTTCAGGCGTAAAAATTCCGTCCGCCCCGAACGGCACTTCCCGCAGTAAATAATAACGGAGCGCATCCAATCCGTACCTGTCGATTAGCGTCACCGGATCAATGACATTCCCTTTTGATTTCGACATTTTTCCATCTTTCATCAACAGCCAGCCGTGCGCAAATACTTTTTTCGGCAGCGGCAAATCGAGCGCCATCAGCATAATCGGCCAGTAAATCGTATGGAACCGCACGATTTCTTTTCCGACAAGATGGACATCCGCCGGCCAATATTTGAGGTATTTCGAATCATCATCGCTGCCATAGCCGAGTGCTGTGATATAATTGCTCAGCGCGTCAATCCAGACATAGATGACATGCTTCGGGTCGCCCGGCACTTTAATGCCCCAGTCAAAAGTCGTCCGCGATACAGCCAGATCCTCAAGCCCCGGTTTAATGAAGTTATTGATCATTTCATTTTTCCGGCTTTCCGGCTGGATGAAATCCGGATTTTCTTCATAATATTGCAAAAGCCTGTCGACATATTTCCCCATTCTGAAAAAATAGGATTCTTCTTTTACTTTTTCAACCGGCCTGCCGCAATCCGGGCATTTCCCATCCACCAGCTGGCGTTCCGTGAAAAACGATTCACATGGCGTACAGTACCAGCCCTCATATTCCCCTAAATAAATATCCCCTTTGTCGAGCAATTTTTTAAAAATTTTCTCGACCGATTTTTTATGCCTTTCCTGGGTGGTGCGGATAAAATCATCGTTGGAGATATCTAATTTTTTCCATAACTCTTGGATACCTGCCACAATTTCATCCACGTATTGCTGCGGCGTGACGCCTTTTTCTTTCGCTTTCCGCTGGATTTTTTGCCCGTGCTCATCCGTTCCGGTCAGAAACATGACATCATATCCACGCATTCTCTTATAGCGGGCCATCGCATCCCCTGCAACGGTTGTATACGCATGGCCAATATGTAAATTTCCGCTCGGGTAGTAGATCGGCGTTGTAATATAAAAAGTTTTCAATTTTTCTTCCAAAGCAGCCTCCACCTTTCGATCAGATTAGACATCCTGTTGCAGCTTCATCGCTCTATTGATGAACTCCTTAAAGAATAAGTATAAAACTTTTCCTGAAAATAAGCAAAATCCGTAAGCCGGCCAGGCAGGATCCGGCAAAAATGCACTGTATATTTAGTATAGCGCATCTTCCGTATTCCGTTCCATCGCGGCGCGGCTTTTAAAAATATTCAAAGCGGCAATAACCATTATAGCCCGCACGCATCGGTTTTAACCGGACCCGCGTGGGGGGCAGCAGCATCTTTTTTGGAATTTGTCGAAAAATATTTTAAACAAATTTGTTTTTTTATTCCAATTTATCTCCTATAATACAATTAGACAGGATATGTTAAAAAAGGGGTATTCGTCAATTTTTGATAGATAAAGAAGTGCAAAGTTATAAAAAGCAGTTGGTTGTAAGGGTTATGTAATGGGTCAAAAATATTCTTTTAGGGAGGAGAGTCGTTATGAAATCTACAGGCATTGTGCGGAAAGTTGATGAATTGGGCCGCGTTGTCATTCCGATCGAATTGCGCCGTAATCTTGGGATTGCCGAAAAAGACGCACTCGAAATTTATGTAGACGATGACAAAATCATTTTGAAAAAGTATAAACCGAACATGACCTGCCTTGTCACCGGCGAAGTGTCCGACGACAATCTCCAGCTGGCCGGCGGGAAAATCGTGTTAAGCCGGGAAGGCGCAGAACTGTTAATGAAAGAAATAGAAGAAAACTTCCATCTTGCAAGATAGGCAAGTGGGGCTGTCCCAAAAGGCGGTAATCTGGCTGAAGGGGCGCCCCTTTCTTTGTGAAAAAATTATTATCGTTGGTTGTTGATGATCGCGAAATTCACTCGCTTTCCGCACGCGTCGCGAGCCTCCTCGCTTGTTCCCGCAGGAGTCTCGTAAATTTCGCGATCATCAACGTGCAATAGACGAAGTAAGTGCAAAAAAAAAACCGCCTTTTCCATTATAATGTAGGTGTCGAACAAACATTGAATGGAGGCGGTTTTTTTGAGTAACTATTCAGCTACCTTTATTGATTATAACATGGGAAAACTCATTCTTCCAATGGATTTCAGTGACATGATTCCAGAAGGCCATGTAGCCCGCGTTGTCAATGTATGGTAAATCAAATCAGCGATGATATCCTGACAATAAGAAAAACCGTCGAGAAAATTATTTTCTCAACGATTTTTCATGTTTAAGAAGGGGCTTTTGGGACAGCCCCTTTTTCTTTATATTTCGTGATAAATTTGGTAAACTTCCCTTTTTGGCAGCTTCCGGTCCTTTGCCGCCAATTTAATGGCTTCTTTTGGCGGAAGCTGTTTTTGGCTGATATATGCATCCACATGTTCCTTGACGGATAAAGCGGACCACCAGAGCCCCCTGTTTTCTTCCTGCGTTTCCGGGCTGCCTTCCACAATCAGGCAGAACTCGCCCCGGATTTCATTATTCTGTACCCATTCAACAGCTTCTTCAATTGTCCCCCTGATAAATTCCTCGAATTTTTTTGTCAGCTCGCGGCTGATCGCAATTTTTCTATCCCCTAAAACATCCAGCATCATTTCCAGCGTTCTTTTCAGCCTGTGGGGCGCTTCGTATATAATAAACGTCGAAGCAATCTTGCCCAGCTTCTCCAATTCCGCCCTTTTTTCCTGTTTATCGCGCGGCAGAAAACCGTAAAAATAAAACGGCTGCGGCGCAATGCCGGAAGCGATCAGTGCCGTCAACGCCGCATTTGCCCCCGGAAGCGGAACGACGGTAATATTTTCGCGGATGCAGGCGGCAACAAGCTCATATCCGGGATCTGAAATGCAAGGCATGCCCGCATCGCTGATTAATGCGACTTTTTCGCCGCGTGAAAGCCTTACGAGAATATCGCGCGTGCTTATTTCCTTATTATGTTCATGGTGGCTGACAAGCGGGGTATGGATATCAAAATGGGCGCAAAGTTTTTTGCTGTTCCGTGTATCTTCCGCGGCAATGAGATCGGCGCTTTTTAAAATGCGCACGGCCCGGAATGTCATATCTTCCAAATTTCCGATCGGGGTTGGGACGAGATAGAGAATTCCTTTCTTTTCTTCATCCCGAAAACTTGCCTGCTGCTGCAAGATCAACACCTGCCTTTTCCAAAAATCGTTCTTTTTCCCGCCGCGTCAACTGTTTAAATGCATATTCCGCTTTCATAGCATCGCTTTTTGTTTCATATTCGCGGTAATACAGCAGGCGGACCGGCGTTCTCGTCCTCGTATATTTGGCGCCTCTCCCTTCATTATGTTCACGGAGCCGCCTTTTAAGGTCCACGGTGTACCCTCCGTAAAAACTGCCGTCGCAGCACAAAAGAACATAAAAATATGGTTTAGTTTTTCTTTCCATACAGGATTTCTTCCACTTCTTCCGTATATTCGTTGTTCTCCTTGTACACAACCAAAGGGGGGAGAATTTTTAAATCCGGTTTCCCGTCTTTTATGCCTTCCATCAGGATTGTGTTTGCTTCTTTTCCCGCTTTCGGATACACAAGCCGGAGTCGCTTTGGTTCGAGTCGGTATTTTTTCATAAGCGTAATCAAATCGACAAGCCTGCCCGGGCGGTGGACAAATGCCGCTTTCCCCCCCTGCTTGAGCATTTGGCTGCTGACCCTTACAACATCCTCCAATGTGCAGTAGATCTCATGCCTTGCGATCGCCAAATGTTCGTTTTCGTTTTGGATTGTCTTTGTCTGCGATGGGAAATATGGCGGATTGCACGTCACAACATCAAACTTGCCATACCCCAAAACTGCGGGCATATCTTTCAGGTCGCCGTGAATAAGCCTAATTTGCCCCTCCAGCCCGTTATAGGCAATACTCCTTGTCGCCATATCATACAGCCTTTCCTGTATTTCAACACCCGTAATTTCCGCTTTTGTCCGCGTACTCAGCAAAAGGGGAATCACGCCGTTTCCCGTGCAAAGGTCGAGCACTTTCCCTTTTTGGATCGGCAAATAAGCGAATTTTGACAGCAGCACCGCATCCAATGAAAAAGCAAAAACGGAAGGGCTCTGCACAATCCGCAAATTTTCCGCCAGTAAATAATCCAATCGTTCATCTCCTAATAATTTCACCATTGATTCCGTATCCTCCAAAACTTTTGCCGCATGAAGCGCATCAAACCGCATAGCAAAATCGGCTCTCTTTAAAAAATAGCCTTCCCCGGAAGAAGGAAGGCTAAATTTATGATGAACCGCCCATAAGGTTACTTTTTATTGAGAAAAGAAAGGCAAAATAAACAATCTTCCCCGTTGCGCGGGCTTCCGAAATGGATATTGCAAATATGGAAGCCTTCCTGGTAAAGGCGGGCAAGATTGTCATAACCTTCCCCAATATCCAAAAGCGTTTGCGGAACGCCTTTTTCCTGGATCTTGCGGACAATTTCAGCCGGTTCTTCCTGCTGATTTTCATCCTCTTCGCCGGGTTCCTGCCGCAATTGCCTCCTGAAATACTCATTTTGGATTTTCAGAACGTTGTTTTCTTCGATGACTTCCGTTAAATACTGTTTCAGTTCCCCTAACTTTTCATGGAGTGTCCCGATCTGCACTTCCATCTGCTGTATCGCCTCGAATATTTCTTTCCTATCCATCAGTTCTCCACCTCATTAATCCGTGGATTGAATTGGAACAACATCCTCATTTAAAAACTCTTCCATCGTATACTCTATGACCCGTCCCTGGCCCTGCAATTCGATCTGCAATATCCTTTCCAAAATATTCAAACCGGTGACCTTTCCAATCCCGTGGGGCGTTTTAACGGTTTCACCGATATCCGGAAGTGCTTCTTTCACCGCTTCATATTCATCATTTTCATATTTCAGGCAGCACATCAATCGTCCGCAAAGCCCGGAAATTTTCGTCGGATTTAAAGAAAGATTCTGGTCTTTCGCCATTTTGATCGATACCGGTTCAAAATCGCCCAGGAAGGTGGAGCAGCACAGCATTCTTCCGCACGGGCCGATACCGCCGAGCATTTTCGCCTCATCGCGCACCCCGATTTGCCTGAGCTCAATCCTTGTCCGGAAAATGGAAGCCAAATCCTTTACAAGCTCCCTGAAATCAACACGCCCGTCAGCGGTAAAATAAAAAATGATTTTATTCCGGTCAAATGTATATTCAACATCAACCAGCTTCATCTCCAGCTGGTGTTCCGCGATTTTTTTCATGCAAATCTTGTATGCCTCTTTTGCCGCGGTTTTATTTTCATTTACTGCCATATGATCCTTTTGGTCGGCAATGCGGATAACTTTTTTGAGCGGCAGCACTACATCATGTTCCCCGACAACTTTGCGGTTTGTGACAACAAGGCCGTATTCGATGCCGCGGGCGGTCTCAACAATCACCGTGTCGTCTTTTTGGACGGGAAGATCACCCGGGTCGAAGTAATATACTTTACCGGCCTTTTTAAATCGGATCCCTACTACATTAAACAAAGGCTGTTCCCCCCTGCAAATTTAAAACAAGCTGTTCCATGAGCAATTGCTGATTGACATTGGCATTCAATTTCTTTTTTGCATCTAAAATTGCTACCATTTTTTCAGCCAGAGAACGCGGGGAGTAAGAAAGAATATCCGAAGAAAAACGGGCTTGCTGATCGGGATAAACCAAATCCTCCTGTTTTCCCAGATGGATGGAAAGAAGATCTTTATAAATCCATATCAACAGATCCAATCCGAGATCCAGTTGATTTTTTTCTTTAAAATGCTGAAACCATCCTTCCTGCAAAAAGACCATTGCGTAAGAAGGTGATTTCGTAAGGGTTGTATATAATTTTAACACTATTTTTCGGGCTTGTGCAAACCACTCATCCTTGCTTAAGGAAAGCGCCTCTTCCAAATGGTTGGTCATATGGGAAAGCAGCGGGGCCAAATCGCGGCTGACCCCGTTTTCGATCAATTGTTTTTTCAATAAATTAGGAGAGATCGGCTTGAATGAAACAATTTGGCAACGCGATAAAATGGTGGGCAGGATCCGGTGCAATTGAGTCGTCATTAAAATCGCCGTTGTATCGGCGTTTGGCTCTTCCAAAAATTTCAACAGGCTGTTGGCAGCGCCGATGGACATTTTTTCGGCATCAACGATCATATACAGTTTCCGCTTGGATTCAACCGCGCGTTTCGAAAACTCCTGCTGCAGCTGTTTGATCTGTTCCTTCTTGATGGAAAGCCCGTCCGGTTCAATCAAATGGACATCGGGATGGGAACCATGGTTGATTCTCATGCAGTTTGAGCAATGTTCACATGGAAAAAAACCATCCGCCGGCTGCAGGCAGAATAATGTTTTTGCCAATAATTGCGCGGCCTCTTTTTTCCCCGTACCGCGGCCGCCTTCGAATAAATAGGCATGCGCCATCCGCTTGCGCCTGATGCTGTTTTTCAGCAAAGTTGCCGCAACGGGCTGCACCTTTTCAAATTCTTTCCATGTCATGGCTTCCTTCACTCTCTTAGGTATATAAATTGATCAATAAACCTTTGATCTCACCGATTTTCCCGAGAATATCCAGCGCGGGCTGTTCCTTCCTAATATATTCTTCGGTTAAGTCCGCCAGTTTTTGGTCAATCGTTTCGACAATCTGCATTTTGCGGCTTTCCCCGAACTGGTTCCAGTCCTGGGACTGTTTCATTTTCATGCTGTAATCGACAGCCTGTTTTACAAACTGCTTTACTAGCGCCTTAAATCTCAACAAATCTTTAAAATTGCGGGTACGGGCCAGTTTGCTGCCGGCCTCGTCGAGTTGTGACAACAATTGGTTGAGCTCGTCCATTTGCAGTTTTTCCCCGCTTGATTTGACCATTTCCGCAAAATTTGACGTATCCGCAGCAGCACTTTTCGTCCCTCGGGCCACATTGTTCAAACTTACACTTAAATCCTGGTTGATCTTCAAGGGCAATTCCCTCCATTAAAACTGGTGAAACTCATCTACCGGCAGCACAAATACCGTTGCGCCGCCCACTTCAATCTCAACCGGATACGGAATGTAGGAATCGGCATTGCCCCCCATCGGTGAAACAGGGGTAATAAACTGTTCCCTTGATTTACAATTTTCCTTAATGACCTGCAGCGCTTTATTAACGCGGATTTCTTCGGTTCCGATCAGAAAAGTCGTGTTGCCGGATTTTAAAAATCCTCCCGTCGACGCAAGTTTTGTCACGCGGAAATTATGGTCGATCATCGCTTTCATTAAGCGGTTGCTGTCCTGGTCCTGCACGACTGCTACAATCAGTTTCAATTTCTTCCCCTCCTGAAATTCCAAACGTATATTTATCATTCATTATATCATTGTTATATATGAAATTCTGTCCGATGAGGTGATTATCCTTTTACCCGGAAAAATTTTTCCCAAAGTGGTCGCGGACGGCATCCAACACTTTTTGCAAAGCTGTTTCATAAATATATTCTACATCTTTATTCGCATCAATAGCATACATTCTCTCCGGGAACCGCCGTAACAATATTTGGAATCCTTCTTTTACTTTCTTGTGGAATTCCAATGCCTCGAGGTCAAGGCGGTTTACTTCGCGGTTTTGATTTTTGGCGATCCGGCCGAGCCCCGTTTCCACTTCAACATCAAAATATAACGTCAAATCCGGCAGCAGGCCGTTTGTTGCAAACTGATTGATGCGGTAAACTTCTTCAATCCCGATCCCCCTTGCATATCCCTGGTACGCGAGCGAACTGTCGATAAACCTGTCGCACAAAACAATAGCACCGCGCTCAAGGGCCGGTATGACTTTTTCCGCAAGATGCTGCCGGCGGCTTGCCGCATAAAGCAAAGCTTCCGTCCTCGCGTCCATTTCGGTATTTTCCGGGCTCAGAATAATGCTGCGGATCTGCTCGGCAATTCTAATGCCCCCCGGTTCTCTCGTCAATACAACTGGAAAACCGGCCTCCCGCAAATATGCTGCAATTTTCCCAATAATGGTTGTTTTCCCCGCACCCTCGGGCCCTTCTGCGGTTATAAAAATCCCTTTCATTGAATCTACCTCTCTTTATCAATAAACTGCCAGTTTGTTTTCGTTAAATGGGGGATCCGCATGGAATTTGGCTCCATACGAACGCAATTGTTGAATATGTGCGATATGCGCCTGCGTAATGCGCTCACCCGGCATAAGGAGCGGTACGCCCGGCGGATACGGCACCACCATTTTCGCTGCAATCCTGCCGGCGGCATCTTTAAAAGACACCCATTCCACCTGTCTTTCTTCCATTTCTGCATAGGTCATTTGAAGTACCGTTAAACCAGCCGGAAATTCTAATGTTGCTTTTTCTTTTTTGGCATGCGCTGTTACACAGGTCAAAGCTTTATCAATCCGCCCGGCGGCATCTTCAAAAGGAAAAGGCATTCCTTTTTTTAATAGCGGCAGCACAAGCACTACCCTATCAAGATCGGCCATTTCCGGATACACACTCTTCTTTTCAAAAGCGGACTGAAGTACAAATCCGGATACGCCCGGCAATGACACCAACAATTTCAAAGGATCCTGCCCTTCTTTTTCCTGTACTTTTAACACTTTACGCAGTCGGTGGATAAACCGTTCCCTTTCCGACATCGTATAACGGATATCTTCATCGTTAAAATTTGCCGCATACCACCGTGCATAGTCGAGCGACATCATGATCGGATAGGACGGGCTGCTCGATTGCAAGACAGATAAGTAATATTCGAGCTTTTCGATTGGAAAGCGGGGATTGCCGATATGCAAAAAAGAACCCATCGTCATGGCCGGCAGCATTTTATGGGCGGACTGGACAACGGCATCAGCCCCCAAATCGAGTGCCGATTTCGGGAACGGGCCGCCGATACAAAAATGGGCCCCGTGCGCTTCATCCACCAGTACATAAGCGCCATGCCTGCGGGCAATCCTGACCATCGATTGTATATCAAATGTCATACCGTAGTACGTCGGATAAGTAAAGATGCACGCCCTGATTTCCGGGCACTGTTGAAAAGCATGCGCAAACAGTTTTTCGGAAAATCCGGCTGCAATTTCGAGCTCTCCATCGATTTCAGGGAAAAGAAAAACCGGTTGTACGTTAGCAAGACGCAGCGCATGCAAAATGGATTTATGGCAGTTCCGGTCAACCAACACCCGGTCCCCCGGCCGGCAAATGGCAAGAATCATCGCCAAATTGCCAACCGTGCTCCCGTTTACTAGAAAATAACTTTTTGTGCTGCCATAATACGCTGAAAGCAGATCCTGCGCCTCTTTGATTGCCCCTTCGGCATGGTGCAGATCATCCAATCCGGATAATTCCGTTGCATCATATTGTAAAAAAACCGCACTGCCCTTTAACAGCGGCTCCATCAGCAATCCATTTTTATGCCCCGGCACATGGAATGAGATGGGTCTGCTGCTGTGATGCCGGCAGAGCGCTTCATATAAAGGCATTCTTGTTTGGTCCATGCACATTACCCCAGTCTTTATCAGGGACCGCGGCAAATCCCGGCCCTTCAGCTTTGACTTCTCTATTTTACTATAAACGAAACAAGAGGAGACAACAGCAAAATAGATGGCAAAAATATAACCAAGCCCCTTTTGTCGCTTGGTTATATATACATTTGCGGTTTTCCTATTGCTTTTAACTGCCGGATAAAGTACAAATACCGCGGATCCCCTGTCTCCGTATGGACAATTTCATTTTCGCAATCGCTGCAGATGAAAGATGTATAAAGATGAATACCGCTTGGTTTCATTTGTTCGCAAATTATGCACATTTCCGGTTCGGTTTTTGTTTTCAAATTCCCCACCCCCTGTTCCACTATATTTGCCATATTTTTTACCATCTATTCACAATCAAACAGACTTTTGAAAATGTTTAAAATCGAACGGCACTGGATATATTGTATCGTATGCTGTTTTAACCGGTGTGTGTTTGTCTAGGATAGGGGGCGGGAAAGACTTGCATCCTTGCAGCTTTTTTATTAGCGAAGGAATGTATTATCAATTCGTGAACCTTCCCGGAACAGCAGATGCAAAGATGCGGCCGCTGATTTTTTGCACTTTTCGCTGATATTTAATGATTACCGCTTGTTTCTTTTCCAAATTCGCCGATTTTTCCTTTTACAAAGAAGTAGTAGAGGAAAACTGGTATTTTAAAGGGACACTGTCATACCCCCGTATGTATTGAAAGATGCAGATACCGGCATTTTTTTATTAAAAAATTGCTGTATCATGGGCAATTGACATACCCTGGGGTGTATATAAATTAGTGGCCGCCGATATTTTTGTACTTTT
>NZ_BKZP01000023.1 GCF_008974185.1 Weizmannia acidilactici
GAGTGGGTTATATGGAACACACATATGGAAATTATCCTCAAACATCAGGTCTGGGGCATTTTGGAAGCTATGCAGGCGGAGGCCAGCCCTATTACGATGATGATATGGATATGATGCACCACGGCACAATGGGCCAGACAGGAATGATGGGGCCGATGGGAAGCGGAACGATTGGCACTACAGGCGGAATGGTGCAGCAATATCCTTCGTCCGGGCAAATGTACCCAGGGCAATACATGGGCACCTCTATGTCCCCAAGTTTCTACGGTATGCCGGGATACGGGCACCATATGGGCATGCCGATGTATCCGGGGCAAATGGGCGGCTACGGCACACCAGGAACGATGGCGGGCTTTACTCCGGGATATTCAGGCATGGGAATGGGCCCTAGCATGATGCAACCAATGCAAGGCTATTACCCAGGCATGGCGGGCAGAGACTGTGACTGCTGATGGACATTTTTCCTGCGGGTTAAACATCCGCAGGTTATTTTTTTCCCCAACGCAGGAAAAATCGGTTATAATGTATAGTTGAGATTTTACAAAAGGGTGATGGAACATGCATATTGCCAAGACAGATATCCAGCTCTCCTACGCCGATACCGATATGATGGGCGTGATTTACCACGGCAACTATATCAAATGGCTTGAACTCGGGCGCTCGCAATTTGTGGAAGACGCCGGCTACGACTATCTCGATATGGAAAAGGCAGGATATTACGCGCCCGTTTACCATCTTGACTTTACATATAAAAAATCAATCCGGTTTGGTGATCAAGTATCCGTTTTAACGTGGGTGGAAGAAAACGGGCGGTCACGGACCGTTTACGGGTTTAAAATTGTAAACGGACAGAACGAAATTTGCGCGGAAGGCACCACGACCCATATCATCGTCAAAAAAGATACATTCCGCCCCGTTTCGTTTGCAAAAGTTTTTCCGGAATGGTTCCATAAATATGAAGAAATGAAAAAGCAAAAGTGAAACATTTTGGCATGAGCCCTTCACCGCCGCCGTTCGGGATTGTTTAATTAAATTGTTTTTTTACAACAACCCGAGTGCCTGAAGGCGGTTTCTCATTTTGTCGCCGATGGCTCGCGGCGAATAGACGGTACGGATCGTTTCCTGCCCTTTTTGCGTGATCCTTTTGCGCAGCGCTGCATCTGCCAAAACACGTTTCATCTGCACTGCCGCGCCAAACTAAACCGGCCTGTAATCCCGCCTGTTCCATCTTTTCAACTTCAGTAATGAAATAGATAGTTTACAATATGTCGGGAGGTATACGGGCGTATAGTCTTTTTGATTAGAAACGAAAAAATGGGATAATATAAGAAAAAGCAGTGGGATTTTGCGCTTATTCTTTTACACATTTAGGCCCCGCTGTTTTTTCCGACATGATATACATGAAAAGCCTCATTATTTATTTCCAGCATATTCAACTGGTAGCCGTAAGCACAGGCGCCGTCAACGCAGATTTTATGGTCACCGAAGTATACATCCGATGACCCGTGCAGCAAAACAGCAGGAGTATGGCCGTGGATGACTGTTTGCGGAATGGAAAGCTTTTGGTCCAGAAATCCTTCCCTGATCCAAAGAAAATCCCGGGCGCCCGTTTCTTTCCAGTCGTCAAGGAGCGGATTGATGCCGGCATGGACAAAAATATATTCTTCTTCCTCATGGTAATACGGGAGCCCCTGCAAAAAACCAATCATTTCAGCATGGTTTGCAAGTATGTTGGCGGCCAAACGTTCAGGTGCCGCTTCCGGTTCCATTTCTTCCCCCGAAAGGAAAGACCGGATCGTTTCTTTTCCGCCGTTTTGCATATAAATGTCGTGATAAAGTTCCGAGTCATTGAGCCAGTCGCAAAACATCTGGTCGTGGTTTCCCTTTAATGCAACCGCATGTTCTTTTTCCACAAGGGATTTGATTTTGTACAACACTTCTTTGCTTTTTGGGCCGCGGTCCACATAATCCCCCAGCAAAATCAGCCGGTCTTTGGATGGATCATAGTTTGAAAGTTCAAGCAATGCTTCAAATTCATCGAAACAGCCGTGGATATCGCTTACGGCAAGCAATCTTTTGCCCATATGGTGCACTTCCCTTCTCACCTGCGGCTGCAGATGATATGTATGGTGGAACTAAAAGCAACCCAAAATAAAACTTTGAAAGAAATCGTTTCCTACTTTTATTAAACAATTTTTGAAACTTTGGTTCGCCTTTGCTATGTTGCCATGAGTTGGTTTCCCGAACGCGGCGGCGCATAAATGCATAGAATGAAGCGGAATTAGGCTTTTGAAAACAATGTATGTACCATCTGATTTTTTTAAAAAAGGTGTCCCGACGTCAATGACTGACGCTCGTGGCACCCCTTTTTTAAGGCTGCAGCCGGCCGGCCAATTGTGTAGGTTTCGTTTCTTTGCCGAGTATGACCAAGAAAGCAATTCCGACAGCAATCGACAGGCAGAAAATCGTAAAAATGCCTGTTATCGAAATGCCACGGGCGACGAGGGAGCCGGCCAAAAGCGGCCCGAGAATCCCGCCGATCCTTCCGAAAGCCGCCGCCATCCCGGTTCCTGTCGCACGGATCGCTGCCGGATATTGTTCCGGCGAATACGCGTACAGTGCGCCCCACGCCCCGAGATCGAAAAACGACAGCAGCATGCCGGATACAATAAGCATCGCCGCAGAATCGACCTGCCCGAACATGTAGGCACTGACGGCCGTTCCGATTAAAAAGGCGGTAAGCACGAATTTCCGCCCCGTTTTTTCAATCAGCCATGCCGCCGTAAAGTAACCCGGCAACTGCGCAAGCGTCATTATCAGCACATACCCGAAACTTTGGATCAGCGAAAAGCCTTTCATCACCATCACACTCGGAAGCCAGAGGAACATGCCGTAGTAGGAGAATACAACGGCAAACCAAAGGATCCAAAGCATGAAAGTGCGTGCCGCATATTCTTTCGACCATACTTTGGCAACGTTTTGCCAAACGGATGCCTGTACTGGATGCCCGGCTTTACGGAACTCAGGCGAATCCGGAAGGTCCCTCCGCAGGTAAAGGGCATACAATGCCGGGATGGCAGTGATCACAAGCGCCGCCCTCCAGCCGAAGTGCGGAATGACGAAATAGGATATCACCGCGGCAGCGAGCCAGCCGGCAGCCCAAAAGCTTTCGAGCAGCACAACCATCCTGCCCCGTTCTTCCGGATCCACACTTTCATTTACAATCGTGGACGCAACCGGAAGCTCCCCGCCGAGGCCCATTCCGATCACAAGCCGGAAAACCAAAAACACAGTAAGCGTCTGCGCAAACGCGGAAAGGCCGCTTCCAACGGTGAAAAACAAAAGTGTAATGATAAAAATTTTTTTGCGCCCGAACCTGTCCGCCAAAACGCCGAATAAAAAAGCGCCGGCAGCCATGCCGATCGAATTCACACTTCCGATCCAACCCATTCTCTCTGCATTCAAATGCCAGTCTTTTGCAAGCGCAGTGATAATAAACGACAATATGCCGATATCAAGCGCGTCAAACAGCCAGCTTGTCCCGGTGAGCGCCAGTAATTTTTTCTTGGAAATTTGTGTCAATATTGTACTCCCCTTTTGATGGTGTCTCGTACACTTGTAATATACCACCTGTCAAGACATATGTAAATATCCGGCCTTTATTGCTTACCGCAATAAAAAGCCGGCTTCTTTCAACATTTCTTTCAGCTGCTTGAGCGCTTCATCAGTATGTTCGGCACGGATCGTTTTGACCCTGTCTTTCCCCGAGATGTCGAGGGAATGGTCGTATCTCGGATCGTAATAATATTCCAGCAGGAGCTTTACGGCTTCATTGTACCGTCCACGGCGCAAATCTTCTTCGATTTGCTTCGCAACCGGGGTGTGGATGCGCTCTTTAATCCGCGCGAATGCGGCCAGGCATTCCTCCTGTTTTTCCCAAGGCCGGTAGTCATCCAAAATATTGCGGACGCGTTCCGCAACCGGCAGTTCAATGATAATATTAACGCCACGCTCCTTGTTTTCGAGCAAAAATTCAGGCAGCACAATTTTCCCGATTCTTTTGCTTTCGGCTTCCATCAGGACATAAGGCGGGCGGCCCAATTGCAAAATCCTTTCAACTAGCAATGCGTCAAATGTTTTTTGGTTGTGGGGTTTCAGGCCGATATCCCCGAAAATGCTGCCGCGGTGGTTGGCCATTCCTTCCAAATCGAGGACAGGGTAGCCTTCCTCCTCCAATTTCCGGAGCATATACGTTTTTCCGGTGCCCGTATAGCCGCCCAAAACATACGTTTCCGGTTGAAAATCCATATGTTCAATCTGACCGGTTACCCATTTGCGGTAAGCCCGGTAACCTCCCTGAAGCCGGTATGCATGGATCCCCATCAGATCCAGCACGGTTGCCGCCGTTTTACTCCGCATGCCGCCGCGCCAGCAGAATACCGCTTTTTCCCCGCCAA
This sequence comes from Weizmannia acidilactici, assembly GCF_008974185.1. GTDB lineage: Bacteria > Bacillota > Bacilli > Bacillales > Bacillaceae_C > Weizmannia > Weizmannia acidilactici. The sequence continues at coordinate 4,458 of NZ_BKZP01000023.1, forward strand.
TTTTGCTGAAGGCACGGATAAAATTCGGCAATTTTTTTGAAAAAATTTCAAGCCCGCGCTCTTTTGCGGCGTGGGTGTCCACCTGTGTATAAATCGTCCCCACTTCCGCCCGTTCCTCATCATCAAAAACAGGAATGTTCAGGCTCCCCGGAATAGTCGCATTGCGGTACTCGGACGGGGAGCGGACATCGACCCATGTCAGTTGCTTTTTCTCCATTAATTTTCTGGCTTCGTCGATTGTAATATCCTGGAACAAATATTTCCCGCCTTTCTGCTTCTCTTGTTTTATATTACTTGAATACGGCCGGGATGTTCAGCAACTACTTCGCCGATCAGGCTTGCTTCTACGCCTGATTTTACGAGTTCTTCGACCAGCTGTTCCGCTTCGCAGCCTGCAACCGAAAGCAGCAGGCCTCCTGATGTGACCGCGTCGCTTAAAATCCATTTATCGATCTGGTCCATGTGTTCCGGGAATTCGACGACACTTTCAATATGAGCAAAGTTATTTTTCGTACCACCCGGCACAACCCCTTGTTCCGCCAGTTCACGCACACGCGGCAGCACCGGCACCTGATCTTTAAAAATGCGGAGGCCTGTTTTGCTCCCCTGCGCCATTTCGGTTGCATGTCCCAAAAGGCCGAAGCCGGTTACGTCCGTGCCGGCATGGACAGTAAATCTGCATGAAATTTCAGCCGCTTTTTTGTTTAATGTGGCCATCACATTTGTCACGCGTTCAATTTCTGCTTCCGTTAATAAATCGCGTTTAATAGAAGTGGTGAGGATCCCGACGCCAATCGGTTTTGTTAAAATCAGCTTATCCCCCGGCTTTGCGCCGGCATTTGTGCGGATATTTGCCGGGTCGATCTTCCCTGTCACAGCCATCCCGAATTTCGGTTCTTTGTCATCGATCGAGTGCCCACCGACGAGCGTAACGCCGGCTTCTTTGCATTTATCGCCGGCACCTTTTAAAATATCGGCAAGAATTTGCCTATCCAACGTGTGGATAGGAAATGCGACAATATTAAGCGCGGTTAATGGTGTTCCACCCATCGCATAAATATCGCTGATCGCATTGGCCGCCGCCACCTGTCCGAACGCATATGGGTCATCAACAATCGGCGTGAAAAAGTCGACTGTCTGCACGATCGCCAAGTCATCCGCCAGCTTATAAACGCCCGCATCATCGCTTGTGTCAAGGCCGACGAGCAAATTCGGATCCGGTGTTGCCGGCGGCAGCATCCGCATCACCTGCTGCAAATCCGCCGGGCCGATTTTGCAGCCGCACCCGCCTTTTGTCGTTAACGAAGTCAATTTTATTTTTTCCGATTGTGCCACTTTGCATCAACCTAACCTTTCTGCATGAAACTCTAATCCTTGTACCATTATAGACCACTTCGCTATAAAATGCATTTTCCAGGCAAAACCGGTGGGTTAAATCCCCTGCCCTGTAAGCAAGGTTAATGTGAAATCCCCGGGGCTCTGTGGAAAGAGACATGAGGAATCCCTGTGGCGGCATGTCGGGTGATGCTGTTTTCCTTTCAGCAGCAGGAAACGGGATGTAAAAAACCCGCCATATATTTTTTCAAGTTGTTATGTTATAATGTAGATTTAGTATCAATTCTTACTTTATATGGAAATGGAGATGATGATGTGGCTGTTGCAGACAATTCTATGCAGCCTGAACGGCAGTCCGGCAAAAATGCGGTTTGGCTCGCCGTTTTGTTTATCGTGATTGCCGCTATAGGGCTTTTATATGTGAAATGGTGGCCATACTACCAAAAATCTTTGCTTGCCGCTCATACACATTCTATTGGCACATCAATCCTCGGGGATCCGGGCAAATCTGCCCAATTTTCTTGGAACGGGACATTCCAATATGTGATCCAGTACTTCCAGGCGATCTGGAAAGCGGCTGTACTCGGCATTTTGCTCGGTTCGCTCATGCAAGTGCTTCTGCCGACCGAATGGCTTGTTAAAGTGCTCGGCAAAACATCGTTCGGAAGCACAGTGATTGCCGGCGCAAGCGCCATTCCCGGCATGATGTGCACGTGCTGCGCCGCCCCGCTTGCTGTGGGCCTGCGCAAAAAACAAGTATCGACGGGGGCGGCATTGGCTTTTTGGATCGGAAATCCAATGCTAAATCCGGCCACGCTCATTTTCATGGCGTTTGTTTTGCCATGGAAATTTACCGTGCTGCGCATCCTCGCCGGCCTTGTACTGACATTCGGGGTCAGTTATTTGGCGGGTAGGATTGCCAAAAGCGAGCAATCGGTAGATATCAGTAAACTGGCTGCCGTTGGAGACCAAAACGAAGGTTCCTTATTAACGAGATGGGGGAAAGCTGCCGGCCAGATGCTCCTTTATCTCGTACCGGCCTATTTGTTGTCGGTCGTTATCTTAAGCGCGGCCAGGTTCTGGCTATTTCCACAAATCAACCAAGGAGATGCCAACAGCATGCTCGGTGTGGTATTATTTGCAATTTCAGGCATGCTGTTTGTCATCCCGACTGCCGCTGAAATCCCGATTGTGCAGACGATGATGTCTTTCGGGCTCGGCGCAGGTCCGGCCGCTGCACTGCTTGTGACGCTTCCGGCCATCAGCCTCCCTTCATTGATCATGGTAGGCAAATCCTTTTCAAAACAAACGCTTTTCTTTGTCGCTGCGTCATGCGTTGTGATCGGCATCCTTGGCGGGCTGGCAGGCATCATGCTATTTTAATACAGGTAAATTAAAGGGGCTGTCCCAAAACCGGTAACCGGACAAGGGGCACCCCTTTAATAACAAAGCTACAAAGCTGTATGATCAAGACGTTTTGATGATTGCGAAATTTACCCGCTTTCCGCACGCGTCGCGAATCTCCTTGTGCGATACCTCAGCATGAGGAATCATTCTTGCTCGGTTTTCCCGCAGAAGTCTCAGAAATTAGCGATCATTGTTTTATCTAAGTTATTTTAAGGTTTGGGACAACCCCTTGATTTTATTCCCGGATCTGCCCGCTGCCGTAAATCCAATATTTTGTGGAGGTTAAGGCATCCAGCCCCATCGGCCCGCGCGCATGCAGTTTTTGCGTGCTGATGCCGATCTCCGCCCCGTACCCGAATTCAAATCCATCCGTAAAACGGGTGGAAGCATTATGGTAGACGCACGCAGCATCGACCATCGCCATGAAACGGGCCGCCTGCTCCTTGTCTTCTGTCACAATCGCCTCTGAATGTTTTGTTCCGTACCGGTTGATATGCTGGACCGCTTCATCTGTATTTTTCACTGTTTTCATGCTTATTTTTAAAGCCAGATACTCACAGTACCAGTCTTCTTCCGTTGCTTTTTTTGCATCGGGCCAGGTTTCGGTAACTTTTCCATCACCGTAAATTTCAACACCGTGCTCAGCCAATGCCGATAACAGCGCTTTGCCATTTTGAGCGAACCAATTTTCATGGACGAGAATCGTTTCAATCGCATTGCAGACGGATGGGCGCTGTATTTTTGCATTGACTGCAATACGGATGGCCATTTCCGGCTGTGCCGTTTCATCTATATAAAGGTGGCAGTTGCCGGCGCCGGTTTCAATGACAGGTACGGATGACTCGCGGACAACCGTGTCAATCAGGTTTTTGCCGCCCCTCGGGATGAGCACATCCAAATAATCGTGGAGATGGAATAAATCTTTTGCCGCTTCCCTGCTCGTATCTTCTATGAGCTGCACGGCTTCTTCCGGAAAACCGGATTCTGCCAAAGCCCGGTGAATGGTGCGGACGAGCGCTTGATTGGAACAGATGGAAGATGAGCTGCCCCTTAAAATCACGGCATTACCCGTTTTGATGGCCAGGGTGGCGGCATCCGCCGTCACGTTTGGCCGGGCTTCGTAAATCATGCCGATGACGCCGAGCGGCACTTTCTTTTTTACGATTTTTAAGCCGTTTTCTTTTTCAATTTCTTCAACCGTTTCCCCGATCGGATCATTCAAGCCGGCGAGTAACCGGATCGCTTCCGACATGTCTTTGATTCGCTTTTCATTGAGCATCATCCGGTCGAGAATATTTTCCGGAAGCCCGGCACGATCCCCGCGTTCTAAATCTTTTTTGTTTTCGGCAATGATTTCACCCTGGTCTTCGAGAAGCGCCCATGCGATAGATAAAAGTGCACGGTTTTTCTCTTCTGTTGTTTTTGCGGAAAGCGCAATGCTGATTTCTCTAGCTTTTTGCCCTTTTTCGATTGCTTCGCTCATTTATCCCAACCCCTTTCTTGTTAGTGGTACCCATTTGTCCCGGTGAATCACTTCGCCCGTGGCACGGCCCATTTGTTTTTCTAGTAAATCTTCAAGTTCTTCCGCCCCGTACAGTACTTCCCCTTTTCCAAGCAGGCCGTTTGAACCGTACACTTCAACCACATCGCCTTTTTGGAATAGGCCGGTTACTTTTTGGATCCCGGCTGCCAGCAGGCTGCTGCCATTTTTTAATAACGCTTGTTCCGCTCCCGGATCGATATAAATTTTCCCCGCCGTTTCCGAAAAAAGTGCGATCCATTGCTTCTGGCTGGTCACCGCCGGGCGGGCGCCGCCAATATAAGTGCCGTCCCCTTTCCCCTCTAGAATCCGAAGCAGTTTGTTTTCACCTTTTCCCGTGCCGATAAAAACACGGACGCCGAGAGAAAGGGCGGTATTGGCGGCTTTTAATTTTGAAAGCATGCCGCCGGTCCCCACTTTCGTACCGGCGCCCCCCGCCATCCGCATCATATCGGGGGTAATTTTTTCAATCGTATCAAATCGCCTAGCATTTGGATCGTTTTTTGGGTTGGCGCTGTATAAGCCGTTGATATCGGTCAGGATGACGAGCTGCTCGGCATGGATGAGCCCGCTGACAAGCGCCGACAGCATATCGTTATCGCCGAAAGTCAGCTCCGTAACAGATACCGAATCATTTTCATTGACGATCGGCATCACGCCGCGGTGCAAAAGCTCCGTCAACGTCGAATACGCATTATGGTAACGGTCTTTTTTAGAAAAATCTTGGCGTGTCAAAAGAATTTGCGCCGGCGTAATGCCGTGTTCCCCCAACGCTTCCCTGTAACGCTGGATCAGCACACTTTGGCCGATTGCCGCGGCAGCCTGTTTTCCTTTCAGGGTAACAGGACGCGACGGATAGCCTAAAAGCTTGAACCCGCAGGCGACAGCCCCGGAAGACACGACGATGGTTTCATGCCCGGCTTTCCTGAGGGCGGCGAGGGCATGAATATGGTCGGCAAACTTCGATTCGTCAATTTCCCCGGCTGCATTCGTTAAAGAACTGCTGCCGATCTTTACAACGACTCTCTTCTTTTCCATCTGTAGCATTCTCTCCTTCACAACAATAAAAAAAGCCCTTCCGCCCCTTGTTAAAAGGACGAAAAAGCCTTTCGCGGTACCACCTTTTTTGGGCAGCATACGCCACCCCGCTCTTCTTTGATAACGCAAATACATTGCGCCCGGTTTTGCCGGGACCCGGAAGGCAGGTTCGGCGGGCCGCCTGCTGCAGCGCCTTTCAGCCTATGAACCCTGCTCTCTATTGCAGAGGTTATCCGCCTACTAATCCTTCGTTCACGTTCAGTATTTTAAATTATCTTACAATGGATCAGGATAAAAAGCAAGAAATTTTAAGTTTCATGTTCATACAGTGCTGCCATTTTCCTGCTTTCTTCCTTAATTTTTTCGGCAAGATGCAGGGGGGCGATCACTTTCGCCATGCTCCCCCACGTCAAAATCCAGCGAATCAGCCCATCACTGATGGAAGCTTTTGTTTTCAAATCAAAATGCGTGTCTGAAACCGGCTCAATTTCCACACCGAGGCCAAACCGGTCGATGATCACATTGATCAATTCATTATCGAAGCGGATATGGATCCAATTGTCCTCGCCGCCGTACATATGGAATGTTTTATAAATGTATTCGGATAAATTCACATCCATGCGCTTAAACGATTCATCCGAAACCGAAACATTGCGCATCCGGTCAACCCTGTAATGTCGGAAAAACGGTTCGTCTTCAAACCTGCCAATGCAGTAATAAAATTCATTGCTCCAAATGAGCCCGTACGGTTCAACCGGGTAAAATTCACCGTCCCGGTGCAGTTCAAACTGTTTATGTACGTTGTATTTCCCGTATTGGAAATAAATTCTTTTCGATTTTGTTACCGCTTCATGGATCCGGTCGATGTCGATTTTGATCTGCTGGTAGTTGCCTTTGACCGCCTGATCAAAAAATACCTGGCTCGGCAGTTTTTTCGCATGGTGGACGCTCGTTAATGTTTTAATTTTTTTAATGAGGTTTTCCGACTCTTCCTTTGTTATAAATTTGGCGGATAACACCGCATCGATCAGCATCCGGAGCTCAAACAGCTCAAAACGCCGCACCTGGTGGCTGTAGTATTTTTTTCCGTACTTGCCTGTATTTTCGATCACATCGAAGCCGGTTTGGGCTAGGTCTTCAATATCCCGTTTTACCGCTTTTTTATCCTGCCAAAAGTCCCCGCCGAAAGCTTCATTGAGCCGCTTCAAAATCTCGTCAAGGGAAAACTCGTGCGCTTCATCGGTTTCATTTTCCAAAATTTCTTTTACTTTCAGCATCCGGATTTTTGACGAAATATCTTTCACGCTTCCCACCTTCTTCTAAACTCATTTTATCCGATACGGGCACAAACCGGCAAGCATCCCGCAAGGCCCTTCTCAGTGAAAAATTTTCCGAAATCCCGAACTCGTATCATAAGAAAACATTTTTCTAAAAGGATAGCAAAATTTACTTCATATATGGTGAAAATTTGATATACTAATCATGTATCAGGTTTCATAGCGGTTTTTGTGAATAAAAAAACGTGCATTCATGAAGAAATTTCACAAACAGGACGGAGGGATTAATAAGGGAACAATCGGAACACTTTGAACGTACATAACCTTAATGGGAATCCCACCAGTAAAGGAGAAATAGGAGATGGCAGAAACTTCAACCCAAAAAACCAATATCGAAGAACAACTTGAAGCAAACAAAGAAGCGGCGGGCGCACAAAAAGATTTGCTGGACCAGTTATTGATACCGGAAGTCCAGGAATCCCTGACCGTGCTTGTTGAAAGCCTGCCGAAAATGGCCGAGCTGGTCACGATTTTAAACAAAGTTTATGATTTTGCACAGTCCGTAATGACGGATAAAGTGCTCATCAACGATTTTAAAGGCGGTGTGCAAGGATTTTTGGATCCCGTTGCCGAAAAAGCGAAAGGGCTCGCCCAAACCGCAATCGAAGCGAAAGACCGGGCGGATGAATCAAACGATACAATCGGCCTCTTCGGCCTGTTGAGATTGTTAAAAGACCCGCAAGCCCAGAAGCTATTCCGTTTTCTGCAGGCATTTCTACAAGTGACGGAAGAACGGAGCAAACAACAACAATAACATAAACAGAATTGAAAAGAACGGGGGATCCATATGAGTAAAAAAATCGTTGTTTTAGGGGCTGGCTACGGCGGATTGTTAACCGCATTGTCAGCGCGCGAATATTTAACGAAAGACGACGCTTCGATTACCGTCGTCAACCGGGTGCCGGACCACCAAATTATTACGGAGCTGCACCGTTTGGCCGCAGGCGGCGTTTCCGAAAAAAGAGTATCGCTTCCGTTAAAAAAATTGTTTAAAGGAAAAGATGTTGACGTCCAGGTCGATGAAGTCACCAAAATTTCACCGGACACAAAAGAAGTATCTTTAGGAAGCGGATTTAAGCTGAATTATGACATCCTTGTCGTGGCGCTTGGCAGTGAAACGGCTTTCTTTGGCATTCCGGGACTTGAAGAAAACAGCTTCCTATTGAAATCGGTTGACAATGCAAAACGCATCCACGCCCATATCCAAAGTTGCCTCGAACAATATACAAAAACAAAAAATAAAGCGGATGCCACCTTCGTTGTCGGCGGCGGCGGACTGACCGGGATCGAATTAGTCGGCGAACTGGCGGATAAAGTGCCGGTGTGGTCGAAAAAATATGCGATTGACCCAAGCGAAATTTCGCTGATCTGCGTAGAAGCCGCCCCTTCAATTTTACCGAACTTTGCGCCGAACTTGATCGAACGCGCAACGAAGAGCCTCGAAGCGCGCGGCGTCAAATTCCTGACGGGCATTCCTGTTACGAAATATGAAGATGGTGTTGTGGAACTGAAAGACGGCCAGAAAATCGAAACGAAAACGCTTGTCTGGACCGGCGGCGTTCAGGGCAACAGGGTTGTGGCCAATTCCGGCATTGAAGTGAACCGGGGACGCGCGACCGTCAATGAATATTTGCAGTCCACATCTCATCCGGATGTATTTGTAGCCGGCGACAGCGCAGTTGTCTTCCCGTCTGAAGGCGCACGCCCTTATCCGCCGACAGCACAAATGTCGTGGCAGATGGGCGAATTGATCGGCTATAACCTTTACGCCTACTTAAAAGGCGGCAAAATGCGGGTATTCCAGCCGGTAAACTCCGGTACGCTTGCAAGCCTCGGTAGAAAAGATGCCATTGCCTTTATCGGGGAGAACCAAACGCAATTAAAAGGCTTCCCTGCTTCGGCAATGAAAGAAGCGAGCAATATTCGCTACTTGTCCCATATTAACGGCTTGTTCAGCCTTGTGTATTAATGCGCAAACAGGCGCCCCCTTATAGGTGCGCCTGTTTTTTTAGATTTCTGTTCCGGATAATTTACCTCGGCAATTGCCCGTTCACTTTAAGCGCTACGGGCCCTTGATATTATCATAAAATTTAAAACTGCCCCTTAAGCAAGATAAGCTTCCTGTACTTGCTCATTCACCATTAATTCTTTCCCCACCCCTTCCAGGACGATTTCCCCGGTTTGGATGACATAGCCGCGGTCAGCTATTTGCAGCGCCTGGTACGCATTTTGTTCGACCAGCAAAATCGTCATGCCTTCTTGATTGAGTTCGGAAATAATCTCAAAAATTTGTTCGACAACGATCGGCGCGAGCCCCATTGAAGGTTCGTCCAGCATCAGAAGTTTCGGCCTACCCATCAAGGCCCGGCCGATGGCTAGCATTTGCTGTTCGCCCCCGCTCATCGTCCCGCCTTTTTGGTCGAGCCTTTCTTTCAACTTCGGAAAATATGAAAACACACGCTCCATTCTCTCTTCAATCGTCCTTTTCTGCTTCACTGCAAAAGCCCCGATCAAAAGATTTTCTTTTACGGTCAGTTTCGGGAAAATCCTCCTGCCCTCCGGCACATGCGCGATCCCCAATCGGGACGTTTGATGGGGCGGCAGGTTGGCAATATTTTGACCGCCGTATGTGATGCTGCCGTTTACTTTTACCTGGCCGCTGATCGATTTCAATGTCGTGGATTTCCCGGCCCCGTTGCTCCCGATCAGCGTAACGATCTCCCCTTCGGTCACCGCCATGCTGATTCCTTTTAATGCCTGAATCCCACCGTAGTTTGCCTTCACATTTTCCAGTACCAACAAAGGCATGGCTTCCCCTCCTTCCTTATGCATAAGCCAATGCGCCTTTACCGAGGTACGCTTCTATGACTCTTGGATTGTTTCTGATTTCAACCGGTTTCCCTTCGGCAATGTTTTCTCCGTGGTCAAGCACAGCAATATGGTTCGAAATTTCCATCACAAGCTTCATATCGTGTTCAATTAAGATAATCGTCAAATCTTTTTCCCCGCACATATTCCGGATTAAATCCGTCAGTTCCTTTGTTTCTTTCGGATTCATGCCCGCCGCCGGTTCATCGAGCAGCAGCAGTTTCGGTTTTACGGCCAAGGCGCGGGCAATTTCAAGCCGCCGCTGCGCCCCGTACGGGAGATTCGTGGCCGGTTCATTCAGCAAGCCGTCGAGCCCGACATACTGGAGCAGTTCAAATGCCTCCATTTGCGCCGCTTCTTCTTCACGCCGCGTTCCCGGCAGCTGGAAGACGGCTCCGAAAAAATTGCTTTTTAAACGGCTATGCATGCCGATCAAAACATTTTCCATCACGGACAGGCTGCCGAATAAGCGGATATTCTGAAATGTCCGGGCAATCCCTTTTCTGGCGACGGCGTGCGGCTTAAGACCGGTAATCGGTTCCCCGTTTAATAAAATATCGCCTGCGCTCGGCTTATAGACACCTGTGACCATGTTGAAAAGCGTTGTTTTGCCGGCACCATTCGGACCGATGACAGCGGTAATGGAATTTTTGGGGACATTTAAATTAACATTGGAGACTGCGGCCAGGCCACCGAAATTTTTCGTCAGCCCTTTGATTTCAAGCAAATTCATATATCTCCCCCGCTTAACCTTTATTCGTTTCGCCTGCCGCCGGAACAGCATCCATGCTGTGCGTCCTGCGGGCAAGCTTTTCAAGATCATAATGCATATTTTTTGCCGGCAACAGGCCTTTTGAACGGTATAATGCGAACACAATCAACAAAAGGCCGAAAATAAACCTTTGCATTTTGGCAGGCGACAAGGCATCCGGAATTTTCAACACCCCGCTCATGCTCAATTGGTTGAGCCAGTTTGTGACTTCCGTCAGCACCTGCAGATTTAAAATCGTAATGATGGATGCCCCTAAAATGACACCTGGGACGCTTCCCATCCCCCCTAAAAGCACCATGACGAGGATCGTGGTGGACTCCAAATACGTAAAACTGGTCGGATCGACAAATGCTTGTTTTGCCGCAAACACTACGCCCATCGCCCCGGAAAAAGAGGCGCCGATGGCAAATGCGGCAAGCTTCGTTTTGACAAGCGGTATGCCCATCGCCTGCGCCGCAATTTCGTTCTCCCTTACCGCTTTCCATGCCCGCCCCATTTTAGAACGTTCCAGCCGGCGGACCATATAGATCACAATCAAAAGGAGCACAAGCACAACATAATAAAACTGGCTCGGATAGATAAAGCGGATGCCGAAAAGTTCAGGCGGCGCAATAGAGGAAATGCCCATTGCCCCGTTCGTGATATTGATGGGCTTATCCAAATTATTGAAAACAATCCGGACAATTTCCCCGAACCCGAGCGTCACCATCGCCAGGTAATCCCCTTTCACACGCAGCACCGGAATTCCAAGCAACACGCCGAATAAAGCGCCGAAAAGGCAGCCGATCAAAATAAACATCCAAAAACTGGCGCCCGATAAAGGATAGTGCCCGAACGGCATAAAATGCGATGCCTGGGAAGTTGTAAAAATCCCGTACGTATAAGCGCCCAATGCAAAAAAGGCAATAAAACCCAAATCCAGGAGCCCCGCCATCCCGACCACAATATTCAGCCCTAGCGCCATCGCAACATAAATGCCTACCATAACCGCCACATCCATATAGGATTGGTAAGACTGCCCATGGCTAGCGGCAAACGGCAAAACCACCCCGAGAATGACAAGTGCAGCCGCCCATTTCACTTTGTCCGGGAATTGGAGAAAATATAGAATCAACAAAGAAGCAAGCAGCAGCAAAAACGAAACAATTGATTTCTGCGACAAATAAATCCCAATTGATGTCACGATAACGTATAAAAGAAAAAGCCCTCCGGATAAAGATTTGTTTGCAACAAATGCAATCCAATATTTTCCCACTTTTTCCACCTACACTTTCTCTGCGGCTGCTTTTCCGAATAAGCCTTCCGGTTTAAAAATGAGCACAATGATTAACAGAATAAATGCAAAAACATCTTTGTACTCGGAACCGAATACGCCGCCGGTCAGCCCGGAAAGGTTGGCGGCCGCAAACATTTCAATCAAACCGAGGATGAGTCCCCCGGCCATGGAGCCGCGTATGTTTCCGATTCCGCCGAGCACTGCTGCGGTAAATGCTTTTATCCCAAGCGTATAGCCGATATAAGGGTCTATTGTGCCGTACTGGACGGCAAACAGAACGCCCGTCGCTCCCCCGAGTGCAGATCCGATAAAAAACGTAATGGCAATGACTTTATTGACATTTACGCTCATCAAGGAGGCTGTTTCCCGGTCCTGGGCGACCGCCCGCATCGCCATTCCCCATTTTGTCCGGTTGACAAAGATGTCGAGCACCGCAAGCATCACAATGGATACGAGCAATACGACGAGGAAGGAGCTTTTCAGCGTCGCGTCATGAAATTCCGGCCATAAAGATGATGCTTTAATATGGATTTGCCCATTGAAAAGATTAGGCCCGTTGATAATGTAGGTTCCTTTCTTCAACTCGGCGATAAAGCGGACAATGTCCTGAAGCAGGAAAGAAATCCCGATCGCCGTAATCAACGTGATCAGTTTCGGCGCATTTCTAAGCGGCCTGTAAGCCACCCGCTCAATGCCGATCCCCAAAACCCCCGTGCAGATGCTTGCCGCAATGATGGCCAGAAGCAGGATCAAGATTGCCGGCAGAGTATGGATCCATCCCTGGCCGGTAAACAAAAAGAGCAGGGATGTGCCGATAAAAGCCCCTGTCATGAAAATTTCACCATGGGCAAAATTAATTAGTTCCAAAATGCCGTAAACCATCGTGTACCCGATGGCGACAACGGCATAAATTGCACCGAGTGTAAGGCCGTCTATAAGCACCTGCGGCAATGTACCGATCAAATCCGTCAGCATTTCCCCACGTCCTTTCATTTGAATGAGCGGAAGGGCTCCCGCTGCACGCCCTTCCGTCTGTTTTTATTTGCTGATTTCGCCTTCCTGTTCGGCAGGGTAAGCCGCTTTATTGAACTTATAAATAAATACTTTTGCGTATTTGTTGTCGCCTTTTGAATCGAAGTCGACTTCCGTGACAACACCTTTGTAATCTTTAATGGCGCGGACGGCGTCTCTGACCTGCTCGCGGGTTGGGATTTTTCCGCCATTAGCTTTAATGGCGTTTTCCAGACCTTTCAGCATGACGCCCATCGCATCATACGCATAAGCGGAATAAGATTCAACATTTTTCCTGAATTTGTTTTTGTAATTTTCTGCGAATTTTTTCCCTTCCGATGTTTTCGAGACATCTCCAGCGACTGATGTCAAATACGTATTTTTTACGGCACCCCCCGCAATATCTACATATGTGGAAGAATCAAGGCCGTCTCCGCCCATGATCGGCACGTCAATGCCTTTCGCCCTAGCTTGTTTCACAATCAAGCCGCCTTCAGCGTACAAACCGCCAAAATAAACAAGATCCGGCTTTGCCGATGAAACGGAATTGAGCACCCCGTTAAAATCTTTTTCCCCGACCGTGATGCTTTCATAACCGACAATTTTTGCCCCAAGCTTCTCGGCGGCAGCTTTAAAGGCATCGGCAAGCCCCTGCCCGTATGCCGTTTTGTCCTGGATGACAAAAATTTTCTTTGCTTTTAACGTTTTCACGGCGTAAGAGGCGCCGGCCGGACCCTGGAAGTCATCGCGGGCGCATACCCTGTTCACCGTTTTTAAATTGCGGTCGGTCACTTCAGTCGCCGTGCTGGCAGGAGAAATCATCGGAATCGCATATTTTTCATACACTTCGGAAGCCGGAATGGAAACGCCAGAATTCAAATGCCCAATTACTCCGAAAACCTGGTCATCTGACCCGATCAATTGGGCATTGGACACGCCTTTTTTCGGGTCGCCCTGGTCGTCATACGGGACAAGCTGCAGCTTAAAGCCCATTTTTTTAAATTTTGCCTGTTGTTCTTCCAATGCTAACTGTGCCCCGAGCTTAATGGCTTCCCCCAATGTTGCACTTCCGCCCGAGAGCGGGGACTGTGTGGCGATTTTAATCACTTGCATACTGCCGCCGGACGCATTGCTCTTACTGCTGTACTGCGAACATGCCCCGAGCAAACTTACCGCGAGCACGGCCGCCAAGCCGAATGACCATAATTTTTTTGACTTCATTCTTTTCCCCCATTCTTCTGTTTTCTTTTTGTAAAACCGGCAAACGATGTAAACAATCACCTCCGTTGTCTAGGCTAAAATGCTTATCAAAAGTATAAAACATGGCCAATAAAATCATCAGTAATGTTGTCAGTTTTACTCACGTTATTTTTTGAATTTTTTTATTTGAAATTATTTTCTTTACGTGTTATGTTCCAATGTTGATGATCGCGAAATCCGCTCACTTTCCGCACACCGTCGCGAGCCTCCTTGTTCGATGCCTTAGCACAAGGGGTCTCTTCTTGCCCGATAATCCCGCAGATATCAGAAATTAACGATAATCAACAATAAAATTTAACAGAGCCTTCCATAAAAAAACCTTCAAAAGACATTTCAACTCATCGAAGAAATGATTGAATTAGATGAGGAAACATTGAAAGAAATGAAAGCTCCGGCTGAACATGTAAGTGCAAAACAGCTGGAGAAGATTGCCGAAAAGGTGGAGCAAAAGTCAAAGAAGCTGAAACAGACGCAGAGCAGGAAGAAGACAAGGAACTGAAGAAAGAGAAAAAGGCAGTCTATCGGTCGAAACGAAAAATTTACAAGAAACTCAAAGAAGACTACTTACCGCGGCTGAAAAAGTATGAAGCCCGATTGGAAATTTTTGGAGACCGGAACAGTTATTCCAAAACAGATCATAATGCCACCTTTATGCGGATGAAAGAAGATCATATGAAAAACGGCCAGCTGAAACCGGGTTACAATGTCCAAATTGGAACGGAAGACCAGTTTATTCTTGGATACACTATACACCAGAGGCCAACTGATACAAGATGCTTTGTTCCGCATTTGGAGAAGCTGAAAGCATCCGGCCTGCCTAAGCCAAAACGGATCATTGCGGATGCAGGTTATGGCGGGGAAGCCAACTATTTGTATGCGCATGAGGAAGAGTTCGAAGCATTGATTCCCTACAATACTATGAGAAAAGAAGAGACGCGGGCTTACAAAAAAGATATCCGAAATGTTTCTAACTGGGAATATCGTGAAAAAGACGAGCAAATCTACGCTCGAAGGAAAATCGAGGTAGAAAACGTGTTCGGTCATATCAAAGGCAATCGGTCGTTCCGCAGATTTTCTCTGCGGGGGCTTGAGAAAGTAAATATCGAATTCGGGCTGGTTGCCATCGCCCACAATCTTCTGAAACAGGCGGAAAAGAACCGCCTGTTTCAGAAAGAAGAAAAACCGTCGAGAAAATTATTTTCTCAACGGTTTTTCTTGTTTAAGAAGGGGCCTTTTGGGACAGCCTCAGCCCGCTTCATGCGCCGCTATCTATCCGGCGCTTTTTTTCCATGTACTCTATATACACATCATCCTGAACAAGCCAGGCCTGGAACTGTCGCTTTACAAATTTTTCTGCGTCTTCAAAATCGGAAAAAGACGGGGACTGTTTTAACCCTTTTGCTTCAATGACCCAGCCTTTTTGGACGTCTTTATATACGAAGAACGGTTCCCCGCACCGGTTTTGGTATAAGCAGCCGGCCTCCTGCCCTTTTATGTTCGCTTGGTTGTGGGCGAAATCGCGCTTTAATGGTTCGGACTTAAAAGTTTCCTCCACGAAATGCCGGAAAGCCTCAGCCGTCAGCATTGCGCCCGATGCTTTCCGGTGACCGCCACCATCGTATTTTTTCGCAATTTCCGATACATCGACATGGTCATGGATCGTCCTGAAGCTGATTCTTTTTTTCCCGACCATTATAATCGCAATATAATCCAAATGCGGATATTCTTTCGCGAGCTCATTCCCAAGTTCGGAATGGTGCGATTCGGCATGGACAACGCCGGCATAATAGCCGTCAATCACGGCTTGGTAAACTTCCCGCTTCTTGCCGTTAATGTACCGCGCAATTTTTTTCTCTTCCAGGTCTAAAATTTTCTCCTCGAGATCGTCAAAAGAAAATGAGCCACTATGGGTCAGCTTATGTAACAATATTTCTTCAAATTCTTCAACCGTATACATATAAAAAAGGTCATTTAATTTTTTTGCCTGGACGTTTTGGTTTTTTTCCCATTCCCATGTATCCATCTGCCTGACGAGCTCGACAAATTGATCCACGGCGTCGTCCGGCCTGAGCTTCCCTTTGGCTTTCAAATACCGGTAAAATAATGAAGTGGCGCTTGCCAGCTTTCCGTCTTCCTCCACCTGGACGGACGCCCATGCATAAGCATTTAAATGGAGCGCGCTTTTATGGTGGTCGATGAGTTTCGCTTTCCCTCCCTGCAGGACATACGCATCAATCAACTCCGCATTTTGTTCATTGACGGATAAATCGGTGATCCACAACATCTCTTCTTTTTTCTCTTTCTTTAAAAAAGCTTCCACCTGCGGATTGATCCCGGACACTGAATTGTACTGGATTTCGATGTTTTTCCCGAATGCGAGCCTGGCCAAAACGCCGCAGCCAAGGCCGTCCAAGTCGTTATGCGTTAACAATCGATACATCTGTTCTTCCTCCGAACTTTGGATTGAGCATATATGATAACATGTTGTTCAGGCTGAAAACGCGCCTTGCTGCGAAACAGCCGGAGAAAACGGAACCGAAAAGGGATCGGACTTGCGTTTCCCTTTCTGTTCCATTTTACGTTTACCCAAAAATCAGGATCTGTTACCCGTTTCCCGCGGTTTTTCCCGCATGCTTACGCTTTCGCCGTCCCCGACGACAACAAGGTCGCATGTGCCGAGAAACAGGCCGTGCTCGACAACGCCGGTGAGCCCGTCAAGCCATTTCCCGAGCGCTACCATGTCCCCGGCATGCCCGGCACGGATATCGACAATATAATGCCCGCCGTCCGTTTGGAACGGTTGCCCGTTTTTCATGCGGAGAACAGGCCTGAAGCCTTTTTCCTCAAAAATTTTCATGATTTGTTTCCAACCGAATGGGATGACTTCGACCGGCAGCGGGTAAGCGCCGAGTTTTTCGACCTGCTTGCTGTGATCGACCACCCATATATTTTTTTTCGATGCATTTGCCACCAGTTTTTCAAACAGCAAAGCTCCCCCGCCACCTTTAATGCCGTTTAAGGCGGGATCGACTTCATCCGCGCCGTCAATGGTCAAGTCGATTGTATCTGTGTCGTTCAGGTCGGCCAGCGGAATGCCGCATCCGCGGGCAAGTACCGCTGTCGCCTGCGATGTCGGAACACCCGTAATTTTCAGGCCGTTTTGCACCCGTTCCCCTATTTTTCTGATCGTATAATAAACGGTTGAACCGGTTCCAAGCCCGATGGTCATGCCATCTTCCACGAATTCCGCCGCTTTTTCCCCGGCTGTTTTTTTTTCGTTCATCCTTTCTCCACCTGCCTTTACCTTGATTGTATTACAGACCAGGTGAATAATAAAGGAAAGCGCAGGAAGTTGCAATAATGGGATTTATTTTATAATGTGCCAATATTTTACATGGCTTTGTAGACATATATTTTCCACACCGTGTCCTTGTCCGAAAATGCACGCAAAAATTGTAGCCGATTTTCCGCGGGCATTTCGATCGGCACCGCCGAAAAGATGAATTCCCCGCCCATTTTTTTAAAAGCGGTCGTATCGAGCTGCAAATGGGAAAGCTTTTCCCCGGAATTTTTTTGGAACATATAATGTTTGCCGAGTTCATCCGTAAACATATAGCAGCGCCCGCTCCATTCATCAAAATACTGTTTAATTGCCCGGTTTTTTTCCAGTTCGCGCGCAATAATATTTCTGAACTTGTGTTTATAGGAAAGCGGGTAGAAGTTATTGTATGAATCAAGCGTGTAAAAACCGTTATACTGTGCGATTGCCGGGTGGAGGCCGATGCTTGCCACGCGATAACTTGCTTTCGGCCTACCGATATAGTCATCAATCTTTTGGAATAGCGTTTCGGCATAAAACTGGTTGGGCGTCGGTTTCGAATGGTACACCAATTCATCATTAGAGATAAAAAGAATGATGATCTGCCCTGCGATAAAGGCAGCGGCCGTTTTTTTCCAGAATCCCCAATGCTGCACTAAAATTTTTAAGCTAAGGCCGAACAGTACATAAATGACAAGCGGGCGAAAAAAATGAAAACGTGCGAAGTTAAACGTATTGAGAAAATGGACTTTTTCGGTTAACGGCAGCCAACCTTTATAAAACCAAAACTCATACCAGACCGACAGCAAAAAATTAAGGATAAACAAGCTTACAAATGTGCTTTCCCTTTTCCAGAGCTTATTTTTTAAAACAATCCAAAACGCAAGCAGCGTAAAAGGTAAAATGATAAAGCCATGCACCGTAAGGACATGGGTATGCCCGAGCACATAATTTTTAAATGAAAGCCTGACGGAATGCCAAAACGAAAGGCGCGCATGGATATATTCATCGCGGCTGTTCGGAACAGCCGCAAACAAAAATGAATAGACAAGCCGATACTCAACCGCCAAAAAATGGCGGACATGTAAAGAATAGCGGCAAAAAAGCGGAAATTCCAGCCCTTTCCCCTGATTCCGCCCCAAAACCACAGCAGAAACATTGCGGATAAGAAAAAGAAAAAGCCGAGGACGATACTGCTGTAAAACGGAATCAGTGTCAGGATGAGGCGTTCTTTCCACGTGATGTTTTTGCCTGCGCGGATATTAAGAAAAGCCCATAATGCAAGCGGCATGCCGAGCGTGCTCAGCATGCCGGACGGCCAAAACGGCGTAAGCGAAAAAGCGAGCGCGCATCCGGCACAAACCGGCTGGTACGCACTGTCGCGCAAAAAATGCGTTTTTAACAACGCGTACATGCCGATAAAGGCAAAAATTCTTGTGATCGTCTGGCTAATGGCATAGGCGGTCATCGGAGGAAACAGGGCGTAAAGCCAGACAATCAGGCTGAATTCAGACGCGAACGCATTGCGCGGGATCCAGTTCATCACCTGGGGAATCCTCGCATCAAGCGGTCTAAACATTTTTCCGCTTTCGGCCAGTACTTTATATCAGGCAATATTAGAATCGAGGTTATCATGCACGCGGATATGGGCATCGCCCCCTAAAATGTAAAGCGGCGACAAATATAGAATGATGACAGCAAAACAAACAGCCAAAAGGCCGGTCTCACTTTGTAAAATACGCAAATCGGCAGATCCCTCTCTCCTCATTTGAACCTGTCCATAATATAACCGGAAATTTCCGCCATTATGCAAAAACTGAAATTGTTTTAGAAAATCGCGAAAATCCGCCGGGAAAATGGTTTTATCCCGGCGGGTTTCTTATTTAAAAGGGCTTTGGGACATCTCCATGCAAAATGTTCAACGGATCACAATCGCCTGGCTTCCCATTTGCTCCCATGCTTTTACAAAAGTGTTTCGATCCAGTTCTTTATTTTTTGTGCCATACGGATCATTTACAAAAATATGGTCGTCGTCGTACCCAGTAATAACAACACTGTGTTCGCTGTATGTAATTTTAATTTTGCCCTGGGGCGTGTCCCAAGTCTGGAAATTCGAAACCGGCGCAAAATATGTATTGATGATGACCCATACCGGATGCCCTTCCGCAATATTTTGAATGACTTTTGAAAAAGGCTGTCCCGTGAAATCATGCGCTTTGCTGCCGGCATATTTTTTGGCAAGGTCAAAAACCGGCCCGTGATACACGCCAAGCCCCGGCCCGTTTTCCATATTGCCGACAAAACCGACATTTGGATTGCCATGCTTGCCGTTTTCATATGTAAGCGGCACACGCTTCACCTCGTTCGCCAATTCATTTTTCGTCACGTTGTAGCCGTTATCCTGCAAAAGCATGGCAAGGCTTGTAATTTCACACCCGTTGTACAGGCGCGGCGCATCCATCTGGTTAATGAGCGGCACATCAAGCAATATTCTCCCGGATCTTGAATTTTTCTTTTCTTCCGAGTTGTTCGTTTTTTCTTTTTGCTCGGTCGTTTTGCCTGATGTTTTCTTGCTGCCGGATGAATTTTGCTTTTCTGTTTTCTGCTTGCTATTTTTTGAAGCACTTTGGCTCGATTCGCTTTTTATACTGTTTTTTGCGGTATTTTTACTCGAATAATATTGGTTAAAAACCAACAATAAAATAATCAATATGAGTGCTGCAAAAATAAGGCGCGGCAATTTATACATTTGCCCCTCCACCCACCTTTCAAAATCGCGAATGCCAGCAATATCAGTTTACGCCCCATTCCTTAAGAAAAGTTTAAAATCAATTCCGGTGGAAAGACCCGACCACTTCGGCGGTTTCCAAAATATTGACGAATGCCCCCGGATCGGTTTCGCGGACCAAATTTTTCACTTCCGTCAGCTCATAGCGCGTAATGACCATCAGCAATATTTTTCGGGAATCGCCGGAATATGCCCCTTTTCCATCCATCATTGTAATCCCGCGGTACACTTTTTCAAGCAGTCTCGTTTTCATTTCTTCGCCTTTAGATGTTATGATCATCAGCGTCAATTTAATATGTCTCGTATGGATGGCATCGATCACTTTTCCGCATGCAAATATCGCCACAAGCGTATTAAAGGCGGCATCCCAGCCGAACACGAACCCGGATGCGATGACGACCACGCCGTTTAAAGCCGACAGGATGGCGCCGAGCGGAAAATCTTTTTTCTTTGCGAGAAACATGGCAATAATATCAAACCCGCCCGAGGACCCGGAAGCCCTGAAAATCAGGCCGATGCCAAGGCCGGTAAAAATGCCGCCGAATAAAGAAGACAAAATCGGTTCAGAAGATATTTTTACAACCGGGAGCAAATACAGGCTTAAAGATAAAGAAATAACCGAAGAAACCGTCAACAACGTAAACTTTTTCCCGAGTTTAAAAACGGACAAAACAAGCAACGGCAGGTTCAGCACAAAATTTAACACCCCGGTGTTGACGGGGGTGATCAGGCCGAGCAGGATCGCAATCCCGCTTAAACCACTGCTTAATATTTTGTGCGGAATGAAAAAAAGATTGTACGCCGTGCCGACAATGACAGATCCCGCCACCACGATCAAAAAATTTTTCATCCTTTTTCTCCTTCTATCGAAAACATATGATCTTGAATCATTATATTGGTAAATAAATGAAAACTCAACTCCAAAAGAAGAAAAAATGGCCGGACAGAAGCGGTGAAGGGAGGGGTAGGGAGCGGCAATTGTTCTAGCGGATGTTATTTTCAAACGAATTGTGGTAAATTTTTTGTAATTCCAACAGCGGCAGCTCATACAGTTGGTATTTTCCGACTTTATAAATCCCTTTTTCTAAAAGTTTTTCAATATAATCATTTTTCCTTTCTTCCATATCGGAATACGTCATCATTTCCATCTGTCAACCCTCCTGAGAAACAATACATTTCTACCCCCGACCTGTTTATTTTAAACGTTTTGCCGCCAATAATGCGTGAGATGGAGATCGGAATAGATTGCAGGCGTTTTCTTCTGTGATGTATTCTTCCATCAGCAAAGGGAAGATCGGGATTTCTTGTTAGATTTCCTAACATAAGTATGGAACAATTAGATTTTTTGTTATATATTAATAAAAACACCTTACAAAGGGAGGGTACATAGTGGCTTCAAACGAATCATACCTCGATAAAAAAGTCATCTCGATCGGTACAGTTTGTGAATTGACAGGTTTAAGCGAAAGAAGGATCCGTTACTATGAAGAGAGAAAACTGATTTTTCCCGAGCGGACGAACCGGGGAATCCGAAAATATTCATTTTCCGATGTCGAACGGCTGATGGACATCGCAAACAAACGGGAAGAAGGCATCCAAACTGCAGAAATCCGCAAAGAATACATTAAACAGAAAAAATACAATGAACGGACAATGCGCGAAAAGGTGATCCGCGGCCAGCTGAATGCTTATTTCCATACAAGGGAATAACAGGATTTAAACAAAGCGGCAGCTGTGCAGGCTGCCGCTTTGTATGTCGCTTACTCATACAAGCTCCTGATATCCACATTTGTGGGAAGCGCAAATGGATTCTCTTTATTGATATGGTCGTAAAACATGATCCCGTTCAAATGGTCGATTTCATGCTGGAAAACAATAGCTGGGAAGCCTTTTAATTTGACCAGAACTTCATTCCCGTCCATATCGTAAGCTTTCACTTTGATCCTTTCGTGCCGGGGGACAAAGCCTTCCACTTTCCGGTCCACAGACAGGCACCCTTCCCCTTGCGGAAGATAGATCATCGAAACCGAATGGCTGATGATTTTCGGATTAAATAAGGTGTATTCCATTTCCCCGTCTTCATCTGAAATGTACACCGCGAACATGCGCTTATTCAACCCGATTTGATTTGCTGAAAGCCCGACGCCCGCGCGCAGGTTGTATTTGGCGGCGATTTCCGGGTTTTGACTGTTTTTTAAAAACTGCAGCATGCAGCGCAATTCCGCCTTGTCTTCCTCAGTCGGCGGCATCTGCACTTCATCGACCACTTTCCTTAAAATCGGGTCACCTTCCCTTACAATGTCATCCATTGTGATCATATAATCATCATTGAATTTGCTCATAACTCATCTGCCTTTTTCCTGAAATTCTTTTTAACGGCAGCATCGGGTACATTCGCCCTTTGCATTGATGGGATCCGGTGTGGTAAATACCGGAACATGTTTATCTTATCATATGGCGGAGAAAAAATCTAAAAACGCGGATGGAATGGCGCCAAGTCAGACCGTTTGCGTGCCTTTTTCTTTCGAATAGAAAAATAGATACAGGACAATTGAAACCACTACAGAACAAGCAGCTGTCATATAGATGGCATGATAACCGAACAGATGCCCGATTTGGCCGAACATCATCGCCCCGAATCCAATTCCGAGGTCAAAAAAGGAGAAAAAGGTCGCATTGGCCATTCCTTTACGGTTGTGCGGCGCCTTTTCAATGGCCCAGGCTTGAAGCGCAGGCTGGACGGAACCAAAACCGAATCCGTATAAAAATGCTGCAGAAAATAATACGAATGGATTCGGGAGCCACGACAATAACAGCATTGCAGCAACAATTAGCAGTGTTGACGGAACAAATACAGCTTTATGCCCTTTCCTGTCATACAATTTCCCGGCAAATGTCCTCGTCAGCATTAAAGCAAGCGCGTAGACCAGAAAATACCATTGGATACCGGAAATATGCTTTTCGGCAGTATAAAGCGGCAGGAATGACGCAATGCCACCAAAAGTGACAGTAATAAAAAACAACAGGAGCGACGGCTGTAGCGCCGTTTTTTCGTAAAAATCAAATCTTTTGCGCCCACTTTTTTCCGCTCCATGCTTTTCCGCTTTTTTATAGTGGATTCTAGTCGCCAGCAAAAAAGCGGCCAGGCCCAAAGCGGCACAAATGAGAAACAAATTCCGGAAAGGAAGCCTGTCTGCAATAAACAAGCCTAGTGACGGGCCAAAGGCAAGCGCGAGATTCCCAGATAAACCAAAATAGCCCATACCCTCCCCGCGCCTGCGCATCGGGATAATATCAGTGGCGATCGTTCCGGAGGCTGTTGTAGAAAAACCCCAGCCGACCCCCTGGACCACCCGCATCAATAATAAAAAAAGAATGCTTGCGGCAACCGAATAAGACCCGACGGATATGACAAAAATGGCAAGCCCCAACAGGTATACAAACCTTCTTCCCCTTGATTCCAGGGCATGGCCGGCGAATGGCCTTAACAATAGCGCCGAAAATGTAAAAATGCCGACCACAAACCCGATCAATTGATCATTTCCGCCAAGATGTTCAACGAAAAGCGGAATTGTCGGCAAAGTCATTTGAAAACCAAGAAAAACAAAAAAATTCGCAAAAAGAATGAGGACAAAATCTCGTGACCAAATTTTTTCTTTTCCGTATTCAAATTTTTGTTGGATACCGTTTACATCTGTTCCTTTCATGTGACTCCCCCCCATCATCCAATTTATTTAAATTAAGTGGCCTGCCCTTATTGTACACGAAACTCCTTCGTGATGCGAAATAGATTGCATAAAAAAACGGTCCCGCGTAAATGCCTGCGGGGCCTTTTTTTACCCTTTTACCGTCATTTTCGCTTTTGCATCCTGAGCCTCTCCGTGTGAAATACAGCAGTTTGCCTTTCCGCAGCTGTCTTTCAGAGCACAGGATGCGCACTGCCCTTCCCTGCTTTTTTTCATAAATCGGATCAACGTAAATGCTGCATAAGCAAATATGGCGATTCCTAATAGGATACTGAACATGTGAACATCCCTCCGTCTCTAGAAGCCGAGTAAACGGCCGCCCTGGTAAATGATAAACGAGACTACATAAGCAACGGTCAGCGCATAACCGATCGAAAAAAGCGTCACTTTCCCCGAACCGGTTTCTTTATGGACCATGGCCACTGTCGAAAGGCAAGGAATATATAATAGTATAAACACCATAAAACTGTAAGCCGTAAGCGGTGTAAACGCGTGTTGGATCACTTCTGCCAATGACGCGCCGCTTGGGACAAAATACAGCACATTCATCGTCGATACAACGACTTCTTTTGCCATGAAACCGGTCAGAAGTGCCGCAGCCGCCTGCCATGTCCCAAAACCGAGCGGTTGAAAGAGCGGCGCGAGATACTTGCAGATCAGCGCCATAAAACTTTTATCAACGGGAACGTCCAATCCGCCCGGCCCCGTATAGGAAATCAGCCAGATGACAACCGTCCCGCCGAAAATCAAAGTCCCCGCTTTGCGGACAAAGCCTTTTCCTTTGTCCCATGTGCCCCTGAAAAGGCTCCGTGCATTCGGCACACGGTACGGCGGCAGTTCAATGATAAACACGGAACCTTCTGTCTTCATTACCATTGAAAACACTTGGCAAGCACCAATGCAATGACGATACCGAGCAAATACAGCGACAGGACGACTAAAGCCTGGTATTTGTGAAAAAACGCCGAAACAAACAAACTATATACGGAAAGGCGTGCCGAGCACGACATGAGCGGCGTCAGGAGCGTCGTCAGCAGCCTTTCTTTCGGCTGTTCGATCGTCCTTGACGCCATCACGCCGGGAACATTGCAGCCAAAACCGATAATCAGCGGAATAAAGGCTCTCCCGTTCAGGCCGACTGCTTCCATCACCCGGTCCATCACCATTGCGACCCGCGCCATATACCCGGAATCCTCAATTAGCGATATAAAGAAAAACAATACGAAAATTTGTGGCACAAAAACAAGCACGCCGCCTACGCCCGCGACAATCCCGTTCAGGACGACGTCACGGATAAACTGGGTTGCGCCGGCTTTCGTTAAACCGGCTTCGATCCAATCGGTCAGCGGCCCCGAAAAGAACTTGTCGAGCAAATCGGATAACGGAGTCCCAAGCCAGTTAAACGTGATGCAGAACATCAAATACATCGTGCCAATAAAAATCGGGACGCCGAGAAATTTATTGGTGACCACCGCATCAATTTTCTCCGTCAACGTTTTTCTTTCTGAACCTGTTTGTTCAACGGCCGTTCCGATCAGCCGATCAATAAACTGCTGACGTTTTTTAAACATTTCCTGTTTCAACGAAGCATGCGGATTTTTCTCCCGTAGCCGGTTTTCAACTTCCGTGCAATAAGCCAAAAGTTCTGTTTTCAACGGACGGAATGCAGAGATAGAACGGATGACTTCGTTCCCTTCCAAAAATTGGAGGGCGAGCCAGCGTTTATTCAAGGATTTATAATCCGGAAGTATCCCCATAATGCGGGTTGCCGCTTCCTCTATCACATCCCCGTAATCAATGCGGAAGTCAGGCGCAACAGGCTTTTCTCTCATCCGCTCCGAGATCTCCCCGCACCCTTTTCCCGTCCGGGCTATAATCGGCACAACCGGAACGCCGAGCCCTTTCGAAAGGGATTTTTCATCTACCTTCATGCCGCGCGATTTCGCCACATCGATCATATTCAGGCCGATCAGGACGGGTTTTCCGTATTCCATCAATTGGATGGTCAAATGCAGATTTCTCGCAAGCTGGGAGGCATCGACAATATTTAAAATGGATGTAAATTCTTCTTCAATTAAAAAATTGGAAGCTACCGCTTCATCTTTGGAAAGCGGGTTCAATGCATAAATGCCGGGCAAATCGATTAACAGGCCAAGATTTTTCTTCAGCCGCCCAACCTTTTTCTCAACGGTGACCCCCGTCCAGTTCCCGACATATTCATAAGATCCCGTCAGTTCATTAAAAAGCGATGTCTTCCCTGTATTCGGATTGCCAAATAAAGCGACCTGCATTATGAACACTCCACTTGAATCCGCATTGCTTCTTTTTTGCGGATGCCGATGCACTGCCCGCAAACTTCAAGCAGGCACGGCCCCCCGAACGGCAATGCGCATTTATAACAAACTTCACGGCCTTCCAGCACACCTAAATCAAGAAGACGCCTTTGGATATTTTCGTCAATATGGGACAAATCTGTAATGATGCCTTTTTCTCCAGGCTTCAGTTCTGTTAAGACCATCACTGCTCCTCCCTGGCAACCAAGAATAGAGGTATTTTTATTGATAATGATTATCATTCCTACATAAAATATGATAACCGATTTATGCTGCGGCGTCTATCTCATTTTAAAGTTTTCATGAAAATTTTAAAATAATTATGTGATATATTTCACATAATGTTCATTGACAAATAAAAGCGGGGCCCTTAAAAGAGTCCCGCTTTTTGTTGTAACAGCACACCGCTTTCTTCGATTCTCCGGACAGCTTCCTTCAATGTATGTTCCTCATGGACGAGCGCAATTCTGACATATCCTTCACCGTGGCTGCCGAACGCAATGCCGGGCGTAACGACCACCCCTGCCCGGTCCATCAGTTCGTAAGTAAACGCAACAGATTGTTTGCCTTCCGGAATTTTTGCCCATAAAAACATCGTCGCATCCGATGGCCGGAGCTTCCACCCGATCTCCGCCGTGCGGGAAACAAACAAATCCCTTCTCTTTTCATAAAGAGCTGCATTTTCCCGTGCAAATTCCCTGCCGTTTGTTAAAGCAGCGGTCGCAGCCCTTTGGATCGGTTCAAAAATGCCGTAATCCATATGTGACTTCAATTGCGAAAACAGGCGGATCACTTCACGGTTTCCGGCCAAAAAGCCGATGCGGGCACCCGCCATATTGAAGCTTTTTGATAAGGAGTTGAATTCAACACCGACCTCTTTTGCCCCTTCGACGGAAAGGAAGCTAACCGGCTTTTTCCCGTTAAAGACGAGTTCACAGTAGGCAAAATCATGTGCCACTACGATATCGTATTTTTTCGCAAACCGGACGACTTCTTCAAAAAACGATTTTTTTGCCAAAACCGGAATCGGGTTGCCTGGAAAATTCAAAATCATCATTTTCGCTTTGCGGGCGATGTCTTCCGGTATTTTCGACAAGTCCGGCATAAATCCGTTTTCTTCAAGAAGCGGCATCGGGTAAGGCACTGCTTCCACCAGTTTCAACCCCGATTCATATGCCGTATAGCCAGGATCCGGGACAAGGATGATATCACCCGGATTGCAAAAGACGAGCGGAAGATGGACAATCCCGTCCTGTGATCCCATTAATTGGATGATTTCCGTTTCCGGATCAAGTTTCACCCCGAAACGTTCATAATAGCCGGCTGCAGCCTTGTAGAACGCTTCAATCCCCGAAATCGTATATCCGTATTGGTTCAGGTCGCCTGCATTCCGGATGATTTCGTCCATAACAAAAGCTGGCGGCGGTTGGTCCGGGCTGCCGATGCTTAAATCGATCATCCGGCATCCTTCTTTTACTTTTTTCTTTTTGTACGCAATGAGTTCATTGAAAATCAACGTCGGCAACTGGTTCATGCGCCTTGCAATTTCAACCAAGACCTTTTCCTCCCACTTTTTGACTCGCAAGATGTATGTACTGCCCTATACTCATGATGCAAAAGATTAAAACGCTTTACAATATTTTATTATATCAAACTTTTTCGCATCGTGTGCAGTCTATTGTATAACAGTTTAAAAGAAAATGGAGAATCCGGCAAGTCCCGGCAAGACGCCCGCCGGGTTTTCATAAAAATGCCGCCAACGTCAACCTGCATTTTAAAAACCGTTTTCCAATTGTTTTTCCGCCATTACAAGCTGCGCAGCCACTTGTTCATGCCCGGTTCCCCCGGTGCTGTTTCTTGCTTTTACAACATGTTCCGGTTTCAGCACTTCGAAAATATCTTTTTCAAAAAGCGGACTGAAGCGTTTATATTCATCGAGCGTCAAATCGAGCAGAAATTTATCATTTTGGATCGCATACAGCACAATCTGTCCGATGACGGCATGGGCTTCACGGAACGGAAGCCCTTTTTTCGCCAAATAATCGGCGATATCGGTTGCATTGGAGTAATCGTTTGAAACGGCTTTGAACATCTTCTCTTTATTGACTTTCATCGTTTCAATCATCAGTGCAAGCAGCTTGAGCGCCCCCTCGAGCGTATCAGCCGTATCAAAAATGCCTTCTTTATCTTCCTGCATGTCTTTGTTGTAAGCAAGCGGCAGCCCTTTTAATACAGTCAAAAGCCCGAGCAAGTGGCCGAATACCCTTCCCGTTTTACCGCGCAACAGTTCCGGCACATCCGGATTTTTCTTTTGCGGCATGATGCTCGACCCGGTGCAAAATGAATCATCCAGTTCAATAAACTGGAATTCCTGGCTGGACCAGATGACCATTTCTTCCGAAAGCCGCGAAATATGGGCCATTAAAATTGAAGCATTGGCTAAAAATTCGAGCACAAAATCGCGGTCGCTGACGGCATCCAAACTATTCGGGTATATCCGGCCAAATCCGAGCAGTTCACGCGTCCGCTCCCGGTCGATCGGGAAAGTCGTGCCGGCAAGCGCCCCCGCCCCGAGCGGCAGCCAGTCCGTCCGCTTCAGGCTGTCGGCAAATCTTTCTTTATCGCGCTCAAGCATCCAAAAATAAGCTAGCAGATGGTGGGCAAACAGCACCGGCTGCGCCCGCTGCAAATGTGTATAGCCCGGCATCATCGTTTCCGTATTGACTTTCGCCTGCACAAGCAGCGCTTCCTGGACATGCGTAATCAGACTGATCATTTCTTTTGTCGTTTTCCGCACATACAAATGCATGTCTGTGGCGACCTGGTCGTTGCGGCTCCGCCCGGTGTGCAGCTTGCCGCCGACAGGGCCGATTTCGTCAATCAACATTTTTTCGATATTCATATGGATGTCTTCGTTGTCAACTGAAAATTCCACTTCACCATTTTTGATTTTTTCGGCAATTTTTTCAAGCCCTTCTTTTATTTTTTCCGCATCTTCTTTCGGTAATATCCCGCATTCGCCGAGCATTTGGACATGGGCAAGGCTGCCTTCTATATCTTCAAACGCGAGCCGCTGATCGTATGCGATGGACGCGGTGTATTCCTCCACCAGCTTGTTCGTTTCTTTCGTAAAACGTCCGCCCCATAACTTTGACAATGTTTTTTCCTCCTGCCGTGATGATAGTAAAAAAATTAAAGGCTGCGCGGCAGACCGCCACAGCCTTATCATACTTATACCGGATTCAGTTCAGTGGTTGACTACGGAATCCGCTCTCTTTTTTCCGCTAATTTTATAGTCCACCGGCCATAAATTTTAGCTTATTTGTTCAACACTTTTCCGTTTGCCTGGATTTCGGCAAATACTTTTGTCGGCAGGCCCCAAAGTTTGATGAAACCGACCGCAGCATTATGGTCAAACGAGTCTCCTTTCAAATAAGTGGCAAGTTCTTCGTTGTACAGGCTGAACGGCGATTTGCGGGCGACAACGGTATGGGTACCTTTAAACAGTTTAATGCGGACCGTCCCCGTTACCGTCTTTTGCGTTTCTTCGACAAATGCATCGAGAGCCGCTTTCAAAGGCGAGTACCAGAGCCCTTCGTAAATGATTTTCGCCATATGCTGTTCTACAGTTGCTTTGAATTGCGTCACTTCACGCGGTAATGTCAAAAATTCCAGTTCTTTATGGGCGTTGATCAGTACAACTGCAGCCGGATTTTCATACACCTCGCGCGATTTGATCCCGACGAGGCGGTTTTCAATATGGTCGATTCGGCCGATGCCATGCTTGCCTGCAATCAGGTTCAGCTGTTCGATCATTTTAACAAGCCCCATCGCTTCGCCGTTTAATGCAACCGGCACGCCTTTTTCAAATGATATCTCGATGTATTCCGGCTCATCCGGCGTCATTTCAATCGGCGCTGTCCATTCAAAAGCCGCTTCCGGCGCTTCGTTCCACGGGTTTTCGAGCACGCCTGCTTCACATGCCCTTCCCCAAATGTTGGCGTCAATCGAAAACGGGTTGTCTAAATCAACCGGGATCGGAATATTGTTTTTCTCTGCATAGGCGATTTCCTCATCGCGCGTCATGCTCCATTCACGGACAGGCGCAACGACTTTCAACTTTGGATTTAACGCCTGGACGGACACTTCGAAACGGACCTGGTCATTTCCTTTCCCGGTGCAACCGTGCGCGACGGCAACCGCGCCTTCCTGCTCCGCCACATCGACAAGCAGCTTTGAAATAAGCGGGCGACTGATCGCCGAAGACAGCGGATATTTCCCTTCATATAAGGCATTCGCCTTTAAAGCCGGCAAAATATAATCTTTTGCGAGCATTTCTTTACCATCTATGATCACGGCTTTAACCGCACCGACATTCAATGCTTTATGGCGGATGGCGTTTAAATCCTTGCCTTCCCCGACATCTATCCCAAGGGCGATCACATCATACCCGTATTTTTCCTGGATCCATTTAATCGATACGGATGTATCCAAACCGCCTGAATATGCTAATACAATTTTTTCCTTCGCCATTATAGTTTCTCCCTGCCTTTTTTGCATAAATAATATTATATTTGAATTTTTATACACTCATTATAAACGAACGCTCAATAATTTTCCAGTAATTTTTTTAAAATGGCTTTATGGACATGCAGACGGTTTTCCGCCTCGTCAAAAACTATCGAATGCGGGCCGTCGATAATACCTTCCGCTACTTCTTCTCCGCGGTGGGCGGGCAGGCAGTGGAGGAAGAGAAAATCATCTTTTGCCAGTTTGCATAATGATTCATTGACCTGGTAGCCTTTCAAATCTTCCAGGCGCTTTTTTGCTTCCCCTTCCTGGCCCATGCTCGCCCAAACATCCGTAATGACGACATCCGCATTTTGAATCATCTCTTCCGGGTTTGTTCCGATCTCCACTTTGACGCCTTTTTGTCCGGCTTCATTTTTGGCGGCGGCAAGGATGTCCGGATCCGGGAAATACCCTTCTGGAGAAGCGACCGAAATATCAATATCCGTTTTCACAGCCCCTTCAAGCAGGGAATGGCACATATTGTTGTTGCCGTCCCCCAAATAGCAGATTTTCAGCCCTGCAAGTTTTCCTTTATATTCATAGATCGTCAATAGATCTGCGAGCACCTGGGTCGGATGGTGCAAGTCTGTCAGCCCGTTGATCACCGGGACATCTGCATATTTTGCAAACTCTTCCACCGTTTCGTGCCCGAACGTGCGAATCATCAGGGCGTCGACATAGCGGGATAAAACTTTTGCCGTATCATGGATCGTTTCCCCGCGCCCGAGCTGGATATCTTTAGAACTTAAAAACAAGGCATACCCGCCGAGCTGGAGCATGCCGGCTTCAAAAGATACACGGGTGCGCGTCGAAGATTTTTCAAAAATCATGCCGAGCACTTTCCCTTTTAAATAAGGGGTATCTTTCCCTGCTTTATGCGCTTTTTTTAAAGCGAGGGCTTCCTTCAGCCAATCATGGATTTCTTCCGTTGACAGCTGGCCGATCGTTAAAAAATCTTTTTTCTTCGTTCCGGTAGTCGTTGCCATTTCTTTTCTTCCCTTCTCGCTATACTTCTACTTTGATGCGGTGAAAATCATTGATCGCCGCGGCCTCCGGTTTTTTGCCGGTTGCCAGGTTTACGACCACTTCCAATGTGTCAAGGCATGTAAAGAGCGGAATATGGAAGCGCATCGCCGTCTCGCGCAGCATGCTTCCGCCCCGTTTGTTGTCGCGCCCTTTCGTCGGGATAATAACTGCCGCTGCAATCTCCTCGTTTTCAAAAAATGCGGCCGCTTCCTCCAAATCCACTTTTTTCGCATCAACGCCGTATTTACGCAAGAATTCGGCGGTATGTTCCGTTGCAGCCAGTTTATAGCCGCGTCCTGCCAAAACTTTTAAGACAGCGAACGACGCTTCTTTTTCGCGCTCTGTCACCGAGCAGAATACATATTGCGCTTTTTCATGCGGCTCGAACTGCGGATAGCGGACAGAAAGAAGCGTTTTCTGCAGCGCTTCGCCGTATGAGCCGGCAAGGCCAAGTACCTCGCCGGTCGATTTCATTTCCGGCCCCAAAACAGGGTCGACATCTTTCAGTTTCGTAAATGAAAATACCGGCGCTTTCACGGCAGTAAGTTCCGGTGCTTCCGCCAGGCCGCTTACAGCAAGCGGTTTTCCGGTCTGCGCGGCAATTGCCAGGTCAACCATCGGAATGCCGGTGACTTTGCTTAAAACCGGAACCGTCCTTGATGCACGCGGATTGACTTCCAGCACATAAACCGTGCCGCCGTGAATTAAATACTGGATATTGGCAATGCCCTTGATGTGCCCGCTTATGCAAATTTTTTCCGCATATTCCACAAGCGTTTCCTGTACCGTCCTGCTCAAGTTTTGCGGAGGGTAGACCGCCATGCTGTCACCAGAGTGCACACCAGCTTTTTCGATATGTTCAAATATGCCCGGGATCAAAACGTTTTTCCCGTCGGTGATGCAGTCGAGTTCGCATTCAACCCCCGGCAAATACTGGTCGATCAAAAGCGGCCAGCTTTTTTCGCTCGTATACTGCAGCGATTCGGCGTAAGCATCCAGTTCGTTCTCATGGTAAAAAATGAACATAGACTGGCCGCCGATGACATAAGACGGGCGGACCAGCACCGGAAACTGTAGGTCTTTTGCCGCCGCTTTCATCTCCTCGGCATCATAGGCGATATGCCCTTTAATATGCGGAATACTCAGTTCATCGAGCAATTGGTAAAACAAGCTGCGGTCTTCAAGCCGGTCAATTGCATCGACGTCTGTTCCGAACAGCGGCACGCCTTCTGCTTCAAGGCTTGCGGCCACATTGATCGCCGTCTGCCCGCCGAATTGTGTAAATACGCCTTCCACCTTCTCTTTTTCAATGATATGCAGCAAATCTTCCGGGCGTAGCGGTTCAAAATATAATTTATCGGCCATCGAAAAATCGGTGCTGACCGTTTCCGGGTTGTTATTCACGACAATCGTTTCATAACCGAGTTTTTTCAGTGCCATGACCGCATGGACGGAGCAGTAATCGAACTCGATCCCCTGCCCGATGCGGATCGGCCCGGAACCGATGATCAGCACTTTTTTGCGGTCCGACACTTTCACTTCGTCCGCGCCGCCCCAAGTCGAGTAATAGTACGGCGTTACGGCTTCAAATTCGGCCGCGCAAGTGTCGACAAGTTTGTAAACCGGCTTCAGCCCCAGTTGTTTCCGTTTGCCGCGTACCATTTTTTCGCTGCAGCCGAACAGCACCGCCAGCCTTTCGTCACTGATATTCATTTTTTTGGCTGCGGCAAGCAAATGGTCCGGCACATTTTCTATCGTATAATGTTTTAATGCTTCTTCGTGATCAACGATGTTTTTCATTTTTTCGAGAAACCAGCGGTCAATTTCCGTATAATTTCCGATTGCAGCAAGATCCATGCCTTTCCGTATTGCTTCCGCCACTGCAAACAGACGGAGGTCCGTCGCTTCGGTTAAATACGGGACCAGTTCTTCCGCTGTTTTGCCTTCGAGCGCAGGGTGATGCAGTCCATTCAAGCCCAGTTCCAACGAACGGATACCTTTATTGAGCGCTCCTTCAAACGTGCGGTCGATGGCCATTGCTTCGCCGGTTGCCTTCATTTGCGTGCCGAGCTTCCGTTCCGCTTCCGTAAACTTGTCGAACGGAAAACGCGGGATTTTCACGACGACGTAATCGAGGGCAGGCTCGAACGACGCAAACGTACTGCCTGTCACAGGGTTTAAAATTTCATCCAAATGGTAGCCTATCGCGCATTTTGTAGCAACGCGCGCAATCGGGTAGCCGGTCGCTTTTGAAGCAAGGGCCGACGAACGGCTCACGCGCGGGTTGACTTCGATAATATAGTACTGATCAGAATGGGGATCAAGGGCGAACTGGATGTTGCACCCGCCGATCACGCCGAGCGCGCGGATTACCTTTAAAGAGGCGTTCCGTAGCATTTGGTACTGCACATCTGATAATGTCTGCGACGGCGCAACAACGATCGAGTCGCCCGTGTGAATCCCGACCGGATCAATATTTTCCATATTGCAAACGATAAGGCATGTATCATTGGCATCGCGTACAACTTCGTATTCGATTTCTTTCCATCCTTTAATGCTTTTTTCAAGCAGTACCTGGTGGATCGGGCTTAAATCAAGCCCGCGCTGCAAAACTTCGAGGAGCTCTTCATCATTGGAAGCAAATCCCCCGCCCGAGCCGCCGAGCGTGTAAGCCGGGCGGATGATGACGGGGTAGCCGATTTTTTTCGCAAATGCAAAACCATCTTCCGTATTTTCTACGATTTTGGACTGCGGAATTGGTTCGCCGATATCGATCATCAACTGGCGGAATTTTTCGCGGTCTTCCCCTTTTTGAATCGATTCGACAGGGGTGCCGAGCAGTTTCACGCCGTATTTTTCCAAAATGCCCGCTTCATACAGCTGCACGGCGAGGTTCAGCCCGGTCTGCCCGCCCAATGTGCCGATGATGCCGTCCGGGCGTTCTTTTTGCAAAATTTGTTCGAGAGATTCGACGGTCAGCGGGTCAAAATAAATTCTGTCTGCGATTTCTTCATCTGTCATGATGGTGGCCGGATTGCTGTTCACGAGCACGATCTCAATCCCTTCTTCTTTCAGGGCAAGGCAGCTTTGCGTACCGGCATAATCAAATTCCGCGGCCTGGCCGATCACAATCGGGCCAGACCCGATCACAAGCACTTTCTTGATCGATTTATTTAATGGCATAAGACATAACTCCCGCTCTTTGTTGTACTTGCTGTAAAAACTGCTCAAAAATGTATTCGCTGTCCTGCGGACCCGGGTGCGCTTCCGGATGGAACTGAACAGTCGCAATCGGCAGGTGCGGATGGGCGCAGCCTTCTACCGTGCCGTCATTGACATTTTTAAATACCAGTTCCATTTCCGAGCTGGAAAGCGATGCTTCATCGACGACATAGCCGTGGTTTTGCGCCGTCATAAACACTTTTCCGGTCCGCAAATCTTTCACAGGATGGTTTCCGCCCCTGTGGCCGAACGGCAGCTTCTTCGTTTTCGCCCCGTAGGCAAGCGCAAGCAGCTGGTGTCCGAGGCAAATGCCGAGCACCGGATAAGCGGCGCTGATTTTTTTAATTTCCGGCAGCCACTCCAAAAGCCTTACCGGGTCGCCCGGGCCGTTTGAGAAAACAACGCCGTCAGGATCGATTTCCTCCATTTGTTTCGCGCTAAAATCGAAAGGGACGACCGTTACTTTGCAATGGCGGTCGAGCAAATACTGGAGGATCGATTTTTTATATCCGAAATCCATAAGCGCGATATGCAAAAGGCCGCTGCCGTGAGTTTCCGGCCGATCCGTTGACACCTTTGCAACGAGAAATTCATCCCCGTCCCAGCAAGGCACTTCAGCATTTGGATCTGTCGTAATGATCCCCCGTACGGTTCCTTGCCTGCGGATCGTTTTGACAAGCGCGCGCGTATCCACATCCGTCAGGCAGGGAACGCCTGATTTTTCCAAAAATGACAACGCCGTTGACTCCGATTTATAAAAGCTCGGCCCCCCGCAGATTTCACCCGTAACAATCCCGCGCGCCGAAACCCTCATGCTCTCATGGTCATCCGCGTTAACGCCGTAATTGCCGATCAAAGGATAGCAGAATACTAAAATCTGTCCTGCATACGACGGATCCGTCATCATTTCCTGGTAACCCGTCATACCGGTATTGAACACGACTTCTCCGGCCGTTTCAAAATGGCTGCCCGCCAAGTTTCCTTCAAAAATTTCTCCCGTTTCGAGAATAAGATAACCTCTTACCACGATTTCTGTCCTCCCTTATCTAAAAGCCGTTGGATGGATGCTGTTTGTTTAAAAATGCGAAAAAACGGTTTGCATTTTTTCGGCAAAAAGGTCTATTTCTTCTTCCGACACAATAAGCGGCGGCAAAAGGCGGACAACATGAGGACCGGCAGACAGCACAAGCAAATCTTCTTTTAACGCCGCCCTGATGATTTCCGCAGCTTCAATTTCCGTTTCAATGCCGACCATCAGCCCTTTGCCGCGGACATCTTTAATAAAGGAAAATTGCGCCTTAAAGGTCTCTAGTTTCGCCCATAAGTATTTGCTTTGTTTTTGGGCGTTTTCAATTACTTTTTCTTCGATAAATGTTTCAAGCGTAGCGAGCCCGGCCGTTGTGGCAAGCGGATTCCCACCGAATGTGCTGCCGTGCGTGCCCGGTGTAAAGCTTTCCGCCACTTCTTCTTTGGCAAGCATTGCGCCGATCGGGAAACCAGAACCCAAACCTTTTGCAAGTGTCATAATATCCGGCTCGAAACCGTACTGTTCATAAGCGAAAAGCGTGCCGGTCCTGCCCATGCCCGTCTGCACTTCATCGACAATGACCAGAATCCCGTTCTTTTTGCATGTACTGATCAGCGCGTCCACCCATACTTGTTTCGCCGGGATTACGCCGCCTTCGCCCTGGACGAGTTCGAGCATCACCGCAATCGGTTTGATGGTATCCACCTCCGATAAAGCGGCGGGATCATTGTACGGCAAATAGGCAAACCCTGGAAGCAGCGGATCAAATCCTTTCTGGATTTTTTCCTGCCCCGTTGCCGACAATGTCCCGAGCGTCCGGCCG
This sequence comes from Weizmannia acidilactici, assembly GCF_008974185.1. GTDB lineage: Bacteria > Bacillota > Bacilli > Bacillales > Bacillaceae_C > Weizmannia > Weizmannia acidilactici. The sequence continues at coordinate 41,158 of NZ_BKZP01000023.1, forward strand.
TGGAAGGAATGCTGAAACGTTACAATTGGTCCGCTTTTTTTGCGCTTGTTCGCATAAAGGCGGGCAAGCTTAATGGCCGCTTCATTTGCTTCCGCGCCGCTGTTAGAGAAAAATGCCCGGTCAAATGTGCTTAATTCGGTGAGCTTTTCGGCAAGTTTTTCCTGCGCTTCGATTTCAAACAGGTTGGAAGTGTGCCAGATTTGATCAAGCTGTTTGCCCACTTTTTCTTTTACTTTTTCTGGCACATGGCCGAGGTTGCAGACGGCAATGCCCGATGTAAAATCAAGATATTTTTTTCCGTTTTCGTCCCAGGCAAAGCAGCCTTTTCCTTTTATAAGCTTCACCGGCGTCCGTCTGTATGTTTCCATCAGCGCATGTTTTACTTTGATTGCTGATTGTTTAACCATCGATCAAAACCCCGTTTCCTGTAAATTTCGTTCCCATTTTTCCGCCCCCGGCAAGGCGCAGCAGGCTGTTTTCTTCCATGCCATTGACAATGACGACTTCCTTCACCCCGGATTGGATGCATTCGGCTGCAGCCCGGACTTTCGGGATCATCCCCCCGGTGACGGCTTTCTTTCGTATCAACATTTCGACTTGTTCCGGCGTCAGATGGGGCAGCACTTTCCCCTCGTGCATCACGCTCGGGACATCCGTCACCATCCATAATGCCGCATTCATTTTTTTGGCAATTGCCGCTGCCGCCAAATCTGCGTTGATGTTCAGGCGCTGGCCGTTTTTACTTAAAGCGAGCGGGGAAATAACCGGGATAAACTGTTGTCCCAACAATGCTTGGAGCACATGACTGTTGACCGACTCGATTTCCCCTACAAACCCAAGCTTATCGTAATCAAGCTTCTTTGCAGTTAACAGGCCGCAGTCAGTGCCGCTAATGCCGATCGCTTTAGCACCCATTGAAGAAAGTTTGCGAGTAATCGATTTATTGATGGAGCCGGAGAGGACCATTTCTACAACGTTTAACACCGGCTCCGTCGTCACGCGCATGCCGTTAATAAACCGCGTTTTGATTCGCATTTTTTCGAGCGCCGCCGAAATCGCCGGCCCCCCGCCGTGCACGATGATCGGATCAAGCTGATATTGTTGTTTTATTTGTAAAATATTTTCAAAAAATGCATCAGGCAGTTGATTTAAAATGCTGCCGCCGCATTTGATGACAACGTATGGCAATATGGCCAACCCCTTATAATTAATTATAGAATTGTATAATTATTCACCTTAGCGCGCAAAAAACTTAAGAACGGTATGTTGCATTGATTTTCACATAATCGTATGTCAGATCGCATCCCCATGCGATCGCCGAATGGCTTCCGGACCCAAGATCTACATCAATATGGATCTCTTCATTTCCGGCCAAATACTTGTGTGCTTCTTCATCCAAATAAGAACCCGGCATACCGTTTTCGACAACTGTAAACCCGCCGAGTTTAACCGTCAGCATGTTTTCATCCACGTTGACGCCGCTGTAGCCGATCGCGTTAATAATCCTTCCCCAGTTGGCATCGGCACCGAAAATGGCCGTTTTCACAAGGTTCGAGCCGATGACCGTTTTGGCGACCGTCTGCGCAGCGTTTTTTGTTTCGGCGCCAGAGACAAATACTTCCACCAATTTTGTGGCGCCTTCCCCGTCCCTTGCAATCTGCTTTGCCAATTGCGTGCACACATACGAGAATGCATCCATAAACTTGTGCCATTCCGGATGTTGTGCGGAAAGCGGTTGATTTTCCGCCATCCCGTTTGCCATCATGACAACCATGTCGTTTGTGCTCGTATCCCCGTCTACGGTAATCATATTGAATGTCTCGTTGACCATTTGTTTTAAAACGGTTTGCAATGTTTCCGACTCGACTTCCGCATCTGTTGTGATAAAGGCAAGCATTGTTGCCATATTCGGATGGATCATGCCCGATCCCTTTGCTGCGCCGGCAACCGTAACAGTTTTCCCGTCGATTTCAACCACAGCGCAGGCACGTTTTTGGAATGTGTCGGTTGTTAAAATCGCTTTTTCAAAAAAATCCCCGCCCGTTTCGTTTTTCCCAATCGGTATGTTTGAGATGCCAGCTTCAATTTTTTCAATTGGCAACAGTTCACCGATCACACCTGTCGAGGCCACACCGATGAGGTCTTCTTCCACACCGATATGCCCGGCAAACCATTTGCGCATCATGTACGCATGCGCAAGGCCTTCATTCCCGGTAAAAGAGTTCGCATTTCCCGAGTTGATGATCATCCCCTGCAGCATTTGGCTTTTTGCAAGGCTCTCTTTTGTTACTTTTATCGGCGCTGCCTGAAAATGGTTCGTTGTGTAAACCGCAGCCGCTTTTGCAGGCACTTCAGAATAAAGCCAAGCCAGATCCGGGCGCTTTCTTTTAATCCCGCAGTGCAGCCCGCCTGCAATAAAGCCTAGTGGACTCATAATATTTCCGTCTGTTTTGCTGTAAGATGCTGCGCTTGCCTTTTCATATAATTGATTCATTGCCATCCTCCATGTTTTAGCTGTATGTTCATTTTAGATTCGTATTCTTACGGATAAACTGGAACGGCATCAAGCCCTTCATGTTCCGCGAGGCCGAACAGCAGGTTCATATTCTGGACAGCCTGCCCGCTCGCGCCTTTTACAAGATTGTCAATGGCAGAAATGATCGTCAGCCTTCCTGTCCGTTCATCCGCGTAAACGCCGATGTCACAATAGTTTGAAGCATAAACTTCCTTTGTTGAAGGAAAAGAGCCGGCCGGTTTGATCCTGACAAATTTCCGGCCTTTATACACTTCCTTATAGTATTGACGGACCTCTTCCGTTGTGACTTTTTTTGCCAGGGGCGCATAGATCGTGCAAAGAATGCCCCTTGTCATCGGAACGAGATGTGGGATAAAGGTGACCTTCGCCTCCTGCTCGCCAAATTCTTTTATAAACCTTTCAATTTCCGGAGTGTGCTGGTGGATGCCGACTTTGTATGCGCCGGTATTTTCATTCACCTCGGCGAATAAATTCCCGAGGGAAGGATTCCTGCCCGCCCCGGAAACGCCGGTCTTGCCGTCAATGGCAATGAAAGACGGGTCAATCAGGCCACCGCTAATTGCCGGCAGAACCCCCAACAGCGCCGCCGTCGGGAAGCAGCCCGGATTGGCGATGAGCTGGGCGTATTTTATCCGGAACGCATTCATTTCGGAAAGGCCGTACACCGCTTTGTCCAAATAGTTCTGTGCAGCGGGTTCCCGCCTATACCAGCGCCTGTACGCCTCCCCGTTATCAAGCCTGAAATCCCCGGACAGGTCAATGCATTTTAATCCTTTTTCAAGGAAGCACGGAATCCAGTCTTTTGCCACACCGGACGGCGTCGCGAAAAATAGTACATCGACCCGGTTTAAAATTTCATCCGGAGCCATGTCTTCCAATTCCGCTTCGGCAATATGCTGAAAATGCGGATATTGCGCTGTCAGCATCGTCCCTTTTGTACGATGCGATATCAACATCTCCAGTTCTGCTTTGGGATGGCGGGCAAGCAGTCTGATCAGTTCCGCGCCGCTGTACCCGTTTGCCCCGACAATCCCTATTTTCAACATATTCATCTCCCTATTGATATGTATGTGTATTATTATAATTTAAAGTGTATGAATATACAATACTAAAAAAATAAAAAATATAAATTTTTTAATCTTCCATTTACCGTAAATTTCTCCGGAGCCCCGCAACCGCCTTTGTCCGCCACAATAAAGTCCGGCCGCACCGGATAGTGTCTTTCAATTTTGATCAAAAAGAAAATAAGGTGGCCGTTTTCGGTTCCTGAATTTCGCGCATATACTGAGAAGATTTTTCCGCTGTAGGCAAAATCCATATTTCCGATTCATGCGGCATTTTTAAAATTTCATTAAATGCATCCTTCTTTTCAATCGGTGTGCGCATCGTATAATCGGCAAACTCAAAAATTGTTCAAGTGGGGGCCACCCTCCTCATCAAAAATGCGGATGTCCCTTTCAACACATCTTTTCAAAAAAGTTGTCTTGATATCGCAGCCATATTTTGCAACAATAACGCTCTCTTATTATGTATAATCAGATTTCTTTTTTGCGGGCGCCTCAAACATGGGGCCGGATAGGTTTTGGAAGGTTGATCCCGGTTTCCCGTGGGTATTGGGACAAGGAATCGCTGTCGAAATACCAAGAATAGGGGCTGAAGAGGATGTTTTGACACAAAAAACAAATGCACTGCACGCCGCCGACCGTCAAATAAGAGCAAATAAAAGAAGGAAATAAGCGCGCGGAAAATGCCATAATTTGTTCACCATTCCCGGAGCGAAAAACTAGAGATTCAAAGGTGCATTCTTTTAAATGCCCATAAATGGATGGGACTGGCGGGAAAAATGCGGCGGATATTTAGCATCCCAATAAAAAAGAAACCCGCCGGGAAAAGGGTTCTCCCAACGGGTTTCGCTCAACTCAGCCTTATGCCAATTTTTGGACGTTTGCAGCCTGAGGGCCGCGTGCACCTTCTTCGATTTCAAAAGAAACAGATTGACCTTCTTCCAAAGTTTTAAAACCTTCGCCCTGAATCGCCGAGAAGTGGACAAATACATCGCTGCCGCCTTCGCGCTCGATAAATCCGTAGCCTTTCTCCGAGTTAAACCATTTTACTTTACCTTGTTCCATTTTATTTCCTCCTAGTGTGTTCAACACAAAAATACTATCCTTGCTCAAGTGATTTCAGGCGGTCAGTTTTAAAACTTTTTCCTTCCTTACTATACCGAACAAAAATAATTCTTTTTTATTTTATCAGTTATTAGGCAATCCGTCAAGGGAAATTATTCTTCATAAATCATTTTGACCGTCATCCCGCCGTCAATGGTGAGATTTTGGCCTGTAATAAAACCGTTTTCCCTGTCTGCCAAATATAGGCAGCCTTTTGCAATATCCCGCGGGCGTCCCACTCTCCCGGCCGGATGCTGGGCATGATCGGTTTCGGACAGCTGGTCGTAATGTTTTGTTTCTATCCACCCCGGGCTAATCGAATTGACGCGGATCCGGTATCGGCCGAAAGAAATGGCAAGCGCATGCGTCAATGCAACGATGCCGCCTTTTGACGCTGCGTATGCTTCTGTATACGGCTCCGACATAAAAGCGCGGGTTGAGGCAATGTTGACAATGGCCCCTCCAGTTCCCTGCTTTTTCATATATTTTGCGGCTTCACGGGAACACAAGAATACGCTCCGCAAGTTCGTATGTATTACGTCTTCCCACTCCGCGACGTCGAGCTCAAGCGGATCCTTCCACCTCGAAATGCCTGCGTTGTTGATTAAAACATGCACGCTGCCGAATTGCTTTTCAGTTTCCTGAAACAAGCGGATGATATGATTAGGTTTCCGTACATCCGTTTCAATAAAAGAAGCCTTTCCACCTTTTTCCCGGATGGAACAGGCCGTTTCTTCCCCGGTTTCCGGATTCAGTTCAGCGACGACAACGGATGCGCCTTTTTCGGCAAAAGCTTCCGCCGCCGCCTTGCCGATGCCGCTTCCCGCTCCCGTCACCACAACAATCTGGTTTTGAAAGTCCGCCATGAGAAACCCTCCTTTTAAGATGCTTTCATTATATTCCAGCCGGGCTATTACCGCAAAATGAATTGCCCGTAAAAAAGGATGCCTTTTTAGACGAGGCATCCTTTTGCGCTTGTTTATTTTTCTTCCCGGTAGCCGTAGCCGCCCGAATACTGCCCGTAGCCGCCGTGGCCGTAATAGCCGTGCGTATGCGGGTAGTGATGATAGTGCCCATGGTGGTAGCCGTAATGATGCCCATACGGATAGCCGGTATGGTATTGTTGAGGATATCCGTACGGCATATAGGCTCCTGGGTAGCCTCCGTAATACTGTCTGGATTCCGCCAATATGTTCCCTCCTTTTCGCATTGATGCTAATAAGATATGGAGAACCCGGGAAAATGTTTGTATAAAGGCCTACATGCGCCAAAACGGGCAGCATCCTGCAGAGCGCTATTTGCTCAATTGGCTGTGTTTTCTGCTGTAAAATAAATATACAGCTGCGCCGAAGACAATCCATGCGAAGAAAAATTTCCATGTCAGCGCAGGAAGGCTGACCATTAAATACAGGCAGCAAGCTGCGCTGATGATCGGCAGCACCGGCACAAAAGGCACTTTAAAGGCGCGTTTTAAATCCGGGTGCGTTTTCCGCATGATGATGACGGCAATCGAAATCAGCGTAAATGCCGCGAGCGTCCCGATATTGACCAAATGGGCGAGCGTCGTTAAATCTACAAATCCGCCGATGACAGCCGCAACAATTCCTGTCAACCAAGTATTGGCAAACGGCGTTTTATATTTCGGATGAACGTGAGAAAATGTTTTTGGCAGCAGGCCGTCCCTGCTCATCGAAAACGTAATTCGCACCTGGCCGTACAGCATGACGAGCAGCACCGTTGTAATGCCCGCCAGCGCCCCTATAGAAATGATGCCGGCTAATTTCCCCTGCCCGATATATTCAAGGGCAAATGCAACAGGGTTATTGACATCAAGCAGTTTAAACGGAACAATGCCAGTTAAAACCAAAGATACGAGAATGTATAAAAATGTACAAACGGCAAGTGATGAGATAATCCCGATCGGCACATTGCGCTGCGGATTTCTTACTTCTTCAGAAGCAGTAGCGACCGCATCGAAGCCGAGATAAGCGAAAAACACGGTTGCCGCGCCGGTGATCACGCCGTGGAACCCGAACGGCATAAACGGCGTCCAATTTGCCGGCTTCACATAGCCAATCCCGGTCGCAATAAAAATGAACACGACAGCCAATTTAATCATGACCATCAAATTATTAAACCTTGCGCTGTCCTGTACACCGTGTGACAACAAAGCGGTGATCAACAGGATGATGAGAATTGCCGGCAAATCAACGATTCCGCCGTGCCCGCTTCCTGGTGGTGATGATAGAATTTTCGGAATATGGATGCCGAAGCCGCTGATAAACGATTGGAAATAAGCGGACCAGCCGGTTGCAACAGATGAAACGGCAAGCAGGTATTCAAGCATTAAGTCCCAGCCGATCAAAAACGCAAATACTTCCCCCATTGTCGCGTACGTATAGGTGTAAACACTCCCGGCGATCGGGACGCTGGATGAAAACTCGGCGTAACAAAGCGCAGCTAGCGCGCACGCGATCCCAGATAATATAAACGAAATAATAAGGGCAGGACCGGCCGTTTCTGCGGCAACCACGCCTGTCAACACGAAAATTCCCGTCCCGATAATAGCGCCGATCCCTAGAAATGTCAAGTCCAGTGCCCCGAGCGAACGTTTTAATGCATGAGATTTGCTAGTCTCAAGCATATCCGAAATTGATTTCTTCCTAAGTAAAATATTGTTCATATTCTTCACCTTTGATATTTTATTTTATATTGTCTGAAAATAGAATTTAAGCACAATTAGTAGTATATTGTCGAATCATGTAAATGTCAATCTTTATAGTGCAATAATATTAAAAAATAATGTTATTTTCATTATTTTGTCAACAATAAAGCGTTTCCATTTTGGGAACGCTCATTCTTCCACGATTTTTTCATTAAATTCCAAACGCATATGAAAAGTATCAACGGTTACCGGGATGCCGAGCGGCAGCGCAACATTCGGTGTGCAGTGGCCTGACCATATATTGGCCAGAACCGGTTTATCCAGCCCGCAAAAAAAATGTTTGAGCACGTCCTGTACCGTAAAACTGTTTGTATGTTCCTTCGCTTCACAATCCGTCCATTGTCCGAGGACAAACCCGGCCGCATCATCCAGTTTTCCGGAAAGAAAAAGCTGTGTCAGCATCCTGTCTACGGCATAAGGTTCCTCATGGACTTCTTCAAGAAAAAGAATTTTCCCTTTCGTATCGAGTTCATAGGGCGTGCCCATCAGCGTGCAAATTAATGATAAATTCCCACCAACAAGCGGCGCCGTAACCTTCCCTCCCCCCCATACTTCCGCATTTTTCAGCCCCGAATATGATGTGCTGCCTGCCATAGCCATCCGCAAAAATGATTGGACGGATTTATCGTCGTTTCGAATGAATTCGACTGCCGCCATCGGGCCGTGGATGGTGGCAAGCCCGCACTTTTGCAGGAAAGCGGTATGGATGGCCGTAATATCGCTGTAGCCGGTAAACAGTTTCGGATGTTTTTTGATCATCTCGTAATCCAGATATGGTAAAATTTGCGGTGACCCGTATCCGCCGCGCAGGCAAAGAATCGCATCCACTTCTTCGTCCGCAAACATATTGTTGATGTCTGCCGCCCGTTCCAGCGGCGTACCGGCCATGTATCCTCCGTATTCATTCCCACAGCTTTCCCCTAATTTAACCTGGAAACCGAGCTGATGCAATTTTACAACCGCAGCCTGCAATTTCTCCGGCAAAACCGGGCTCGCGGGCGCCACCAGCCCGACTGTTGCGCCGCACGTCAATGCTTTCCCTTTCCTCATCGCTAGCCCCCCTTACTCACTCATCAACTGGAGCACGATTTGCTCTTCCGCTTCGTGCACCGCTTCCTCATCGAGCACATTATTGATGATAATGGAAAAGACCAATTGTTTTCCTGTTTTTGTTTGCAAATAACCGGAAAGCGAACTGACGCTAGTAATCGAGCCTGTTTTCGCAAACACCATGCCACTTGCCGGTGTATCATTGAAACGGCCCCGGAGCGTACCGCCTTCCATCCTTCCTTCCGCCCCTGCCACGGGCAGCGCATGCAAATACGTTTGAAACCAATCTTTTTTCTGTACATGATACAATAATTTCGCCAATTCGTTTACAGGGACCAAATCGGCATGGGAAATGCCCGAGCCGTCGCGGATCAGCATGACATCCGGATCGGCCCCAAGTTTTGCCGCGGTTTCCCGGACAACGTCAAGGCCTTTTTTCCAGCTTCCTTCCCCCTTTTCCACTTTTCCCATTTCTTTTACAAGCATTTCGGCAATCGTATTATTGCTCAGTTTCATAAACGGGACGAGCAGGCTGGAAAGCGGCGGCGAATCATGGGTAAGGACAAGCCGGGCATGTTTAGGCAGCCTTCCTCTTTTGATCCCGCCGAAAACGGATATGCCGTTTTCTTCCAAAGATGTTTTAAACAGCGAGAGCGCAAATAAAGACGGATCCCAAACCGCTTTCCATTGCCGGACGTTTTCCGTATTTGCCGTAATCGTTCCGCTTGCCGTAAAATGGTTCGAGCCGTGTTTCCTTTCAATTACAATGTCATCTTCGCCCTGTTCCCCGGCCGGCACTGTCTTTACCCGGTTTTCCACGGTGACGTAACGGTTTTTTGGCGCCAGTTTAAGCGATGCTTTTTGGCCGGGTTTCTCACCAGGCGTAAACGTAAAGATGACGGTACCTGCATCGTAATCTTTGTCCGGCGATACGGTCAAAGCCGATATTTGTGCGCCGTAATATTCATCTTCATCACTCCACGGCAGGTCAACGGAATACCGTACATCGTCATAGCGCGAATCATCACCGATCAATGCACCGTTAATGCACGAGATCCCTTTTTGTTTTAATTGGGCAGCCCAAGCATCAAAATCGGACTTCAACAAAGAAGGATCCCCGCCTCCCTTTATGTATAAATTGCCATGGAGCTCTCCATTTCGGACAACGCTGTCCCGGTACAAGCTGGTCTGGAACCTGTATCCCCCACCGAGCGCTTCAAGGGCGGCAGCTGCCGTCAATAGTTTCATATTGGATGCAGGTCGCAGCCTCATGTTGCCGTTATGCTCATAAAGGATTTTCCCCGTCCCAGCCGAACGGACGCTGATGCCGGCAACCCCGCCTTTCATCGGGCCGGTTTGGAGAATGGCGGCGATCTTTTCATTGATCCCGTTTTTTTTCGGTACGGCCTGGCCCGCTGCGGAATTGGGGCTGCCCCCCGGAATACATAACAATACCATCGTCCATATCACTACCCATCTTTTATACAATAAATTTCCCCTCCGATCTATTTCCACCTTTTCTTATCTTATTCCTTCTTGCGCAGATGCTTTCCAAAAAGATCTGTTCGATTTCCTGCTGAGCCGCCCAGCCGGGGGGCAATCCGCTCGTTTAAGGGTGCCGGAAAGATCTGTGCCAAATATTTTTCCAAAATCAGTAGAATCGAAGCACTTGTTTAGTATAAAATGCTTTTGGGGGTGAAACGGATGTACAGATTTGGATATTATATCGTTTCCTTCATTTTGTTGCTCCTAGGCGGCAAAATGAAGAAAGAAAACAAAGAAAAGATACCAGCTGCCCCATTTGTTGTCGTTTGTACCCACCGGTCGTGGCTCGATATCATTTTCCTTGCGCTTGCACTCTGGCCATATGAAATCCATTATATGGCAAAGCAGGAACTATTCTCTAAAAAATGGGTAAAATGGCTGTTGACAAAACTCCATGCTTTTCCAGTCAACCGAGAAAATCCGGGGCCGAGCTCGTTGAAAATTCCGATGAAAATTTTAAAAGAAGGGGAGATCGTCGGCATTTTCCCTTCCGGAACAAGATCGAGCGAACATGTTTCGTTAAAACGGGGCGCCGTCACCATCGCGCTGAAAGCAAATGTCCCGCTTGTGCCGGCGGTTTATAAAGGGCCGAAAACATTTAAAGAAGTGTTGAAAAGAAAACCGAAACTTGTCCGCTTCGGCAGCCCGATTTTGCTTCATGACAGCAAAAAAACGACGAAAGAAGATATTGAAAAAACGCTTGTGCTGCTTCAGGAGACATTTGACCAACTGGAGAAAAAGTGAGAAAAAACCTTTCCGCAAAATAGCGGAAAGGTTTTTTCTACCTTTTTGGAATTGTGATAAATCTTGAGAATTCAGGTGCCCTTTTCATATAATAAGAGTAAAATGATTGGATCTGGGGGGAGTGCCATGCTGAACGGCTGGTTTTCGGCCTTTATTGTATTGTGGAGCTGCTTCCTTGTTTTCCTTTTTGCGGTCGGCGGCTATTTTATGTTCCAGAAATTTTTGAAAAAACTTCCAAAAGAAGACGGCAAATCGATTTTGGATCAACAGAATGATTACATCAAACGGACGCTCCATCTCTGGACCACTGAATATAAGGAACTGTTGGAAGAACTCGTCAGGCCTGTGCCCGAATTGTTTCGGGACGCCGCACGACAAAAAATCGCCAGCAAAATCGGGGAAGTGGCGCTCGCCGAAAAAGCGGAAAAGATGACATTGGACATCGTGATCCGCGGTTATATCCTGGCCACACCAAAAAGGGACCATAAATTTTTGCGAAAAAAATTGCAGCAAATGGACATTAACTACAGCCGTCATGAGCATTTGTTTCATCAAGAAAAACTGAAAAAAAGCCTGTGAGAATCGAGTAGGAGGGAGA
>NZ_BKZP01000024.1 GCF_008974185.1 Weizmannia acidilactici
GGTGTCTTGGAATGCCCGATATTTAAACAGTGTCGAGAAAAACTTGACACATACTAAACCCGTTCACCACATTGACATCATCTCATCCGGGCCGGATAATAAAGCTATAAAACTATTGTGAATCTTGGGTGCAAAATGAATATATTTTTCGATGCCTGCACATGATGGACATCCATAATGGAGGTTAAGCGATGAATGTCAAAAAAATAGTACTTGCCGGCCTTTTTATTGCATTAGAAGTGATTTCAACACGATTTCTGTCCATACAAACGCCGGTCCTAAGAATTGGATTTACTTTTATTCCCACAGCATTGTCTGCTTGTATACTGGGGCCGTTATTTGCAGGCATTACTGCAGGATTGGCAGATGTCATAGGGATGATGTTATTTCCGGCAGAAGGGGCTTATTTCCCGGGTTTTACACTCTCGGCATTTCTGGCAGGCGCCATTTACGGATTGTTTTTCTATAAAAAACCTGTGAGATTTTGGAGAGTATGTTTGGCGGTGTTGATCATAACAATTTTTGTTAATCTTGGTCTAGATACGCTATGGCTATGGATGCTTACCGGAAAGGGGATACTCGGTTTATTACCGGCACGGATGATGAAATCCGCCATTATGTTCCCCATACAAGTCATCACCATTCAAGTAGTCTGGAAGTCCCTTGCCGCAAGTTTGAAGCATCGATTGTCTTTTGGCGGGACCAATTAAAGGTTTGGTGCCCGGCATTTTTCTCACAAACTGTCCGGCTATTAACTGGGCGCGGCGGATGGGATTAAACGGGTCAAAACAGTTAGAATGTTTTTCCCCGGAAATTTTTTTGTTGTGGAACCATTGATGATGCCCCTTTCATTCTTTTGAAGAAAGCGCGTATTTGTTTTAAAGGGGCTTTACATGGTCATGTGTTATGACGGATAGAGCGCGAAAAAGCAAAAAGGAAATACCGGTGATGATGCAATGCACAGGGGAAACCGTGTCGGGAAAAAAAGCGTCGAAATTGCCCTCCCCCTTTAGGACAAGCTAATGTAAATTCTACCGTTACGCTTGGTACATACTAAAAGAACAATTAAAAAAAACCATCCACAAGGTGATTTTTCACCTTGTGGATGGTTTCATCCTTTTATCATGCTAACTGCTCTTTATTGCTCCGTGCCAATTCTCCAGCTGCCTTTACGCGGATTCTAGTTGCGTTGCCTGGAAGGTATGCGAGTGGGATATCCTCTATATCAACAACAACAAGACTATCAGGATCTGCTCCGGCTTTAATCGCTTCGGACATAGCCTGGGATTTAGCAGATTCCAAGGCTTGTTCTCTACCTATTTCATCCAGCACATAAATTTTTTCAATTTGCCCGCTTACTTGCGAAATCGCCGACCCAATTGCGTTGGCAACACCTGAATGTTCGGGGCGAATCACTGCTGATGCCCCTTTCAAGACATCCGGCAATAAAATGCTGCCGCCGCCAACTAGAATGACAGGTACGGGAGCTGGACTTGTTTTCATTTTATCAATGGCTTCTTCCACCATTTCTACCATTCTATCATAAACCTTATTTAAAATTTCCTTATTGAGGTGGGCAACTTTGGATGCATCCCCAAGTTTCACTTTCCCCAGCGCTACTGCCACATCTGTTGTTGTCAGTGTATCCCCTCCGAAAACTAATCCCTTTTCCGGAAGTCGGTAGCCGACGCTATCCGGACCGATCGTAAATTGCCCATCTTCTTGTATTCGGACAATTGTTCCTCCGCCAAGGCCAATGGAAATAAGATCCGGCATACGGAAATTCGTACGCGCTCCGCCAATTTCAACAGCCAGTGAAGATTCCCGCGGGAAAGACTGGACAAGCACACCAACGTCTGATGTGGTGCCCCCGACATCCACGACAATCGCATCCGACAGGTTACTTAAATAGGAAGCACCGCGCAATGAATTTGTCGGGCCGCAAGCTACTGTAAAGATTGGGTATTTTACCGCATAATCAACAGACATCAAAGTACCGTCATTTTGCCCGAAAAATACATTGGCTTCGATTCCTTCGCTTTTCAGAGCTTTTATAAAACCATCCGCCGCTGTTTTGGCTACATTTACAACCGATGCATTCAAAATGGTGGCATTTTCCCGCTCCAGAAGACCAACTGAGCCGATTTCAGATGACAACGAAATGGAGACTTGATCTCCCAATACTTCCGTAAAAATCTCGCTCGCCTTATGCTCATGAGTTTGGGAAACGGGTGAAAATACAGATGTTATTGCAATAGAATCGACCTTCCCCTTAATCTCATTTGCGATTTTATAAAGGTAATCTGTATCTAATGCAGTAATTTCCCGCCCATCAAATTCATGACCGCCACGCACTAAATAAACGTGCTTACCTAATGCTTCCCTCAGATCTTTCGGAACACCGATAAGCGGCTTTACTGCCAGTGTCGCAGGTGCCCCGATTCGGACGACCGCTATTTTGTTTAATCTTTTTCTTTCTACAATTGCATTTGTGCAGTGCGTAGTACCAAGCATTGCGTATTTTATTTGATCCCGGGGCACGTTGGCATCTTTAATTATTTTATGCATAGCATTATAAATGCCAGTTGCAACATCTTCCGTCGTCGGTGATTTTGTTTCAGCTATTACTGTATTGTTTTCATCCAATAAAACCGCATCAGTATGTGTACCGCCAACATCAATACCTACCCGATAAATTCCCATTATGAACGCACTCCCTCTTTTACAAGTTTTTCTACCGGAACATAATCGACATGATAACCAAAATATTTTGGCCCGACTGTTGCAATCCCTTTTTCTGTTCTCCATTTTGGATGACAAGGTATCCCGATTACAATACATCTGGCCCCATATCGAATGCCCTCGGTTGTAATTGGAAGCCCCGTTTCCGCATCCAGAACGGCAATTAAATCAGGCGTTACACATAATAAACGCTGTTCTGTTCGTGCCAACAGATGCTCGTTTTGGAACCGAAGTGTAAGTGTCTCACCTTTATTTTCCTGCATACCTTCAAACGTTGCTGTCCCCTTGGCGAAACCGGATTCTGTTTTGCGGTTAATATCATTCACTTTGCCATGGAATAATTGGTAACCTTTCACTTTTTTGATGACTTCCCGGACAGGATTAACGTTATTTTCCTTTGCCAGCCGGATGGTTCTCCCAATTTCCTCCTCTAATTTTAAAATGTTCTGTATTCCACTTTCTTTTAGATTTCGTCCCCTCATAGAATACATAGCTGTCATAGCAGATCCGCCCATTTGCACAGTTGCTGCACGAGCAATCCTTTCTGTCCACACGTTATCAATGGTGGATAACAAGACTGTATTTCCTTTTTCATCGGCTAAAATCGCCGGTGTTGCCGGGATACCATCCAAATAAAACGTAACCATTTGCAGCTCCGGAAAAGCTCTGCCCATACCATCTGCATCTACAACCGGCAATCCAAGCCTCGCCGCAAGAGCAAATGGCAACATGGAATTGACACCTCCTGCTTCGATTGGAAAGGTGGCATAAATTTTTTCACCAAGATAAGCTTCTAAATTGCGAAAAGCGACTAGTGCTTCTTCCCCGCTCGGCGCTTTTTCAAGCATGACCGTCGGAGCCCCCATCATGGAAGAAGGAACAACCAAAGCATCATCCGGTACTTCATCTGCATCCAACAAAGTTATTTCCCCATATTCCTCAATTGCCTGGATTGCCATCAATTTCCCGATATAAGGATCACCGCCGCCGCCCGTGCCCAGTAGAGCTGCTCCGACGGCAATATCTTCTATTTCTTGTACTCCTATTTTTCTCATTTTTGTCTAAACCTCCAATATTTCAATTATTTAAGATGCAGCTTTTTCATCAACGGTGTTTTTCCTGGCTGCCTGCATAATAAGTACTCCTGCTAAATAAACCACTGCACTTGCAAGCAGGGAATTGATAGATGGAATCCCGGCTTTCACAAAATATCCAACTGCAAACCCCGCTACCCAAGCAATCATGGTCACCGGATTTATTTTCTCTTCACTTTCCGGCAAAGCTCCCTTTTTGCGGCTTTCATCCAATTCTTTTTTGTGTGTCTTCAACACGAAATAATCCATGACCATGATCCCTGCAACAGGAGGCACTAATACGCCAAGAAAGACAAGAAATTCAGTAAATCGGTTAAGGATTCCCATCACAGACAATATCGTTCCAATGGCACCGATCACGAGTGTAACCATCCCACGGTTGAGCTTAATATTGAAAATCGTATCGAAAATATTCGTAAAACCGAGAGAAGATGAATATAAATTCAAGTTATTAATTTTAACCGTTGAAAAGACAACCACCAACGCGCCAAGCCATCCCGAAGTTTGCATCATGATACTCGCAACATTACTTGTCCTTGCAGCAAGTGCCATTAATACCGCAATCATATTGATGCCAAGTTCTCCGATGATGGTTCCAATCATTGTCATCCAAAATACATCTTTCCCGTTTCTTGCAAATCTGCTGAAATCCGGAGTGATAACGGCCCCAATGATAAATCCGCCCGCAACCATCGTTGTTGCGACTCCCATCGTCAAAGGTTTTCCAGCCGGAGAGCTGCCCATTAAATCCATGATGGAATGATTGCTGAGAACTTGATAAATCCCAACAGCAACCGCCAATAAAAAAGCAGGCACAGCAATTGAAGCTGTCGCACTTAAAATCTTAAACCCAAATATCACTAAAATGGTTACGCCAAATCCTGTAATGGCAGCTGCAACAGGAAGACTGATAGCCCCGTTTGAAGATTGGACAATTCCTTGAGCAAAAACAGAGTTTTGCACGCCGAACCATCCGATTGTGGATATGGCAATGACCGCGCCTATAATACTTGATCCATATCTGCCAAAGCCCGTCCAACGGGATAATAAACTTGTTGACAAGCCTTCTTTTGCACCGGCATAGCCCAGCAGGAAGCTAATGATTTCCAAAATCACACTGCCAAACATGGTAGCCCAAAAGGCCTCCCAAAAAGTCATTCCGTATCCCAATGAAGCCCCCAGGATAAACTGCGAAATGGTAGCCAAAGATCCGACACGTATAATGGTGATATTCCATAAAGACTGCCGGTCTGATTGCGGGACCCTGGACAAAGAATAGTCATCGCCGATATTTGTTTTCTTTTGCATTTATTGCCAGCCTCCAAATTATAAGATTTGTTCACCTACAGCTTTTACTTTCACTCTGAGAATTTCTCCCCTTAAATACTCGAAAGGATATTCTTGGATATACGACAACTTTACTGAATGGGGATCTGCTCCCTTTTTAACCACAGCTTGTTTGCATGCTTCGGCCGCTTCTTTCACTACTTCTTCTTTTGAACGGTGATTTAACCAATAGACCTTGTCGATTACTTCACTAACAGAAGAGAAACACGCCCCTATTGCGCTGCTAAACGGATAACCGGCCGGGTTTATCACTTGCTGGTATTTACCAAACAGCTTCTGATTAAAAAGCGGGCTTCCTCCCCCCACAAGAACAATAGGCAGTTCCTTTTCATCATTTTGCAGCTGGTCTATCGCTTCTTTGATTTTTTGGGTGACATCGTATACAACTTTTTCACATTCACTTTCCGATAATGTTTCCAACTTTTCCGTATCAATATCAGGATCATAAAATGATTTTGGAAACAGTTTAAGGAAGCAATCGCTGACTGTCCATGTATCCCCTCCCCAAGCTGTGCCGACTTTTTTAATATCATTGGAAATAAGCGGTAAAAACTCCACTTTTCCATCATGAATCAATGGTATATTTCCGGTACCAAAAGGCAGGGAAATTATCTCCGGCATTTCTAAACTTGCATCTATTCCGAATAGGTTGGTAGATGCTGTCATTTCCTTTAATTCTCCGTTGGCTACATGTCCGACATAAATTTTGCTTCCCCCAATGTCGATGGCAATCATTTCTTTTAACCCCGAGAGCCTTGAAGCGCCTTTTAAGCTATTCGCTGCACCCGAGGCAATGGTTAATATCGGAAATTTCATAGCCTGCTCAATCGTCATTAATGAACCATTGCTTTGCGTGAGCCAAAAAGGACATTGGAGGGAAAGAGAAGAAAAACAGGATGCCAGATTGAATAAAATTTTTCTAATGACTTTAGATAATAAGGTATTCAATAAAGCTACATTTTCTCTTTCAATAAACCCCATGCTGCCGAATTGATGGGAAACCGTTACAGATATGTCCGGAAATCTGTTATTGATTTCATTTTTTACTTGCATTTCTTCATTTTCATACATTGGAGAATAAGCACCCACAATGCAAACCGCATCAATTTTTTTCTCAGCTATCGATTTGTAAAGCGGCTTCAGCTGTTTTAGACAACTAATTTCATTGCCCGCTTGATTATAGCGATTATTGCTCTTTAGTTCATATATCTCTTTAAGGAAAGATCTTAATGATTCCGGCCAGTTCAAAGCCGGAATGATTTTCGAAGGCTGAAGCTCAATCCGGATCAGTGCCGTTTTCGCCAATGTCCTCTCTTCATAGACGGCATTCAGTAATTCCGTTGTCCCAACAAAAATTCCTTTGATTTCATTTGGCTGGATGCTTGTTTTTTTTAACAAATTCCCTACAGAACTGCGGACACCTGTAAAAATATCAGGAGTTGTGACGGAACTGGAGGCCATCCTGAGTTTTCCCTGATCGGTGACCAACACTGCATGTGTATTGGTACCGCCGATGTCAATACCAATTCTCATGAGGTAACCCCCTTCCGTTTGCATCCGTACTGTGACAAAAGCTCTCCGGTATCCTAAATGGCTCGGGGCCTGTTTGGTCAATCATTTCTTTTGTATGAAAAAGGCTTGGGGCTTTTATGGCAAGAATCATAACAAGCATGCCTTCCCGAATCTCCGAGACAGATAAGGGCAGCCCTGTTTCATAATTAAGCAAAATAATTAAATCAGGGGTCGTGCAAGCTGTTTCTTCGGGTATTGCAAAAGCAAGGAATTCATTTTGAAAATATAAATCGGCCTGCTTCTTATGGTATTGCAGTTGCCCTGTCAATGTGGCTGATCCAACCAGCATTTTATTCACAAACCATCTGCGGATTGATCGAATTTTCCCTGTAAACACTATTTCCATTTCCCCATATACAGAGTTCAAAAATGCGTGGCGAATATTTTTGGCTTTATCCCAAATGGATGCTTTCTGTGCAAGTACCTTTCCAATATCACGGGTCAGCTTTAATGTTCCTGGAATCATTGCTGCCTTCATATGATGGCCGTTTGCTCCGAAACAGGCAAAATGGCAATACCCGTAATCTTGAAATGTAAAATCTTTAAATGTATCGATAAGCTTCTTCGTGCTCGTGACCACCAGAGAATGTTCTTTTGAGACGGCCACTAATGGAACCGCCGAGATTTCTGAATGATAAAAACTCGTCATTTCCACTTCCGGAAAAGCCCTTCCCATGCCATCCCCATCAATCACCGGCAGATTGCATTCCAAAGCGGCAAGCAGTGGAATGAGCGCATTGACTCCTCCGATTTCCATTGAAATCAGTGCACCCGTTTTTCTCCCAGAGGCTGATTCGTAAAGTTTCAAGGCTTTGGAAATTTCCTGTCCGGAGGGAATGTCTTCATTCATTAAAACCGTGGAACCTGCTACCGCCACAGGCACTATCCACTCATTTGACATTTCAACAGAGGATTTTACCACGATCCCATCATCTTCGTTCATGATCGACAATAATAAACACTCAACAGACCTGGTCTCACCACCTCCTCCACAAGATAAAAATTTAGCACCGGTGCTAATGTAAGGAATGTCCTCTTTTGTTATCGGCCAACCCACGTTTTACACCCCTCATTTAAAACTTATGCAATAATCATGCCAATTTAAAAAAACATAAAAAAACTCATTTCGCAATGGATTCTGAAGTTTTCAATTATATAAACAGCTGGAATTTTTGATCTTTTGTATTTAGAAGGTGAGAAAACCTTCCACGTATTTCTTTATTTTTTGAAGGAAATATAGTTATTTCTCATGTTTTCTCTTTTTTTATCATGATTTCTCAAGTTTCTAATTTAATTATATTTTCATTTTTTTCATATAGCGGTACAAAGTGGCCAGGCTGATGCCCAAATGTGCCGCCGCTTTTTTCTTTCCTTCTGTACTCCAACCATAGCGGTCTAAAAGATTTTGGATTTGTTTTTTATTCGGTTTTGAATGATTTTTGAATGATTGTGCCTCAACAGTCAAAGGAGCTGTTTCTTCCTTCTTTCGCAAGGCCGAAGGCAAGCTTTTCACTGTCACCGTATCGCCAATTTCCAATTCTACAAAATGCCTTACAACATTTTGCAGTTCCCGGATATTCCCCGGCCAGTCATATTGAATGAGTTTCTGAAGGACTTCCGCTGATAATTTTTTCGGAGAACGTTGCATATCTCTTGAAAATCCGCTCATAAAATGCTCGATTAATATTGGCAAATCTTCTTTTCGTTCGCGAAGAGGGGGGATATAGATCGGGATGACACTAATCCGGTAATAAAGGTCCTCCCTGAATTCCCCCTTTCTAACCAGCTCCTCTAAATCCCGATGAGTCGCTGAGATAATGCGAACATCAATTTCTTTGCTTTTATTTGATCCAATCCTTTCAAACGTTTTCTCTTGAATAACCCGAAGGATTTTTGCTTGCAGGTACAAGGACATGTCACCAATCTCATCCAAAAAAAGCGTCCCTTTATTTGCCAATTCAAGACGCCCCGGTTTGTCTTTCTCGGCACCGGTAAAAGCACCTTTTTCGTACCCAAACAATTCACTTTCTAACAAATTTTCAGGGATTGCCGCACAATTAATTGCAATAAAAGGCTTGTCTTTCCGGTCGCTTTCATTATGGATAGACTGCGCAAACATTTCTTTTCCAGTGCCACTCTCGCCACGCAACATAATGGTTACATCACTTTTTGAAACCCTTTTTGCCGACTGTATCGTATTCTTTAATACATCACTCACACCGATAATGTCCTCAAAGCGATAAAGACGGCGGCGGTTTTGCTCCGTTTTTGTTATCAACTTTGATTTTAAAAGGATGATATAAGAGCAATAGCCGTTGTAATATACCGGTTGGATAACAGCTGTAAATTGTTCATTCTGTTTTCCCTGTAACTGCAAGGACATTTCAAATTTTTGTTTTTGCCTTCTTATTTTCTTCCAGTCATCATACGCTATTAGTTCAGTCACTTTCCCCCCGATGAAAGCCGTTTTTCTTTTATGAAAAATAGAAGCCATATGTTCACTAATCTCCTGGATGATGCCTCCATGATCAACCAGGCAAAAAGGCTGGGTAATCGTTTGAAAGAACTTCTGCAGTTCCAGACTTGTGATCGTATATTTTTTTTGCCATTTTTCTTTTTCCAGTTTTTCGCTCACCCATTTACAAGCGAGTTCTGACACCATATTTAAATATTTAATATCTCGAATAAAGTCTTGCTCCTGCCGGGTTCTGGGCCGCAGCAATAGTATCGCGATGACTTTCATGTTCCGGATAATCGGGAAATAATTAATGAGGGACGAATTTTCTTTTTCCGCCTTTTCTATTCTCACACCCGATTGAAATATTTCTTTTATGTATTCCTGATCTAAATCCCGGCATTGCAAAAGATCATCTCTCTCTTTTATTTCGATATATCCCGGAGTGGAGGAAAAGATTTCCTGATTTAACATCTGCTCATATTCATTAAAAGAAGCCATACGCAACTCCCTCCTTAAAAATTTATTGATGATCATTTCCCTCCCTATTTATACCTTCCATCATAACATTATTTTGCAAAGGGGATGATGGCCGAGGTTTTAGGATTTGCTTATGCCACCAAGACTTGAGAGAAAAATTCAAAATTTCAAGAAGAATGCATTTTACATTGGCACATTTTTTGCCATTGCCATGATACTGGGTGCCTGCAGCAACGATCAACCCCAAAAAAGATACGGGCAAAAAACTGCCGGTGAAGTGAAAGCTTCGGCCGTTTCCGGGGATACGATTTCTGAAAAAACGGACTGTATTCTGCAGATCAGGTTTGAAGCAGACAACAAAATTATTTTCCGGATAAACGCCATTGACCCGAATACAAATAAACAGGCCAAAAGCGCAAAGCTGCAAGTCCACTTGTCAACGGGGAAAGTGCTGGAAATGAAGCTCGACCGCAATCCGCCTACGGATAAATCCGGCCTGATGTTCTGGACAGCGGCCTATCCGGTAACACAAGACACGCCGACAGGAATATTGAACTATTATGTAACCGCAACGGACGGAGATAAAAAAGGAGAGAATCATCCTTTTAAAGTTCAGCCGTCTTTGCTTACGATTGCCGGCAAAGATTCCGCCGATTTCAAAAAAACACATCTTTCCGCACTGCCTCCAGCCATAAAACCAGCCGAATTCTTAAATTCACTGCAAGCAATTTCCAATCCGGCAAAAAAAGTTTAATATGTCAAAGCCGGCCAGGAAGTGACGCTTACGTTTACTTCAAAAGCGAGCGTGCATGGCATTGCCATCGATGAACTGAATGTAAATGTAAAAGCACCCGGCGGCACGGAAAAGTTTACGCCTGCAAAATCCGGCGATTATCAAATACACTGCAATACTTTTTGCGGGGAAGGCCACGGATAGATGACAGAACTCCGCGAAAACAGACGGCTGGTGGAAAATGAT
Source organism: Weizmannia acidilactici (assembly GCF_008974185.1). Classification (GTDB taxonomy): domain Bacteria; phylum Bacillota; class Bacilli; order Bacillales; family Bacillaceae_C; genus Weizmannia; species Weizmannia acidilactici. The sequence goes on from NZ_BKZP01000024.1 coordinate 10,670, forward strand.
CTGATTCATTTCCTCCCTCATTGCTGTCTACATCACAGAGGATACTGTTTTATGGAATATAAACAGGAAGGAAATTTGATTAAAAAACAGAAGCCTTTTACAATAACTGCCCGGGATTTGTTTATAACTATAAAAAAACCTAGCCGTCATGGTTTTCAGGCTAGATTTTTTGTAAATGATGATCATTTGCATATTTATCAGATGAAAAATCGTAAGGTAGTGGCAGCGGTCTGCTTTCCCGCAGTTTTTAAAAGCAGGCTTACAAAATAACGTTTTCTTCCCCCTCCGGTTCTGCTGGAAGTTTTTTGGCGGTGATCCGTTCATGGACTGCACGGTATGCGCCTAAGTTCGGTCCTTTGAATGTATGGCGCGCTTGATGCGTATAATAAATGATCAATAGAATGGCGACACAAGCAAATACTTTTCCGGTCGCATAGGTCAGTGTGAAATGCTTTGTGATCGCCACATCACTTGAAGAAATGTTAAACAATACGGTTACAAATACAATCCATAGTACCGAGATAAAGCTGACAGGTTTGCTCCAATTCCCCAAAGTCCACGGGCCATTATCAGCTTCTGTCCAATATCCTCTCAGCTGTGCTCTTAATTTTAAGAAAATCGGAATTCCGTATGAAGTGTACAGCCCAATGACGCTCAAGGAAGTCACGACAGCATATACATTATCCGCCAGGGCGCAAAGGAAAGCTAAGAAAACGCTGAGCAAAATGGCGTAAGCGGGTGTGCGGAATTTTGCCGATACTTTAGAGTTTTTAAACGGCAGACCGTTGTCGCGTGAAAAGGCATATAACATACTTGAAATAGAAGTAACAGATGAAAGTCCGCAGAACCACATCGCGATTGTAACCATCCAAATGACCGCTCTGCCGAATGTTCAGCCCATAGCCTGTTCAACTGCAACAATAAACCCGTTGCTTCCCGCTTCTGCAACAGCTTGCGGATTGGTAATGGATATTGTAACCAAAGCAATCATAATAAATCCAAAGAGCCCGGATACTGCGACAGATAAATAAACACCCCACGGAGAGCGAACCTTTACATCAATGGTTTCTTCACTCGTATGGGCAGATGCGTCATAACCTGTATATGTCCACTGGGCTTGTAGCAATCCGATTAAAAATGCAAACCAATAAGGAGTAGTGCTGTTGGTTGCAGTTGAAAAACCTGTGTGGAACAAATAGCCGACATTGTGTTCAGGCCCAAAGTAAGCCAATGCAGCAATAATGGTTCCAACACCGATAATATGGTAGATGGCCGAAACATCATTCAGTTTCGCAACGATCTTGATGCCGATATGGTTTAAAATCGCATGGCTTAAAAGAATGACTGCATAAACACTTAAGATTTCAGATTTTGTCGAATTGCCAAAAATTAAAGAAGAAGCAAAACCGACGCAACCGAAATCAATGCCGGCCACAATCGTCACCTGGCCGACCATATTAAACCATGCCGTAAACCAGCCCCATCCTTTGCCCCCAAAAATTGATGCCCAATGATAGAAGGCGCCTGATGTCGGAATGACCAAAGTCAGCTCAGCAAGAGAAGCAGCAATCAATAAAACAAAAATCGTAACGAGCGGCCAGCCGATGCCCATTACCGCCGAACCTCCCTGGCTGAAACCAAAGCCGTATAATGTCACAGCACCTGTTAAAACAGAAATAATAGAAAATGAGATCGCAAAGTTTGAAAAACCGCCCATATCCCGCAGAAGTTCCTGCTTATACCCGAAAGTGCGGAGATCATCGAAAGCGGAAAAACCATCTTCAACATGATTTCATAAAGCAGTTATAACATAGAACATATTTTGATATTCGAAATAAGTTGTTAAAAATGTAAACTTTATATGTTCCAAGTGCAATTGTATAATTTTAAAAATAAAGACAAATGGATTAAAATTGAATATACATCGAAGCAGACCAGTACTTAGAAAAATTGTCTTAAATCTTTGCCCAATCATCAGAGGGAGCATGAGAAGGGAATGATCAGAATGAGAAATGGGGCAAAAATCAAAACTGCTTTTTACATCGCATATGTTGTCATCATCTGGGGAATGTGCTGGCCCGTATATAAGTACGCACTTGCCTATACGCCGCCGTTGCTTTTCGCCGGCATACGCACGCTTCTGGGCGGGGTACTGCTCGCGCTTTTCCTTGTCCCGCAATGGCAAAAAATTGAATGGCGAAAAAATTGGAAAATCTACTGTATTGTCGGCTTCTTCAACACGGTTATTTTTAATGGGGTGCAGACTATCGGCCTAGAGTATATGGCATCCGGATTATTTTCCGTGATTGTTTACCTGCAGCCGGTACTGGTAAGTGTTTTTGCATGGTTATGGCTAAAAGAATCCATGTCGTTCTTGAAAATTGCCGGGCTTTTGATCGGATTTCTCGGTGTGGCTGCTGTTTGCAGGGACGGATTTACCGGAAAAGTTTCAGCTATTGGTATCATTTTAGCGTTGATCACCAGTGTCGGCTGGGCTTTTGGAATTGTCTACATGAAAAAAACGAGCACGCAGGTACACGGATTATGGCTGGTGGCATTACAAAGCATTTTAGGAGGGCTATTCTTAACGGGAGCAGGATTTTTAAAAGAAAACATTTCAGACATTACTTGGAATTTGCCTTATATCGCCTGCCTTTTGTTCGGGGGTGTACTGGGCATGGCGGTTGCTACAACCCTATATTTTAAGCTGATGAACACCGGGGATGCCAGCAAGGTCGCTTCATTTACCTTTCTTGTCCCGCTGATTGCTGTTGGCATCGGCACCCTTTTCCTTGGCGAACCGTTCACTTTTTCGCTTCTGGAAGGTTTGGTTCTCATCCTGATAAGCATTTATTTAACCAATCATCCTTCCAAAAACTTCATTCGAAAAAAGAAAGTGCACGCAGAAATAAATTGAATGGAACAGGGTTTTTATCATATACTAACGGTAGCGAACATTTAAGGGAACATTGGCCCCCCAGCCAATGTCCCCGGCACAGCATGCTGCGATCAGCAGCGGCCCGGTATAGGCGTAACCCACCCGAACCATGGCAGGGAGCAGGGTGGGTTATTTCCGTTTGATCAGGGAAATGACCAATTCGATCACGGCAATGAGCAAGCTTCCGAACATGATCATCAGCGAAACCGCGTCGAAAACAGAGACCATTTTGCAAATCACCCCCTTTCCCAGGGAGCGACCGCTGCCCACCCTGCAGCTGTGTCTACTCTATTATAGCACATACGTTCCCCCTTCAAATCAATAAGTTCCTATGCAGCAGAAAAATGTGACTTTGTAACTATCGTGATTATTTTTTCAAAATATAAGTTGACAAGTCGGAATACTATTATTTATCATTATTTTTAGAAACAACGTTTTTTGATCAATTGCATACCGGCTGCTTATCAAGAGAGGCGGAGGGACTGGCCCGAGGAAACCTCAGCAACAGATTCTTTTAAAGAAAACTGTGCTAATTCCAGCAAGCGACCAAAGCTTGGAAGATAAGTTAAGGAGAATGTGAAAGCCCTCTTCTTAACTTTTCGGAAGGGGGCTTTCCATTTGCCGGAAGAGAAATTGATCAAACTGAACGGGGACCCGTTTCATAAAAGGATTTTCAACATCTGCATTTGCTGATTGGACCACCAAAAGCATGTGTAAAATATTATTTTGGGGGTAGAAAAAGATTGGCTTATATTGATGAATCAAGGTTGACTCACATTATTGAATCGCTGAAAAAACTCGAATTTGGAACGGTTATCATCTCGATCCACGAGGGGAGTATCACACAGATTGAAACAACAGAGAAAGTCCGGTTCGCATTGGAAAAGAAAAAAGCGCATATCGCCAAACAAAGGATGAGCTAATTGAGATTATTAGAGCATTCCGGCATTTGGAGCATACTTCCAAATGCCGGAATTTTTTCTAAGATGAAGTAACTGAAATGCCGCCATTTGTGTAAACAGGAAGCAGAAATTTTAAAGAAGAATCCAGACGGCTCTTTGCCTGTTCATCCAATCGGTATTGGTGTTTTGCTGTTTTTTCAACCTGGCTGTCCAAAATAAATGCCCCTTTTTCGATGCTGGTTGCACCCAGTGCGGCCAGCACCGGTTTTAATGCGTAATCTAATGCCAATAGATGTCCGAATGTACCACCCATTGCGAGCGGTAAAATCTTTTTTCCGGCTAAACCGTTTTGCGGCAGGAAATCAAGAAAAATTTTAAGAAGCCCCGAAAATGATGCTTTATATACCGGGGTTAAAATGATAACAGTCTCCGCTGCCTCTACCTTTCTTAAAGCTTCTGAAATTTCCCTTCCGCCAAACCTTGCTTGAATTAAATCAGCTGCCGGCAGTTCCCTGATATTAATGACATCCGGCTGAAGCCCGCCTCTTTGCAAATAGCCTTCCACATAATCCCGTATTCCGTTCAATCTTGTGAATTCTGAAGGGCTTCCTGTAAGTAAAACAACTTTTTCCATCAGAGCCGCTCCTCTCCCCTTAATGTTTAATTTTTGGCAGCCCGCAATCCGTGATGTCCGCCATCACCTAAGATCCGGTTTAGAATGTGGTTTACAGTTGAAGAAAAGAGTGCATGGTCCCTTTTTCTCGGATGCGGCAGTTTTACGGGATAGTTCATTGCAATTTCACCATTTTCTATTAAAATAACTCTGTCGGCGAGTGCGACAGCCTCTTCTACATCATGCGTCACCAATATCGCTGTAAAGTTTTTCTCGAGCCACAGCGATTGGATCAGCTGATGCATCTCAATTCTTGTCAAAGCATCCAATGCGCCGAGCGGTTCATCCAGCAGCAGGATTTCGGGCTCGTGAACCAAAGCTCTCGCCAATGCAACCCTTTGTTTCTGGCCGCCCGATAATTCAGACGGCCAATCATTGGCGCGCCCGTCCAGGCCGACCTGTTTAAGCATCTGATTGGCACATTCTTTCCAATCACCCTGCAGCCCAAGGCCTACATTTTGGAGGATTTTTTTCCATGGAAGCAGGCGGCCATCTTGAAACATGATTTTTACCGAAGGGTTTTTGCCAGACAAAGGTTTTCCATTTATGAAAATTGTACCGCTGCTAGCTTTTTCAAGTCCTGCCAGCAGCCGCAGCAGTGTACTTTTGCCGCATCCGCTCCGGCCGACAATTGCGACAAATTCCCCTTTTTTCACTTTTAAATCAATTTTGCGCAGCACTTGATGGCTGCCAAATGATTTTTGCAAATCGTCAACCTCTAACACAATTTCCTTCTCTTTTGACGCCATGGGTTCCTCTCCTTCTACTTTTGGTACGACGGATGCCATTTTAACAGCCTTTTTTCGGCGATCTTTGCCAACAAGTCGGATAACTTTCCGAGAAGCGCATACAGGATTATGCTTAATACAACGACATCCAGTTGCATAAACTCACGGGCATTCATCGCCATGTATCCAATTCCGGAATTAGAAGCAATCGTTTCGGCAACAATCAGTGTAACCCACGTTACCCCCAATGCATAACGCACACCGACCAAAATGGATGGAAGCGACCCCGGCAGAATAATATGCCAAAAAAGCGCGGTCCCCTTCAGCCCGTAGACATCCCCCATTTCGATCAAGGCTTTGTCTACTGAACGGATACCGTGGAAAGTATTTAAATAAATAGGGAAAAAAGTGCCCAGCGCAACGAGAAACAACTTCGCTTCTTCTTCAATGCCAAACCATAAAATGACAATCGGAATTAAAGCCAGATGGGGAATATTCCGGATCATCTGCAAAGTACTATCGAGCAGACTCTCTGCAGTTTTAAACAAACCGTTGGACAGACCCAATGCAAAGCCGATGCCTCCTCCGATTAAAAAACCAACGAGTGCCCGTTTACTGCTCGCGCCAATATAATCGAAAAGCTGGCCGGAGCGTGCCAATTCCACAGCGGATTCCACCACAGCAACAGGATTTGGCAGCACCTTTGAAGATAACAATCCAAACTGGCTCGAGAGCTGCCAGGCTGCGAGCAAAATAACCGGCACGATCCAAGGCACAAAACGATTTTTAGCCATGCGAACACCCCTTTACTTTAATACTTTTGGATATTCATTATTGGCAACAATTTCCCCAAACGGGCTGATGATATTAGAATGTGTATCAGCAACCGGACGCTCCAGCGGAAGAAGCGGGAATAATAATTCGGCTACCCGGTAAGCTTCTTCAAGATGGGGATATCCGGAAAGAATAAATGATTCAATGCCAAGTTCAGCATACTCTTTCATACGATGTGCCACCGTTTCCGGACTGCCAACCAGCGCTGTTCCGGCTCCTCCCCGTACCAGGCCGACCCCTGCCCAGAGATTCGGGCTGATTTCCAAATTTTCACGGCTTCCATTATGCAGTGCCGTCATTCTTTGTTGCCCAACTGAATCAAATCTAGAAAATATTTTTTGTGAAGATGCAATAAGTTCATCATCCACATACCGAATTAAATCATTAGCGGCAGCCCATGCTTCTTTTTCGGTTTCCCTGACAATGACATGCAGCCTGATGCCAAACCGCACCGTTCTTCCCTGTGCTTCCGCCAATTCTTTAACGCGATTAATTTTTTCTTCAACTTTTTCAGGCGGCTCCCCCCAAGTCAAGTAGACGTCCACATGTTTTGCCGCAATTTCCTGGCCAATTTCCGAAGACCCACCGAAATAAAGCGGAGGGTAAGGTTGCTGCACTGACGGATAAAGCAACTTGCCGCCTTTCACATTTAAATACCTGCCCGAAAAATCAGCTTCCCCGTTTTCCAATAAATCCTTCCAAATCGTGAGAAATTCATCGGTCAGTTCATAACGCTCGCGGTGGCTTAAATGCAACCCGTCCCCTGCCAGTTCCACCGGGTCGCCCCCGGTCACCACATTAATGAGGAGCCTCCCTTTCGATAAACGGTCAAAGGTTGCGGCCATTCTCGCTGCCTGTGATGGTGAGATAACCCCTGGCCTGACCGCCACCAAAAATTTCATTGTTGAGGTTACCTGAATCAGGCTGGACGCCACCACCCATGAATCTTCGCATGATCTGCCGGTCGGTAGCAAAGCCCCGGTAAACCCGAGGTGGTCCACCGCCTGTGCCACTTGTTTTAAATAAGGAAAATTTACGGCCCTTCCGCCGGTCGTTACCCCTAAATATCGTGAATCGCCATGTGTTGGTATAAACCAGAATGCCTTCATCAGTCTTTCTCCTCTCCCCGGATTAATTTGATAAAAATGCTTCGTGTACTTTGATTGGTTTTGGAATCAATTTCAATTTGTAAAATTCATCCACGATTTGCTGCTGGTCATCAATCGTTTGGCTGTTGATCTTTTCCAGGCCGAAATTTTTACGGCTGAGCGTCAACTCCAAAGATTTCTCACTCATTCCAATCTGCGGTGCCAAAAACTTAGCCGCTTGTTTAGGATTGTTCTTCACCCAGTGCTCCGTATTTTCAAGCTGTTTGTAAATCACATTCAATATATCCTGATGTTTTTTTGCAAACTGGCTCGTTACCAGGAAAAACTCACGGTTTTTCACAAGCCCGATGCCGTCTGACAAAGTGCGGGCATGCGTTGCAAGCTGGGCATCCGCGAGAAATGGATCCCATATGGCCCATGCGTCTACGGCTCCTTGCTCAAACGCTGTACGGGCGTCTGCAGGCGCAAGAAAAACAGTTTGAATGTCACTGTAAGAAATGCCGGCTTTCTCTAATGCCTTTACTAGCAGATAATGGACATTGGAACCTTTATTCAGCGCAATCTTCTTTCCTTTTAAATCTTTCAAAGTTTTTATCTTTGAATCTTTTGGCACGATGATGGCCTCACCTTTTGGATTGGCGACAGAGTTGGCAAAGTATACAAGCGGCGCGCCTGCCGCCTGTGCAAAAATAGGCGGTGCTTCACCTGTATGGCCGAAGTCGAGGCTGCCAGCATTTAAAGCCTCCAGTAATTGCGGGCCGCCGGGGAATTCTGTCCACTTTACCGTGTAGCCGAGAGGCTTCAATTGTTTTTCCAAACTGCCTTTTGCTTTCAAAATATTTAAAGTCCCGAACTTCTGATAACCGATACGGATTACCTTATCATTCTTTTCCCCAAGTTTCGCTGCTGCCTTTTCTTTCTTCGAAACACCGCAGCCGCCAAACAATAAAGAAACAATCATCAAAAGAATGAATGCTATCCACCTTCGCCGCTTCACTTTTTTTAACACGCTTAAACCTCCCTTAATTTTCAAGGTGCAGCTCTTTTCCATTTTGTGAACTACAAGATGGATCACCCCCTTCAATGGAATTGGTGAAAAGCACTATTACCAATAAATCCCATTTTTTTAGTGGGATTATAAGTAACAAAAAAGGGCCCCTTATCTTTCATTCATAAAGATAGGAGCCCGCGGTTGACCGGTCGGCACTTATGAATCTGCTTAAAGAAAACAGACAGTTGGTTTATTTTTGTTTTAATCAATAAAAATATTTTTATAAATCATAACCTTTTAAATTGTTATGTTCATTTTAATTACATTATTTCGATCTGTCAAGTGAGTTTTATTTTATTTATCATTTTCCAATCAATTTTTGGAACTCTACACTCTTTTTGCATTTTCCCTTAGATTCATTAATAGATTAACCCGACAATGGTTGCCGACAGGAAGCTGACGAGCGTTGCACCGTATAACAGTTTGAGCCCGAATTTCGCAACAACATTGCCCTTCTTCTCATTCAAGCTTTTCACAGCACCCGCGATAATGCCGATCGACGAGAAGTTTGCAAATGAAACAAGGAAAACGGAGATAATGGCCAATGTCCTTTGCGAAAAGGTAAAATGCCCTTGCGCCAGGTTGGTCATGGCAACAAACTCATTGCTCACCAATTTTGTGGCCATAATGCTTCCGGCATCTACTGCACTGTGCCACGGAATGCCCATCAAAAAGGTGAACGGTGAAAAGATATAGCCGAGAAATTTCTGGAAAGTAATGCCAAAGATGCCGTTAAAAATCGCGTTAATCATGGAGATCAGCGCGACAAAGCCGATTAACATGGCCGCCACTGTAACCGCTACCCGGAACCCGACCATAATATACTCACCGAGCATTTCAAAAAACGACTGCTTTTCTCCTGTTTCAAAAACGATAGCATCTTCTTCCGGGGAAACGTCGTATGGATTAATCAATGAAACGATGATAAAGCCGCCGAATAAGTTCAGCACGATTGCAGTCACTACGTATTCCGGTTTAATTAATTCCATATAAGACCCGACAATGGACATCGATACTGTGGACATTGCAGAAGTACAAAGTGTATAAAGGCGTTGCTCCGATAATGTTTCCAGCTGGTTTTTTACCGAAATAAAGACTTCGGACTGTCCCAATATGGCGGAAGCTACCCCATTATATGACTCAAGTTTTCCCATTCCGTTCACTTTGCTTAAAGCATAGCCGATCCCTTTAATGATTACCGGCAGTATGTTCCAATGCTGCAATATGCCGATCAACGCTGAAATAAAGACAATCGGCATCAAGACACTGAGAAAGAATGCCAATTGTTTGTTATTCACCATTCCGCCAAATACGAAATTCACACCTGTATTCGCATATGTTAAAAGCTTCCCGAACCCCTCTGCAATTCCTGCGATCAGCCAATTGCCGGCGCTCGTATTCAGCAGTAAAAAACCAAACAGAAACTGAAGAAGAATCATGGTGAGAATGGGCCGATATTTAATATGCCTTTTATCGCTGCTGGCAAGCCAGGCCAGCCCAAGAATCAACATGATGCCCAATAGCCCGATGATATATTTCACTGATTTTCCTCCTTGGCCTAAATATTGCCTGCCAATTGTAAACAAGCCTTATTCATAGTAGTAAATACTTGGTTATTTTGCAAACTTCGTTATAGGAATGTCCTTTTTTGCAGCACTCCATTCCAGGAACATCCATTCTAATTGTCTGTAAAACTAAGAAAATTGTTTGTAAAAACCTTTGACAACCAGAAAAAAATAAGGTAAAGTACCAACGTACGAACATTTAACAAGTTATACCGAAATAACATTCGTTTTTGGGAGTGCAAAAACATGGATACAGTGTTTGATTATGAAGATGTGCAGCTAATTCCGGAAAAATGTATCGTGAACAGCCGTTCGGAATGTGATACAAGTGTTGTGTTAGGCGGGCGTAAGTTCAGACTGCCTGTAGTGCCTGCCAACATGCAAACCATTATTGATGAAAAAATCTCCGTATATTTGGCCGAAAATGGATATTTTTATATAATGCACCGGTTTCAGCCGGAGAAGCGCCTGCAATTTGTGAAAGATATGATTGACCGGGGGCTTTATGCATCGGTCAGCGTCGGCGTCAAGCCGGAAGAATTTACTTTTATTGAAGAACTGGCTGCAGCAAACCTGAAGCCGGAATACATTACGATTGATATCGCACACGGCCATTCCGATGCGGTTATCAGAATGATCCATCATATTAAAAAGCACTTGCCGGAAACCTTTGTGATTGCCGGGAATGTCGGCACACCGGAAGCAGTAAGGGAACTGGAACATGCCGGTGCGGACGCGACAAAAGTCGGCATCGGGCCGGGGAAAGTGTGCATTACGAAAATTAAAACCGGATTCGGTACAGGCGGATGGCAGCTCGCGGCCCTGCGCTGGTGCGCGAAAGCCGCGAGCAAGCCAATTATTGCAGACGGCGGCATCCGCACGCATGGGGATATTGCCAAATCGGTCCGTTTCGGGGCAACGATGGTGATGATCGGCTCCCTTTTCGCCGGCCACGAAGAATCGCCGGGTGAAACGATTGAAATTGACGGCAAACTTTATAAAGAATACTTCGGATCCGCATCCGAGTTTCAAAAAGGTGAACGGAAAAACGTGGAAGGCAAAAAAATGTATGTAGAATTCAGGGGCCCGCTGCAAGATACGCTGACGGAAATGGAAGAAGACCTGCAGTCATCCATTTCTTATGCCGGCGGAAACAAACTGGCCGACATTCGGAAAGTGGACTATGTCATTGTGAAAAACTCCATTTTTAACGGGGATAGGGTATATTGATAAGAAGGTGGAATTTTGGTTTCTTGCGGCACGGCCGCTATCAATGTTTTTTCAAACAACGGACAAAAGGGGCTGTCCCAAAAGCCCCTTCTTAAACAAGAAAAACCGTTGAGAAAATAATTTTCTCGACGGTTTTTCTTCTTTCTGAAACAGGCGGTTCTTTTCCGCCTGTTTCAGAAGATTGTGGACGATGGCACCCAGCCCGAATTCGATATTTACTTTCTCAAGCCCCCGTAGAGAAAATCTGCGGAACGACCGATTGCCTTTGATATGACCGAACACGCTTTCTACCTCGATTTTCCTTCGAGCGTAGATTTGCTCGTCTTTTTCACGATATTCCCAGTTAGAAACATTTCGGATATCTTTTTTGTAAGCCCGCGTCTCTTCTTTCCTCATAGTATTGTAAGGAATCAATGCTTCGAACTCTTCCTCATGCGCATACAAATAGTTGGCTTCCCCGCCATAACCTGCATCCGCAATGATCCGTTTTGGCTTAGGCAGGCCGGATGCTTTCAGCTTCTCCAAATGCGGCACAAAGCATCTTGTATCAGTTGGCCTCTGGTGTATAGTGTATCCAAGAATAAGCTGGTCTTCCGTTCCAATTTGGACATTGTAACCCGGTTTCAGCTGGCCGTTTTTCATATGATCTTCTTTCATCCGCATAAAGGTGGCATCGTGATCTGTTTTGGAATAACTGTTCCGGTCTCCAAAAATTTCCAATTGGGCTTCATACTTCTTCAGCCGTGGTAAGTAGTCTTCTTTGAGTTTCTTGTAAATTTTTCGTTTCGACCTTATCGCCTGTCTCAATATTGTAATAATAGACACCGATAATGCCCTTATGTTTTGTAATATAGTTATAGATTGATTTGCTGTCAATATGCCTCTCTGCCGCCCCGCGCTCCGGTTTGGGAAGGCAGCATACACAATTGCAAGGGCCAGTATAAAAAACTTTTTCATAACCCCCCTTATTTACTACTATTTTACGAGCTTCGCAGGGAAAATGCACCCAGTTTTTGTTTGCATGAACATCAATCATTCTCGACAAACTTAGCGTACTGATTATTTACACAGGGAGCAATTCCATGGACAACCGCGATTCATACTCAATCGATAAAAAAATCTGCAAGAACTAAGAAAAAGTTAGGGAAGATTTTCACGGAGCTGTTGTGCCGCTGTTTTTGGCAATACTTTATTTACTTTTAGTACGTTTGAGGAATTGACCGATACCAACAGCCATCCCGCCCATCATTATGTGTACCGGCGCGGCCCAAACCCGACTGTGAAAGTAGCTGAGGTAAAACTCGCGGCTTTGTAGCGGGACGATGCATGCCGACTATTCAGTTCGGGGATGACAGCCATCAGCACGGCGTTTTTGAATAGTTTACAGCAGAGGGGACCATCTATTCATTGTAGGGCTTGTTTACTCCACTACGATCCAGCTTGTCGGTACATCGAAAAATTCGGCATATCTTGGTAAACCGATTATGGGCATTCCGGCAGAATACCCGGGTGATCTATTTGGGAGAGCCCGACGAATTTGTTGCACCGGATCATTGATTTGAAAACAGCCACGGAAGTAACCCGGAAAAGGAATATCCGGACAATGGTTGATAACACATGTGCGACCCGCTCTTTCAGAAGCCTTTGATAAAAGACATCGATATTGTCGTCCACTCCGCTTCAATTGATTGCTAATCAGGAAATAATAGGTTCTTTGTTTCATCAGGAACTGCTGCTGTTGGGGACGGCGCTTTCCTCTTATGGTGCCGCCCTATTAGCCCGGGGAATCCGGACGCTGCCGATGCGGATGAAGGCCTTTGAAAAAATGCGTGTAAAATTGCAGCGTTTTTGGAAAAGCATCCCGCTGTCCGAACCGTGCACTATCCGGGGCTTGCTTCACATCCCGACTATGAATGCGCAAAGCGGCAAATGTACGGATCTTCCGGCCTGCTTAGTTTTGAATTGAAGCAAAAAGGGTTGGAAAAGATCACAAAGTTTATGGACAGTTTGAAGGTTTTTAAAATTGGTGTTTCGCGGGGATCATTTGAAAGCCTGGCATGGTCTCCGTTTTACGGCACGAACGGAGACCAGCTTCAGCAGGAACACCTCAGCCAGGACCTGATCCGCCTTGCCGCAGGGCTTGAAGATACAGATGTTTTGCTGGAGGATTTGGATCGCGGGCTGAACCAGTTTGTTTAGTGGTGCAGTTGCTTCCCGATGTGTTTCGTGAATGGTTTAAATATTTGGATTGTGCCGGTGTGACTACTGTGGCGCAAAGGCATGGAATTGTGGCGCAAACCCCGGAAAATGTGGCGCACCGCAAAATTTGTGGCGCAAAAGCTGCTCCCGAGCAAATTCCAAAAAAACTCCTCTTTTTATCCAGTAACCCAATTTAAAAGGGATGCCCCGCTGCCAGGGCATCCCTTCATTTATTACAGTTTTTCTCCGTTCGTTGCAATGACGTCTTTATACCAGTAGAACGATTTTTTCTTTTTCCGTTCAAGTGTGCCGCTTCCGTCGTCATGCTTGTCGACATAGATATAACCGTACCTTTTTGACATTTCTCCGGTCGAAGCACTGACGAGGTCGATGCAGCCCCAGGAGGTATAGCCCATCAGCTCAACACCATCTTCAATGGCTTCGCCCATCTCCTGAATATGCGAGCGGAGATAATCAATCCTGTAATCATCTTGAATAGAACCGTCTTCTTCCACTTTATCGTAAGCGCCCAGGCCGTTTTCCACAACAAACAACGGTACTTGGTAACGGTCGTATAATTGGTTCAAAGATACCCGCAAGCCGATTGGGTCAATTTCCCATCCCCACTCACTTGCTTTTAAGAATGGATTTTTAATCCCGCCGAGAATATTGCCTTCCCCAACGTCTTCCGGTTTCTTATCTTTTTTCTCCGTGCGCGACATGTAATAGCTGAATGCCACATAATCCACTTTTCCTTCTTTTAACAGTTCGAGGTCGCCCGGCTCCATTTCCAGCTGAATGTTATGTTCTTTAAAATAGCGTTTCATGAAAGCAGGGTAGGCGCCGCGCACTTGTACATCGCCGCAGAAGTAGTTGAACAAACGCTCTTCCTGCAGGGCATACATGACATTTTCCGGGTTGCAATCAAAAGCATAGGTTGGCGTATACACAATCATGCACCCTATTTTAGCATCCGGGATGATTTTATGGCAGGCTATTACCGCTTTTGCACTTGCAACGAATTGATGATGGTAAGCCTGGAAAGTAGGCTGGTAGCGGTCACGTTCTTCCTGAATCGCAAAGCCCAGCCCCATGATCGGCATATGCAGGCCGCTGTTGATTTCGTTAAATGTCATCCAGTATTTTACTTTATCTTTGTAACGGTTGAAAAGCGCGGTTGCATATCTTTCAAAAAACTCTACAACCCTGCGGTCGCGCCAGCCACCGTATTCTTTTACCAAGTGAAGCGGCATTTCATAGTGAGAAATTGTAACAACCGGCTCAATCCCGTATTTATGCAGTTCATCAAATACGCGGTCATAAAATGCCAGTCCTTCTTCGTTTGGCACAGTTTCATCGCCGTTCGGGAAAATGCGGGACCAGGCAATCGACATGCGGAATGCTTTAAATCCCATTTCGGCAAACAGCGCAATGTCTTCTTTGTAGCGATGATAAAAATCTATCGCCTCATGGTTTGGATAAGTGTATTTTTCATTGTCAATTTCGAAGTTAAAACCCGGTTCTGTAATGACTTTTAAGCGCACTTTCCCGCCAGGCAGCACGTCCGGAATATTCAGCCCTTTTCCGCCTTCGCGGTAAGCGCCTTCGATTTGGTTTGCAGCGGTTGCCCCGCCCCATAAAAATCCTTCAGGAAATCGTTTTGCCATGTTGAATCACCCTTTTACTCAAGATTTTAATATTTCATTGGGACTGCCACGGGGATGCCGCCGTGGCAGTGATGTTTACACTAACACTGTTAAAGCCGTGTCATGAATGGAAATTTTGCTGTTTTGTGCTGGGATCACATCCAAGTAGTCCGGCGTGTTGGTAATAATAACCGGTGTTACCACTTCGTATCCTGCTTCTTTAATTTTTTCCATATCAAATTCGACGAGCAGATCTCCTGCTTTTACCACATCGCCTTGATTTACACGTGCTTCAAAATATTTCCCGTCCAGTTCAACGGTATCCATTCCGACGTGGATTAAAATTTCGGCGCCGTCTTCAGAAGTAATCCCAATCGCATGCCGTGTTTTGAAAAGTGTTGTAACAATGCCATTTACCGGTGAGTACACTTTCCCTTCAGACGGCTCAATGGCAATCCCTTTCCCCATTGCTTCGCTTGAAAATGCTGCATCTTTCACAGCAGTTAACGGAATGGTTTTCCCGTTCAACGGGCTTTTCACTTCCAGTACACGGCTTTCATTTGGCTGGACTGCTTTCGTTGTTTTTTCTTCTTTGTCTTTAAATCCGAATGCAAAGGTCAAAATGAAACCGATGATAAAGCTTGCAACAAGTGCGATGATGGAGCTCCAGAATGCAAGGTCAAGCCCTGAACCCGGTTTGATAAAAGCCGGAATGACGAATACGCCCAAGCCGCCGAGCATCCACAATTTTCCGCCCAGCGCACCGATAATGCCGCCGCCGACTGCACCGCCGATACAGCTCATGATGAATGGTTTTTTAAGCGGTAATGTTACCCCGTAAATGGCCGGTTCGGTTACCCCGAAAATCCCTGAAATGAACGCTGGAATCGTGAGGGCTTTCAAACCTTTGTTTTTCGTTCTCAGCATAACGGCCAGTACTGCGCCGATTTGTGAAAAACAAACCATGACAGATGTTGCTAAAATCGGATCATATTTCAAAGTAGCCAGGTTGTTCATTGCAATTGGAATAAGTCCCCACTGGAGGCCGAACATAACGAACACTTGCCATAAACCGCCAATCAAAATACCTGCAACAGCCGGGCTTAAATGGTAGAGCCAAATGGTTGCTGCACCGAGCAATTGTCCAGCCCATGTCGAAATCGGGCCAATGACAAGGAATGTGAGCGGTACCATGATCATGATCGTTAAGAACGGGACGACAAATGTTTTGACAACGTCCGGAATCACTTTTTTGAGGCCATTTTCCAATTTAGCTGTAAAATACGATGCGACGATAATTGGAATAACCGATGATGTGTACGTCATTAAAATAACCGGAATGCCTAAGAATGTTACATGAATTTGTGATTCAAACAAACTGCCGCTAAATAACGTATAAAGCGCTTTCCCGGAAGACAAAGTGGACAACGACGGGTGGCAAAGCGCTGCGGCTAGTGCCATGCCGACAAATGGCGTGCCGCCGAATTTTTTCATTGCCGTGTAGCCAAGGAAGATCGGCAGGAATGTGAACAATCCGTCACCGGCATAGTTCAGCAGGTTATAAGTCCCGGATGTGGATGAAACCCAGTGAAGCGCGAGAATTAATGCAGCTACACCTTTGATCATCCCGGTTGCAGCCAATACGCCTAGAACAGGAGTGAATACGCCTGAAATCATATCAATGAATGCAGAAAGCGGCCCTACTTTTTCTTTTTCCCCGCCAGCATCCTGGCCTTCGGTTGCGCTGATGTTGCCGACTTTCAGGAGCGTTGCGTACACATCAGGCACATGGTTTCCAATTACGACCTGGTACTGGCCGCCGCTTTTCATGACGGTTACCACACCATCCAAGTCTTTGAGTTCTTCCGTTTTTGCAATGGATTCATCTTTTAATTTAAACCGAAGCCGTGTGACACAGTGGAAAACGTTGTTAATGTTTTCCTTTCCGCCAACGAGAGCCAAAATATCTTTTGCCAGTTTTTTCATGGCTCATTATAATCACCTCATATTTTTTCAATTATATTAAACTTTTTTTCAAATAAAAAACCTAAACCGAAAACACGCAGGAGACACGTCTGCCTCTATGTGTAAACGGTTTAGGTTTTGCCTGCTTTACCAGTAACAATCCTAATAGAAATCTTCATATGAAGTTTACGTTTATAATATAGCGTGCGCTTTCATATTTTGTCAACACTTTTCTTAAAATTATTTTATTGTTTTATTCCGGTTTGTTACACGATGGATATGAACCGTTAAATAAACTTTTTCGTCATTGGTGAGTGACCAATTAAAGTCATGCTCTAAATAGACAGCAATTTTTTCTGTGCAGGCATAGGCATCAGGATATTTACGCCTGATTTGTTCAATGAAAAAGGGTTCCATCGTCTCTTCGAGTTTTTCTTTCTGAATAAACCGGATGGCGAAGTAGCGGAGATGGGTTAAAAACCGTTCATAATTTACTGAACCCTCATCCAGTTCCATCTTAAAATGATATTTTACAATATTCAATATCGTATTGACCATCTCGGTAATTTGAACAGCGGATGACATATTTTCCCCTGACAGCTGGCTGTTGACCAGATGCAGTGCAATCGCCGCCGCCTCATCTTCCCCAAGCGCAACACCCGTATCTTCTTTGATAATTTGAAGCGCTTTTAATGCGACTTCAAACTCTTGTTTATAATATTTCCGGATTTCCCATAAAAGCGGATTTTTTAAATCAATCCCTTGTTTATGCCTGCTAATGGCAAAACTGATATGGTCAGTCAAAGCGATATATAAATATTCATCTAACGAATACGGAAGTTGGGATTTGGCATACTCCAATATTTTTGCAGAGATATTTAAATATTGGGTCGGAATATCCTGCAACAATTTGGAGAGTTTTGCAGATATCGCATGGTTCTCCAGCACAAACGTTTTTTCAACTTTCTCATGGTTAATCGTGTCTCCCGCTTTTTTCTGAAAAGCCAATCCTCTCCCCATTACAACAACTTCCTGGTTTAATTCGTTAGTTGATACAACTACATTGTTATTTAATACTTTTTTTGATTTTCATCGCAATCGCCCTTTAGATAGATATGCCACAATCAGGAACGGAAAAGAAATCCGCACCGGTACATTTTTACTAGCATCACATCTATTTTTATAATTTTAATCCATCGCTGTCAACCAATAGAGAAATCAATTTGCCAGTACCATCTCTTTTCGATATGCACCATCTTAAAGCCTGACTGGCGCCGAAAAAAAGAAACCCGTAACATGGCGAGCTGGACGCACATGTCAGGGTTTCGCCTGCCGAACAGTCACGATCCCATTGAATCAATCAGCGATTTCGGTAATCGATTACATTATACATTATAAATGATTTTGTGAAAGTGTCAACAATTTTAAAGCGGAAAGCCGCAGCCTTCCGCCTCACATCAATGCAGCGCCCCGCCGGTTTCCGCAATGTCTTTTTCTGTTGTGGCGGAGACCACCGCGACAATTTCCAAAGCTTTCACGATTGTATCAAGGGCCATGCTCGGATCTCCGTTTTCCGTCGTTTGTTCCGGGATGTACGGGATATGGATGAAGCCTGCGCGAACCTTTTTTTTGTTTTTTTCTAAATAATGCAGGACACCGTAAAAAAGATGGTTGCACACAAACGTCCCGGCGGAATTTGAGACTGCTGAAGGTATCCCTGCTTCCCGCAGCCGGCTGACAATCATTTTAATCGGAAGGGTGGACCAGTATGCCGCCGGCCCGTCCGCTTCAATCGGAACATCGACCGGCTGCTGCTGTTTGTTATCCGGGATACGGGCGTCATCGATATTAATTGCGACGCGCTCCGGCGTGATTTGCGCCCTCCCGCCTGCCTGCCCGACGCATATGACCACATCAGGCTGATGGCGGTCAATCGCTTCTGTTACAGTCCGAATCGATTCATAAAAAACAGTCGGCACCTGCTGCGTAACAATCCGGATGCCTTCAATGTTTCTTCCGTCCAACTGTTTAATCGCTTCAAGCGCAGGGTTGAGTTTATCCCCCCCGAAAGGCTCAAAACCTGTTAAAAGCACTTTTTTCCCCATTTTCCTCTCCTCCTATCTGACTAAAAGATACATCAGGATAATATTAAACGCGAGCGTCATTAACGCGGTCGGGAGCTGCACACGAATGACATGATTTTTATCTTTTAAATCAAGCAAAACAGCCGGCACGATATTGAAATTGGCTGCCATCGGGGTCATGAGCGTGCCGCAGTAGCCGGCAAACATCGAAATCGCGGCAATCTGGTCCGCATTGGCACCAAACCGTTTAATCAAAAACGGGATGGCGATCCCCGCCGCCATCACCGGAAAAGCAGCAAACGCATTGCCCATGATCATCGTAAACAACGCCATGCCGACACAGAAAACGAACACGATCCAGAAAACCGAATTTTCTGGGGTTACTTTTGTAATAAGTTTCGAAACGACTGTGCCGACCCCTGCTTTTGTAAAAATGGTACCGAGCGTTGCCAAAAGCTGCGGCAGGACAACAGCCCAGCCGATTGCTTCCAAAAGGCGCCGCGATTCTTTGAATGCGGTTTGAGGCCGGCTTTTCGTCAATAACATCGCCGTGAGGATCGCAATGATACATGCAACCCCAAGGGCAACAAGCGTAGGGTTTGAAGGGTCAAGCAGCAGCCGGGAACCGATTTTTACATTCACCAGCAGTTTTGAGCCCAGTACAGTTAGAATCGGGATCAATAATGCCGGCAGAAAAAGCCAGTTCCCTAAACGCTTGCGTCGGGCTTCAAGCTCATCCGGCGCCGTCTCACCGTATCCGCCTTTTTGCAGGCCACCGAATGCCACGATGACTACCATTGCCAGCACCATTAGACCGATGTAAAATGGCGGGATGATTTTTCCAAACAGCAATGTAATGGCGTAAATAAAATAAAACAGGCCGGATAGGATGCGCCTTTTGTTCGTTTTGTCAAAAAACGTATAGAAAGAACAGAAGAGGCAAACGATCCCCATGGCGATGTAAATCCATTCCGTTGAAATGATCATTTTCTCACAACCTCACTATCCATTTTTCCTCTACCCGGGTTCCCAAGCTTGCGGTCCAGTTTCCGGTCAAACAGGCGGAGACGGATAGAATGGACGATAAACACAAAAATCGCTGTCGGAAGGCCCCAAAGCGCCATGAAAATCGGATCTGCTTTTATCCCATTCTGGTCAAAAAATCCTTTCATTAAAAGAATCGCACCAACTGCGACAAAAATGTCTTCACCGAAAAACAAGCCGATATTGTCAGCAGCAGCAGCCTGGGCACGGATCTCTTCCCGGTCTTTTTCCGGCACTTCACCGTATTTTGCCTCCGCCGCCCCTTCAGCCATCGGCGCAATGAGTGGGCGCACCGTCTGCGGATGGCCACCGAGGCTGTTTAACCCAAGGGCAGCGGCAATCTCACGGATCAGCAGATAAAAGGTCAATATTTTCCCAGCTGATGCCGCCTTGATTTTTGAAACAAGATGTTTTGACTGGTTTTGCAGCCCACTTCTTTCCAAAAGACCGATGACCGGCAGGGTAACAATTAAAATTGACATATAACGGTTAGTTGTAAAAGCTTCTCCGAACTGTGTGATCAGTTCTTTAAGCGGAAGACCCACGATCAGTCCGGTGGCAAGGCCGGAAACGGTTACCACGACAAGCGGATTGAATCTGAGCGCAAAACCAATGATAATGAGTGCGACACCGATTAAAGCCAAACCCATTCACTCCTTTATACACGCTTTATAAAAAATTGCTGATTTTTTCTATTTTGATTCCTTCGTGCTCCAGTGACTGCCGGATAAACTTCGCAAAAACAAGGGCCTGTTGGCCGTCGCCGTGGATGCAGATCGTATCGGCCTGGACACGGACATCCTCCCCTTGTACGGATGTGACGCTGCCTTCTTTGATCATCCGGATCACTTGGTCTGCGGCGGTTTCGCGGTTTTCGATCAACGCGCCGGGTTCACGCCTCGGCGTCAGCGAGCCGTCACGTTGATAGGTCCTGTCGGCAAACACTTCACTTGCTGTCTTCAGGCCGGTTTTCGTGCCGGCTTTCACGAGTTCCGATCCGGCCAGACCGAACAGGATGATTTCGGGATCAACGTCATATACTGCTTTGGCAATGGCTTGTGCGAGCTCCCGATCTTTTGCCGCCATGTTGTAAAGGGCGCCGTGCGGTTTGACGTGCTGGATTGTCCCGCCTTCCGCTTTCGCAAATGCAGCCAAGGCGCCGATTTGATAGACGGTCATATCGTATGCTTCCTGCGCAGAAATCTGCATGTTTCTGCGCCCGAACCCGGCGAGGTCCGGAAGCCCGGGATGTGCGCCGATCCCAATTCCTTTTTCAAGCGCCATGCGGACGGTTTTCCGCATGACGGCAGGGTCACCGGCATGGAACCCACACGCAATGTTTGCCGATGTAATCAAATCAAGGATTTCCTTATCGCATCCAATCGTATATGCGCCAAAACTTTCTCCCATATCGCAATTCAAATCAATGCTTGGCATGGGTGCCCCTCCTTTTTTCCTGATAGAAAATCGATTTTTTCAGCAGGCGGATTTGTTTTTCCCTATCTATATAAAGTGCCTGGGCTTCCTCCAGCGAAATTTCTTGAAATCTGACCTTGTCCCCCAGCTTCAGCTGCGCCATCAGCGGAAGGTCCACCGCTGCAATTTGTGCGATTTTCGAATACCCGCCGGTCGTTTGCCGGTCCGCCAATAGGACAATCGGCTGCCCGCCGGACGGCACTTGGACCGTACCGAAACAGACGCTTTCCGACAACATTTCCTGTGCCCTTTTGAACTCCAGCCCCGGCCCTTCCAACCGGTAGCCCATCCGGTCGGAATCGCGGGAGATACGGTACGGCTTCCGGAAAAATTCCTGTATGCTTTCATCCGTAAATAATTCGGCATGCCGCCCTTTTATTACCCGGATGGTTGGAAACGTGCCGTAATCCGGCATAATGGTTTTGGAAACTGACCAGCTTGCCTGCAGAGAACCATCTTCGAATAATGACTGGAGCTGTTTTGATAATTCCCCTGGCATTCCGACTTGGATCTCGTCCCCCGCCTTCAGGGTCCGGCCTTGAAAACCGCCGATCCTGGCCCGCAAGTATGTCGATTTGCTTTTTAACACAGTTGGGACCGAAAAACCGCCGGCCACCGCCAAATAAGCCCGGCAGCCGGTTTCCGCCTGTTTGATCCGCAGTTCGCTTCCATTCTCAACCCTTACCGGACGCCAAAGCCCGATCGGTTTGCCGTTCAGATAGGCATGGAAACGGCCGCCGCAGATGGCGATCAGCGCATCTGTTTGGAACTCGAGAACCGGCCCCGTTACCGTGATTTCGATTGCAGCCTCGTTTTCCGGGTTACCGACGAGCAGGTTAGCGATGCGGTGTGCAAAAGGATCCATGGCACCGCTTTGCACAACCCCAAATTTTTGGTAACCCGTTCTCCCCAAGTCTTGTATCGTTGTCAGCATGCCCGGTTTGATGACCTTGATCATGACGGCATCATCTCCAGCTCTTTATATTCCTCGGCACTGACCGGCTGAAAACGGATCTTATCCCCTGCATTGAGCAAGCTTGGGCTGTCTTTTTCCGGCAGGAATAATTTTAACGGGGTGCGCCCGATGATCTGCCAGCCGCCCGGCGTTTCGATCGGGTAAATGCCGGTTTGTTTGCCAGCAATGCCAACGGATCTTTCCGGGATCCTCAAGCGCGGCGTCTTTTTTCTCGGGGCTGCGATCTCTTCCGGCATCCCCCCAATATAAGGAAAACCCGGTGCAAATCCAATCATATAAACCGTATAGTCGCCGGATGCATGGATGTGGATGACTTCTTCAGGAGTGAGGCGGTTTACACGGGCAACATATTCCAGATCAGGCCCGAATTCGCCGCCGTAGCAGACCGGGATATCGATGACACGAGGTTTTCGGAGGGGCGCTGCAGACTCTTTCTCCAGCAGTTGTGTTAAATACCTTGAAACATATATGTACGGGTTTTCTGAGGTTTGCTTATAAATTTTGAACGGGTCATATAGGACGGTGACTGTTGTATAAGCGGGAATATATTCAATCATCCACTTGGGAAAATGGTTTTCCAATAATGAAACGATCGTTTGCACTTTCCTGTGGTTTTCAAGGCTGATTTCTTTTCCCGCTTCAATCAGGACTGCGCAGTCGCCTTCCGGGAATAACTGATAATCCAACATGGTCACCTCCATTTTCAAAAAGAATTATATTTATAAAAATTATTAATATATTATTATTTTATAATAACAAAATTATTTCTGTTTTACAATTTAAAAACCCCGGCAGGAATATGCTGCGGGATTCATAACTTTTGGTCAATTTTCGATGTATGCACCAACTCTCCAAACCATTGTTTCAGTTTACCTTTTGCCTCGGCTTTCACATTGTCATCAATATACATAGCCACCTGGATCAGCGCAAGGCCGAGGGCGCCAAGGTCATCCGTGAACCCTGCCGGCAAAATATCCGGAAATAGATCGGTTGGCAGAATAAAATACCCGAGCGCGCCAATAATGGTCGCTTTTGCTTTTTTCGGGACGTCCGGTTTTTGCAGCGTATAATAAAGAAGTAGAACGGCACGTTTATGCCGGCTTTTTGGGCAAATTTCTTCAGTTTTTCCCAAAAACTTTGTTCCGAAAAATATTTCCTTGCTTTTTGCATGCGCGTTTCCATTTTTACCAGTAAATGTGCCACTCTATTTGCCCCCTATTTAAGTCTATTTTGCCTGGAAATGGTCCCGGGGGAAACAATGTTAAAACTGAAAAGGGTCGTTCATCGCTTGACGGCCTCGTCTTCTATTTCTTCCCTCAGAGTGGATCCTCTTTTTGTTAAATTCTTAGTATGAATTTTTTATTATTCAAAGTATAATCTGAGTGCCACAAGAGTCGCAACGATTGCACCCATTATTTCTGGTATAGAAATGCATTGAATATTCTTTCGATGAAGCCTTATAATGGAATTACCGATTTTTGCACGATGGCAAACAGGAAAAGAGGGGATTTACTTTTTATGGACAAACCGAAATTGTGGACGAAAGACTTTATTATGGTTTCATCCACAAATTTTTTTACGCATGTCGTGTTTTATTTATTAATGACAAGCGTTGCTATGTATGTGACAACCGCCTATCACGCAAGCCAAAGCATGGCCGGGCTGGCAGCAGGAATATTCGTCCTGGCTTCGTTAGTCGCGAGATTATTTGCAGGAAAATATTTGGACAGAATTGGGCGTAAGCGGGTGCTTGTCGGATCTTTGATTGTGTTCTTCGTGGTCATGGTGCTCCATTTCCAAGCGGACAGCCTCGCATTTTTGATGGTGCTACGGTTTATCCAGGGGGCGATGCACGGCGCAATCACAACGGCGGCGGGCGCGATTGTTGCCGACATCATTCCGAATGAGCGCCGCGGCGAAGGCACCGGCTATTATGCGACGAGCATGAATTTGGCAATGGCAATCGGCCCATTTTTAGGCATGTTTATCATGAGAATCGCCGATTTTCATATGATCATGTTGGCGGCAAGCATCATTGCACTGATCGATCTGATCTCTGCTGTATTTTTAACCGTTCCGAAAGCGGACTTGACCGAGCAGCAGTTAAAAGAAATGGCTCGTTTTCAAGTAAGAAATTTTTTCGAACCGGCCGCGCTGCCGGTTTCAGTAGCGGCTTTCGCGGTCACGCTCGCCTATTCCAGCCTCCTTTCTTTTTTGTCCCTTTATGCAAAAGACATCCACTTGGTGAATGCCGCCAGTTATTTCTTTATCGTCTATGCAGCAGCACTCATATTAACGCGGCCGTTTACAGGCAGATGGTTCGATGAGCACGGGGAAAATTTTGTTATTTACCCGCTTTTGATTTGTTTAACAACCGGTTTTCTCCTGCTCAGCCAGGCGCACAGCGGTTGGATGCTGCTTGCGGCAGGCGCACTGATCGGAATCGGTTACGGCACCGTGCAGTCGTGTTTCCAAGCCATTGCCATCAAACTTTCACCGCCGCACCAAAAAGCGCTGGCAACGTCGACATTTTTCATTTTTATTGATCTGGCAAGCGGCGCGGGGCCTTACCTGCTTGGGATCGCGGCCGGATTCATGAGTTTCCGCTTCCTTTATCTTGCGGTTGCAGGCTGGATTGTCGCGGGCATTTCCATTTATTATGCCGTGCACGGAAAAAAGGCGAAAATGGAAAGAAAAACGGCGGTTGCAGAAAGCATAAATAAATCATAATGCCGGCCGCCGCCTTTTAAAAAAATGCCGGCAATTTTCATAGAAAATCGGTTGGAGGAATAGCAAATGGCAGTACACCACTTTCATTTAAAGGCAGACTGGCCCGGCCTGCGAAATGATGTGGGCACAATTGATTGTGGAAATTTGGTGGCGAAGATTTCTATACCCCCGGAGATGGACGGCCCCGGCGTCGGGACAAATCCTGATGAAATGCTCCTGGGGGCTGCGGCAACCTGCTATATCATTACGCTCGCGGCCATGATGGAGCGCAGCCACTTGGAGAAAGAACAGCTGACGATGGAATCGGAAGGCATTGTGGATGTAACCAATGGTGTATTTACGTATAAAAAAATGATCCACCGCCCTGAAATTGTGCTGAAACCGGACGCAACCGACAAGGACATCCGGCTGGCGTACACTCTGGCCGAAAAAGCAGAAAAATCATGCATGATCAGCCGCGCCATTCAGGGGAATGTTGAGCTCGAATTACAGGCAGCTGTGAAAAGAGCCGCAAAATAGTGATGCTGGCTTTCCGTGGCATTTACGATTAAAAGCACAATCACAGGACGAACTTGTTTCGCCTTGTTACTTATGAAAGACACTTGTTTCAATATTTAATTGGCATTTGTCTTTCATCGCATCAATGAAAACACTTATATCAAATCTCTGATTGGTTTTATCAAAGCAGAACTTAAGAGGAAGTGCTAAAAAAAGCAGCCGAGAAAAATAGCGGCTGCCTTTTTTACAATACCTTATCCAAAAAGTCCTGTGCCCGGGTTGTCTTTGGATGGCTAAAAAATGCTTCAGGGGTGCCTTCTTCTAAAATTTTCCCGCCATCAATGAAAATAATGCGGTCGGCCACTTCTCGGGCAAAACCCATTTCGTGCGTGACGATCATCATGGTCATGCCGGTCTGGGCCAAGTCTTTCATCACGTTTAATACTTCTTTTACCATTTCCGGGTCAAGAGCGGAAGTCGGCTCGTCAAACAACATCAGCTTTGGCTCCATTGCCAGTGCGCGGGCAATTGCCACCCGCTGTTTCTGCCCCCCGGAAAGGTTATTTGGATACGCCCCTTCTTTTTCCGTCAGGCCGACTTTTGCCAAAAGTTCCCTTGCCTTGGCCTCTGCATCCTGGCGTTTCATTTTTTTGACTTTCATTGGAGCATAGGTCAGGTTTTCCAGAACCGTTTTATGTGGAAAAAGATAAAAATGTTGGAAAACCATACCAATTTCTGAGCGCACTTTCATAATATTGATTTTCTTATCTGTAATTTCTTCCCCGTCGATCCAAATCCTGCCTTTTGTCGGCTCTTCCAAAAAATTGAGGCACCGCAGAAAAGTGGATTTGCCGGATCCGGACGGGCCGATGACAGCAACAACTTCCCCTTTGTCTACATGTGTGGAAATATCTTTCAGGACTTCGTTATGGCCGAATTGTTTATAGAGATGTTCCACTTTAATCACTGTATTTCATCTTCCTTTCCAGCTGTCTGCCGAGCACCGTCAAGATAAAGACAAGCACCCAATAAATGACGGCTACAAACAGGAGCGGTTCAAAGTTGCGGTAAATTTGTGCTCCGACAACCTGGGCGCGGCGCATCAGGTCCAAATAACCAATAGTGGAAACAAGGGCAGACTCTTTTGTCAAGGAAATGAATTCATTCATCAGTGCAGGCAGAATATTTTTCATCGCCTGCGGCAGGATCAAATCTTTCATCATTAAATAGTACGGAACCCCTAGCGCCTGGGCGGCTTCTGTCTGGCCCTTGTCCACTGCCTGGATCCCGGCACGGATGATTTCCGACACATAAGCAGCCGAGTTCAGGCCGAACGCCAAAATGGCCGAAAGAAACGGCTTGATATCATACCCGGTCAGCTGCGGGATTGCAAAATATATGAGCATCAATTGAACAATCAATGGCGTGCCGCGAAAAATCGATGTATAAATATCACCGATCCATTTTAATGTTTTGATACGGGATATTTTAAACAATGCGAAAACCGTCCCGAGTACAAAACCGAAAAGAATCGCAAAGAAAACAAATTTTAATGTTACCCATATTCCTTTTAACATAAAAGGAATATAAGGCACAATTTGGCTGAAATCCAAATTCATGCCTTACACCTCACCTTGTTAGTTTAATGAACTTCTTGAAAAAACAGCGCCCTGCTCAGCAAGGCGCCTGCATGCAATTACTGTTGGTCAATTTTCCATTTCTTTTTCAATTCAGCAAGTTTACCGTTCTTTTCAGCTTTTGCCAACACTTTGTTGACTTTTGCCGTCAATTTGCTGCCTTTCGGGAAAGCAACAGCCATGCCCGGCGAACTGGAAGTCGGATCATCAAAGCCGGCCAGATTTTGCTTTTTAATATAACCTTCCGCAACGGATTTATCCAAATAGGCGACTTGAATGCGCTTAGAAAGCAGTTCTTCAACTAAGTTTGTCGAGTTATCGAGTTTTTTGACATTAAAATTGTACGTTTTCTTCAGCTTATCAGCGCCTTCTTCCTGGATGGTGCCCAATTGGACGCCGACGGTTTTGCCCTTAATATCTTCCAGCTTCTTGATGTTTGAACCTTTCAATGTCACGAACATTTCCCCTGAATGGTGGTACTGCGTGGAGAAATCAACGTTTTTGGCGCGTTCTTTCGTGGCGGACATCCCGGAAAGCACCATATCCACCCGCTTCGATTGCAGGGCGCCAATTAAACCGTCAAATTTCATATCTTTAATTTCCAATTTATATCCTAATTCTTTTGCAATATAGTTAGCCAGATCAATATCAAAACCGACAATTTTCCCGGAAGTATCCCTTGTTTCAAACGGGGCAAAGTCGGCTGATGTGCCCATGACCAATACCTTTTCTTTTTTGTTGGCGGTGTTTCCGCTGCTTGATTGGCCGCAAGCTGTCGTAATCACCATTGCAAATACAAGTGCGATGCCTAAAACGATCTTTTTCACAATTTTTCCCCCTATGAAAGTATCAAACTTGCGAAGCATTTTTATTCAACAAAATGAATTTTAACACGATGTGGAATATTTGAGAAGATATTTATTCAAAAAAAATATTTTAAAATATTGTCAGTTTGGTCAGCTTTTCACTGGCATTTTGTTTTTGACCTTTTCTTCAAATTCACGCTTCATGTTTTCAAAGATTTCTTTGTCGGTAATCAGGTCATAACCGGTCATCGCCAAGGCCAATGCCCCGCTCGATAAAACCTGGTGGGAATTGTCCGTAATCGTCGTATCGGCAAATTCCTTCGTATGGGCGACAAGGCCCGGGGAATCCAGGCCGATATACGGGTGAATGGCCGGCACGACATGGCTGACATTGCCCATATCGATCGAACCGTAAGATGACCTTGGTTTCTTTACTTCTTTTACCTTTGTTGTTAAAAGGTTTTTCGTGAACAAATTGGACAACGTTTCGTTTGTCACCATATTGTCGTAGCTTAATTCGTAGTTTGAAATATGCACTTTGGCGCCCGTCATCATAGCCGCACCTTTTGCAATATTTTTCACCTTTTCGACCACTTCGTTTAAATATACACGGTCTTTGGCGCGCACATAAAATTGGGCTACCGCTTTATCCGGCACGATATTTGCGGCAATCCCGCCTTCTTTAATAATGCCATGGATGCGGACATCGGAAGTGACATGCTGGCGGAGCGCATTTACGCCGTTAAACAATTGGATCGCCGCATCAAGCGCGTTGATGCCGTCTTCCGGATTAGAAGCCGCGTGCGCCGATTTGCCGCGGAAATCAAACTGGATTGCATCCATGGCAAGCGATTCTCCGCTTTCATAGGACTCATCGGCCGGATGTAAGATCATGGCAGCGTCAATATCATTGAAAATACCCTGTTCCGCCATCGGGACTTTAGCACCGTTCGTTTCTTCGGCCGGCGTACCAAGGACAACCACGCGTCCGCCGATCTCATCGATCACTTTGCTTAAAAGTACGCCGGCGCCCGCGCTCATCGTACCGATCATATTGTGGCCGCAGCCGTGACCGACACCGGGAAGCGCATCGTATTCCGACAGAAACGCAATTGCCGGCCCCTCTTTTTGGCTGTCATATACCGCTTTGAATGCGGTCGGCCTGTCCACGATCCCTTTTTCTACCGTAAAACCATGGACTTCAAGGAAGTCTGTGAGCAGTTTCATTGAATTGTATTCCTGGTCGCCGAGTTCCGGATGGTGGTATAAGGTATCGCTCATTTCCCAAAGCTTCGACTCTATTTGTTTCAGATGCTGCCTGAGTTGTTCTTTCATTTGGAATATCCCCCTGCTGTTCTATGCCGTGTTGTGCACATCGCAAAATTAATATTTATGAATAATATGTTATAAATATACAATAAATCATAAGGTTCGGCAAGTGTTTTTTCAAAAAATATCACGCAAAAATAAAAAGGCCCTACCCCCTGTATGGGATAAAGCCTTTTACAACTTTACACCATTAGTTTGCAAATATCATTCGTGAATGCGACCGGATCTTCAATATCGAGTCCTTCAATCAGCCGCGCCTGGTTGTACAGCAGGTTTGTATAAAGCGTGCATTTGTCTTTATCGTTTTCAAATACTTCTTTTAAGGCGCGGAACACATCGTGGTGGACGTTGATTTCGAGCACTTTGTCGGCTTTAATGTTTTGCCCGTTCGGCATCGCGTTCAGCACTTTTTCCATTTCAATCGACACTTCGCCGTCCGTTGTGAAGCAGACCGGGTGCGATTTTAACCGGTGCGATGCGCGCACATCTTTCACCTTGCCGTTCAAAGCCTTTTTCATGAAATCAAAGAGATCTTTGTTTTCTTTTTCTTCCGCTTCCGTTTCTTTTTTGTCTTCCTCTTCAAAACCGAGGTCGCCGCTTGATACCGATCTGAATTCTTTTTCTTTGTAATTCATGAGCATTTTAATCGCAAACTCATCGATATCTTCCGTGAAATAGAGGATTTCATACCCTTTGTCGGCGACAAGTTCAGTCTGCGGCATTTTTTCAATCCGGTTAATCGATTCGCCGGTTGCATAATAAATGTATTTCTGGCCGTCCGGCATGCGGCTGACGTATTCATCGAGCGTCACAAGTTTCTTTTCTTTTGACGAATAGAACATCAACAGATCCTGCAAATCTTCCTTATGGGCGCCAAATTCATTGTACACGCCGAACTTCAGCTGGCGGCCGAAAGATTTATAAAACGCTTCGTACTGTTCCCGGTTTTCCTTCAGGAGATTGGCCAGCTCGCGTTTGATCTTGTTTTTAATATTTTTCGCGATCAGTTTCAGCTGGCGGTCATGCTGCAGCATTTCCCGCGAAATATTCAGGGAAAGGTCTTCCGAATCGACCATCCCTTTGACAAAGCTGAAATAATCCGGCAGCAAATCCGGGCATTTTTCCATAATCAAAACGCCGTTCGAATACAGTTCAAGGCCTTTTTCGTATTCCGGCGTATAGTAATCAAACGGAATTTTTTCCGGGATGTAAAGAATCGCGTTGTAACGCACAGCCCCGTCAACTTTAATATGGATATGTTTCACCGGTTTATCAAAGCCGTAATGCTTTTCCATGTAAAAATTCTCGTAATCTTCGTCTGTCAGCTCGTTTTTGTTTTTGCGCCAAATCGGCACCATGCTGTTGAGAGTCTGTTCTTCTTTCACTTCCTCATACTCGTTGTCGCTGCCTTCTTTCAGGCGCCTTTCTGTCACATCCATTTTGATCGGGTAGCGGATGAAATCAGAATATTTTTTTACAAGCGCCTTCAGCCGATACTCTTCCAAAAACTGATCGTAATCTTCGTCTTCCGTATTCTCTTTCAGTTTCAAAATAATATCGGTGCCGTAGCCGTCTTTTTCGCACGGCTCGATCGTATAGCCTTCCGCGCCTTTCGACTGCCATTTATAGGCCTGGCTACTTCCCACTGCTTTCGAAATGACCGTAATTTCATCGGCAACCATGAATGCGGAGTAGAAACCGACGCCGAATTGGCCGATCAAATCATACCCGTCTTTGCTTTCATTTTCATTTTTAAACGCGAGCGAACCGCTTTGTGCAATCGTGCCAAGGTTATTTTCGAGTTCTTCTTCTGTCATGCCGATCCCGGTATCGGAAACCGTCAAAGTCCGGTTTTCTTTGTCCGGGGTAATTTTAATATAATAGTTGTCTTTATCAAACGTTAAATTTTCATCGGTCAGGGCTTTGTAATAAATTTTATCGATCGCGTCGCTGGCGTTTGAAATCAATTCCCGCAGGAAAATTTCTTTTTGTGTGTAAATCGAGTGGATCATCATGTCCAAAAGCCTTTTCGATTCCGCTTTAAATTCTTTTACCGCCACATCGATCTCCCCTTTATATGTAAAAAATCGTTTCCGGTTCTGATTTTAGCACTCAAAACACCAGAGTGCTAACATACTATTATTTAGCACAGTGCCGGCCGTTTGTCAATGAAACGGCAGCCGAAAATGTTCTTTCCAACAGTAAAATGATGGCTTATAATTAGTAATTGACATTTAAATACGGGCTTGGGCGATGGAAATAGGTGAAAATCCTATACGGTCCCGCCACTGTGATGGAAAAACTTTTCCTAAGTCAGGTCTTTCTCCCAAGCTGTCGGTTTATTTGGAGCCTACGAGGTATAGGCGAAAAATTTTTTCTGCCCTTGTATACCTCTGCGTACAAGGGTTTTTTTATGGAAAGGAGAGAGTGATATGGTTGGAAAAAGGTTGAGGGGACTCATCTGGGGGATAGCCTTCGTTTTGGCCTTCGCGGTTCCGTCACATAGTTTTGCGGCTGTTTCGGTAAGCAAAGACATTGCGGATACAGCTTCATACTTTAAATCATCAGCATTAAATTCCGATTTTGTGGTGGCTGCATTGGCGAAGGAAAATCTGCTGACAGCCAATGAAATCAAACAGTACCGCAGCGTTATAAAAGAAAGGGTTAATTCCAAAACATTAACCGGAACGGAACTCGACAAAACGATCATTGCTTTAAAAGCGATCGGCGAGGATCCGGCAAATTTTGAAGGCAAAAATCTCGTGAGAAGCGTGTTTGAAACAAAGGAAGAAAGCACTACGACCGGCTACGCCTACGATTTAATCGCCTTGAATACGGATAATTATTCGATTCCGGGCGATGCGCCGAATACGCCGGCAAAAATCGCAGCCAAACTTGTGGATTTAGAGCTTCCAGACGGCGGTTGGAGCTGGGGCCCGTCCGCAACGGCCTCGGATGTGGATTCAACCGGGATGGTGCTGACCGCTCTCGGGACGTATCAGGATAGGCATGATGAGGATGTAAAAAATGCCATACAGGACGGCATTAAATACTTAAAAGCGGCGGAAAAGGACAATGCCGGCTTTGACAACTGGGGTATTAATTCATGCAGCACCGCCCAGGCCATTATAGGACTGACTTCCGTTGATGTTGACCCTACAACAGGGGATTTTGTAAAAAGCGGCACAAATCCGGTATCGATGCTCAGCACTTTTAAGGATACAAAAAACGGGGGCTACAAATGGATGGCAACGAGCGATGCTTCCGACAGCTTTTCCACAGAACAGGTGCTTCAGGCACTCGTCGCCTATGACCTTTTCCAAAAAGGAGATACGCTGTACGATTTTACGCAAAAAAGCAGTACGGGCAGCACAGCCGCAACGGAAAACGGAAACAGCAATCCGGATTCGGGCAATACGGCTTCAAAATCAGCCGGATCAGGAAACAGCAGTACGGATACCGCAAGCCAATCAAGTTCCAATACAGCATCCGGCAATTCTGCGGCTGCCACGAATGTGATTGAAAAGAATACAAAAGAAGTGATCACCAAAACCAATACCATCACGAAAAACAACACCATTACCAAAAAGGCGGTGGACACAAAACAAACGCCGGCAAAAACGAAAAAAACTTCGAATGCCGATAAAAAAGCAGCCACTGCAAAGGCTTCAGCTGCACCGGCAGAAAAAGAGCAGCAGCCCCAAAAAGTGGTGACCACAAAAACAACGGGCGTCTCTCCTGTGCACGGTTGGGTCGGCTCCATTTCGACCGGTGTAGGCGTCATCCTGCTTGTCATTCGGAAAAGGCTGTTGGGGGTGTGACCGGGAATGAAATTAAAAAGTATCATCATTGACAGTGTTGCGGTGCTTTTGATCGCGTTCGGCGCCTGGTTTTTTATCGATGGTTTCCATACTGAAACAAAAACGGTCAAAACGTATTCTGCGGCCACACAAACTGCAAGCATCCCAGCCAAATCGGAGGATGCAGCGCAAACAAGCACCGCTGCCGGCAGCAGTGGCAGTAAAACCAAATCAGACAGCAACCCAAGTGCTGCAAACAGCAAATCCGGCAGCTCCAATGATACACTCAGCAAATCTTCTACTAAGAGCAAAACCGGGGAAACGCCGGCTTCAAAAACGGCTACAACGGTCAGCACAACCCAAAGTACGTCATCCGGCGCTTTTTCATCAGATTCTGGAAGCAGCATCGCAGGCAGCAGCCCCAATGCATCTTCCGAAAAAAAAGCCGAAACGGTTTCTTTAACGGTTAAAGGCTACAAAGGAACCATTTTTAGCGGCAAATATGCATACCACAGCGGCGATACCGCCTTTACGCTGTTAAAAACCGCTGCTTCTGCGGAAGGTATCAGCCTCGATTACTCCGGATCTGGTGCAACCGCCTATGTGAAAGGCATTGACGGGCAGAATGAAGGGGATAAAGGCGGCATGAGCGGCTGGAAATATAAAGTGAACGGCAAGGAGCCGAATTATTCAGCGGGGACGTATAAACTGAAAGCCGGCGACCAGGTCGTATGGTACTATTCTGAATAGGAGATGTTTCAAATGGAAAAACAGCCGGTTGAAAACAGAAAATCGGCCAAAACGGCTTCACAGGTAACGAGAAAGATTGCCCTCCTCGCTGTGCTGGCCGCACTGAGCATCGCCGGAAGAATTTTTATGGCTTCGATTCCGAATGTCCAGCCGTGCACCGTCATCATTATTTGCAGTTCATTCGTATTCGGGATCCGTTTCGGGCTGGCCCTTGCATTTTTAACCGTCTTCGGTTCCGACATGTTTCTCGGCATGGGTTTTTTTGCCATCATGCAGTTTATTGCCTGGGGAAGTGTCGCCGTGCTTTCCGGCCTGCTCGGCAAGAAACAGTTTTACAAAAAAGTCCCGCATATTGTGTTGTGTTTGTATGCTGGATTTACCGGCATTCTGTTCGGCTTTATGGTTTCATTGAATTATTTATTTATCGGCGGGCCGTATGCGTTTTGGACTTACTACCTTGCCGGCCTGCTTTTTGATGGCTACCATGCTGCAGGGAACTTTGTGATTTACTTGATTTTGGGCCCAATCCTGATCAAATTAATTGCAAAAGAAAAAGAACGGATATACGGCGTTTAGGAACAAGGCTGCCCCTTTGTTGCGGGCAGCCTTGTTTGACTGTTCCCGCTAATGATTGCCGCAAAAAACCGCCATAAGGACAGCAAGATGTTGCTGAGTTCAGAAGTGCATACCACCAGCCCCCAATTAAAAAAGAAAAAACTGACCGGAGCGAACGCAACCGCCTTCATGAATCAGAAAGCGCCGGAAATTGACGCACTCAAACAAAGCGGACAATCATTTTAAAACTGGCCCACTGATATAAAGAATGGAAAAGAACCGGAAAGACACCATCATGATGGATTTCTCCGGTTCTTGATCATCTATCTATAGGCGAAAAAGCAAAACGATTACTCTTCATGCTTTTTGGAACAGGTTTTTTCACCCTTTCCATCCGCCTATTTGCTCATGCCCCGGCGATTTCCTCCGCGTTCCGGTTGATGGTGTCAATGATGCCGATAATTTTCCTGGCATCATCCATATTGTCTTTAAAAATCTCGACAATGCTGCCGACGGTTTTGAACGGTTCCTGCTGCAACACTTTTTTATCAAGCGTACCGTTTTTCACAACATAATCAACGATCAGTTTGACAAAACGGACCTGGTTCAGATTCAGCCGCTCTTCAGAAAGGAATTCCGAAAATGCCGCATTGGCTGCTTTCGGGTCAAGCCCGACGATTTGGCGGACCAGTTTTGTAATTGGCGTATTGCCGAAATCTTTCTCGTAATCTTCTTTCGTGCCGAGTTCTTTCCACAAGATGTTTTCGAGCGCCACCACATCAGCGGCGGTCAGCGGTTTATTATTGTTTAGTTTGTAAATCGCAATCTGGTCTTTATGCGCCTGCAAATAATGGTGCACCTTTTTCTTGTAGCTTTGCAAATCGTTCACTTCGTACATTGGGCCGTTTTCTTTCACTTCCAGCACTTCATCCTGGAAATTCGTATAATAGATTTTCTGCGTTTCTTTTTCGATAAATTTGATCAAATCGCGCAGTGCTTCACGGACGGCATCGAGTTCAAACAGATCGGCGCTTTCCCAAAACTCCTCAGTCCGTACTTTGTCAATCACAGGCTTTTGTTCAAGCACTTGCGGAATCGTGCCGAGCTTCGACAATGCTTCCGCCGTTTTCACAACGCTGCGGATTGGTTTTGTGGCATTTTTCATTTGCAGCTTCGCGAGCTCAATCGTATACATGACCAGGTCGAACCTTTTCGCAAACTCATCTTCCACAATCGGTATGACAATCGGCGAAATGTGTTCCTTGATTTCATTTGTATCAAGCACGGACAGTGATTGCCAGTTGCTGCGGTTCCGGAATTTTTCCACCTGTTGCAAATGATGGCGGACACGGAAATTTTCCTGGTCAAGCACGAGGATGCTTTTCACCGCTTCTTGCACCAAATCGTTGCGATGGCGAATATATGCTTCTTTTTGGTAATCGCTCCCCTGCAATTCACGGATGATGTCAACTTTTGCATTGAACAGTTTTTCGGTAAGGCTTTTGCCGACCTCCCCTTCCATGCCTTTCGGGTTTTCCCGGAAAAATTCGAAGTTCCCGCAGTAGTCAAAAATGAGGAAATGCGTTTTATCCTGGCCGATCCCGAACAGGTCCGGGCAAAGTCTTGTCCCGCGGCCAATCATCTGCCAAAATTTCGATTTCGAGCGCACTTTTTTGAAAAAGACAAGATTGACCGCCTCCGGAATATCGACACCGGTATCGAGCATATCAACAGACACGGCGATTTGTGGAAGCTTACGCCGGTCGGAAAAATCATCGATCAAACTTTGGACGTATTTCACGCTGTAATCAATGACTTTGGCAAAATGGCCGCCATACTCAGGAAAAAGATGATCAAACCGATCGACAATCACTTCGGCGTGGTGGTGGTTTTTTGCAAAAATAATCGTCTTCCCGAGCTTATCCCCGCCTTCCACCTTAAGACCTTTTTCCATGAGATTTTTTAATACAGTATCAATCGTATTTTGATTAAACAACCATTCATTTAACGCCGCACTGTCAATGTCTTTTACATTTTCTTCATCTTCAAATGTTTCCTCAAACGCTTCTTTTTCCTCATCCGATAAATCATCGTAACGGATGCCTTCTTCAAGGAATTTCAGTTTCGTTTCAATTGTGCGGTAATCAACCAGGTACCCGTCTTTTACCGCCTGGTCGAGTTCATAGGCAAAAGTCGGCACACCGTTCTCAAGGCCGAATACTTCATATGTATTTTTGTCGATCTCGTCTTTCGGCGTCGCTGTCAGCCCGAGCAGGATTCCATCAAAATAGTCAAAAATGCTGCGGTACTTTTTGTAAATGCTCCGGTGCGATTCATCAATGATGATGAGATCGAAATGGCCGACCGTAAACAGCTTTTTACCGTCTTTCCTTCTTGCCTCGTCGATCGCATTCATCATCGTCGGGTATGTAGAAAAGACCATCCGTGCTTCTTCCGGGTTATCTTTGTTATCGAGCAGGTTGCACAACGTCAGGCTCGGCAGCAAAGTATTAAAATTTTTATATGCCTGGTTGAGCAGCGTTTTCCGGTCCGCCAAAAACAGCACATTTTTCACCCAGTTATGCCGCGTAAGGACATCGACAACGGAAATCGCAGTTCTTGTCTTCCCGCTTCCTGTCGCCATAACAAGCAGGGCTTTGCGCTGGTTGCGGGAAAGCGCATTGCAAACAGCGAGAATCGCTTCTTTTTGATAATAGCGGTTTGTGATGTTGTCGTTCACCCGTATATTGTTAAGCTGCCGTTTCATCTCGCGGCGATTCAAAAGCAGGCTCAATTCCTCTTTATTGTAAAAGCCCGACACTTTCCGCGGCGGATAAGGCTCGTGCCAAATATACGTTTCAAATCCGTTCGTGTAAAAGATGACGGGGCGCGTGCCTGTCATCTTTTCTATGCAATCCGCATACAGCTTTGCCTGCTGACGGCCGATTTTCGCGTCTTTTGACGTCCGCTTTGCTTCAACCACTGCGAGCGGCTTGCCGTTTTCCCCGAATAAAACGTAATCGGCATAACCTTTTCCGGTCTGGTTCGGCATCCCGCTGACCGGATATTCACGTACAATGTCTTTGTTGAATTCCCAGCCGGCCAGTTTTAAGTCAAGATCAATGTATTTGAGCCGTGTTTCGAATTCCTTCAGCTCGTCGACATGGAAATCGTAATCCTGCGTGTTTTGCTCACGTTTTTCAGCGGTTTTTTGGCGCAATGCCTCGTTTTCTTTCATCAGTTCTTCAAGTTTTTTGTCTTTGGAGCTGAGTTGTTCATACAAATCTTTCAGCTCTTCCGGACGCACCCGCTTCTCTTCGCCGACAGGCAGCAATGATTCGTCGAAATCACCAGCCGTAAAGGTGTCGGAGTAGCAATAATCAATCCAGGAAACAAACTGGTAGAGATGATGCAGGGACAGCACCGCCTCATCACGGGTCACCGGCGCATTCGTATGGACGGACACATTGCCAAGTTTGACGACATATTTCATCATAGGGAGCAGTTCTTCATCGATAATCCCCAAAAAATTGGCGTCATGGATCAAACTGGAGAGATTATCCTGATACGGGATTTTTAGCGCCCCATCATACTGGTACACCCACTTCACCGCCAGTTCCAGCGCCCGCCGCGACTGGATCGCACTCACCGCCGGACTCACCACCAACGCCTTCTCCGCCTCCAAGCAAGCCTTTGCAAAACTCCGGTACTGCTTCTTCTCTTTCAAAAAATCAAAGTTCGACACCCATATCCCCCCCTTGGATTAGAGAGCTGACACTTCTTCCTTTTCGGTAAATAATTCGCCTTTGAAGGCACGTTGAAATATTGATTGTTGCATATCTTGCAATTTTAGAAGACTTTGTTTGAATACCTCTTTTTGTTTCTGTATATGGTATATAATTTGAATAAAACTTTTTTGATCGTCTATTGTTGGTATCGTCGTTTTGTACTGGTCGAAGAATTGTTTAGGTACACGTTTTTGGCCGGCACTTCCCGTCATACTCATCTCAGCAGCTGTTCTAAATTCAGGTAAAGAGGTTAAATAAAATAGCCATTCACTACTTATATTTTCTTTAGGCCTTAATACGTGAAATTCTGTCGATCCAAATCCAATTCCGTTTCTTAAATTTCGTGCGATTGCACCCTTCCCATTTTCCATACACGGGGTAATTTTTGCAAATAGTACGTCATTTTCTTTAAAATAAGTGAATCCCTTGTTTACTTCTTTTACTTTACGAGTTTCAGTTAAATCAATATCACCTTTTTCAGAGACCTTCGACATTGGAACAAATGATACTTCTAAATCATCATTAATATCCCTTATTTCATTTTTGGTGGGGTTGATATCACAAATCTTACTCAATGGTACCTTTTCAGCTGCTTGATCCCCAAACATCTCCAAAAACACACTTTGCGTTAATTGGTCTAACGCTTCTATTTGTGCTTTTCGTTTGTCGATGAGTTCTTGGGCCTTGTCTAAAACGTCAACAACTTTGAGTTGATAATCTATCGGAGGTATCTCAATTTGGAAGTCTGAAAATTGCCTTTTATTAATAATTGGAACTACAGGTGCATTTGCTATAAGCTGAAGTTTTTTTCTATCATTCCATATTTTATAAGCTAAGTACTTTTCATTGACTATATTTTTATTAGGGACAATAGCATTTAATTGTTGATTAAATGCAGCCATTTCTTGTTTTAGTATACCAACTTTACCTATAATTCCAATACATGTAACTAACACACTGCCTTGTGGCAAAATGCGAGCATGTTCAGCACCTTTATTAGATAAGTACTCTTTCGATTCGTTTAACATTGTTATTCTATCTATATACAAATCATCGGGTTTGATAAACATAACATCCTTTGAATCATAAAACTCACTATTACTTTTACTAGGTGTATTTCCTGTAATTACTTCACCTATATCTTTTAACTTATATGTTCTAAAATTCATAGAACTTCACACTACCCTCTAATCATTTGTTTCAACTCTTGTAATCCCTGCATAATCTCTTTTTCCAACGCTTCCACTCTTTCAAGTATCATACTCGGCGCTTCATACTGCACTTCTTCATACTCAATCTCTTTATACTTGTTAATCGAAAGGTCATAGTCGTTTTCACGAATTTCTTCCACCGGCACAAAGAACGATTGCTCTGTCCGTTTCCGATCTTTTTCTGCTTCACGGTTATGGAAGCGCGCAATGATGCCCGGAATATCGTTTTCTTCAATCGGGGTGCGC
>NZ_BKZP01000025.1 GCF_008974185.1 Weizmannia acidilactici
GGATATCTTTTATATTATCGCGGGGTGGAGCAGTCTGGTAGCTCGTCGGGCTCATAACCCGAAGGTCGCAGGTTCAAATCCTGCCCCCGCAATTGATTGATAACAAGTCAGGTCTAAACCCTGCTTGTTATCTATATTTTTATCCATGTTTTTTGCTCATTTCATCAAAATCGGTTAAACTAGAATTATGTTCAAGCACCCTTAGGAAAATTCCTAAGGCTTTTTTTATAAAGCGCTGTTTATTGTTGTACATTCCAAATATCGAAATGCCCAACAACATACTTTATAACTGGGCCTTTTATTAAGTTGTAGAGGGGACTCGGCTAAATGGGGATCTATAAACGAATATCCAACAGCCATGACGAAACGTTTTCCTTTGCGGAAAATATGGCCGCACATCTAAAACCGGGGGATGTCATTTTATTGGAAGGCGACCTGGGTGCGGGTAAAACGACTTTTACGAAAGGCATTGCAAAAGGGCTTGGCATTCACCGTACTGTAAACAGTCCGACTTTTACCATTATCAAAGAGTACCAGGGAAAAATTCCGCTTTACCATATGGATGTGTACCGTTTGGAAGATGCGCAGGAAGACTTGGGCTTTGATGAATATTTCGAAGGCGATGGTGTTACAGTCATCGAATGGGCACATTTTATCAAGGACCAGCTGCCCGAATCCTTTTTGGAAATCCGTATCCTCCGCCTTGAAGGCGACCAGCGATGCATTGAAGCGGAGCCGGTCGGGAACCGATACGTATCATTATGTGAGGAGTCTTTTGGATGAATATTTTGGCAATCGATACTTCAAATGAAGTGCTAGGCGTTTCATTAGTGAATGGCAATACAGTTTTGGCAGAATACATTACCAACTTGAAGAAAAACCACAGCGTCCGTGTCATGCCTGCCATTCAGCAGGTCATGGAGGAGTGTGGGGTACGCCCGGGCGAATTGGATAAAATTGTGGTGGCAAAAGGTCCCGGCTCATATACCGGCGTGCGCATCGGCGTGACCATTGCCAAAACGATGGCATGGAGTCTGCAAATTCCTTTGGTCGGTGTTTCCAGCCTTAAATTTATTGCGGCGGCAGGACGTTATTTCGACGGGTATATATCCCCGCTGTTTGACGCACGCAGGGGACAAATCTATACAGGATTATACCGTTATGAAAATGGGAATTTAGAAACGGTGATTGACGATTGCAATATTTTATCTGCTGAATGGGGTTCACGATTGTGTGACCTTAATCAGCCTGTTTTATTTATCGGCCAAAATGTTGCGCTACATGAAGCTGTCCTCGCTGAAAAGTTGCAAGGTAATATGGTTACGGCGGATTGGACGATGCATAATCCGCGGCCGA
Source organism: Weizmannia acidilactici (assembly GCF_008974185.1). Classification (GTDB taxonomy): domain Bacteria; phylum Bacillota; class Bacilli; order Bacillales; family Bacillaceae_C; genus Weizmannia; species Weizmannia acidilactici. The sequence goes on from NZ_BKZP01000025.1 coordinate 1,357, forward strand.
GCGAATTGGCGAAGCTCGGAATGGACGAGCCCGGGGAAGCAGTACACACTTTTGTTCCAAATTACATACGCTTAGTAGAAGCAGAAGCCAAATGGCTGGAAAAGCATAAACGGGAGAAAAGTTAGGATATGATAAAAATGGGAGATATCATTCTGCGGAAAGCCACGCTTGAGGATTTGGACGGGATTTACAATGTGGAGCTGCACTCTTTTTCGCTGCCGTGGACGCGGGAAGCTTTTTATAATGAACTGGTCCATAACCATTTTGCAACGTATTTGGTGCTGATCGACCAGGAAAGAGTGGTCGGCTATTGCGGTGTATGGGTGATCGTGGACGAAGCCCATGTCACCAATCTTGCCGTGCTGCCGGAATACCGGGGGCGGAAATTGGGGGAGGCCTTGTTAAGGAACGTTATGGAGTATGCAAGGCTCAATAATGCGAAAACGCTCAGCCTAGAAGTCCGTGTCAGCAATGATATTGCACGTTCTCTGTATAAAAAACTTGGGTTCCGGGAAGGCGGCATCCGCAAAGGTTATTATACCGATAATTATGAAGACGCAATTGTGATGTGGGTGAATTTATAAATGGAAAAAGATATATTGGTTTTAGGCATAGAAACGAGCTGTGATGAAACAGCCGCAGCCGTCATCAAAAATGGAACGGAGATCATTTCAAATGTAGTCGCCTCCCAAATCAATAGCCATAAGCGTTTCGGCGGCGTCGTACCTGAGCTTGCTTCGCGCCATCATGTCGAGCAAATTACGATCGTGATAGAGGAAGCGATGCGGCAGGCGGGAGCTTCTTTTCAGGATTTGGATGCTATTGCAGTTACGGAAGGGCCGGGACTGGTCGGTGCGCTGCTTGTTGGCGTAAATGCCGCAAAAGCGCTCAGTTTTACGCATCAGATTCCGCTTGTCGGCGTCCATCATATTGCAGGGCATATTTACGCAAACCGGCTGGAGCATGAAATGAAGTTCCCGTTGCTGGCGCTTGTCGTTTCCGGCGGGCATACGGAACTTATCTTGATGAAAGGGCATGCCGAATTTGAAGTCATCGGCGAAACGAGGGACGATGCAGCGGGAGAGGCTTATGACAAAGTGGCCCGGACATTAAATCTGCCGTACCCCGGCGGCCCGCAGATCGACCGGCTCGCCCATGAAGGTGAACCGAATATTGATTTGCCACGTGCTTGGCTTGAGGGCACATACGATTTCAGTTTCAGCGGTTTAAAATCGGCTGTCATCAATACGCTGCACAATGCAGCGCAGCGCGGGGAAACGATCAAGCCGGAAGACATGGCGGCGAGTTTCCAGCAAAGTGTGGTTGATGTGCTTGTCGGAAAAACAATAGAGGCCGCCAAAGAATTTGAAGTTAAAGAAGTGCTAGTGGCCGGCGGGGTTGCCGCGAATAAAGGATTGCGCGCCGCTTTGGAAGAAGCATTCCATAAGCTGCCGGACGTGGAGCTTAGCATCCCGCCGATCCATTTATGCACAGATAATGCTGCGATGATCGCCGCTTGTGGTACCGTGCTTTTTAAAAAAGGGAAAAGGAGTGCCCTTGATTTAAATGCTTATCCGGGGCTTGATATAGAAAATTTTTAGGGGGCTGTCCCAAAAGCCCCTTCTTAAACAAGAAAAACCGTTGAGAAAATAATTTTCTCAACGGTTTTTCTTGTTTCTGAAACAGGCGGTTCTTTTCCGCCTGTTTCAGAAGATTGTGGACGATGGCACCCAGCCCGAATTCGATATTTACTTTCTCAAGCCCCCGTAAAGAAAATCTGCGGAACGACCGATTGCCTTTGATATGACCGAACACGCTTTCTACCTCGATTTTCCTTCGAGCGTAGATTTGCTCGTCTTTTTCACGATATTCCCAGTTAGAAACATTTCGGATATCTTTTTTGTAAGCCCGCGTCTCTTCTTTCCTCATAGTATTGTAAGGAATCAATGCTTCGAACTCTTCCTCATGCGCATACAAATAGTTGGCTTCCCCGCCATAACCTGCATCCGCAATGATCCGTTTTGGCTTAGGCAGGCCGGATGCTTTCAGCTTCTCCAAATGCGGCACAAAGCATCTTGTATCAGTTGGCCTCTGGTGTATAGTGTATCCAAGAATAAGCTGGTCTTCCGTTCCAATTTGGACATTGTAACCCGGTTTCAGCTGGCCGTTTTTCATATGATCTTCTTTCATCCGCATAAAGGTGGCATCGTGATCTGTTTTGGAATAACTGTTCCGGTCTCCAAAAATGCTTCATACTTCTTCAGCCGTGGTAAGTAGTCTTCTTTGAGTTTCTTGTAAATTTTTCGTTTCGACCGATAGACTGCCTTTTTCTCTTTCTTCAGTTCCTTGTCTTTTTCCTGCTCTGCGTCTGTTTCAGCTTCTTTGACTTTTTGCTCCACCTTTTTTGCAATTTTCTCCAGCTGCTCTGCACTAACGCGTTCAGCTTGTTCTTTCATTCTTTTAACGTTTTTTCATCTAATTCGATTGTCGATCAACTGAAACATCTTTTGGAGATTTTAGTGGAGTTTCTCTTCATATTTTTCTGTCACTTTTTTCTAGACAAACGTGTACTTATTGGCGTTTGCCTCGATCTTTGTGCCGTCCATGAAGTAGTTTTCCAGCGTGATATATTTTTGTTCCAATAAAAGATTGATGAGTTCGGTAAAAAGGGGCTCGATCATGTCTTTCATCCGTTCCGAACGGAATCGGTTGATGGTTCGGAAATCTGGCGTTTGTTGCCCAGACAGCCACATCATCGGAAGATTTTCAAGAAGGGCTTTTGCGATACCCCGGCAAGAATAACTTTTTTCAGTGTAAGCATAGAGAATTACTTTTGTCATCATTTTAGGGTGATACGAAGGACGGCCCCCGCCTTTATAATACGAGAAGAAGAAGTCGTCGCTGATTTGATTCACCATATCATTGACAACGCGGGCTACATGGCTTTCTGGAATCATATCACTAAAATCCATTGGAAGAATGAGTTGTCCCATGTTATAATCAATAAAGGTAGCTGAATAGTTACTCAAAAAAACCGCCTCCATTCAATGTTTGCTAGTCACTTACATTATAATGGAAAAGGCGGTTTTTTTGCGCTTTCTTCGTTTAGCACGCGTTGATGATCGCGAAATTTACGAGACTCCTGCGGGAAAAGCGAGCAAGAAGAGACCCCGCAGCGAGTGACGTGAGGAACAAGCGAGGAGGCTCGCGACGCATGCGGAAAGCGAGTGAATTTCGCGATCATCAACAACCAACGATAATAATTTTTTCACAAAGAAAGGGGCGCCCCTTCAGCCAGATTACCGTCTTTTGGGACAGCCCCTTTTTGTCGGAAGGTTATTCAGAAAAATTGTGCACAATCTGTGGAAAAACTGTTTATAATTTATCCGTTCTGTGAAAAACTTTTAAAAAATTTTTTGCACATCCTGTGATTAATGTGGATAAATCTGTTGATAATTGTGGATTTTGTGGAAAAATAAGTTAAAAAGCAAGAAACCAACAAACAAGCTGTGAATAAATCTGTGAATGATCGAGACGACCCGCTATCGAAAATTGTTGATATTTGTTGAAAAAATTCCGGCGTTAAAAAAGTTGTATAAAAAAAACGGTGGGATCATACCACAATTGGTATCAGCCCGCCGCTTTTCACAACTTCTTTTTCCACAGCGACCCGCATGCTTATTCCGCAATTTCCGCCCACTCATCCATCAGGGCATCCAGCTCGTTTTTCCTCTTTTCCAGTTCATCCGTTACTTCACGCATTTTCACATGATCTTGGAAAACATCCGGATCCGCCAGCTTTTCTTCCCACCCGCTGATTTCGGTTTCCAGCGCTTCGATTTTTGCTTCAATTTCTTCGATTCTCCGCTTTCTTTGGCGTTCCAGTTTTTTTGCTTCCTTATCCTGTTGATAAGTGCTTTTGGTCGGCTGCATCGCTTTTTCCGCTTCTTTTTCCGCTTTTTCCAGCCGCTCAAGTTCCAACATTTCTTCCCGTTTTTGCACATAATAATCATAGTCGCCGAGAAATTCCTGTGTGCCGTCCTTCGAAAGTTCGACGACTTTCGTGGCAATCCGGTTAATAAAGTAACGGTCATGCGAAATAAATAAAATGGTTCCCGGGTAATCAATTAAAGCATTTTCGAGCACTTCTTTGCTGTCCAGGTCAAGATGGTTTGTCGGTTCGTCAAGGATGAGAAAGTTGGCTTTTTGCAGCATTAATTTGGCAAGGGCAAGCCGGGCTTTTTCGCCGCCGCTTAAGGAGGAGACAGTTTTAAGCACGTCATCGCCTGAAAAAAGGAAATTCCCTAGTGCAGTACGGATTTCTTTTTCGGATTTAAGCGGGTATTCATCCCATAATTCCTGCAAAACGGTTTTGTTGGAAGACAAGTCCGCCTGTTCCTGGTCGTAATAGCCGGTTGTTACGTTGGATCCGAATTGGATCGTTCCTGATAGAAGGGGAAGTTTATTTAAGATGGTTTTGATGAGCGTTGATTTGCCGATGCCGTTCGGTCCGACAAGGGCAACGCTGTCTTCCCGTTTCACGGAAAGATTGATATTTCGCGCAACAGCTTCCCCACCATAGCCGATGGAAGCCTCCTGCACTTGGAGCACTTCGTTGCCGCTTTGTTTTTCGATTTCAAAAGAAAAATGGGCCGATTTTTCATCACCGAGCGGTCTGTCCATTAATTCCATTTTTTCAAGCTGTTTTCTCCGGCTTTGTGCCCGTTTTGTCGTCGTGGCGCGCGCGATATTTTTTTGGATAAATTCCTGCAGTTTCGTGACTTCTTCCTGTTGTTTTTCGTATTGTTTCAAATCCCGTTCGTACTGGGCAGCTTTCTGTTCCAGGTAGCGGCTGTAATTACCATAGTATTTCTTGATCGAATGCCTTGAAATTTCGTATACCTGGTTGACGACTTTGTCGAGAAAATAACGGTCGTGGGAAACGATCAGGATCGCGCCCTGGTAGCCCTGCAAATATTGCTCAAGCCAGGTGAGCGTTTCGATATCAAGATGGTTTGTAGGCTCATCCAAAATTAAAATATCTGGTTTGGACAGCAATAATTTTGCCAGCCCCAGCCGCGTTTTTTGCCCGCCACTTAATGTATGGATCGGGGTGCTGTAGTCGTACTGATGAAAACGGAACCCGTGCAGGATGGAGCGGATGTCCGCCTCGATCTGGTATCCGCCTTCCTCTTTAAAGCGGGTCTGAAGCTCATCATAAGCCTGTAAAATTTTTTCATATTCAGCCGGACGGTTATAAATGGAAGGATCCGCCATTTTTTGTTCAAGCGCCCGCAGCTGTTTTTCCATATTGAGCAGGCCCTTAAATACGGACATCATTTCATCCCAAATGGAAAGATTGGATTCCAACCCTGAATTTTGGGCCAAATATCCAATTTCGACCCCGTTCGGTTTCGTAATCGTTCCTTCATCATATGACAGCTGGCCGGCAATGATTTTCAGCAGGGTCGATTTCCCTGCCCCGTTTCTTCCGACTAAAGCAATGCGGTCTTTTGTCTGGATTTCCAATTTTATATTCGATAAAATAAGTTCAGCACCAAAATATTTTGTGACTTGTTGAACTTGCAGCAACATCATGGCCATTTTCACCTCTATATTATTGTAAGTGTACAGGATGCAGCTCTGCAACTCAACTGAGGCACGCGAATATTGTCAAAAATCTTTTCACATAAATCAATGAAAAATATGCAAATTTGTGATATATTTAACATGGTTGGAGAGAGAATGGGCGTAAGATTAAATTTTTTCAAAGACGGTTATTTTTTATTTATAAAAACAGGAGTAATATAAAATCATGGATTGGTAGCGCTGCCAAATATCTCGAAAACTAAAAGGAACCAACTTGGGGGATTTCACATGAAAGATGAATCAGCTAAAATACCACAAGCCACCGCGAAACGATTACCATTGTATTACCGTTATTTGAGAAATTTGTACACTCTTGGCAAGCAGAGGGTCTCTTCAGCGGAACTGAGCGAAGCGGTGAAAGTCGATTCGGCGACGATCCGCAGGGATTTTTCTTATTTCGGGGCGCTCGGGAAAAAAGGGTACGGTTATAATGTTAAATATTTATTGTCTTTCTTCAGCAAGACGCTTAACCAGGATGAAATGACAAATGTGGCGCTCATTGGGGTAGGAAACTTGGGAACTGCCCTTTTGAACTATAATTTTTCCAAAAACAACAGCGCTCGGATTGTGATGGCCTTTGATAACGATGAAAGCAAAGTAGGAAAACGGGTCGGCAATGTGCCGATTTACAGCATGAACGATTTAAAGGAGCGGCTTCGTCAGGAAGACGTGACGGTCGTGATTTTAACGGTTCCGGCCATTGCCGCGCAGACTGTGACAGATGAACTTGCGGATACAAACGTGAAGGGAATCTTGAATTTCACGCCTGCCAGGCTAAATGTCCCGCCGAATGTCCGCGTCCACCATATTGATTTGGCCGTGGAACTGCAAGCCCTCATCTACTTTTTGCAGCATTATTCAAATGATGCCGAAAATTCGAAAGAAAAAACCGTCAAATCATAGCCAAAACGCTCTTTTTCCGTTATCATAATGGGTACAGGGGGTGGCCCGAAGTGGGAACGGAATTCAAGGGAAAGCTGTCCGGTAGTTTTGGTTTGAAGGTGTTGCATAGCGGAGCCGAAAATGGGGAGGATCGAAAGGCGGAAATGAAAGGTGAACGGCCTTGAATCCGAAAAACATGACGGTTGCCGAGCATATTCAGGAATTGAGAAAGCGGCTGATTACGGTTCTCGTTTTCTTTGTGTTTGCGATGATTGTGGGATTATTTGCCGCCAAACCTGTGATCCGTTATTTGCAGCATGCTGAAGAAGCCGAAGTGTTAACGATGAACGCCTTCAGGGTGACGGATCCGATTAAGGTTTTTATGGAAGTATCTGTTGTCATTGCATGCTTGCTGACGCTCCCGGTGATTCTGTACCAGCTGTGGGCGTTTGTAAGCCCTGGCCTGTATGAGAAGGAAAGGAAAATCACATTAAGCTATATTCCCATTTCCATTTTGCTGTTTATGCTTGGCATTTCATTTTCTTACTTTGTTCTTTTTCCATTTATGGTGGAATTTATGATGGAATTGTCGGCGGAAATGGGAGTCCATACGGTTATTGGCATCCGTGAATATTTCCAATTTCTTCTGCAAATTACGCTTCCTTTTGGATTTGTGTTCCAGATGCCGGTTGTAGTCATGTTTCTCACCCGGCTTGGCGTCATTACACCAATGCTGTTAAAAAAGGCACGAAAATACGCGTATGTTGCTTTAATTGCGGCGGCAGCCATCATTACACCGCCCGATGTATTTTCGCAGCTGATGGCCGGCGTACCGCTGATTTTGCTGTACGAAATCAGCGCAGTCGTCTCAAAATTTTCATACCTTAAAGCAAAAAAAGGAGAAAAAGAAATAACCATTGATGAGCAAACGATGATTTCTGAATGAGTGCCGGTTTGCACACGGCCGTCAAATTCGTTCCGTTGCTGCGCAGGCGTTCCGCAAATCCGCAATCATCATCAGTGGAATGTGATGCAAAAAAGCCGTTTTTCCCGGACTGTTTGAAGTGTTCCGGAAAAAACGGCTTTTTATTTTTTGGCCGAATGTTTGAGCCTGAAATGGAAAAGAATCAGCCTGATCCCCGATCCCAGATCCAAAGTGGCAATCAAAAGAAGCAGGTAACAAAAAAAGCCCCAGCCGCTCATCTGCACTTGCTGGATGGCAAAATAAGTGAACAATGCCCCAAGCAGGCAATTGACCACACCTGAAAAAAGTGGCTTCATCATATAAGTCCTCCAATTAAGCTGTGAAAATCTTGAAATTGTAATGTCTGTTGAACGGACGGATACAAAAGCTGCATTACCACCACAATGGTGTTCATGGACACGTGTGCAAACATGGAGACAGTAATCCGTTTCGTTTTTTCATATAAAAAAGCAAGCGTCAGCCCTAAAAGAGAATACAGGAACAAGTGGCTGATCTCAGTGTGGGCAAGCCCGAAAATGACGGAGCTGACCACTCCGGAGACGATAAAGGAAAACCGCCTGCGCAGTGTGCCGAAAATGATTTTCCGGAAGACGATTTCTTCCAGAATCGGCCCGGCTATGGAACTGATCAAAATGACAAGCGGAAATCTTTCGATCAGCACCATGATTTGCTGCGTGTTGTTGGAGCTTTGCGGAATGCCGAAAAGTGATTCGATTTTTGCGGCAACAATCTGGGCGAAGAAGCACAGAAAGACGCCGTATACCGCCCACAAGGCAGATGGGCCAGCCGGGAGCACTTCAGCCCGGTTCATTTCATTTTTTGCGGCTCTCCGCAAAAAATGAAGGACGATGATCAAGCCGACAATAAAACTTAATACCGTCCAAAGCGGGGGTGTCAAAGTTTTCATGCTGGCGGGCGGCTCATGGAATAGGTTTACCCCGGTCCAGTAGAGCATCGGGTAGCCGATAATGTTGGACAACAGCATGAGGACGTACGTCACCAGAATATACACATACTCTTTTTTCACGCGTTCATTTCCTTTCCTGGGCAGTTCAGAGTTTAAAGGTTTGCAAAATGGTCCAATATGTACATTGTACTATTGAACGGAGCGGTGTTCAAATGCTTGTGTCCGTCAGCCTTTTAAGTTGCATATTCGGTTGTTGTTAAAGCATACTTATAAGGGGACACCGGAAGCAAAAAAAATAAAAAAAGTTGTGTTAGAGACTTGCAAAAGGAGAATGAATTATTTATTATAATAATTGTGTTAGCACTCATCTATAGCGAGTGCTAATAATGGACAAAATTTTACATAATACGAATTAAGGAGGTTGTTTCACTTGTTAAAACCACTGGGTGATCGCGTCGTAATTGAATTAGTAGAAACTGAAGAAAAAACAGCAAGCGGTATTGTGCTGCCTGATACTGCGAAAGAAAAGCCGCAGGAAGGCAAAGTCGTCGCTGTCGGCTCAGGGCGTGTGCTGGACAATGGCGAGCGCGTTGCCATTGATGTAGCGGTAGGCGATCGCATCATCTTTTCGAAATATGCTGGTACAGAAGTGAAATACCAAGGCAACGAATACTTAATCCTTCGCGAAAGCGATATTTTGGCAATTGTGGAATAAGCGTGATTGCGTGAACATAGAAAAATATAACGAATATGAGGAGGTTTTTATAAATGGCAAAAGAAATTAAATTCGGCGAAGAAGCCCGCCGCGGCATGCTTCGTGGTGTAGATAAACTTGCGGACGCTGTTAAAGTGACATTGGGCCCGAAAGGACGCAATGTTGTATTGGAAAAGAAATTCGGTTCTCCGCTCATCACAAATGACGGTGTCACCATTGCAAAAGAAATTGAAATTGAAGACGCGTTCGAAAACATGGGTGCGAAACTCGTATCCGAAGTGGCAAGCAAAACAAACGATGTAGCCGGTGACGGTACAACGACTGCTACTGTTTTGGCACAGGCCATGATCCGCGAAGGCCTGAAAAACGTTACAGCCGGCGCAAATCCTGTCGGCATCCGCAAAGGGATTGAAAAAGCTGTTGCTGCTGCCGTTGAAGAATTAAAAGCAATCTCCAAACCAATCGAAGGCAAAGCTTCCATCGCACAGGTTGCTTCCATTTCTGCCGCTGACGAAGAAGTCGGCCAATTGATTGCAGAAGCAATGGAACGCGTTGGCAACGACGGCGTTATTACAATCGAAGAATCCAAAGGCTTCTCAACGGAACTGGATGTTGTGGAAGGGATGCAATTTGACCGCGGTTATGCATCGCCTTACATGGTAACAGATTCCGACAAAATGGAAGCTGTTCTTGAAAATCCATATATCTTAATTACTGACAAAAAGATTTCCAATATCCAAGAAATCCTGCCTGTTTTGGAACAAGTTGTCCAACAGGGCAAACCGCTGTTGCTCATTGCGGAAGATGTTGAAGGTGAAGCCCTTGCGACACTTGTTGTCAATAAACTGCGAGGCACATTCAATGCGGTTGCGGTTAAAGCGCCTGGCTTCGGTGACCGCCGCAAAGCAATGCTTGAAGATATTGCAACCCTTACAGGCGGCGAAGTCATTACGGAAGATTTGGGCCTTGAGCTGAAATCCGCAACAATCAATCAATTGGGTCGTGCCGGAAAAGTTGTTGTCACAAAAGAAACGACGACAATTGTTGAAGGCGCCGGGGATTCTGCAGCCATTTCCGCCCGTGTGAACCAAATTCGCGCGCAATTGGAAGAAACGACTTCCGAGTTTGACCGTGAAAAACTGCAGGAACGCCTTGCAAAACTCGCTGGCGGTGTTGCAGTCATCAAAGTCGGTGCTGCAACTGAAACGGAATTAAAAGAACGCAAACTGCGTATTGAAGATGCTTTGAACTCCACCCGCGCTGCTGTTGAAGAAGGCATTGTAGCCGGCGGTGGTACTGCACTTGTTAATGTGATCAAGAAAGTTGCTGCGATTGAGGCGGAAGGCGATGTCCGCACAGGTGTGAACATTGTACTTCGTGCTTTGGAAGAACCTGTACGCCAAATCGCTGCAAATGCCGGCCTTGAAGGATCGGTTATTGTGGAACGCTTGAAGAAAGAAGAAACCGGAATCGGATACAACGCTGCGAATGGAGAATGGGTAAACATGATCGAAGCCGGTATCGTTGACCCTACTAAAGTTACGCGTTCTGCACTTCAAAATGCTGCTTCTGTCGCTGCAATGCTTCTCACTACAGAAGCGGTTGTGGCTGACAAACCTGAACCGCAGGCTCCTGCAGGCGGCGCGCCGGACATGGGCGGCATGGGCATGATGTAATGCTGCCATTAGGGCAAAAGATAAAAAAGCTGCTTCCCGTATTTCGGGAAGTGGCTTTTTTGCATTTGCAGGCAGAGCGCTCCTCCTGTTTTTCGAAAGAGGCGGGATATCCGAATAAATGTTCTATTTTCGCTTGAAAAAGAATGTGTGTTCGTGTTAAAATGAGAACAAACATTCGTGAAGGGGGAGAGTCGGGATGATCAGCCTGCTCAAAAATGCGATGGAAACGGGGGAACGCTTGGAACTGATCTATATGAACTGGTGCGGGGAGATTTCGCAGCGCACGATAAAAGTACTGGCAGTTCATGAGCATTCATTCACTGCTTACTGTGATTTGAGGAGGAAGATCCGGACGTTTAAATTTGAAAACGTTTTGGGCATAGCCCGGCTGCGGAAAATAAAAAAGGGGGCATGAAGGACGGGCCCGGCTATTCCGTATGCTCACGGAATACCCAGAGCCTGCTGCCGATGAAATTGACGGCAATCCCTGCCAAGGTCGCAATGATTTTGGCGTAAAGAAGCGGCCAGCCCCATTGCTGGTGAAACAGAAAGAGGAGAAGGGAGGTAAATCCGTATACGATTAAATTAATGACAACAAAACGAAAAGCTTCATAAAAACTAGGCTTTTTCCTCACTTGAAACGTCCAAAAACGGTTGAAGATATAGCTGTTCACCATGCCTGCCGTATAAGAGCAAGCTTGCGCCGCCAAATAAGGCACATGGACATGCGTTAAAATAAAGAACACGATAAAATCAACAATCGTATTACCGGCACCGACAATACAAAATTTAATAAATGAGGCATATTGTTTTTTACTGCTCATGAGCGTGCTGTACACCTTTCTGTTGTTAGCTTTTGCCGTAAATCCCATTGTATCATTCTTCTTTCCGGGATGCGAAGGAAGACCGGCTTGTTTTGTATAAATTTGTTTCGATCGTATAGCGCGGGCGCCTTTTTACTTCCTTGAAAATTTTTCCGATGTATTCGCCGATCAATCCGACCGCCATCAGTTCCAGCCCCCCAAGGAGCCAGATGGACAAAATCAGAGACGTCCATCCGGAAACCGTACGGCCCATAAGTTCCTGTACAATTGCGTAAATACCGACAACAGCGCTTAAAATAAATGTTATAAACCCAAGTGCAGTCACAAAGCGGATCGGGGCAATGCTGAAAGAAGTGATGCCGTCCAATGCAAAAGCCAGCATCTTTTTTAAAGGGTATTTTGACTCCCCGGCCAGCCGCTCTTTCCTGTCGTAATACACTTTTGCGGAAGGAAAGCCGAGTAAAGGAATAATGCCGCGCAAAAAAAGATTTGTTTCTTTATAATTTAAAAGTTCTTCGAGCGCCCTTTTGCTCATCAGCCGGAAATCGGCATGGTTCGGGATCAATTGGATACCCAGTTTTCCCATTACCCAATAAAACCCTTCAGCGGTTGTCCGTTTAAACCATGTATCCGTTTTGCGGCTGTCACGGACACCGTATACAATATCATAGCCTTGCCAATATTTTTCGACAAACGTCCGGATGACACGGATATCATCCTGCAAATCCGCGTCAATCGAGATGACGCAGTCGGAACGTTCGCTTGCAACCGAAAGCCCTGCAAGAAGGGCGTTCTGGTGCCCGGCGTTGCGGGACAGCTTTACGCCTTTTACATGCGGTTTTTGGGCCGAGGCTGTCTCAATGATTTCCCATGTCCGGTCGCGGCTGCCGTCATCGACAAACAACAGTGTGCTGTCTTCCCTGATTAAATTGGAATTGGCAAGGGATTCCAGCACTTCAGCCAGCTGTTTCATCGTATCAGGCAGCACTTCTTCTTCATTATAACAAGGAACGACAATGGTTAATTTCGGATAATGGTTCATTTTCATATCTCCTCTGCCATACGATTTTGTTATTCTGCTTCGTATAAATAAATAGTCCAGGCCGATTGGCGGTTATGGAAAGCTTTTAAAAACCGCAAATGCTCCTCTTTTGTGTTTAAAATCGGAACGGCGGAAAAAATATAACGGCCGCCGAGTTTTTTAAATGCATTCGTATCAATATTAAGGTGGTGGATTTTGACCCCGCTGCCTTTTTTAAATTCATAGTTTTTGCCCAATTCACTGACAAAAATATAGCAGCGGTTTCCCCATTGGTCAAAATACGTTTTTAATGTCGGGCTTTTATCCAGCTCTTTTGCGATGATTTTCCGGAACTGCCTTTTATAGGACAATGGATAGTAGTTATTGTACGTGTCCAATGTATAAAAACCGTTATACTGGGCGATGGCCGGATGAATCCCGATGCTCGCCACGCGGTAGGAACTTTTCGGCTTCCCGATGTAGCGGCTGATTTCGTTGAACTGCTGCACCGCATAAAACTGGTTAAATGACGGTTTTCCTGCTACACGGTAGTATATTTCAGGATTAAAAGCAAACAGGACGACAATCTGCGCGATTAAACAAACTTTCACAAACTTTTTCCACTTTTCACTTCGCTTCCAGAGAAAAAGCGAGCCTGCGGCAAACATTGTATATATGACGAGCGGCCGCAAAAAGTGGAACCGCGCAAAATTAAAAGTATTGAGCAGGCTGATTCGTTCTTTTAGCGGCTCCCATGCCTTGTTGAACCAAAAAGCATACCAAAGGGATAATACGGCATTTAATACAAAAAGTTGCACATAGCGTTTTTCTTCTTTCCAGGCTTTTGATTTGTAAATCAGCCATAACACGACAAAAGAAAGCGGCAGAATGACAAGTGTATGGACTGTCATATCGTGTGTATGCCCGAAAGAATAGTTCCACAACGCGAGTCGCAATGTATGCCAAAATCCGAGTTTGGAGCTGACAAAATCATTCCGGCTGGTCGGCTCATGGGAAAAGACTAGGGAATAAACAAGACGGTATTCAATCCCTAAATATAGGCATGTCATCCAAACAATGCCGAAAAAGAATTTCCAATTGCATTCCTTTTTCACAAAAACATCCCGCAGCCATAACAGCCCCATCGCTGTTAGGAAAAAGAAAAACCCAAGCACAAAACTGGAATAGAAAGGCAAAAGCGTGAGCGTCAGCCACTCTTTCCAAGTGGCCTGCCTTTCCCTGATATTTAAGAATGCCCAAAGTGCAAGCGGCATTCCCAATGTACTCAACATCCCGGACGGCCAAAAAGGTGTAATGGCAAAGGCAAGCGATACCCATACCCGGATTGGATAGGCATCATTGCTTTTAACAAAATGCCTTTTTAATAAGAGATACATGCCCAAAAATGCAAATACTCTTGTTATTGTCTGGCTGAGCGTATAAGCGGCAACGGGTGAAAACAGCGCGTATAGCCATTGGATCCCGCTGAATTCCGTTCCAAATGCGTTTCTCGGCAGTCCGTTAATAATCTGCGGTATCGTCGCATTCAGAGGGCCGAATAATTCCCCGCTCCGGTCAAGCACACGGTACCACGCGATGTTCGAATCCAAATTGTCATGGACCCGGATATGCATATTGCCGCCAAGAATATACATGGGGGAAAGATAGACGGCAAGGATGATCACTGCCACCCACAATGCTTTTTTTTCTTTAAAACTTGTATTCATCCCATTCGACACCATCCAACTCTTATTTTTTATCCAGGCTTGGTACGGAAGCCTCCAACTCCTTAAAACACTTTTAAATAGACGACTGTATGGGAAAAAAAGTTCACAGCATCCGGAAAAACGCCGCGGACGTAACTGGCACAGAATTAAAAATCGTGCGAGGTTTTAAATAATTACTTCCTTATATTAATGATATAATAGGAGAAGCATAAAATGGTTTCAAATGCCAGGATGAAGGGAAGAAGCTGCCATGATCATAAAAGATGTGCAAGTGCATTACCGGAACATTCCACTGCTCGTTCCATTTAAAACGGCATTGCGGACAGCCAATGATATCGACAGCGTTGATGTGAATGTGATACTGGACAACGGAATAATAGGCATGGGGGCAGCTGCGCCGGCCGTTGCCATTACGGGCGATTCAACCGAAAGCATCATGTCCGCGCTTCTTGGGCCCATAAAAGGAGTGCTTGTCGGGCATGACCTGAATGATTTCCAAACAGCCTTGAAAAAGGTACAGCTATGCTGTATCGGCAATACAAGCGCAAAAGCAGCTGCAAATATGGCGCTTTACGATGCATATTGCAAATGGCTGAATATTCCGCTGTATGCTTATCTTGGAGGCCGGAAAAATCTCCAAACTTCCATGACGATCGGGGTTGATACACCTGAAAAGATGGCCTGGGATGCAGAAAAGAGCGTGGAGGCGGGCTTCCATTTGTTAAAAATAAAGGTGGGCACGCATCCGGAGCTTGATATTAATCGGATAGAGGCGATCCGCCGGGCAGTGCCGCCGGATACAAAATTCCGGCTGGATGCAAACCAGGCATGGGAACCGAAACAGGCAGTCCAAATCCTGCGAGAACTGGAAAAAAGAAAACTTGGCATTGAATTTGTGGAACAGCCGGTATCTGCCCATGATTGGGAAGGCTTAAAATATGTGACGGAAAGAACATGCCTGCCGGTCATGGCGGATGAAAGCCTGTTTACGGCAAAAGATGCATTGAAGCTTGTTTCCGGGCGTTATGTGGATTTAATCAATATTAAGCTGATGAAATGCGGCGGGATTACGGAAGCATGGAAAATTGCAGGTATTGCCGAGGCAAACGGGGTCAAATGCATGGTTGGCAGCATGATGGAACCGTCCCTTTCTGTGGCTGCAGCCGCTCACTTTGCTGCAGCCCATCCAAACGTTTATTATTTGGATCTGGATGCCCCGCTTTGGCTGTCCGAAGAACCCGACCATTTAACGTATGACGGCGAGAATGTATTACTGCCCGGCCGGCCCGGGATAGGGGTCGTCCAGCCGGTCTAGTGCAAAAAGCCTTTGCCACGGAAGAACTTTCATGTAAAATAAGGATAATTTCAAATGAACGGGGGATGGAAAATGGGTGCCCAAAAAGCATTGATCAATATTGATTATACGAATGATTTTGTGGCGGAAGACGGCCGTTTAACATGCGGCAAACCGGGGCAGCTTATTGAAGAGAATATCTTTGCACTGACGAAATCTTTTCTCGAGAACGGGGATTATGTTGTTTTTGCAATTGACTGCCATGAGGAAAACGACCCTTACCATCCGGAAACGAAATTATTCCCTCCGCATAACATCGCCGGCACAACCGGACGGGATTTATACGGAAAACTGCAGCGGCTTTTTGAAAAATATAAAGGGAGCAAACATGTGCATACGATAGATAAAACCCGGTACAGCGCCTTTTGCGGGACTGACCTGGAATTAAGGCTAAGGGAACGGGGCATTGAAGAAGTCCATTTATGCGGGGTTTGCACGGATATTTGCGTGCTGCATACCGCCGTGGATGCCTACAATAAAGGTTTTAAGCTGGTGATTCATGAAAATGCGGTGGCAAGTTTCGATCCGGAAGGCCACAAATGGGCATTAAGTCATTTTAAAAATTCGCTTGGGGCGGAAGTACGGTAAAACCATCAATAGGAGTGATACGGAATCATGCGTTATCAAGATGACAGTCTAGCTCTTCACACTGACTTATACCAAATCAACATGGCCCAGGCCTACTGGAAAGATGGCATTCATAACCGTAAAGCGGTTTTTGAAGCGTTTTTCAGGAAAATTCCTTTCGGAAACGGGTTTGCGATTTTTGCAGGGCTTGAAAGAATCGTGGATTATCTGAAAAATTTCCGCTTTACAGAAGATGATATCGCGTATTTGCGGAGCACCGACAACTACAGCGAAGAATTTTTGCAATACTTATCGGAAATGCGCTTTACCGGAACGCTACGGTCAGTCCGTGAAGGGGAGCTCGTGTTTGGAAACGAACCGCTCATCCAGGTCGAAACCTCTTTAGCCGAAGCGCAGATCATCGAAACGGCGCTCTTGAATATTATTAATTACCAGACGCTGATTGCGACTAAAGCGGCCAGGATCCGGACGGTGGCGGGGGAAGACGCCGCTTTATACGAATTCGGGTCGAGGCGGGCCCATGAATTGGATGCCGCGATTTGGGGAACGCGGGCCGCATACATCGGCGGATTTGACGGGACAAGCAATGTCAGGGCCGGCAAACTGTTTGGCATGCCGACGAGCGGCACGCACGCCCACGCGATGGTGCAGGCGTACCGGGATGATTACATGGCTTTTAAAAAATACGCGGAAACGTATAAAAACTGCGTTTTCCTTGTTGATACATATGACACTTTAGGCTCAGGGGTGCCGAATGCCATTAAAGTCGCGAAAGAGTTCGGCGATAAGATCAATTTTCTTGGCATCCGCCTGGACAGCGGCGACATGGCTTTCCTGTCGAAAAAAGCGAGAGAAATGCTCGATGAAGCAGGATTTCCGGATGCGAAAATTTTTGCGTCAAGCGATCTGGACGAGTATACGATTTTCCATTTGAAAGCCCAAGGTGCAAAAATCGATGCATGGGGTGTTGGGACAAAGCTCATTACTGCGTTCGACCAGCCGGCGCTTGGAGCAGTCTATAAATTGGTCTCCATAGAAGACGAGAACGGGGAAATGCGGGATACAATCAAAATTTCAAGCAATGCCGAAAAAGTAACGACACCGGGTTTAAAGAAAGTATTCCGCATCCTCAATAAGCGGACGAATAAACTGGAAGGCGATTACATTACGATGTACGACGAAAACCCGGCGGAAGAAAAGCGGCTGAAGATGTTTCACCCTGTCCATACGTTTATCAGCAAATATGTCACAAATTTTGAAGCCATTAATATTCATGAAACGATTTTCGACCAGGGTAGGCTCGTGTATGAACTGCCCTGCCTTGATGAAATCAAAAAATATGCGAAAGATAATTTGGAACTGCTGTGGGATGAGTACAAGCGCATCTTGAACCCGGAAGAATACCCTGTCGATTTGAGTCAAAAATGCTGGGACAACAAAATGCGCAATATAGAAGAAGTACGTCAAAAAGTCATGCGGTTTGAAGAAGAATAAATGACACCCGCATTTTTCAGGCGTATAATCTAATTAAAGAAAAAAGTGCGGAATTTATGACATAAAGAGATTATCATGTGAACAAGGAGGAAAACGAAAATGGACGCAATGCAAAAGAGAATCGTGGAAGAAATGAAAGTACAACCTGTCATTGACCCAAAAGAGGAAATCCGAAAAAGTGTTGATTTTCTGAAAAGTTATCTGAAAAAATACCCATTCTTCAAAGGTTTTGTGCTCGGCCTTTCGGGCGGGCAGGATTCCACTTTGACCGGTAAGCTTGCCCAAATCGCCATTAACGAAATGAAGGAAGAAACCGGCAATCAGGACTATAAATTTATTGCGGTACGGCTGCCATACGGCGAACAGAAAGATGCGGACGATGTTGAATTGGCCGTCCAGTTTATTCAGCCGGACAAGGACATTACCGTTAATATTAAACCGGCTGTCGATGCAAGTGAAGCTTCCCTGGCAAAAGCGGGCATCATCCTTTCTGATTTCGCGAAAGGGAATGAAAAAGCGCGTGAAAGGATGAAAGTGCAGTACAGCATTGCCGCGATGGAAAATTGCGTTGTGCTTGGGACGGACCATTCTGCGGAAAATGTAACCGGATTTTTCACGAAATACGGTGACGGCGGTTCAGATCTTGTGCCGATTTTCAGGCTGAATAAGCGCCAGGGGAAAATGCTGTTAAAAGAACTCGGCTGCCCGGAACGCCTTTATATGAAGACGCCGACTGCCGACCTCGAAGACGAGCGCCCGCAGCTTTCCGATGAGGCTGCACTTGGTGTGTCATACAACGATATCGACGATTATTTGGAAGGAAAAGAAGTTTCGCCGGAAGCAAAAGCGAAGATTGAATCGTGGTATTTAAAAGGGCAGCATAAACGCCATATGCCGATTACGATTTTTGATGATTTCTGGAAATAAGGACAAGGCCGGGCACTTAAGAAAGGTGCCCGGCTGATTTTTTCTCTATACTATTTAAAATCTTTCCATTTTTATTTTTCTGAAATTATAGTATGAAGGGGGATCAGCATGCAGCAGACGTTACGGCGGATTTTGGTCAATATTGAAAATATGATGATCGGAAAAACGGAGATATCGGAATTGAGCCTCACTGCATTGCTTGCCGAGGGGCATGTCCTGCTTGAAGATGTCTCGGGCGTTGGAAAAACGATGATGGTCAGGGAGCTTGCCAAATCGGTCGATGCGGAGTTTAAAAGAATCTAATTTACGCCGGATCTGCTGCCGTCCGATGTGACCGGGGTCTCCATCGCCGTCGGATTGGAAAGATTTGATGGATTTGTGGGAAAATTTAATCAAAAAGACAAGCGGTTGACCGTTTCCCTGATTCAAGGTTACAATGGGGACAAATTGAATGACCAGAATACTTTCTTCATATAATTTCGATAATAAGGTTCGAAAGTTTCTACCCGGCCACCGTAAATGGCCGGACTATGAAGGCAGTTTCGTGTACCGTAAAAACCGCTCCGGAATTCTGCCTTCAGCTTTGAAGATCGGATTCCGGTTTTTTATTTGGATCAAAGTTTTTGGGGGAAAAACAATGGCAAAAGCATTAGATGTAAAAGATTTGGAAAAAATTATCGTTTTGGATTTTGGCAGCCAATACAACCAGCTGATTACGCGCCGAATCCGTGAGTTTGGCGTGTTCAGCGAGCTGCACCCGCACACTTTGACAGCTGAAGAAATCAAGGCAATGAACCCGAAAGGCATTATTTTCTCCGGTGGCCCGAACAGCGTCTATGATGAAAATGCCTTCCATGTTGACGAAGAAATTTTCAACCTTGGCGTGCCGATTTTGGGCATCTGCTACGGCATGCAGCTCATAACAAAAGCCTTCGGTGGCAAAGTGGAACCGGCAAACCAGCGTGAATATGGGAAAGCGACGATTCATGTTAAAACCGCCAGCCGGCTGTTTGACGGGCTTCCAGATGATCAAGTTGTCTGGATGAGCCACGGGGATCTGGTGACAGAAGTGCCGGAAGGATTTACGGTTGATGCCAGCAGCCCCGCCTGCCCGATTTCGGCAATGAGCAATGTGGATAAGCAGCTATATGCCGTCCAGTTCCATCCTGAAGTACGCCACTCTGTGTACGGCAATGACCTTTTGCGCAACTTTGCGTTTAAAATTTGCGGCTGTGCGGGGACATGGTCGATGGAAAACTTCATCGAAATGGAAATCGAGAAAATCCGCCAAACGGTTGGCGATAAAAAGGTGCTTTGTGCGCTGAGCGGCGGCGTCGATTCATCAGTTGTCGCAGTTTTGATCCATAAAGCGATCGGCGACCAGCTTACTTGCATCTTCGTTGACCACGGCCTGCTCCGGAAAGGGGAAGCCGATAGCGTCATGAAAACTTTCTCGGAAGGCTTCCATATGAACGTCATCAAAGTCGATGCAAAAGAACGGTTCTTGAAAAAATTGGAAGGTGTCTCAGAACCTGAGCAAAAGCGGAAGACTATCGGTAACGAGTTCATTTATGTGTTTGATGATGAAGCGGCGAAATTGGAAGGGATTGAGTTCCTTGCCCAGGGCACGCTTTATACGGATATTATCGAAAGTGGGACAAAAACCGCTCAGACAATCAAATCGCACCACAATGTCGGCGGCCTTCCGGAAGATATGCAGTTCACCTTAATCGAGCCGCTCAATACATTGTTTAAAGATGAAGTGCGTGCGGTCGGGACCAAACTCGGCATCCCGGATGAAATCGTTTGGCGCCAGCCGTTTCCGGGTCCGGGCCTCGGCATCCGCGTGCTCGGCGAGATTACCGAAGAAAAATTGGAAATGGTGCGCGAATCCGACTATATTTTGCGTGAAGAAATCAAAAAGGCCGGGCTGGATCGCGACATTTGGCAATACTTTACGGTGCTGCCGAATATCCGCAGCGTCGGCGTTATGGGTGATGCCCGCACATACGATTATACGATCGGCATCCGCGCCGTCACGTCCATCGACGGCATGACTTCCGACTGGGCGCGCATCCCGTGGGAAGTACTTGAAAAAATTTCAACTCGCATCGTGAACGAAGTTCCGCACGTCAACCGCGTCGTCTACGACATCACGAGCAAACCGCCGGCAACGATTGAGTGGGAGTAGGAAGCGCGGGACAATTGTTTGTAACAACAATTTTGGCAAATTCTTTTTTAAAGAATTTGCCAAAAAGTTGCCTGACCGATATTGATTTTACTCTAAATGAGAGTTAGAGCTTTCCCCAAATGCAACTTAAATAGGAAAACCCGTTGAGAAAAAGAATTTTTCTTAACGGGTGTTTCTCTGTGATCTGGTCTTTCCCTCTTTAAACAGCTTAGTCCCCAGCGGAATAGCTCTTCAAATTAATTCAGTCGACAAATTGTGATGTGGACTTGCTGCGGATTAATTTTACCGGTAGCATATAGTGTTTTTCTAATTGCACTTTTTTGTCCGTAATTCTTTTAAGGAGTAATTCAACCAATAGTTGCGCAATGTCTTCGATCGGTTGTTCAATTGTGGAAAGTTCAGGATGATAATTTTGAATAAATTTTGTTCCGTCATACCCGATAACTTTTAATTCTTGTGGAACTTTTATTCCCAACTCTTTTGCCTGCTGCAATACAATAAGGGCAGTCAAATCATCTGTACAAAATATGCCATCGATTTTTTCTGAGCTCAAAATTTGCCTGATGGTTAGCGATTTTACACTTGGTAGCATTTCAAAAGGGATATCTTTTACATGGGGCTCTAAAGATAATTGGGCCATTGCCTCCAAGTAACCGGTTCTCCGTCTGTGTGTCGGGCTGTTCGGCTTATTGCTGCTTGCAAATAAATAAATATTTCTTGCACCATTTTGATAGAGTTCCTGAACTGCAAGCTCACCGCCTTGATGATTATCGGAACTTACAATTGGAATATTATCGGATAAATATCGGTCGAAAGAGATAATGGGAAGCCCAAACTGGTCATATTCCTTTATCCCTAAATTATGGGCACCCGCAATAATGCCGTCCACTTGATTGGCAATAAGCATATTAATATAGGAACGTTCCTTTTCTCTATTATCTGCACTATTACATAAAATTGTTTTATATCCGGAAAGGAAAAGCCTATTTTCTATTTTTTCAATCAGTTCCCCGAAAAAAGGGTTGCTGACGGAAGGAAAAATGGCGCCAATCAGATTGGTCTGCTTACCGTGAAGCGAACGTGCAACAGTGTTCGGCTGATAGTTCAGTTTTTTCATAGCCTGGAACACTTTATTTTTCGTTTCTTCGCTTAAATATCCATAATTATTGATGACCCGGGATACTGTTGTTGGGGAAACTCCTGCTTCTTTAGCTACATCTGTTAATTTTGGTCTCAATTTTCATTATCCTTCTCTATTTATTAATAGAATGAAGACTCCAGTAGTTCCCATTATAAGCTAAATGATGGTTTGTTTCCAAGAAGATCTTTGTTTGTTTTTTGCTTGGAAAGAGACGAGATGTTAACACATCGTGTCCATGGTTTAAAAAAATTTCAACGACAGAAGCATCCATAAAAATATGCAGGTTCAGCGGGGTATTTTTTGGAATTTGGACGGTTCTGGAAGTTCCGTATTGCTGTGCAAAAGGGATACCCGCATGGCTGCGGTCCAGGACCAATGTTCCATCAGCAAAGTTGAAAATAAGATTTAACGCTTGATGCCCGTCCGAAGCCAATTGTAATTTACCTTCCCCGTTCCCTTTCAGAATGATTTCCAATTCATAAGCTGTCTCATTTTGATTCAATATCAGCTGGGTCTGTTCTGTTAAGACCCCGTCCAATTCAATTTTCCTTCCGCGAAGGCTCTCTGTTTCTTTTACAGGAAATTGATAAAGATGGCCGTCCTGTATTTTCAATTCTTTGATTAAACTCAAGCAATGCGCCCAACCGTACTGATCTGTCGGATAATCGATTTCAGGAAGGCCGATCCAGCTGACTGCAAGTGTGCGCCCGTCCGGTGCGTTAAAGGCCTGCGTAGCGTAAATATCGAATCCTTCATCCAAATTATGCAGGAGATATTTAGATTCAAAACGGTTTTTCTCAGGGTCGAACGTATCCCCAATTAAGTAAGTGTTGGGATAAATATTTTGATAGTGTAAAATATTTTGGTCGAGGCCTTGCGGGCAGAATATAAGGACCGGCTTTTGATCCACCCATACGATATTCGGGCATTCAATCATATATCCCAAATTCTTTAACGGGAATTCAAGCGGTCCGTTGAATTCCCAGTTTTTCAGGTCTTTGGATTGGTAAACCAAGATATTCCCCTCTTTTTGTTTCGTCTGGGCACCGATCAAAGCATAGTAAGAATTATGATAACGGATAATTTGCGGATCCCTGAAATGGTCCGTGTAATTTTCTGGCTGTTTTGCAATTAATGGAGTTTTTAATTTGGAAATCCGACCTTTTTTATCCATCCACGCTCCAAGCTGGTAAGGGAATCTGTTCCAGTTTTTATCTCGGACGTTTCCTGTATACATGATAAATAAACGGTCTTCAACCGGGATTGCAGATCCGGAGTAGCAGCCGTGACTGTCATACTCTGTATCCGGCAATATGGCCAGCCCCTTCCCTTTCCAATGGATAAGATCTTTTGAACTAAGATGATACCAGCATTTTAAACCATGGACAGGCCCCATCGGATAATTTTGATAAAATAGATGCCATTCATCATTAAAAAAAGAAAATCCGTTTGGATCATTCAACAATCCGCTTTCAGGTTGAATATGGTAATGCAGCCGCCACGGAGAATTTTCTATTTGAAGAAGTAAATGCTTTTTTTCTTCCTCAGACCACTCATTTAGATTTTTATAACGTAATGCTCGATTCCATTCCATATATATAAAACCTCCCCAAATTCAAGGAAAGCGTTCTCCTGGATTTAATGTACTGTAAACAAAGTGATGTGTCAATCGTATAACATACAAAATATCTTAAATGATGGTAAAACATAAAAAAATAATAAAAAATATGATAAACGATTGACATATAATAAAAAGATAGTATATTAGTATGTGAAACGGTTACAAAAATATGAAAGGGTGTACACGATGAACCATGCAAAGGTTGCAAAAGACGTGTTAAACGCTTTAAATGGCAAAGATAATATAAAAGCTGCAGCCCACTGCGCGACAAGGCTGCGCTTAGTTATCAATGATGAATCAAAAATAGACCAAAAAGCATTGGATGCGCATCCGGATGTAAAAGGTACATTTAAAACAAACGGCCAGTACCAAATTATTATAGGACCGGGGGATGTCGATAAAGTTTATGCTGAGTTGATCAAATTAACCGGCCTTCCGGATATGACAACGGAGGATGTGAAAAAAACTTCGAATGAAAAACAGGGAAATGTATTATTAAGATTAATCAAGGTATTATCTGATATTTTTGTTCCAATTATTCCTGCACTTGTTGCCGGCGGTTTGCTGATGGCTTTAAACAATGTATTGACAGCGGAACACCTATTCACAAAGAAGGCAATAGTGGAATTGTACCCGGGACTGAAAGATATAGCGTCATTTATCAATACCATGTCGGCTGCCCCATTTACTTTCTTGCCGGTTTTAATCGGATATTCCGCAACCAAACGGTTTGGTGGGAATCCGTATTTAGGAGCTGCTATGGGGATGATCATGGTATCTCCTGCATTGACAAGCGGGTATGATGTTGTTAGCGCAAAAGCATCAGGGGAGTTGGCTTATTGGCACATTTTTGGATTAAAAGTCGCGCAGGCCGGTTACCAAGGCTCTGTCTTGCCGGTATTGGTAGTTTCATGGATTTTAGCTAAATTAGAGAAATTTTTCCATAAATATATTTCAAATGCATTTGATTTTACGTTCACACCGATGCTTGCCATTATCATTACAGGATTTCTAACGTTTACATTTGTTGGGCCTGTTATGCGTGATGTGAGTGATGGGTTAACCAATGGAATTATGTGGTTATATAATGCAACAGGCGCGGTTGGAACTGCAATCTTTGGACTGTTTTATTCACCGATTGTCATTACCGGTCTGCATCAAAGTTTTCCTGCAATTGAAACCACACTTTTGGCTGATATTGCAAAAACCGGCGGATCGTTTGTATTCCCAATCGCCTCTATGGCTAATATTGCGCAAGGTGCTGCTTGTCTTGCCGTATTCTTTATTACAAAAAGTAAAAAACAAAAAAGCTTATCTTCTTCAGCAAGTATTTCAGCTCTTTTGGGGATTACAGAACCGGCTATTTTCGGGATTAACTTGAAATTAAGGTATCCGTTCTTTTGTGCAATGGTTGCTTCCGGTATTGCTTCTATATTTATTGGCATGTTCCATGTGTTATCAGTTTCAATGGGACCTGCAAGTGTAATTGGTTTTATTTGCATTCGCTCACAATCTATCTTGCCTTTTGTCATGAGTGGCGCAATAAGTTTTGTTATCGCCTTCACAACAACGCAAATATATGGAAGACGGGCGGCGGCAAAGGAACAAAATACGATTACGAATGAACGGGTATCTGGAAAAGAACAAATAGGAGAAACGGCTGCTTCGGCTACGGCCCCTGCTGGTAATAGCATCATTTTTGCCCCGGTTGAAGGTGAAACAATTAGCTTAAAAAATGTGAAGGATAAATTATTTTCATCTGAATTAATGGGTAAAGGGGCAGCCATCATGCCGAAAAACGGCGATGTCTATGCTCCTTGTGACGGAATTTTGACCACGGTATTTGATACACATCATGCATACGGCATTAAAACGGAAGATGGAGCAGAAATTTTAATTCACATTGGTATTGACACGGTTAATCTGAAAGGCGAATATTTTACAAGTTACGTAGAAAAAGGTCAGACGGTAAACCAAGGCGACAAACTATGCAGTTTTGATCTGGAGAAAATTAAAGAACTTGGTTATGATCCAACCGTGATCACCGTCGTGACCAACACAGCAGATTATGCGGCTGTTGAAGAATTTAATCATGATAAGGTAAAACAGGGGAGCCAGTTCATCACTTTAACACCGAAAGCTACTCTTTAATTTAAAACGTTTGATAAGGGGGATCGAAATGCTACTTGGGGCAATTGAAACCGGGGGTACGAAATTTGTTGCCGCCGTAGGAAATGAACATGGCGAAGTAATAGAAGAAATTACAATACCAACAACCACGCCTGATGAAACTATGCCAAAAATTTTGCAATTTTTAAATCAATATAAAATAGAGGGGATTGGTGTAGGATCATTCGGACCGATCGATGTGAACCGTCAGTCTCCCACATACGGCTTTATTACAACTACACCTAAACTATCGTGGCGCCATTATAACTTTGTAGGAGCACTGAAGGAAAAATTTTCCGTTCCGGTTGCATGGACAACAGATGTAAATGTTGCAGGATACGGTGAATATAAATTAGGGAATGCTAAAGGAACCGAAAGCTGTCTTTATCTTACGATTGGAACAGGGATCGGCGGGGGGTTTATCCAAAGTGGCAAAATATTAAATGCATACGGCCATCCGGAAATGGGGCATCTTTTAGTGAAGCGCCATCCTGATGACCAATTTGAAGGGATGTGCCTGTATCATCATGATTGCTTGGAAGGCCTGGCATCCGGACCTGCCGTGGAAAAGCGCTGGGGAAAGAAAGGGGTTGAGCTTTCAACCAATCCAAAAGTTTGGGAACTGGAGGCTTATTATATTGCCCAGGCACTTGTCAGTTATACACTTGTGCTCCGGCCGGAAAGAATTATTTTAGGCGGCGGTATCATGAATCAGAAGCAGATTTTCCAATTCATCCGGCAGCAATTTAAGGAAATGCTGAATGGTTATGTGGATGTTCCAGATGTAGAAAAGTATATTCAGCCTGTGGGTTTACAAAATAAAGCTGGAATTATCGGCGGTTTATTGCTTGCAAAAGAGGAAGCGTCAAAAACGAATTTTGTCCTTTAAAGTGGAAAGGTGCGGCAGATGATGGGAAAAGACTGGTGGAAAAAAAGTGTTGTATATCAAATTTATCCTAAAAGTTTTATGGACAGCAATGGCGATGGGATTGGGGACTTAAACGGCATTATTCAAAAATTGCCGTATATAAAAAAATTGGGGGTGGATGTGATTTGGCTCTGCCCGGTTTATGAATCTCCCCAAATTGATAATGGCTATGACATCAGTGACTATTATCAGATCTCCGAATTATACGGCTCCATGTCAGATATGGAAAATTTGATTGAAGAAAGCAGTGCGCTCGGAATCAAGATTATCATGGACTTAGTTGTCAACCATACTTCTGACCAGCATCGATGGTTTCAAGAAGCAAGAAAATCCAAAAATAGCCCTTATCGTGATTACTATATTTGGAGAGATCATCCGAACGAATTACAATCCAATTTTGGCGGTTCTGCATGGACCTTCGATGAAACGACAAAGCAGTATTACCTGCATCTCTTTAGCAAGGAACAGCCGGATTTGAATTGGGAAAATCCGAAGATGCGTCAAGAAATATGGAAAATGATGAATTTTTGGCTGGATAAGGGAATTAGCGGCTTTCGCATGGATGTGATTGATTTATTGGGGAAAGTTCCTGATCAAATGATAAAAGAAAATGGTCCTCATCTGCATGAGTATTTACAGGAAATGCATCAAGCTACCTTTGGTACAAGAAATACAATGACAGTAGGTGAGACTTGGGGAGCCACAGTGGATAATGCGCATCTTTTTACAGATGAATCCCGATGCGAGTTGAATATGGTGTTTCAATTTGAACATATGCAGCTCGATAAGCAGCCGGGTATGCATAAATGGGATTTAAAAGAACTGAATTTAATCGATTTAAAAGATGTTTTGTCGAAATGGCAGGATACTTTTGCTGAAGACGGATGGAACAGTTTATTCTGGAACAATCATGATTTACCTAGAATTGTCTCGCGATGGGGGGACGACAAGGTGTATCGTAAATTGTCGGCAAAAATGCTGGCTACTTTGCTTCATGGCATGAAAGGAACTCCTTTTATTTATCAGGGTGAGGAAATCGGTATGACAAATGCATATTTTGATTCCATTCACGATTATCCTGATATTGAAACACAGAATATGTATAAAGAAAGAATCAGCAAAGGGTATCCTGAAAAAGACATCATGGCTTCCGTCCAGAAGAAGGCAAGGGATAATGCGAGAACCCCGATGCAGTGGGAAGCAAGCAAACATGCAGGTTTTACGCAAGGAGAGCCATGGATGAAAATTAATCCAAATTATAAAGAAATAAACGTAGAAAAAGATTTAAAAGATACTGAATCGGTCTTTTATCATTACCAAAAACTCATACGCCTAAGAAAAGAAAACAATCTTTTTATTGAGGGAACTTATCAACTGATTGACCGTGATCATCCGAATGTTTACGCTTATAAGCGTGTGCTCGGCCGCCAAGCACTGTTGGTTGTTTGTAATTTTTACAGCAAACCGGCCTTGTTTGAGTATCAGCAGAAAGCGCCGCTTGAAATTCAAATTTTGCTAAGTAATTATAAAGATTCATCTAAGAATATTAATCATCTCCAGTTAAGGCCGTTTGAAGCAGTGATTTATCAGTTGAAAGAATAAATATTAGTTGAGCAAATGCAGTTTGGGCATTTGCTTTTTGTTTGGAAATTTTTATATCAAAGTTTGGGAAGCAGTGTTTTCGTCTCCGGCTGCTTTGCTTTTGCGTGCAGCTGGATCGGCATTTTCTGCTACGTCGTGGCTATGAAACAAAATGAAGCCCCGTTCCCAAAATGGTTCCCGCTGCATCGATTTGGACCGGGCTTCTTGCCTTTTTCGGCGTCGCCGCACTAGATCAGTTATGTTACCGTTCCGCTTACAGCCGGGCCTGTTTTTTGTGGACGGTATGGCTTGCAGTGCTGCTTCTCTTCGGCTGTCTCCAATGAGTATAGTTCCTTTTTCCGTTGGCAAAGGAAAAACTGCATCTGCAAATGTAAGCGCTTTTCGTTTACGATAAAAGTGCAGCAAATATCGTAAACGAAAAGGACGGATTCACAATGAATGTACATAAAATAAAAGTTTCATGCGGCCAAATTAAATTTTTGAGCGACTTTTTCAAAGACTACGAGGATGAAAAAGTAGCCTGCACCATCGATGAACTGGGAAAAATCGATTTTACAATGTCCGTTAAAACGGATTTAAGCAAAACAGAGACAGCCGATTATCTGAAAAAGGTTTTCAAACAGACCAAAATGGGGAGCGCCCTTTATTTTTCCGTACAGGCAGTTTGATTTTTTGGTAGAAGAGGGGTGATGGAAAATGATTCATGAGAAATTAAAAGACTTTCCGAATACATTCCTGTGGGGAGCTGCGTCCGCGGCTTACCAGGTGGAAGGCGCCTGGAACGAGGACGGGAAAGGCTTGTCGAACTGGGACAAATTTGTACGCATTCCCGGCAAAACGTTTAAAGGTACAAACGGCGATGTCGCGGTTGACCATTATCACCGTTACAAAGAAGACGTAGCCTTGATGAAAGAAATGGGTCTGAAAGCTTACCGTTTTTCCGTTTCATGGCCGCGCGTGCTGCCAAATGGAAGGGGCGAAGTCAATGAGAAGGGAATCGCTTTTTACGACAATCTGATCAATGAACTGATTCATAACGGCATTGAACCGGTTTTGACGATTTACCATTGGGATTTACCGCAGGCTTTGCAGGATGAATACGGCGGCTGGGAATCGCGGCAAATTGTCGAAGATTTTGCCAACTACTGCACGATTCTCTTCAAAGAATTCGGGAACCGTGTGAAGTACTGGGTGACCTTAAACGAGCAGAACGTCTTCACTTCCCATGGCTACCAGCTCGCCAGCCATCCGCCGGGTGTAAAAGACGAAAAATTATTTTACCAGGCCAACCACCATGCGAATCTGGCCAATGCGCGGGCAATCCAGGAATTCCGTAAATATGTGCCGGACGGGAAAATTGGGCCGAGCTTCGCCTATTCGCCGGCGTATCCTTTCTCTTCGAAACCGGAAGATATTCTCGCTGCCGAAAACGCTGAAGAATTCCTTTCCCATTGGTGGATGGATGTGTATGCATGGGGGGAATATCCGAGAGCGGCCTGGCATTATCTTGAAGAAAAAGGGCTGGCGCCCGAGCTCCGGAAAGGTGATCTGGAATTGTTGAAATCCGCCAAGCCGGACTTTATGGGTGTGAACTACTACCGGACGACGACGTATGAAAAAAATGCGCTCGATGGGGCGACGATGGACGCACATTTCAATACAACCGGCAAAAAAGGGACCGCACAGGACAGGGGGATTCCGGGCTTGTTTAAAACTGTTAAAAATCCGAATCTTGAGGCGACCAACTGGGATTGGGAAATCGATCCAACCGGATTGCGCATCGGACTGAGGAGAATTACGGACCGTTACCGCATGCCTGTTTTAATTACTGAAAACGGCCTGGGTGAATACGACCATGTCGAAGAAAACGATGTAGTGAACGACCCGTACCGCATCGACTATATCCGCTCCCACATTAAAGCCATTCAGGAAGCCATCTCGGATGGTGTCGATGTACTCGGGTACTGCGTCTGGTCATTTACCGATCTGCTCAGTTGGCTGAACGGTTTCCAAAAACGGTACGGTTTCGTTTTTGTGAACCAGGATGAAGAAGGCGGCAAAGATTTGCGCAGAATCAAAAAGCAAAGTTTTTACTGGTATAAAGATGTGATTGCATCGAATGGAAAACAATTAGAGTAAACATACAGGCAGCATCCGGGGGGCGGGTGTTGCCTGTTTACATTTTTCCGAGACAATCGATTATTCTTTTCATTAAGCCGGCATCGTCAATAAAAGGATTGCGATTTCCCTGGATCCGGTAAATGGCCTGGTTGCGGTGGCGTTCATACAGGCCAGCCGGAAACGCTTCGTGCCATCTGGCCAAAAGCGGAACATCCACCTGCTTCAGCTTTGTTTTCGATATCGCTTTTGGATAGCGGAGCAGAAAATACGCAAATGCCCGTGCAATTGTGCCTTTTCCGTATTCCGGCTCGAACCTTTCCTCTATGGCCATGCCGCAATGGTTGAGCACCGGTTCATCTGCAGATTCAGGGTTATAAAAATCAAAATCACCGTACGGAAAATTCGAGCGCTTGGCATTGCAGGAAGGATGGCAGATGAATAAATGGTGCAAATCGCCCTTCATCGGTTCAGCTTGGTGGAACCATGACTGGGGCACAATATGTTCCGTGTTATATTTAAAAGAAGCATCGATTTTTTTGATCTGCTCGGTGGAAATCTCTTTTTCCTGCAAAAGCAGATAGTAATGCTCGCTTCTTTTTTTCTGGTATGGTGGTCTTCCCGGATCACCTTATGCGGATCGCGCACTTCCCCCGAATAAATATACCGTGCCGTCGGGATGCAGATCGACCCACGTATATAAATATTGGTTTTTACTGATGTGATAAGGAAGCTGGTTTTTATGCGTTTTCTGCATAAGGTCGTGGTACAGGTAAAAAAGCATCGGTCCCGCAGCCGGATGCTTTTCCACTTTCCGGTAATAGTGCTTCTGGTCCAGAAGATCTGCCTTTTCATCATAATAATGCGCCGCATCAAGCCGCATTTCTTCTGTATGCTGCGTTAAAATTTTTCTGAACCGTTCTGTTCCTTGTTCATATCGGTACTGATTCGTTCTGATTTTTTCCAGCAGCATATCCCGATTGCCTTTTGGGCGGTTCATTCCTCAACCACTTCCTGGTGTAATCATCAGAGGCCGGGGAAATCCGCCTCCCCGGCAAAGCCGTTCTATTATACTGTTATTAAAGGGATGTTTACAGCAACCCGATCCATTTCCAGTATGTCACGCTGAACAAAAGGATCAGTAAATATCCGATGACCGTCAACGGTAGGCCGGATTTTAAAAAGTCTTTTGCTGTAAAAGCGCCTGTCCCGTAGGCAAGCATGCTTTGCGGTGAGTTGACCGGCAGAAGGAACCCGATGCTGATGACAAATTGCTGGATAAGCACAAACCCGATCCGGTTATCTCCGAGATGGATCGTCGAAGTAAGCGCAATAAAAATCGGGATTAAGGCCGAAGACAGACTGGTTGCGCTTGCAAATCCGAGATGAATCAGAATATTGAACAATGAAACAAGGGCAATCGTTGCAATAATCGGCATGCTGTCCAGCCCCATTGAACCGAATACTTTATTGGAAAGCCACTGGGCGCCGTGTGTATCGAGCAGGACGGTTCCGAGTGAAATCCCAACAGCGAAAACAATGACAGTTCCCCAAGGAATCAGCCGTTCAACTGATTTCCAGTCAAACACGCCGATCTTTGGCGTCAGCAGGATGGCGATCGCTACAATCGTGACAGTCGTTGTATCAAACGGATGGAGCTTGCCTTCCATTGTCCAGAAAAATAACAACAGCAGGGAAATGATGATGAGACGAATTTCGGATGGTTTTAAATGCCCCAGTTCTTCCAACTGTTTTTGAATCAAATCTTTTCCCATTTCAATCGCTTCTATTTCCGGCTTGATTAAATGGGTCATGACAAAGAACAACAGAACGGACATGATGATGGCCCACGGAGCGGCATATAAAAACCAGGAACTCCATGTAATCGTCTTGCCGAACTCTTTTTCAATAAAACCAAGCGCAACCATGTTTTGGGCAGCGGCCGTTTTGATGCCAATATTCCAAATCGAAACCGCCTGAACGGATGTGATGACCAGAAGCGCTCCCAGCTTGCTGTTGTTCGGCAGCCCGAATGCGGCGACCATCCCCAATAAAATCGGCACGACGGCTCCGGCGCGGGCGGTGGCACTTGGCACAAAAAACGCAAGCACGATGGAGACGAGAATGGCTCCGAAAACAAGGCTGTTTGTTTTTGTACCAACCTTGGACAGAATCCACAAGGCAAGCCTTTTGTGGAGATTGGTTGCCTGTATGGCGGCTGCAAGGAATAAAGCTGCAGCAACCAATGCGACAGCCGAGCTGCTGAAACCGCTGAGCGCCATGGTAAGTGCATTGCTTGTCCCGGTCAGCTGGGAAGGATCGGATACGCTTGGCGCAAGACCGATCAAGAGTGCAATCAGCCCGATTATCATGGCGGCGCTCACCTGATAGGAAACAGCTTCCGTAACCCAAAGAATGAGTGCAAAAGCGAGAATGGCAAGCGCGCGCTGGCCGGCTACCGGCAAACCTTTTGTATGCGGGAGCAGCGTGATGATGATGAGCGCAGCAAAAGCAAGTGCAATCCAAATCCATTGTAAAGTTGTTTTTTTCGATTGAGCCGAATCATTCATGTTTATCACTCCTTTTTGTTAAAATGCCAGTCGCCGGCGGCTGCCGGCAAGAGGTAAGAGGTAATCCTTATTATTATTGTAGCAAAGTGATGTGGAAAAATTGTTAAAAATAAGGTACATTTGAAATCGCTGTCAGTTGAAACTTCTTTTTCCCATGATCGTAAATAAAAGGAGAAAGGGTGGTTGAAGTGGCGACATTATTAATTTTTTCGGCAATTTTTGCATTGATTGCGGTAGTATTGGTGTTTCCATTTTCAGAGAAAAAACTTAAAGAGGCAGGCAAGCAAAACAGCACGACAAAAGCGAAGACGTTTTTATCTTTATTTCTGCTTATTTGGGTGATCACTGCAATCTTTTTTTACATCACAAAAAGGGATATGAATGCATCGATCTATTGGCCGGCATTTCTTCTGGCAGCGCTGGGCGGCACAATGACCGCCCGGGGCAAAGAGCGGCTTGCGAAAGGGCTGGTCTTTCTTGCTGCCTTGGGATTCGCCGGGTATATGCTTACGGCGCCGATGTGGAATGCCGGGGAAAAATACGCCTCCTCCAAAATGGCGCAAAAAACGGAAATTGAGCCGTTTGATGAGCGTGAAACCCCGGCAAGTGTACCGCCGAAATTTGCGCGCAATAAAATGAAGAAATCTTTCGGGCAGGTTCCAAATGCGAGCTATTATCAGTTGGGAAACTTGCAAATCCAGAAAGTGAACGGCAAATACGTCTATATCGCGCCGGTTGAGTTTTCAGGGTTTTTTAAATGGCTCAAGGGAGGGGAAACGCCGGGGTATTTTGTGATGAGTGCAACCGATGCCTCTGACAATCCGAAGTTTATTAAACAAAGAATGGTGTATACGCCTTCTTCCTATCTCCAGAAAAACCTGGAACGCCATATCCGCCTGCAATACCCAAAAAAGATTTTTTACGGTGATCCGCAGGTGGAAGTGGATAATAACGGGAAGCCTTATTACATCCGGACATTCGGGCATTTTATTTCGGCCAGGAACGGATTTAAGGCGGACGGGATAGTGCTTATTGATCCGAAAACGGGCGCAATGAAGTCGTATTCGTTAAAAAATGCTCCGGCTTTTATTGACGGGGCTGTCTCTCCGGAAGCAGTCAGCCTGCAAAACAGTTACTTCGGAAAATACGTCCATGGCTATTGGAACAGCCTGTTCGGCAAGCGGGATGTCAAACTGCCGACGGATGAAGGCACAGAAGCGAATGTCAGCCCGATTTTTGATGATAAAGGCACGATGTATTATTTTACCGATTTTACGAGCCCGAAAAAAGACGTTGACTCAATGCTTGGTTATTCACTCACAAACGCGCGCACCGGAAAAGCTGTTTATTATACAGGTGACTTGCAAGAGTCCTATATGGATTCGCAAGGGAATCTGCAAATCGTTGAGAAAAAATTCATCGAGAAAAAATGGAAAGGCTCGATGCCGATCTTGTACAATTTTTACGGTGAAGCGAGCTGGCTGACGCCGGTTCTCGATTCAAACGGCTTTCTGCAGACGTACTTCATCGTCTCAGCGGCCAATCCGGAAATTTCCGTGAATGCGGCAACGCCGAACGCTGCACTGAAACTGTATAAAATTGCCCTCCAGCACGGCGGCAGCAGTGTCGACGGTTCGTCAAGAGCTGACACCAAAACGGTTTCCGGAAAGGTTCTCCGCGTTTACAAAGAGAAATCAGGCGATTATACCGATATCTCCTTCCTGCTCGACAATAAGCAGAACTTCACCGTTAGCTCGGATACTGTACCGCTTGCGATTTATTTAAAAGAAGGCGACCTTGTGAAGGTGACTTACTTGAATACCGGTGAAACGTTTTTGCCGGTGAAGGGGATGGAGATTAGGGGACTTGAATAATAATAAGATGAAAAAGGCCTTGTTGAGGCCTTTTTCTGCGATTAGAACCATATTACAGTATAATAAATAAAGAGGTTGGCAGAATTTACATATCCTTACCTTTGTTCATTTTTTCACATATGTGAGTGGAAGAATGCATTTTGGTGATGAAAATACGGGATTATAAGCAAAATCCGTTTATTGTCATTTGGGAAGTAACGAGGATGTGCCCACTCAACTGCCTGCACTGCCGGGCGGAGGCACAGCTGCACCCGTATCCGGGGGAGCTGACAACGGAAGAGGGGAAGAAACTGATTGACGAGATTTATTCGATGGATAATCCGTTATTTGTATTCTCGGGCGGAGATCCGTTGATGCGGGAGGATTTGTTTGAACTTACCGAATACGCGGTCCAAAAAGGCATGCGCGTGTCTTTAACGTCATCGGCAACCCCGCGCGTGACGGAAAAGGCAGTGCAGAAAACAAAAGAAATCGGAATCAGCCGATGGGCGGTGTCGCTTGACGGGTCCGACGCCGAAACGCATGATTATTTCCGTGGGATGCCCGGCATTTTTGACCGTACAATGAAAATGATCTCTTACTTGAATGAAGCAGGGATGAGCTTTCAGGTAAATACAACCGTAACAGAATACAATGTGGACAAGCTGCCGGAAATTGCCGATTTAGTGGGGAAATTCGGGGCTGCGGTCTGGACGCTTTTCTTTTTGGTGCCGACCGGGCGCGGCAAACATTGAAACCCATCAGCCCCGAACGCCATGATGAGGTGCTGCGCTGGGCATTCCGGCTCAAGGAGCGTGCGCCGTTCATCATTTCGACAACAGAAGCCCAGTTTTACCGCCGGATTGTATTTCAGGAAAACCAGCGCCGGAAAGCAGAAGGAAAAGAACCGATCGGAAGGCATTGTGATGATCTCGCCAGGGAGCCGCGGGAGACGAACGACGGGAACGGCTTTATTTTTATCAGCCATACGGGGGATGTATATCCATCAGGGTTTCTGCCGATTGACTGCGGCAATGTGAAGGAGACGCCGCTTCCCGAGATTTACCGGAATCATCCGGTCTTGAAATCACTGCGCGATCCGGATTTGACAAAAGGCAAATGCGGGGTGTGCGAATTCCGCTATATATGCGGCGGTTCGCGGGCGCGCGCCTATGCGGTCACAGGGGACTATAAGGCTTCTGAACCGTATTGTACATATATCCCGAAGAGCCTCCGGGATGAAATATAATTTTTAAAAAAGCCGGCCGCTTCTCTCCGAAAATGGCCGGCTTTTTTAAGACTATACGAAATTTTGCGTGTTGTGGTTCCTGCTGAACTGGTAAATTGCGAGCAGGAAAAACGCAAGCGCAAAGGCCAGTAAGATCAGATAGTTTAAATATAAGCTGCTAATCGGATGGCCAGTTTGCAACTGGTCAAGGGTTTCCAGCGTCCAGCGCTGGGGCAGAAAATCGGAAACTTTTTGCAGTGCTTTCGGCATGATTTCCACAGGCCAGAAGCAGCCGGCAAGCATGCAAGTCGGCACAATGATTAAGTTTTGCAGTGAATTGGCAGCACTCCGGTTGTTTGAAAATGACACAATCATTAATGAAATGCCGATCGAAATCCAGGCAAACAGGAACATAACTGCGAAAGCCTGCCAGATTGAAATATTCATGGAGATATGGAATACGTATTTCATGGCTACCAATGTCAAAGCGACTTGAACCGCCATAATGATCATGTTACAGATGACATTGGACAATACATACTTACCCGCGTTAATCGGCGAGGATAGCAACCTGAAATAAGTGCGGTTTTCTTTTTCCGCAAGAATCAGTTCAGATAAATTGCAGGCCGACATCAGCATAAACATGATTAAAAATCCCATTGTCTGGTACGACATATCATTGGACTTGGAAAGGTCCTGCAAATTGATTGTTTTGACCTTGTATGCGGACTTTTGGAATCCTTGATACATCGTTTGAAAGGCCTGTTCGTTTCCCGATGCGGCTTTGCTAATGGATGCGATATGATCAATGTATTGGTATAAATAAGATTGGATAAACTTTGTTACTTCCGCCCCCTTGATGGAAGTGATCCGGATATGAGCGGGATTTCCGCTCCGCACGCTATCGGAAAAGCCTTTTTCAAAAATAATCACACAGTCAAGCTTGCCATTTGCCAATTTTCTCCTCATTTTTGACTGCGGAATTTCGGTTAATTTGACATTGTCCAATCCATTCAGGAAATCGACTGTATCGGCAGTAATTTTACTATGGTCCCCATCCACGACCCCAACATGAAGGATATTCACGTTGTTCCCTCCGTAAGCAAGGAAGGCAATGAAAATGCCGATTAAAGGCAACCCTAAATAATAGAGGAAATTTCTTTTTTTACGAAAGGTCATACTTAATGTGTTACGGATAAGCCTCAAAACATCTTTCATTATAAACCCTCCCTTTTTTGCAGCGCTGTAATGGACACCAACAGAATAAGCAGAGCGGCGCCAATATTCGCGGCTGCCACCGGGACGGCGATCGATAAGTTATTATTATAAATGATTTTTGTAATGGCCTGGTTGATCCACGTTAATGGCGACAGGTCCATGATCGCCTGCAGCCATTTGCCCGGATTTTCAATTTTAAAATATGACCCGCCGAAAAAGGCTGCCAGTTGGATAATCAGAATAAGCAGCGACCGGGCGGCAGCAGTTGACTTGCTGAGCATGCTAATGCCGATTCCGATGTTGACAGAAAGAAGGATTTCCGTCAAAATCAAAAGGCATATAAGCCAGAGGTGTTCTCCCCAATTCGCTTTGTAAACCATCTTGCTCACAAGAATAACAAGGGCAATGCAAAGGGTATTTACGATAAGGCTGGCGAAAAGTTTTCCAATTAAAATGTCGCTTTTCCGGACCGGGGCAGCAATGAGCCTGTCAATCGTTTTCCGCGCCCGCTCTCCCTGGATTAATGTACTGGCCCCTAAAGAAGCGTACAAACAAATCATGGTGGTGATGACTGTCGCGTAATAGTCCATCGCACCAGGTTGTTTCTTTGGCAGAAGGGATTCGGTTCGAATATAATCGTCTTTTGGCTTCTCAAAGGCAATCCCTACTTTATCCGGAGCGGTTTTCATGATTTCTGCGGTAAGATTGTATCGATCGGCAAATGCAGCAAATAAGCCTTCCAAAATGCTTCCTTCTATACTGTTTCTTCCGTTCGTATACAGCCGGACTCCTTTATCATCTAAAACAGCGTAACCGTCCGCGTTGCCGAGTTTCACTTCTTTCATGCCGTCTGTATTTTTTCCGGCCTTTTCAAAATAGATCCCTGATTTTTCAGTGTATTTGCGGAATTCATTGAAATACGGTTTGGCATTTTCATTCAAATTGTTTTCGTACAACACATGAATATCACTGACAGAAACCGTCGTTTTAAAAGCATTGGAAAGGGCGGAACCGAGCACAAGTATTAAAACGAGCGGAAATGCAAGCATAAAAATCATGGTCCGCTTGTTGCGGAAGCCGCTGATGATTTCTTTTTTCATGATGTGCAGGACATTGAACAATGTTTTCTTCTCCTTTCTAATCCCTTAAATTACGGCCAGTTAAGGTTAAAAATACCGTTTCCAGGTTCGGCTCTTTTTCCTGCAGTGCCCTGATTTCGATATGGTGGCTGATCAAAAATTCGAGGATGAGATTTAAATTGTTGATGCTTGCATCGGACTGGATTTGGATCATGTTTTCATGGAAGGATGCCATTTCAACGCCCTTAATTTTCTTGATCTCCCCGAGATCAACCGGTTCCTTTGTTTTCACTTCAATCCAGACTTCTTTTTTGTCTGTAATGATCGATTTCAGCTGTTCCTTCGTGCCTTCTGCAATGATTTTCCCATGGTCAATGATCGCAATTCTTGTGCAGACTTCCTCAACTTCTTCCATGTAGTGGCTAGTATAAATGATTGTGCAGCCCATTTCGTTCAGTTTCCGCACTGAATCCAAAATGTAATTGCGCGACTGCGGATCAATGCCGACAGTCGGTTCATCCATAATGATTAATTTAGGCTGGTGGGCAATGGCGCAGGCGATATTAAGCCGCCTTTTCATCCCGCCGGAAAAATTTTTCGGATAATTTTTATGATGGTCCTGGAGGCCGACAAATGCCAAAGCTTCTTCTGTTTTTGCATTCAATTCATTGCCGCGCAATCCGTATAGCCCGGCAAAAAATTTGACGTTTTCAAAAGCGGTTAAATCTTCATAAATGGCAATGTCCTGAGGTACAATGCCAAGATTCATTTTCGTAAAGCGCCTGTTTTTCATAATGTTTTTGCCGAGAATTTCGATTGTTCCATCATTGCTTCTCAGCAGGCCGGCGATCATGTTAATGGTTGTGCTCTTCCCGGCGCCGTTTGCCCCGAGAAAGCCGAAAATTTCTCCTTCTTTTATTTGCAACGAAATATGGTCGACCGCGATAAAATCCCCGAATTTTTTAGTAAGCTCCCGGATCTCCAATACGCTCAATTTTGTTCTTCCTCCTTGGTTTAGGAGAGGTGCACGGCCGCTCCCTTTGTAACTTCAGTATAAAAAAAAGAACGATCCCGGATAAGTGGCATCGTTCATGACTTTTATATGAAAAAATTCATGTTTTACAGGTGAAGCCGTTCATGATTGGATCGGAAGGAGGGTGGTGACAGAAAAACCGTGCGACCCGTCGGTAATGACATGGCCCTCGAGCGATGCGGCCCGTTCTTCCATGCCGGAAATGCCGAGCCCTTTTTTGATTTTAACCGCGCCTTTGCCGTTGTCCCTCACTTCAGCCCTCACCATTTTATTCAATACTTGAATATCGACAGTAATCTGCGTGGCATCGGCGTATTTGCGCGCATTGGTCAGCGCTTCCTTCACATTTTCATGAATGATTTTCCATTGGACAGGGGTGATGATGTCCAAATTTCCATGATGCGTGATAATTGTTTCGATGTTATTCCCGGCGGAAAATTCACCCAAAGCAAGCTGAAGCCGGTGGATGCCGACCTGTTCCGTGGAAGGTTTCAAGCTTTTTAACGTCAGTCGGATGCTTTCAATACCTTCCTTTGTTATGTTAATTGCATTTTGCAGCAAGTTTTGTGCCTGCCGTGCATCTTTTTCCATCAGCCGTTTTGCCGCCTCCATCTGGATAAGCGCGCCGGTCATTGCGTGGCCGATATCGTCATGGATTTCCTGCGAGATGCGGTTCCGTTCTTCAAGCCGGTATGTATATTCGGACTGGCGGATGAATTCCCGGTTTTCATTCAAACTGCGCGTAAGCTTCTGGATTGAAGCGCGCGCCCAATCGAGTTGCTTTTCTTTTTTCTCCATCTGCCCTGTGTAGGTGCAGGCCAGGTCCCAAATGATCCAGCTAGCGGCTGCTGCGAAAACATACTGGCCGGCAATATCACTTTTTATGGAAAAAGCGGGAGCCAGAAGGATGGCTGCAGATATCCATTTTGACTGGATCCACACCTGCAGAAGCACCAAAATCGAAAGCGGCGCCAAGATAGCAAATAGCGGGTGGACATACACATATCCCGAAATGGAAATGAAAATGGAAAGGGCGGAAAAGGCAGCAGGCAACGCCGTTATTTTCCAAATATACATGGCGATATTTACACAAAAATACAGCAGCAGCAGGAACACGGGCTGCGCCATCGGCATATTTGCCTGTATGCATGTAAAAGCTATCCAACACATCAACGCAAGCTTCGTGCAGATCATCCGGATTTCCATCTTACTTCACTTTCCCCGTAAGGTAATAAACAGCGATCTGAGTGCGGTGCTCGAGTCCGGTTTTCCCGAATATCGAGGTGATGTAATTCGCGACCGTCCCTTCTGAAATAAACAAGGTTTTTGCAATTTCCTTATTGGAAAGGCCTTTTGCGATCAGGGACATGATTTCACGCTCTCTTTTGGTGAACAGTTTTGGATCGATTTTCGGTTCCGGCTCCCTGTCGCCCAAATTGGTTTTGATTTTATCGAGGATTACGTCCTGGAAAATACTGTTTCCGGCATAAACACTTTTGATCGCATCGCGGATTTTTTCGGGGTCATTGTTTTTCAGTAAATAGCCTTTTGCCCCGTATTTCAAAGCATCGACGATATATTCGTCATCGTCAAAGGTGGTCAGAATCACGGGTTTTGCGGATGTTTGCTCTGAAATGGCCTTTGTTGCTTCCACGCCGTTCATATCCGGCATCCGTACATCGAGCAGGGCAATATCAACAGCGTGATTTTTGCAATATGAAATAGCTTCCCTCCCGTTTTCCACTGTAACTACTACCTCAAAATCTTCGTAGGAAGATAAAATAATTTTTAAGCCTTCGCGTATAAAGGAATTATCATCTGCTATCAAAACTTTAATTTTGTCCATAATACCTGTCTTCCTCCCCGGCCCCGCTTATGTAGATACTCCCATTATATCTGAAATCCGGCTTGCATCATACGGGAAGTGCGGCAATTATCAAACATTGGAACAGAAAGAAAAAGAGGGGTATCATGTAAGTATGGAAATTTTTCGAATTTGCAACAAAGGGGTAGGTATACAAAATGAATTATATCGAACAGGGGACGCGGGAATTTCGACTGGCAAATCTTGCTTTGTTTGCGGGAGGATTTAACACGTTTGCCATTTTGTGGGGGATGCAGCCGCTGCTTCCCGATATCGCAAAAGAATTCCATCTTTCGCCGACCATGTCGAGCCTTAGCTTGTCATCGACAACCGTGGCGCTGGCAGTTAGCATGCTGATTGCCGGATCATTATCGGAAGTGTTCGGCCGGAAACCGGTCATGTCTTTTTCACTCATTGCTTCTTCAATCCTTTGCATATTGACGGCTTTTTCGCCAAACTACCATTTGCTCATTCTTTGCCGGGTGATGCAGGGGCTTGTGCTCGCCGGGCTTCCGGCTGTGGCAATGGCGTATTTGGGGGAGGAAATCTTGCCGACAAGTTTAGGTCTTGCGATGGGCATGTACATCAGCGGGAATTCAATCGGTGGGATGGCCGGGAGGATCATCTGCGGTGCATTGACCGACTTTTTCAATTGGCATGTTGCTTTGGCTGTAATCGGCGTGATCAGCCTGCTTGCAAGCCTCTTGTTTTGGTTTGTGCTGCCGCCTTCCACTCATTTTACGGCACGGAAGTTTGAAATCGGAAAATTAACCGGAAGCCTCGTCCGGCAGTTTGTAGAACCGGGTCTGATTTATCTCTTTCTGATCGGCTTTTTGTTAATGGGAAGCTTTGTGTCGCTTTATAATTACATCGGCTTCCAGTTGATTGCGCCGCCGTATTCGCTGAGTCAGACGCTTGTTGGATTTATTTTTATCGTCTATATTGTCGGCACGTTCAGCTCCACATGGATGGGGATGCTTGCCGACCGGCATGGGAAGAGGAAAATTTTGCAAGTTTCACTCTTGATCCTGCTTGCGGGGGCATGCATCACCCTCGTGCCGGAGTTGTGGCTGAAAATTATTGGCATTGCTGTGTTCACGTACGGGTTTTTTGCCGGCCATTCGATTGCAAGCGGATGGGTCGGGCAGCTGTCGTCCCATGATAAAGCACAGGCATCCGGATTGTATTTATTTTTTTATTATGTCGGCTCCAGCATTGGCGGGACGATCGGCGGCTTGTTTTACAGCCGGATGGGGTGGAACGGCGTTGTGCTAATGATTGCCGTGCTGATGGCATTGGCCATTGCATTTTCGATCCGGCTGGCGATGATTGCGAAGAAGAAAATGAACTATTCCGCCCGGCATGCTTCCAGTTAATTTCAACATAGGAGAAAACAATGTACCACCGCTTTTTCTCTTACTACCTGGCGCATATAAGCTTTTTATTACGATTTCAGCAGTATTGTAGTGGTTGCCCATTTTGAACTGGTGTTTCCGCTTGCCGTCCAGTGGTTGATCGACAGCCTGCTGCCGGTCGGGAAGTGGGCGAAGATTGTCGGCACTAGCATATCGCTTCTTCGTTTATATCTGCTCAGTAAATATTTGCAATATATTGTGACGTATTGGGGCATAAACTCGACATCAATATCAAATCGGTATGCGGAAAGAATTATTCGAGCATGTCCATAGGAAGACTTCTTCAGTAATGTGAAAACCGGCCATGTGATGAGCCGGATCATGCACAAATTTGTTGCAAGGACCAGCCGGTTTCATAAAGAAAACATAATAGGAAAGACTTGTATCATTGGTGGGGACATCATTGGCTGAAGTCAAGACATTTCCAGAAGTTTTTTATGGAGCGGCGTCATCAAGGCCAACCGGGCGGAAGGGGCCTAGAATGAAGACGGAAAAGGCATGCCAACAACTGATGTGGCCGTATACCGGAAAGATATTGGAAAAGATGAGTACGATAAGCACCATATGGTCACGGATGCGCAGATCTAAACGGCTATGCGGACGCAATCTGATCAAGATGATCCGAAAAGGCGGGGCATTGATTTTTACCACCGTTACCGC
This sequence comes from Weizmannia acidilactici, assembly GCF_008974185.1. Taxonomy (GTDB): domain Bacteria; phylum Bacillota; class Bacilli; order Bacillales; family Bacillaceae_C; genus Weizmannia; species Weizmannia acidilactici. Next base: position 44,796 of record NZ_BKZP01000025.1, read on the forward strand.
GAAGATATTGCCCTGTCCGGCGAGATGGACTTTAAGGTGCTGCGGCTTTCCATTGCCTGGACGCGGAGGCGTAACGGCTGAAAAAAACAGGGGTTTTTCGCGGTTGAAAAAATATAGTGAAACAAATTCTTGTAAGGAATTCTAACGACAAAATCCCACGATTGTTCGTATTTAATTGAATGATGGTAAAAAAATATAATAAAATGTTCGTGTTTTGGGTTGACTTCTCGTGCTTTTCCGGATACAATCAATCTTGTAAATTGAATAGAAATACCATCGTATAAATTCAGGGATATGGCCTGAACGTTTCTACCAAGCTGCCGTAAATAGCTTGACTACGAGGTAATGAGATAGATTAAGAGGGCAAAGTACAGAAAAATAACAATTTTTGCCCCTCCTCATTCCTTAAGTCTGGCGTTTCGGGCGTTTTACGTTCGGAACGTTTTTCTGTTATGGCGACAGAAACGGAAATTCCACAGGAGGGAAAGGGTAAGATGAAGAATTATTATGAATTTGAGAAGCTGGGGACGAGTTACCGCCAGGAATTTATCGGCGGCATGACGACCTTCCTGGCCATGGCGTATATTTTGGCTGTTAACCCGCTGACCTTGTCGCTTGCCAGCGTAAAAGGGCTTCCGGCTTCTATGCATATGGATCAGGGCGCAGTGTTTGTTGCAACGGCAATTGCTTCGGCAATCGGTTCTATCGTGATGGGGCTCCTTGGGAAATATCCGCTTGCACTTGCACCGGGCATGGGCTTAAACGCGTTTTTCGCCTATACAGTCGTTTTGGGCTACCACATTCCGTGGCAGCATGCTCTCGGCGCCGTATTGATTTCGGGCGTGTTCTTCTTCTTGTTGACACTGACAGGGATCCGTGAAAAATTGATCAACGCGATTCCGGTCCAGTTGAAACACGCTGTCGGCGCAGGGATCGGTTTATTCATTACTTTTATCGGCTTGAAAGATGCCGGCATTATTGTAAAAGATGATGCGACGTTTGTTGCGCTCGGAGATTTGTCAAAAGGGCCGACGCTTCTGGCAATCTTCGGCATTGTGATTACTGTTATTTTAATGACAAGGGGCATCAAAGCTGCCGTATTCTTAGGGATGATCATTACAGCTGTTGTCGGCATGATTTTTGGCTTAATCGATGTGCCGCACGCAATTGTGAGCTCTGTGCCAAGCATTAAGCCGACTTTTGGCGCGGTTTTCAGTTCATTTAATGATCCATCCTTCTGGTCGGCGCAAATGATTGGTGTGATCCTGACATTCTTCTTTGTCGATTTCTTTGATAATGCCGGGACACTCGTTGCAGTTGCCAGCCAGGCCGGCTTAATGAAAGACAATAAACTTCCGAATGCCGGAAGGGCCCTCGTTTCCGATTCAATTGCTACAATGGTCGGCTCCGTGCTCGGGACTTCGACGACAACTTCTTATATTGAATCTTCTTCAGGGGTTGCGGCAGGGGCAAGAACAGGATTTGCTTCATTGGTAACAGCGGGATTTTTCATCCTTTCGCTTTTCTTCTTCCCGCTTCTGTCGGTGGTGACTTCTTCAGTAACCGCGCCGGCTTTAATCATTGTCGGGGTTTTGATGGTATCGAATTTAAGGTTCGTTGAATGGGATAAATTTGAAATTGCTGTACCAGCTTTCCTTACATTAATTACAATGCCGCTGACTTACAGCATTGCAACTGGGATCGCCATAGGGTTCATCTTCTATCCGATTACGATGATTGTGAAGGGTAAAATAAAAGAAATCCATCCGATCATGTACTTCTTCTTTGTCGTCTTTTTGCTCTACTTCATTTTCTTAAAATAGTTTTATTTCAATTTTCTGCTTGCAGGCCGCACCTGCAGGCTTTTTTGTATTCTTGTTGCTGCAGGAGAGAAAAATTGAAAACGTACAGTATTTCAGTTACACTATTCGTATTGCATGGATTAGAGCCAAGGGGGATCGAAATGGAATCTTTTAAAGTAAAAAAAGTGTTAAACAACAATGTATTGATTGCCACTCACCCCCGATATGAAGAAACCGTGTTAATTGGCAAAGGCATCGGTTTTAACCGTAAAAAAGATGAAATCATTTCGCAGGAATCGGCAGAAAAAATGTTTGTGCTGAAAAATGAAAAGGAGCAGGAACAATATATCAAATTGATCCCTTCTATTGATAACAAAACGCTCGAAGTCATTATTTCAGCAATTGAAATGATCCGCAACCGGACCGATTCGCCTTTAAATGAACATATTCATGTTGCATTAACGGACCATATCGCTTTTGCCATTAACCGCATCCGGCAAGGGCTGGCTGTGAAAAATCCGTTTGTTGCCGAAACAAAAATCCTCTACCCGCGCGAATACGAAATTGCACGTGAAGTGGTGGATTATATTAATGAGGCAACGGACGTTTATTTGCCGGAAGGGGAAGTCGGGTTTATCGCGCTTCATATCCACAGTGCGGTAACGGATAAACAGCTTTCCGAATTGAGCAGGCATTCCCACCTGATTTCGCAGCTCATTTCAACCGTGGAACATGAATTTAAAATCACTTTAGACAAAGACAGCACAAATTATATGCGTCTTGTCCGCCATTTGCAGTATACGATTGACCGCGTGCTGACGGGGGAAAAAATGAATGAACCGGAGAAATTAAATTATTTCTTGCAACAGGAGTACCCGCGGTGTTATAATTTGTCGTGGAAATTGATTAAAATCATGCAGCAAACATTGAAAAAACCGGTGTATGATGCCGAGGCCGTCTACTTGACGATGCATCTGCAGCGGATACAGGCTAAGATGGAATAGTTTAAAACTTCATCATATTGTACGTGTTACTGATTCGATCAGGCATGAGTGAAAAAGATGACGGAAATGCATTTATGGGCATACTACCCGTAAATGTTTTCCTTTTTTCCTCATGCCTTTTTCTTTGTGTAAAAAAGTTTGCTGTGCTGGTCGATCTGTTTCCGGCAAAAATTTCTTAACTTAATAAGAGGAGGATTTACATGGCAAAGAAAGATTATGCGCAGCTTGCCCATGATATTGTCGCAAATGTCGGCGGGCCTGATAATGTTAAATCATTGGTGCACTGCGCGACCCGTTTGCGTTTCCGTTTAAAAGATGCAGGGCAAGCAAATAAAGAACTGCTTGAAGACCTGCCAAATGTACTGACGGCAGTAAACGCAGGCGGACAGTACCAGGTTGTCATCGGGGATGAAGTCGTTCCTGTCTATAACGCCATTATGGATGCTTACCATTTTACGGCTTCCGATGTCGGATCTGACAATGATGCGGCTGCGGAAGAAAGCGAAGAAAAAGGCAATATTTTTGACCGCTTTGTTGCAGTTCTTTCCGGTATTTTCACGCCGTTTATCTCTGTTCTTGCAGGTGCCGGCGTTTTAAAAGGTGTTGCAATCCTTTTGGCAAGCACGCATGTTGTTTCGACATCTTCAGTTTGGTACAGCATTCTGAACGCACTGGCAACAGGTGTGTTTACACTGCTTCCGATCTTTATTGCCATTACGGCTGCTGATAAATTCAATACAAACCGTTTTATTGCCGTTGCGCTTGCAGCAGCGATGATTTATCCGCTGACGGATAGCAGTATCCCGAAAATCGGCCATTTAGGCAGCTACGCCATCAATTTTAAACAGTACGGTGGTGCGGTCATTCCGACGATTTTGGCAATCTGGCTCATGAGCTATATTGAAAGATGGTTCAAAAAGCATCTTCCGGCCGTTGCCCAGCTCGTATTTGTGCCGTTCTTTACATTGCTTGTTGCCGGTGCTTTGACCTTTATCGTCATCGGACCTTTAGGCAACGCCATCGGTATGGGGCTTGCTTACGGCTATAAATACCTGTACAGCCTGAGCCCTGCCGTTGCCGGATTTATTTTGGCAGGCTTGTTCCAGGTATTTGTTGTCTTCGGACTGCACTGGGGAATTCTGCCGATTTCCTTGATCAACATTCAAAACTACGGTTATGACACATTGCTGGCCATGATGTTTGTTGCAGTATTCGGCCAGTTTGGTGCAGTGGCAGGCGCCATTTTTAAAGCAAAAAAATCCAAAAACAGGGAAATTGCTGTTTCAGCTGCCATCAGTAACTTTTTCGGAATTACTGAGCCGGCGATTTACGGCATTAACCTGAAATACAAAAAAGGTTTTATTTTCGGTTTGATCGCAAGCGCAATCGGTGGCGCCATTGCTGGCTTTGCCGGCGTAAAAGCCTTCCAATATTCACAGATTATGAACTTCTTTGAACTTCCGCTGTTTATCGGCAAAGGTTCAAGTGTTGTAATGGAAGCCATTGCGGTCATTGTCGCATGGGTGATCGCATTCCTGCTCGTGTTAATCTTTGGGTTTAATGAAGAAAATAATGAAACAATGTTTGCGAACTTATCAGTGGGCAAAAAGAGCCTGACTGAAAAGAAAACAGCTGCGCTGGAAAGCAAAATGGACAAAGAACGCCCGGAACTTCCAAAAGTGGATACAACCGGAATGGAACTGAAGGAAATCATCTACAATCCGGTAAAAGGCCGCGTCGTGCCGCTCACTTCCGTAAATGATCCGGTCTTCAGCTCCGAAGCGATGGGTAAGGGCGTCGGCGTTGTGCCGGAAGAAGGAAAAGTCGTGGCGCCGTTTGACGGGCAAGTATCTGTTGCCTTCCCGACAGACCATGCATTCGGCCTCCAATCCGATCAGGGTGCAGAAGTTTTGATCCACGTCGGAATCGACACCGTCAACTTGAATGGAGAACACTTTAATTCTAATGTCAAAGCCGGAGACCGCATCAAAAAAGGCGATGTGATCGGCACATTTGATTCGGAAAAAATCAAAGCAGCCGGTTATGACACCACAACGATGGTCATTGTCACGAATACGATGGCGTATGACGCGGTTGAACAAACGGCTTTGGGTGAAACTTATGCAGAAGAAGCTTTGTTGAACTTGTATAAAAAGCAAGAAGCGGTTGTTGAGGGTAAATAAAATTTAAGCAAACAGGCAAGAAGTTTAAAAGTGGTGAGATGCCATAAAAGGCAGAAGCTCACCGCTTTTCTGTTAGGTGAATGAATTTTTTGGCAGCTGTATTTTTTGCCGTACCCGGAAAAAATTTCACCGCTTTTTCAGATTGACGAAAAATATGAATGGTGATATTATGGTTAAGCTGGTTCGTGGGAAACGAAAAAACAATAAAAAAGTTGTTGACGCTGATTAGATGTTATGATATAATATTTAAGTCGCTGTTAAACGGGCGACGCAAGATTGATCCTTGAAAACTGAACAAAGCGAAACGTCAATTTTCTAACGAGCTTTTATCAAACATCTTTTATCGAGAGTTTGATC
>NZ_BKZP01000026.1 GCF_008974185.1 Weizmannia acidilactici
TATTAAACAATAAAACCCGATGAGATACAATATTTGTTCTCGTCGGGTTTTCTCATTTTCCGGATCTTCTTTCTGAAGCAGGTGGTTCTTTTCTGCCTGTTTCAGTAGGTTGTAGGAGATGACTACCAGCCCGAATTCGATGTTTACCTTGGTCAGCTCCTGCAAGATAAATTTGCGGAACGACCGCACATACAAATAGTTGGCTTCCCCGCCGTAGTCGGCATCCAATCATCCGTTTTGGCTTAAGCATGCCGGAAGTCTGAGAAGCTTTTTCAGAACCGTTAGAGTAAAATTTCTCCATGGAAACGGTCCGATGTGAACGAAATTTAGAAGCTTTAAAAAGATCATTTGAGAATAATTTTTGCTTTAAAGGGGCTTTTGGGACAGCCACATTTCATTTCTGTGAAACCTGCCATTTTGCTTTGACAAGCTCCCATTTTCCATTTTTTAAATACCAGGTTGATATGACATTGCCAAGCTTGTCCGCATGGTAGGCGCCGCTTACCTGTTGGTATCCGGTTAGTCCGTAGCCTTTTTTTCCTTTTATTTTAACCTGTTTGAAAACAGCAACCGGGTCAATCATCAGTTCAAGCGGTTCATTGAGCGTCCCGTCTTTTTGGTAGATGCCAAGCCGGATATAGTCCTTTTTGCGCTTTCTTAAATCGATAAGATATGTTTCATTCGTGTTTTCAATTTTCAGGCTGGCCGACAGGGCATTCTCAAATTTCCCGGTAAGCTTTAATCCCGTCGGCATCGGCAAATTTTTCAGGATTCCGCCTTTTAGCGTATCGAGGCGGTATTGGATGATACCTCCGCTGCCCCCGCTATTGCTGGAACCGAGCATGTCTTTGACACCGTCGTGATTGAGGTCGGCAAACTGCATTTCCGGTTCATATCCCGGTTCATAAGGGATGCGGAACTTTTTCCCTTCCGATACCGTGATCTGTGCCCATATTTTTTTCATGTACAGGCTCCCGGTTTCAAACGGAATGCCTTCTAATACGATTAGATCTTTTTTTCCGTCACCTGTTACATCTTCATCGTACTGATGGATGGTTACTTTGCTGATTTTCGCTTTATCGCCCGCATCGGCAATCGCAACCGTGCTCACCGACATAAACAAAAATGCCAAGATCCCCAGCATATATTCCCGTTTCATTTGCTTTCACCCCGCATCCGTTTTAGTTTTAGGATGCGCAGGAAGGGCAAAATTATGTAAAAATTGCCTGGGGATGAAAAAAGTGTTTGCCGATACAGCAAACACTTTTTCCGTTAGCTTTCTTCCATTGTTTCTTCTTCCAGTTCCTGCTTCCACACTTCCGTGACTTCGCCGTTTTCACTTTCGTCAAGGATAAAAGAGCCATTTGAGTAGCGGTCGCTGTCGCGCATATCGTGCATGTTCATTTCTTCAAGATGGCCTTTTTCCGTACGGATCCATACTGTGTCCGTATCTTCCACGACTTCCATACCAACAATGCGGTGTGGGTGCGCTTTTAATTCGCGCAGCATGGCAACCCCGCGTTTGGCGCGGCTTGTTTTTTCAAATTCTGACAGTTTCATTTTCTTTACCGCGCCTCTTTGTGTGGCAATGAAGATTTTATCGGTTCCCGGATGTTCAACGATTTTCCCGCCGGCCAGCCAGTCGCCTTCTTTTAAATTCATACCCTTGACGCCCGCTGCCCGCTGTCCTACTACACTGATTTCCTCTTCATGAAACCAGAGCCCGTAACCGAGATGCGAAGCCAAAAAGACATCTTTTGCCCCGTCCGTCAGATGAACATCAATTACTTCATCATCGTCCTTTAAGTTCATCGCTACAAGCGCTTTGGAATAACGCTGCGCCTGGTACTGCTGCAATTCTGTTTTCTTCGCCATGCCGTTTTTCGTAAAGAACAAAATATATTGCGGCTGGTTAAAATCTTCAACCGGGAGCACTTTTATAATGTTTTCATCGCGGTCAAGCGGCACGATATTGGCAACGTGCTGGCCAAGGTCTTTCCAGCGGATATCCGGCAATTCATGGACCGGCAAATAAAGATAATTGCCTTTGTTCGTAAACAGCAGTACGGTATTCACTGTATTGAGCTGGCACTTAAAGAGCAGGCGGTCGCTGTCTTTGATTGCCAGGTCCCGGCCGTTTGAAGCGGCGTAGGAGCGGAGGCTCGTCCGCTTAATATAGCCGTCTTTTGTAACGGTCACAATGACATCTTCATTCGGAATCATCGCTTTCAGATTGATTTTTAATTCTTGGATTTCCTCTTCGATCGTTGTTCTTCTTTCATCCGCATATTTTTTCCGGATTTCTTTTAATTCTTTTTTAATGACAGAGAAAAGCTTTTTCTCGCTCCCCAAAATAGCGGTGTATTCTTCAATTCTTTTTTCGAGATCTTCCAATTCCTTTTGCAGCGTTGTAATGTCAGTATTCGTTAAACGGTACAGCTGCAAGGTTACTATCGCTTCTGCCTGCGGTTCGGTAAAGCCGAATTTCGCCACGAGATTTGATTTGGCATCTTTTTTGTCTTTTGATGCACGGATTGCCGCAATAACTTCATCCAAAATGGACAATGCTTTCACCAGGCCGTCGACAATATGTTTCCGGTCGCGCGCTTTTTTTAAGTCAAACTCGGTCCGTTTCGTGACCACTTCCTTCTGGTGCCCGATATAGGCATCCAAAAGTTCCCGGAGGCCCATCAGCTGCGGGCGGCGGTTATGGATAGCCACCATGTTAAAATTATAGGACACCTGCAGATCCGTGTTTTTAAATAAATAGTTCAAAACGCTGTTCGCATCTGCGTCTTTTTTCAATTCAATCACAATCCGGAGCCCTGTACGGTCTGTTTCGTCGCGGACTTCGGACATGCCTTCCACTTTCCTGTCTAGGCGAAGCTCGTCGATTTTTTTTACGAGATTTGCTTTATTGACTTCGTAAGGAATTTCCGTAATAACGATTTGTTGGCGGCCGCCGCGCATATCTTCAATCGATGTTCTTCCCCTGATGACCATTTTGCCTCTGCCGGTTTCATACGCTTTTTTAATGCCATCAATGCCTTGAACGATGCCGCCGGTCGGAAAATCCGGTCCCTTTATCACTTTCATTAAATCGTCAACCGTGCAATCCGGGTTTTCGATCCGCATGATCGCGCCATCAATCACTTCGCCTAAATGATGCGGTGGAATTTCGGTTGCATAACCGGCCGATATGCCGGTCGAACCGTTTACCAAAAGATTTGGAAATCTGGCGGGCAAAACGGTCGGCTCGTTTATCGTATCATCAAAGTTCGGGATGAACCGGACCGTTTCTTTATCAATATCGTGAAGGAGTTCAGATGCGATCGGGGAAAGCCTTGCTTCCGTATACCGCATGGCCGCGGCCGGGTCACCGTCAATGCTGCCGTTGTTTCCGTGCATTTCAATCAGGACGTTGCGCAGCTTCCAGTCCTGGCTCATCCGCACCATCGCCTCATAAACGGAAGAATCGCCATGCGGATGGTAGTTGCCGATGACGTTCCCGACCGTTTTTGCGGACTTTCTGAAGTTTTTGTCGGCTGTATTGCCCTCAACGTGCATCGCATACAGAATGCGCCTTTGCACCGGCTTCAGCCCGTCTCTCGCATCCGGAAGGGCACGGTCCTGAATGATGTATTTGCTGTAACGGCCGAAGCGGTCGCCCAGCACCTCTTCCAAAGGCAAGTCTTGAAAGCGTTCTGCCGTCCTCATTCGCTCATGTCCCCTTCCTCAATCATTAAGTTCTCGTTGTCTAAAATATTGGTGTCGTCTTCAAGGCCAAACTCAACATGGTTTTCAATCCATTGCCGGCGCGGTTCGACTTTGTCACCCATAAGCGTCGTTATCCGGCGTTCAGCCCGCGCCGCGTCATCAATGCGAACACGGATCAGGGTGCGCGTTTCAGGATTCATCGTCGTTTCCCACAGCTGGTCGGCATTCATTTCGCCAAGCCCCTTATAGCGCTGTAGCACATAGCCGCGTCCGACTTTTTTGATCGTTTCATCCAATTCTCTTTCGGTCCAGGCATACTCGACGATTTCTTTTTTCCCGGAGCCTTTGCTCACCTTATAAAGCGGCGGCAGTGCGATATACACCTTCCCGACCTCGATTAACGGGCGCATATAACGGTAAAAGAATGTCAAAAGCAGCACCTGGATATGGGCGCCGTCCGTGTCGGCATCAGTCATGATAATGACTTTGTCGTAATTGACATCATCCAGATTAAAATCCGGGCCCACCCCGGCACCGATTGTGTATATAATCGTGTTGATTTCCTCGTTTTTAAAAATATCCTGCAGTTTAGCCTTTTCAGTGTTGATGACTTTTCCACGCAGCGGCAGGACGGCCTGGAATTTGCGGTCACGCCCCTGTTTGGCGGAACCGCCGGCAGAGTCCCCTTCCACAAGATACAATTCGTTCCGCTGCGGGTTGCGGCTTTGCGCAGGCGTTAATTTTCCGGATAAAGTCGTTTCTGATTTTTTTCGTTTTTTTCCGCTCCTCGCTTCTTCGCGCGCTTTCCGTGCCGCTTCACGGGCCTGCGATGCTTTGATCGCTTTTTTAATCAGCAGGCTGCTTGTTTCCGGATTTTCTTCAAGGAAATAAGCGAGATGCTCCGACACGATCGTATCGACAGCGGAACGGGCTTCGCTTGTGCCGAGCTTCCCTTTTGTCTGCCCTTCAAATTGGAGCAGCTCTTCCGGAATGCGGACGGAAATAATGGCCGATAATCCTTCACGGATGTCAGAGCCTTCCAGGTTTTTATCTTTGTCTTTTAAAAGCCCGGTTTTCCTCGCATAATCGTTCATGACGCGCGTCAACGCCGTTTTCGCCCCGGCTTCATGCGTGCCGCCGTCTTTCGTCCGCACATTATTGACAAACGACAAAATATTTTCCGAAAAACCGTCATTAAACTGGAATGCGAACTCCGCTTCGATCCCGCCCGCTTCACCTTCAATAAACACTACCGGATGGAGCACTTCTTTCCCTTCGTTCAAGTACGATACAAACGCTTCAATCCCATTTTCGTAATGGAAAACATCTTTCTGCCCATAGCGCTCATCCGTGATATCAATTTTTAAGCCCTTCAGCAAAAACGCAGATTCGCGTAACCGTTCGCATAACGTATCGTAATTGAAAGTGGTTGTGCTGAAAATAGAAGGGTCCGGTTTAAAATGGATTGCCGTGCCGGTCTGGTTCGTTTTGCCGATTTTTTCAAGCGTTGTTTCCGGTTTGCCGCCGTCACGGAAACGCTGTTCATATACATAGCCATCGCGGTGGATGGTTACAACAAGCCATTCGGACAAGGCGTTGACGACGGAAGCGCCGACACCGTGCAGGCCTCCGCTCGTTTTATAGCCGCCCTGGCCAAATTTTCCGCCGGCGTGCAAAATGGTTAATATGACCTCTGTTGTCGGCTTGCCAAGCTTGTGCATCCCGACCGGCATGCCGCGCCCGAAGTCCTGCACACTGACGCTATTATCTTTATGTATCTTGACGATGATGTGGTCCCCGTAACCGGACAGCGCCTCATCGACCGCATTATCGACAATCTCATAAACAAGATGGTGCAGGCCGCGCGTATCGGTTGAGCCGATGTACATTCCCGGCCTTTTTCTTACTGCCTCCAGCCCTTCCAGCACCTGGATGGCATCGTCATTATATTCCAATGTATTTTGTTTCTTTGCCACAAATATTCCCCTTTCAGTACCAAAAGCGTTCCCGCTGGGCATCCACAGGAACAAACATTCGTTCTTATTATAACACACTTCCCCGTTTCGTCTAATACCCATTTTAGCGATAAAACGGAATTTGTAAAATGGCGGGTTGACATAACATCCAGCATAAGTGAAGGGGTAAAGAAAAGCAAGCGCCTTTCAATAGGCACCTGCTTAGCGGCTTTGCCTTCATTTTGTCAATGCATGTTCGACTTTGATGCAGCGGTTCATCACAACCGTATAGCCTTTTTCTTTCAAAAAATGATAAGCTTCTTCGTTCTCAATGCCAAGCTGTGCCCAGAAAACATCCGCGTCAATTTCATCGAATTCCCTGGCCAGTTCCGGCAAATATTCCGGGCGCCGGAAAATGTCGACAATATCAACATGTCCCTTGATATCTTTTAAAGAAGGAACGGCTTTTTCGCCTAAAATTTCTGTTGCTTTCGGGTTGACCGGGATGATTTCATAACCGGCATCCTGCATCGCTTTAGCAACCATATACGAAGTTTTTTCCGGATGATTGCTTAATCCGACAACCGCAATCCGCCTCGCTTTTTTTAAAATGTCCCTGATTTCTTCCCTGCTAGGATTTTCAATCGCCATTTTACAACCCCTCTTTTCTGGTGTTAAGGTGATACATATTTCATTCCCTCAGCTATACCATTCGATTCTACTTTTTCAAAATCCTTCTTTCTTCCGAATAATCCAATAAACATACATTCAATAGACATCACAAAAAAATCTCCTCTTTCCTGTAAGTTCATGCTACAATAAGCATAGAATTTTTCTAAGGAGTTTTGCACATGAAAATCGCGCTGATTATTATTTTGGCTTACCTGCTTGGATCAATCCCGACCGGCTTGATCATTGGTAAGCTTTTTTATAGGATAGATATTCGCGAGCACGGAAGCGGTAATCTTGGGGCAACGAACACATTCCGCGTCCTCGGTAAAAAAGCCGGAAGCGTTGTAACGGTTGTCGACATTTTAAAAGGGACATTGGCGACCCTTCTCCCGCACTTTTTTGGAATGGAGCATGTGCTGCACCCGCTCTTGATCGGATTGATCGCCGTTGTCGGCCATATGTTTCCGGTATTTGCGAAATTTAAAGGTGGGAAAGCGGTTGCGACATCGGCCGGCGTTGTCCTTGCTTATCAGTGGCCTTTATTTGTCATGGTGGTTGTTGTCTTTTTAATTACGTTGAAAATCAGCAAATATGTTTCGCTGTCTTCCATCTTGGCCGCTGTCTTTGCCCTTATTTATACTTTCGTTTATATGGTCTTTACGCACGACTGGCCGCTGTTTGTGATTATTTTGGCGCTTGCTTCCTTCATCATTTACCGCCACAAAGCAAATATTAAACGGATCAAAGACAAAACCGAGCCAAAAGTCAAGTGGCTATAGCTATAGCCCTAAGGCAAAAGGTTAGGGATCAACTGCCGTTTTGATTTATAATAGAAAAAGCAAAAGCAGTTGGAGGGAAGAACGGCATGAGGATTCACATAACAGACGAAGCAGCAAATTGGTTTAAAAGAGAAATGGAGCTCGATGACGGCGAGTCTGTACGCTTTTTTGTAAAATACGGCGGTTCGACTCCCGTTCAGCACGGATTTTCACTCGGTGTCCGCAAAGATTTCCCCGATGATCCTGCAGCCGCCGTTGAACGGCACGGTCATGCCTTTTTCATCGAAAGCACGGATGAATGGTATTTTGACGGCCATGATTTATATGTCGGATATGACCCGAAACTGGATGAACCGGTTTATGAATATCCAAAACATTAAAATCGGCGCCGGAGCAGGAGGCAATACGCCGCAAGCCCCGGACGCCGATTTTAATTTAAGGCGATGTGAGTGTTAATTTTCCGCGATGCATACCGGAGAACCGGATTTCACGGTCATCAACGCCTATTTTAAAAACTTCAGCGCTGCCTCAAGTTGCCCTTCTTTTTCCAAAACCTCCCGCTGCTTGCTTCCAAGCAGATCGAAATGGCTGTACCCGTCTTTTCTGACATGGATCCATTCTTTTTTTAATTGGTAGCGGCCCCCCCATTCCGCGAGCTTTCCGAGGTCATTGCAGCCGACTTTTGTGACCGATTTTGCTTCCGGAAAACGGTCATCGAGCCAAAAGTGTGTTAAAAACGCAATTTCCCCGCGGTCAATTGCCGCTTTCCATTCCTGGATCTGTTTCCGCTTAATCCCAAAAGCCAACACAATCCCCCGCTTTACGATTTTTTCGCTTTTTCGTATGCTTCATGCCAGTCCGGATATACCCGCCGGATCGATATTGGACGGAACGTATCTTTTTTCACGCACACATGCTTTGAAACCCCTGTTACGGCCAGATCACCGTTTCCGGTATAGATTTCATATCCGTAATGGACGCGCAGCCCGTCATAGTGATCGATCCATGTTTTAACTGTCGCGGTTTCCCCATACCGTACCGGTTTTTTGTATGAAACCTGGATATCAATCACCGGAGAAATGATCCCATCTTTTTCCATATCGGCGTAACGGAAACCGAGATCTTCAATCAATTTTGTCCTGCCCACTTCCATCCAGACTAAATAATTGGCATGGTACACAACACCCATTTGGTCCGTTTCCGCATAACGCACATGAATTTTAGCTTCAGATACTTGCATTTTGGACACCTCTTCTATGTACAGTCAATATGTTTATTTTAACATAAAGGCTATGATCGTGATCAATGTTGATGATCGCGAAATCCGCTCACTTTCTGCACGCATCGCGAGCCTCCTAGCTTGTCACTCAGCACGAGGGAACTCTTCTTGCTCGCTTATCCCGCAGGTGTCTCAGAAATTAGCGATAATCAACAATAAAATTTAACAGAGCCAGCATAAAAGGAAGGGCAGCATCGTGTCCCGATTTTACGCGCTGCCTATAAAAAGCCGGGCCTCCAAGAGGGAAATAGCGTTGTTTCGATATTGGAAACATTGCCTTTTTCCTTAGAAGGCCCGGCCGTGAAAAATTATGATTGTCGTTCATGGTAAGCGGCTTCGTCCTTGACTTCGTTTCTCATTGCTTCAAGGCTTTCGCGCCGGCGTTCATTTTTTTCTTTAATTTGCTGGATTTGCGTTTCGTCCGTTGTAAATGCTAGTGACTCTTCCGCTTTTTCCATGTTTTCAATTGTATTGTGGATCATGTTTTGCAGTTTTTCGACATTATCGCTGCGGTCATCCGGTTTTGGCTGGTTATTGGCCATGCTGTTTTCCTCCTTCGCTGCACAGTTACTCGCCCTTTGTCTGGATCACTTGAGCATGCTGTCCCGAACGGTCCTGCATTTGTTTCCCTTTATTGCCGGAAAATCCGCGTGGCTGTGTGCCGAGGTGATCCGGAACAAAATATTTGCTTTTCTTTTTTGGGTTGCCCATGTTTATCCCCCCTCCCCCTACATCTTCCCCCGGGAAAGGATGAATTATGAGCCGATGCTAGTGGCTTATTCTGCTAATTTCATCGCATGTTTCCGTTCCAGCCGTTCTTCTATTTGCTTCATAGCATCCATATCGCGTAATAATGCCTGCTTATTTTCGGCAACCAAATCGGAAAAAGTTTTTTTGTGCATTTTTCTCACTTTTGCCACTCCTTGCGTATGTATTTTTACTTAGTATGGGCAATTATGAGAAAAATTATAAATGCGTCAAAAAAGCTGCGACCCGTAAGATCGCAGCTTTTTGGAGCAAAATTATTTTGTCTGTACTTCATCTCTCGACTGTTGCAGTTTGCCGCGCAATACCATTTGCAGGATGCCGCCGTGGCGGTAGTAATCGATTTCCACTTCGGAATCGAAACGGACGAGCGCTTGAAATTCTGTTTTCTTTCCTGCTTCATCGGTTGCAGTAACCTTAACCCAATCATGCGGCTTCACATTTTCATCAATCTGCACTTCAAACGTTTCTTTTCCGGTAAGGCCGAGTGTGTCGGCATTTTCGCCTTTTTTAAACTGCAGCGGAAGCACACCCATCAGCACTAGATTCGAGCGATGGATCCGTTCGAAGCTTTCCGCAATGACGGTTTTGATGCCGAGCAGATATGTGCCTTTTGCCGCCCAGTCACGTGAAGAGCCCATACCGTAATCTTTGCCGGCCAGGACAACAAGGCCGGTGCCGTTTTCTTTATACCGCATGGCAGCATCGTAAATCGATGTGACCTCATTTGTCGGCCAGTAAGTTGTATAGCCGCCTTCCGTTCCTGGAGCGATTTGGTTGCGGATGCGGATATTGGCAAATGTCCCGCGCATCATGACTTCGTGGTTGCCGCGGCGCGATCCGTAAGAGTTAAAGTCACGCGGTTCAACACCTTTTGAAAGCAAGTATTTGCCGGCCGGAGTATCTTTTCCGATTGCCCCCGCAGGTGAAATATGGTCAGTTGTAACCGAATCGCCGAATTTGCCGATGACTTGCAGGCCGGTTAACGGCTTGACTTCGCCCGGTTCCGGAGACAGGTTTTCAAAGAACGGCGGATTTTGGATGTATGTTGATTCAGAATCCCAAGTGTATAAAGGTTCGTCGCTCGTTTCGATTGCATTCCAGCGTTCATTATCGCTAAAGACATTTTCATACTGTTTGCGGAACAGTTCCGGTGTTACGACTTGTTTGATCGTTTCGTTAATTTCGTCCTGGGACGGCCAAATGTCTTTTAAGTATACATCATTTCCGTTTTTATCTTTTCCGATCGGATCGTTATTTAAATCGATGTTGACGGTTCCGGCCAAAGCGTATGCCACAACAAGCGGCGGCGATGCCAAATAGTTCGCTTTGACAAGCGGATGGATCCGGCCTTCAAAGTTGCGGTTTCCAGAAAGGACGGAAGTGACAAGCAGGTCGTTTTCCGCGATCGTTTTTTCGATTTCTTCTTTCAGCGGCCCGGAGTTTCCGATACAGGTTGTACAACCATATCCGACAAGGTTAAAGCCTAGTTTTTCCAAGTACGGCATTAAACCGGAATCATTTAAATAACCGGTAACGACTTTCGATCCAGGCGCAAGCGAAGTTTTTACATATTTCGGCACTTCAAGGCCTTTTTCCACCGCTTTTTTCGCAAGCAGGCCGGCGCCGAGCATTACGTAAGGGTTGGATGTATTTGTACAACTTGTAATGGCTGCAATCGCAACAGCACCGGTTTTAATCGGGGCCGATTCACCGTTGTTGAATTGGATGACGGCTTCTTTTTCAAGTTCTTTTTCATCCAGCCCGAAACCTTGGTTGCCGGCAGGCGCCGTGATCGCTTTTTGGAAAGCGGACTGCATTTGGGAGAGCGGAATAAGGTCCTGCGGGCGTTTCGGGCCGGAAAGGTTCGCTTCGATTTCAGAAAGATTCAGTTCGAGCACATCGGTATAAACCGGATCTTCTTTATCCGGGGTAAAGAACATGCCGTTTTCTTTTAAGTAGGCTTCCACTAATTTCACATGGTCTTCGCTTCGGCCGGTTAGGCGCAAGTAAGCAAGCGATTCATCGTCAACCGGGAAGAATCCGCATGTTGCCCCGTATTCAGGAGCCATGTTTGCAATTGTGGCGCGGTCCGCTAACGGCAGCGTCGATACACCAGGTCCGAAGAATTCGACAAATTTGCCGACTACCCCTTTTTGGCGCAGAAGTTGTGTCACTTTTAACGCAAGGTCTGTTGCAGTAGCGCCGTTCGGCAGGGAACCCGTAAGTTTTACGCCGATGACTTCGGGGATCGGGAAGTAGGAAGGCTGGCCGAGCATGCCGGCTTCCGCTTCGATCCCGCCGACGCCCCAGCCGAGCACGCCGAGCCCGTTAACCATTGTCGTATGGGAGTCGGTTCCGACAAGCGTATCCGGATAAGCTTCATATTCGCCGTTTTCCAGTTCTTTTTCATGGACAACACTTGCGAGGTATTCAAGGTTAACCTGGTGCACGATCCCGGTTGCAGGCGGAACGGCACGGTAGTTGTCAAATGCTTTTTGCGCCCAATTTAAAAATTTGTAGCGTTCGGCATTACGCTTGAATTCAAAATCCATGTTGGCCTGCAGGGCGTCCGGTGTGCCGTATTTGTCAACCTGTACCGAGTGGTCAATGACAAGGTCAACCGGAACTTCCGGATTGATTTTGTCCGGATTTCCGCCCATATCGGCCATCGCTTTGCGGAGGGATGCAAGGTCGACCACAACCGGTACGCCGGTAAAGTCCTGCAAAATAACGCGGGACGGTTTAAACGGAACTTCTTTGTCCTTCACTTCATCTGAACCCCATTTGGCCAAATCTTCTACATGTTCTTTTGTAATAGCATGGCCGTCCATTTGGCGGAGCACAGATTCGAGCAGCACTTTAATCGAATACGGCAGGCGTGAAACATTGGCAATTCCTGCGTCCTGGAGCGCCGTCAAACGGTAGTAGTGATAGCGTTTCCCATTTACTTCAAACGTAGAACGCGCTTGAAAGACATCATTCGACATGTCTTTTCCCCCTTTTTCAAGATTCGTGTTTTCATCATTTCATAGAAAAGCGGAATAATCCGTAAAAACTTCTCGCAGTTCCATCATATTACAATAATCACCATAAGTAAATAACAATAATGTTATTGTAAGTGATAAGTTTTCTTTATTTTACTTTCGATTTTGAATCGAAAAAATTTTATGACCCCATCTAAAACAGACATGATTTTTCCCTTTTCAAACATACTAAGCTTAAAGAAACTGGAGGTGAACGATGATGGCAAGGCAGAAAGCCAACCATATACGCCCAGGCATGAACGCTGCGAAAGCGCAGGGAAAAGGCGCGGGATATAATGAAGAAGTTTCAAACGAGCCGTTAACCGAGAGGGAAAAGCAGTTCAATAAAAAGTGCAAGAAAAAACAGTAGAGAATGCAAAGAAATCAGCCTGCCAGGCTGATTTCTTTGTTTTGTGCATTCGAGGTTGTTTATTAATATAATATTAATGTTTTTTCATTAAATGGCCCAATCCCCGTTCCGGAACACAGGCACAACTGTTCCGTCCTGTTTGATTCCATCAATATTCATTTCGACAGAACCGATCATAAAGTCAACATGGACATTGGAGACATTCATGCCGTGTTTTAACAGTTCTTCTTCACTCATTTTCGTGCCGCCCTCGATTGTGGTCGGATAGGCGGCGCCGATTGCCAGGTGGTTTGAAGCATTTTCATCAAACAGCGTGTTGAAAAAGGTGATGCCGGATTGTGAAATTGGCGACGGATCTGGAACGAGCGCCACTTCGCCAAGCCCAGTTGCCCCCTCGTTTTCAAAAACGAGTTTTTTGATCGCTTCACCGCCTCTTTCGGCAGAAATGTCCACAATCTTGCCGTCTTTAAAATGGACAACAATCCCTTCAATTAACGTGCCGGCATAACTTAAAGGTTTTGTGCTGCGGACAACGCCTTCCATCCTGTGGGTATCAGGAGCGGTAAATACCTCTTCTGTCGGCATATTGGCAATGAACTCCTCGCCTTTCGGGTTAAAGCTTCCCGCGCTCGCCCAAATATGGTTTTTCGGGAGGCCCAGTGTCAAATCCGTGCCAGGCGCCGTATAATGGAGCGCGTCAAATTGGATTTCGTTTAATTTTGCCGCTTTTTCGTTCAAAATCTTTTTATGTTCTTCCCAGGCGGCAACAGGATCGTCGGCGTACACTCGGCACGTCTTGAAAATTTGGTCCCAAAGGGCATCGACTTGCTCTTCTTCCGTTTTTAAATCCGGGAACACTTTTGCAGCCCAGCCGGCACCCGCCGCTGCTGCGACCGTCCATTTTATATCATCATTTTGGGTGGCCACCCGCTGCGCCTTGAACGCTTTCGATGCCGCATTTTGATAAGCGGCGACTTTATGCGGGTCAATTTCATCCAACAGCCCTGGGTCGCTTGACAAAATTGAAAGCCGGCTGACTTTATGGTTTAGCACATGATCTTCAGTTTCGGCAATTTTATAGTCCGGAATATGGGTCAGCACTTCCTCCGGCTGGTTCAGATAATGCTGCTTTGTGATTTCGTCGTCAGACCAGTCGACAATAACCTTTTCGGCACCGAGCGCATAAGCTTCTTTCACGACAAGGCGTGCGAGTTTTGCCTGGTCTGTCGTGATATACACTTTTACCCAATCTCCCGGCTGGACATTTATACCTTTAGACACAAGCAATTTCGCATATTTCTGTAAATTCCGTTCAAAATCCGATAATACCATACTGTTCCCTCCTAAATAAATGCAATTTTTTGTTATAAACCATATTTTTTTGTGCAGACCCGATACATTTCAATATTATACCAGATTCAGGCAGACAACCATATGAAAAAAGCAGGGTGCTCCCCCGCCTTATTTTTCATCTACTTTTTTCACGATTTTATCCAAATCGTTGCGGAAACGCTCCAATTGCGGACGCTGCGTTTCGCTGGCCACTTCGAGCGCGTTTTCAATCTGCTGGTATGTTTCATTGATTTCTTCTTTTAAATGTTTTAAATGATGGCCGTAGTCTTCGCTGTCCACAACGAAATCCCGGTAAATATCTTCCGTCTGGTTCATGCTTTGCTGGGCTGCCTGGAACGCCTGCTGCTTGTCTTTATGGTAAGGCATTGTCATCTCTCCTTCAAAAAAATTGCAATGGTTAGTGTATACCATTTTTCCGCAAATATTCCGTATAACCGGCTTCAAAAAAGCAAAAAGTATAAAAAGGAGGGATGGAATTTGACAAACAAAAACGACAGCAACGATATGCACAGAAACCAGCCGAAAGTAAACAACGGCGGGCAGCCAGAACCCTTAAGCGGGTCAAAAAAAGTAAAAAACCGCAACCATACGAGGCAAAAACATAACGCAGGACACGATATGTAAGACTTCAAGCAGGCAGGGACTGGCCCCGCCTTCACCGGTGCACGCAAAAATGTGTAAATTTTAGACGTTTTTGAATACTGTCCTTTATGTTTAGCCCCATATAGAAAGAATAGGAGGAATGGTAAAATGTCGTTTATCTTATATTTAATCATAGGTGGGATTATTGGATGGCTTGCAGGCCTCATTTTAGGCAGGGATATCCCGGGCGGTATCATCGGCAATATTATTGCGGGAATCATCGGCGCATGGCTCGGGGGCGCAATTTTCGGGAATTTCGGCCCGGCCGTTGCAGGTATGGCGATTATTCCAGCTCTGATCGGCGCCATCATACTTGTTTTTGTATTGAGCTTTATTTTAAGAACTGCCAGAAAAGCATAATGGAAAAGGGCGGACGGTCCCGCCCTTTTTTACCGGTTTACTTCCTGCGCGCCTTCTTTTTTATACAGGCGGACATAATACATCACTTCGGATACATATTTGTTGC
The DNA here is from genome assembly GCF_008974185.1 of Weizmannia acidilactici. Taxonomy (GTDB): domain Bacteria; phylum Bacillota; class Bacilli; order Bacillales; family Bacillaceae_C; genus Weizmannia; species Weizmannia acidilactici. The sequence goes on from NZ_BKZP01000026.1 coordinate 15,025, forward strand.
TGTGGTTGTAGGAGTAGACGGCTTTTTCAATCTGGCCGTCCGCCGCGCCATTTTTCGCAAGGTAATTTGCCGCGCTAAAGATGGCGTCTTTATCGTCAAACGGGTCCGCCTTCCCGTCCCCGTCCGCATCGATGCCGTATCCCCCGTACTTTTTGATTACAGCCGGGTCCGTTTTTTCCTTTTCGGGGATATTCCCTTTTCCAAGCCCGCTGCATGACGGGTGCTTCCATCCGACAAAAGTGCACGGCATAAATTGCATCGGCCCCTCTGCCCCGGCCGGTGAAACCATTGGCTTCAATGTTGAAAATCTCGTTTCAACCCGGTGATGGGCAGCAAGCACATACCAGGGAACCCCGTAAACTTTTTGTGCTTCCAAGTATATTGCCATATATTTTTTCGGTATGTAGGAGTTGTATTTTTTCTCTATTTTTTCTTCATGGGAAATCAAGTAATAGCCGATGACCAACACCGGGATCAATAGGATGATGAATGTTTTGCGCCGGTTCTGTTTCTTCTTGGATGATTTTGGCATTTCCGTATAAGTCCTTTCTCGTTTCCCTTTCACATCTTTCCTTTATATCATACCGAATGTAAAAGCCGAAATCCACGGGAAGATTCCGGCTTTTGCCCTTCTATTGGGCGCTCGCATAATGGTTCTGCAACTGTTCGCGCAACGCCCGCTTTAAAAATTTGCCGACCGAGGTTTTTGGGATCTCTTTTACGAATATAATGTCATCCGGGATCCACCACGAGGCAAACTGCTTTTTTAAATAATCTTTCAACACTTGGGCGGTGACTTTATTTTCATAGCCGTTTTTTAAAACGACGCAGCCGAGCGGGCGTTCCTGCCATAACGGATGTGGGACAGCAATGACCGCCGCTTCGAACACTGCTTCATGGGACATGAGAGCGTTTTCGAGTTCAACGGAAGAAATCCATTCACCTCCGCTTTTTATCAAGTCTTTTGTTCGATCGGTAATTTTTAAGTAGCCTTCTTCGTCGATAACCGCAATATCCCCGGTAAATAACCAACCATTTTTAAAGGCTTCATGCCTACTGTTGTCACGGTAATATTCATCCGCAATCCAAGGGCCCCTAATGGTAAGTTCGCCCATCGTTTTCCCGTCCCATGGCACTTCCCCTTTTTCATTTACGACTTTTACTTCAACCCCGGGAACCGGCAGGCCTGTTTTTCCCCTCGTTTCAATAATTTGGTCCAGCGTATCATCTTTCATGCTGCTTTTTAAGGATGCAACGGAGACAATCGGAGAAGTTTCCGTCATCCCGTATCCGGTCATAAACGGCACTTTGTATGTTTCCTCGTAAGCGCGGATCAGCCCTTTTGGTGATGCTGCTCCCCCGCTGACAATGAGACGCAGGCTGCTGATATCGTATTGTTTTTCCTGTAACACTTTCAGCATGCCGATCCATATCGTCGGGACGCCAGCCGTAATTGTCACTTTTTCTTTTTCAATCAGTCCAGCCAGCAGCTCCGGTGTAAAAGACGGGCCGGGAAGCACCTGTGTTGCGCCGAACCAAGCGGCGGCATACGGCAGACCCCATGCATTCACATGAAACATCGGGACGACCGGCATCGCCACATCTTGTTCGCAAACACCAAGATTATCCGCAAGGCCTAGCGCCATGCTGTGAAGGTAAAGGCCGCGGTGGGAATAGACAACACCTTTCGGGTAACCGGTAGTTGCCGAAGTATAACACATGGCAGCAGGCGCATTTTCATCGAGGCCATGCAAAAACGGGTAATCTTCATCTCCTTCATTCAAAATTGCTTCATAAGAAGATACAGGGTAAAGCGTTGTTTCCGGAAGCGTTTTGCTATCGCTCATGATAACGAAATGCTCCACCGTCTTCAGCCTGTCACGGATTTTTTCAATGAGAGGAACGAGATCAACATCCACTAAAAGAATTTTATCTTCCGCATGGTTGATGACATAAGCAAGATGGTCTTCCGACAACCGGATATTCACCATATGCAGGACAGCCCCGCGGCACGGCACTGCAAAATACGCTTCCAAATGGCGGTGGTGGTTCCAGGCAAAAGACCCGATCCTGTCGCCTTTTTTCATGCCAAGCTTTTCCAAGGCGCTGGAAAGCCGGCGCGTCCGCTTGGCAATCTCGGCATACGGTATCCGCTGTATGCCGGTGTGCGTCCGCGACACCACCAGTTTCCTCGGAAAGTAGCGCTCAGCCCTCTCTATTAAGGAAGAGAGCAAAAGCGGCGTGTTCATCATATGCATCTACCCCACTTTTGTAAAAATATATTCATCCCGCTTAAAAAAACCACGGGAGGATAAAAGAAGTCAAAATCGCGGTTAAACCCATTGCAACACCCGACACGGCCCCCTGCAGGTCGCCTTCCTTAACGGCTTCACCGGTGCCGATGCCGTGGGAAATGGTTCCAAGCGCAAGCCCCCTGGAGATCGGGTCATCAATTTTGGCCCATGTCAATAGTTTCAAACCGAACATTGCCCCGAGCATACCTGTAATCATAACAAAACCGGCGACAAGCACCTGGTTTCCACCGATGATTTTTGCCACTTCGCTCGCTACCGGAACCGTGATCGATTTAACCGCAAGAGAAGCAAAAATATAATTGGACAGTCGGAACACTTTCGCGAGGATCAACGCAATCCCGACGGTGAGCACACTGCCTGAAAGCATGCCGCCCAATACCGGCATCGAATAGTGGAGCAGGATGGCCTTGTTTTTATAAAGCGGCACGGCAAGCGCGACCGTAGCCGGGCCGAGAAAATAAGTCATCAGTCCTTTTGCGGGTAGATATTCTTTGTAAGGGACATGGCTGGCCAACAGGATGAGTATCACGGCAACTGTGCTGAAAAAAACAGGTGTTGTAAACGGGGACGGGTATTTTTTCGATAATCGTAAAGACAACAAATAGACAAACACGGTCACGAAAATGCTATAAAGAGTGGCTATGCTGCTGCTCATGGCTTTCCTCACGGCTCCTTGCCAAAAATTGTGCGGAAATCCCCGTCCCCAAAATGCCGGCTGCCGCACTGACAGCCAAGATCAGAAACAACACAAGCCCCTCATGGATAAAAACGGTACCGAGCGTCATCAGCCCGACAGAGATCGGGATAAAAAAGAATGATAAATGCTTTAATATCCAGGTGGCGCCCATATCTATCCACTGCAATTTCAATATGCCTGTTGCAAGCAATAGAAAAAGCAGCAGCATGCCGAACACATTCCCCGGTATCGGCAAATGCAGCATTTTAACCGCTTCCAGCCCGATTTCGTATATCACCCAGAGCAAACCGATCTGCAATGCACCGAAAAAAGCCTTTTTCATGTTGCATACTCCCTTTGAGTTTACTGTATTATTACAGTTTATATTATACAAATATTCGATATAAGTTTTAAATATCCTTTAAGATTTTTGCAAAAAATATAGACTTTTCCGCGGGAGCATTCGGAATGAAAACCGCACTCGTTTCACATATTAAAAAAGAGGTGATACGATACCTAGAAGAAAAAGAAAGCCGCTCGTTGCAGGATCCAGGAATGCGCTCGACCGCTTTAAAGCGGATGTTATGGCAAAACAGGGGTTCCATACCGATGCGGACCAGCCGGACGACGTAAAATTTGTAGTAGCGGATGTCCAGGGGATTCCACTCCAAAAAGGCTACAACGGAAGATTAACCGCCGAACAGGTCGGCAAAATCGAGGGGCCGATCGGCGGGAGCATGGTGAAAGAATTGGTCCGCTTGGCGCAGGAACAATTGAAAAAAAGGTAAAAACGGGAAAAGGGTTACCCTTGCCCGTTTTTATTGATATATACCATATATTTATCCGTCTTTTTCGGCAGCACGGATGCAATACAAGGATGATACAAAATCACCTTTGGTTTCTATTTTATCAAGGAGGAGGCCAACTTGCATCAATTCATCGCCATAAACCGGTTCGCCGTATCCATCCACCGCATACAGCATCCCCGGATCAAGCCCCGCAAGCCGGATGCGTGAAAAAGGCGGATTCGGCTGTGCCAGTACCCGGTAATATCCCACGACCGCTTCCTTTTGGTCCGAGGATACGGCCATCCAGGCAGCTTCATTGGAGGGGAACGGGCTTAACAAACGGTAAAAGCGGCCGAATCGGAACAGGGCACGTTTTGCTTTGAAAAAAGCGATCTGTTTTTTTATGGCGGTTTTTTCTTCAACGGTTAAAGACGTAAGATCGAGTTCATAGCCGAAGGCGCCGAAATAAGCGGCATTTGCCCGTGTTTCAAGCGGCGTGATCCTTCCTGTTTGATGGTTCGGCACAGCGGATACATGGCTGCCGATGGAGGAAAGCGGATAAACGAGTGATGCTCCATATTGGATTTTCAATCTTTCGACCGCATCCGTGTCATCACTCGCCCAAGTCTGCGGCGCATAATACAGCATGCCCGGATCGAACCGCCCTCCCCCGCTTGCGCATGATTCAAAAAGTATATTTGGAAAATGTGAAATTAATTTTTCGTATAGCTTATACACCCCGAGAATATAACGGTGGAAAATTTCCCCCTGCCTGCTTTTCGGCCATGCTTTTGAAAATACTTCCGTCATATTCCGGTTCATGTCCCATTTGATATAAGAAATTTTCGATTCCCGGATTGTTCTGCTCATCGCTTCAAAAACATAACCCACGACCTCGTCCCGGGTAAAGTCCAACACATATTGGTTCCGTCCGTGCGACATCGGCCTGCCTGGAACTGAGATGACCCAATCCGGGTGCTTCCGGTACAAATTGGAATCTTTGTTCACCATCTCCGGTTCGAACCAAAGGCCGAATTTCATACCGAGCGCCTCGATTTTTTCCGACAACCCTTTGATTCCGCCCGGTAGTTTTTCAAGGTTCGGCTCCCAGTCCCCGAGGGAGCTTTTGTCATTGTCCCGCCTGCCGAACCAGCCGTCATCAAGCACAAACAGCTCAATCCCTAATTTTTTTGATTCCATTGCAAGCGTCAAAATCTTTTCTTCAGTAAAACGGAAGTACGTTGCTTCCCAATTATTGAATAAAACCGGACGTGGTTTATCCCGCCAAATGCCGCGGACAAGACGGGTGCGGTACAGTTCATGGTACGTTTGGCTCATACCATTCAGGCCCCGGACGGAATAGACGATCACACACTCCGGCGTTGTAAAAGTTTCGCCCGGATTCAGTTTCCACTTAAACTGGAACGGATGAATACCTATCATGATACGTGTCACGTGAAAGTTATCGACTTCAACTTGGGCAAGAAAATTTCCGCTGTACACAAGACTGAAGCCGTATACTTCCCCGCTTCCTTCTGTCGCATCCGGCCTTTTCAGCGCAAGAAAAGGGTTGAACTGGTGGCTACTTGCCCCTCTTGCGCTGTATACAGATTGGATTCCCCTCCCCAGCGGCTTTGCCTGCACATCCATCTCGCGCGCCCATGCCCCGGCAAGTGTAACCATTTCAAAATCGGAATCAGGAAAATCAATGCTTGCGCTCATCGCTGCATTTAAATAAAAACGTTCCCCGCCTTTATTTGAAAAAACCGCATGACGGGTAATAGCGTCCCAGCCGTTAAAAATGGTATAAAATAAAATCAGCTCCCCCCCAAGCACATCGTCAAACAAATAAATTTCAAGCGTTTCCGCCTCATGGATGTTTTCTGTATAGGTTGCCGGCAGTCCTTCAAGTTTCGGCTTGCCTTTACGGATCGAATACCCCCGGTAACGGAAATCAGAAATGGTGCTCCCCATTTTGTCCCTGATTTCATATGCAGGCATACGGAAATCTGTTGTGCCGTAAGCAGGGTATTCTTGTTTGATGTATTCGAGGGATGTCGTATAGCTGCCTTCAATGCGGTTCGTCGAAGCACTGTGCCTTCTTCTTTCCTTTAAATGTTGGAAAGACGGGCGGTGGCGGATTTTTTTCCCGAAATATAAGTGCTCCAGCTGCCCGCTCTCGCTGATGACGCCAAAAATATAACTGATCCCATTATTCTGCAGATGAAATTCCTGCGTTTTTTCATTTACAAAAATCGGCATTCTGCACCTCTCATTCGTTTTTTTCATTTATACGCGTATAAACGGCATTGCAATCATATTTTTTCTTCCACAAATCATTCTTTTCGTAAACTATTCTGTGGTCGCATTTTATTTTTTTAATTATCTAAAAATAACATTGCAATTTTGTGAACAATCCGTTACGATTAGGGGAAATTCCATCAAAAAGAGTCGCATTTATGGAGAAATTGGTACGCAATCATTCGTCAAATGTGGATTTTGAACAGATTGCATCAAGTCCCAAACTCTAAAAGCTGATGGCAGAGAAAAAGAAATTTATAGTACCGCTTACCGCCTTCTTTCTTGTTTTTTATTTCTCCCTTCCCGTTTTAACCTCATATTCTAAAGTGTTGAACCGTCCGTATGCCGGTGATATTACATGGACCTGGGTATTTGCAATTTCTCAAATTGTGATGACTTGGATCTTATGTACCGTATACGTCAGAAAACCGCTTTTTTGACCATTGACCGGCTGGCGCAGGATGTCCTTGATAAGCATATGCAAAAGGGGGATAAAGTTGTATGAATGAAATCGTTATCATTATTGTTGCCTTGACGCTCGTCATCACTTACTACGCCACAAAACACACGAAAACCGCTAACGAATTTTACACGGCGGGCGGGGGCTTAAGCGGCTGGCAAAACGGCATGGCGATTGCCGGCAATTATTTATCCGCGGCTTCTTTCCTCGGCATTTCCGGAATGATTGCTTTAAACGGGATTGACGGATTTTTCTACAGCTTCGGTTATCTTGTCGCTTATCACGTTGTGCTGTAGTTTGCAACCATTTTGGCGGTGGTCTCCGGCCTTGTGCTTTCCGGTGCATCAGCATTTGTGCATGATATTTACGGCCAAATTGTTAAAAAAGGACAGGTGTCTGAGAAACAGCAGATGCTTGCGGCCCGTTATGCTTCCATCGGTGTTGCGGTATTTTCGTTGCTCGCATTGTTTGCGCAGGAAATGAACGTAGCTTTTCTCGTTACGCTTGCCTTTTGCGTGGCGGAGAGCGCAAATTTGCCGGTCATGATTTATACGATTTATTGGAAAAATTTAATACCGCAGGCGCGATCACAGGTATGCTTTGCGGCCTGATCTCTTCACTTGTACTGGTGGCGGTCAGCCCGAATGTGTTTTTCCCTGTTGAAGGGGCGGCCATTTTTCCGTGAACCCGCTCATCACGCTGACCAATCCGGCGATTTTTTCCGTTCCGATCGGATTTATCGGCTCCTATATTGGCTGTTGCTTCCAATAAACAGGATGCAAAACGGTTCGCGGAAGTAACGGTAAAAGCCAACACCGGATTTAAAGAGTAAGCAAAAGCCCCCGCTGTAATACGCGGGGGATAAATTTTTTAAACAAACCGGTTTACCGTTTCAAGCAGTTCACCGATTTTCCAGTTCCTTATCACCAAATCCGCCGCATAATCCAGTTCCGTCGGTTCCATGTTGACAATAACCAGCTTCGCGCCGTTTTTCTTTGCGGCAAGCGGAAACTGGTTGGCCGGCGTCACTGAAAGCGAGGAACCGAGCACGATAAAGAGGTCGGCCTGTTCCGTTTCTTCGCTTGCCTTGTAAAACGCATCAAACGGCAGGCTCTCGCCGAATAGAACGACGGAAGGCCGGATCAATCCGCCGCAAGCGCACTTGTAATCACCTTTCAGAAAGGCCGTATCCGGATACTCCTTGCCGCAGCGGTTGCAATGGCATTTTCTCAAAGTGCCGTGCAATTCGATGACATTGCTGCTGCCGGCATCCTGGTGCAGTCCGTCAACATTTTGCGTAATAATGGATGAAATCAGCCCCTGTTTTTCCCAAACGGCTAAAATGGTATGGCCGGCATGGGGCTCCACTTGCTGCTGGCTTTTCATCCGCTCGTAATAAAAATCAATAAAACTTTGCACGTTTTCATTCATCGCCGATACGCTTGCAACCGTTTCAGGATGCACTTTTTTCCATAACCCCTTTGTGGATGAACGGAAATCAGGAAGCCCGCTTTCCGTCGACATTCCGGCACCTGTAAAGACGGTCGTGTGCTTCGCCGCAACCAGGCTTTGGCTCAGTTCATGGATCACATAGCTTTCTTCATCTTCCATAATTGGCAAACGATCACTTCCCTTCTTCATCATATTTCCCTTCCCGGACGATATGAAGTTTCTTCTATATTCTATTTTACCAAAAACGGCAAAAAGGGAATAAACATTTACCTATTCACAAGGCGCACCACCGGCATTTACGGTGCGCCCTGCCCATTAACCTGCTTCTTCCGCCCGGTTTCCGTGCTGCATCTGATACATTTGGTAATACTTACCTTTTCTTCCCATCAGTTCCTCGTGGTTTCCCCGTTCAACAATCCGGCCGCGGTCCAGCACCAAAATCTGGTCCGCATTTTTGATTGTGGACAATCGGTGGGCGATGATGAAAGTTGTGCGCCCTTTTTTCAGCACATCCATTGCTTCCTGTATTAGCGTTTCAGTTTCCGTATCAATATTTGAAGTTGCCTCATCCAGTATTAAAATGGCAGGGTCAAAAGCGAGCGCGCGCGCAAAAGAAATCAATTGGCGCTGGCCGGAAGAAAGGGTGCTTCCCTTTTCGATCACCGGCTCATCCAGCCCTTTTTCAAGATTCCCAAGCACTTTATCGGCGCCGACTGCTTTTAAAACAGCGGCTGCTTTTTCCCGTGTAATGCGCGGATCGCCAAGACTCACGTTCGAATAAATGGTGCCTGTAAACAAGTACGGGTCCTGAAGCACAATCGCCATATGTTCGCGCACAGTCTGCCGGGGAAGCGACCGGATATCGGTGCCGTCAATGCGGATTTCGCCTTTCGTACAGTCATAAAACCGGAACAGCACATTCATGATCGAGCTTTTTCCGGAACCGGTATGACCGACAAGCGCAACTGTTTCGCCCGGTTTTGCTTCAAAATCGATGTCCTTTAGCACGTATTTATTTTCTTTGTAGGCAAAGTATACATGGTCAAAAACGACATGGCCTTTAAAGCGCGGCACTGCTTCGCTGCTAACATCTTCTCCTTTTTCGCCCAGCAGTTTAAAAACCCGTTCGCCGGAAACAATTGCCTGCTCCAAATTACCAAACTGGTTTACAATATTGCTGATCGGGTTAAACAACCGGTTAATATAATCCACATACGCATACAGCAGGCCGACCGATAGCCCCGAAACAAGCCCTGAAGCCGCATCGTGCCCGAAATACCAGAGGAACGAGACGAGCACCAAGTTTTTCAAAATACCGGTTAAGTTATGGGACGACAAGGAATTCAAAACAAGCAATTTTTTTTGGTAGCGGAAATGCGTCCCATTCAGTTTTTCAAAAGCATTCTTCGTTTGTTTTTCGCGGCGGAAAGCCTGGATAACCGGCATCCCCTGAATCGATTCATTGATCATCGCGTTCATTTCGCTTACTTTGGAACGGATCATGTAATTATATTTTTGTGCAAACTTTCTGTACACCCGCATCCAAATGAACAAAACCGGGATTAAAACCGTGCAGATCATCGCGAGCCTCCAATCAAGTAAAAGCATCGCAATATAGATACCAATGATATAAATGGCGCCGCTGAAAAAATTCGACAGCACGGCCACATACAGCTCATGGATGGCTTCCGTATCATTCGTAATGCGCGAAACGATTTTTCCGGCCGGCGAATTGTCAAAAAACTGGATCGGCAGCTTTTGCAGATGGCTGAACACATCGTTGCGCATTTTCTGGATGATCCGGTTTGCCGCTTTTTGCAGATAAAAATACTGTGCAAACTGACCGAGGCCCGACACAATGTAGAGGGCAAAATATAGGACTAGTAGGTTGATAATATATGGGACTTCCGGACTGTAAAAACGCAGCACTTCCGAATAAGACAACCGTACAGCCGGATAGGTTGTTGTTTTCCCGTTATAGGTGACATAGACTTTTCCGTTCCGGATTGAATGCTTTCCGTCGGTTTCCACTTTTCCTTCCGCGAAGTAAAAGTTTTTGCCAACCTGCACGATTGAAACCTTTTTCCCTTTTTTCTCCTCTTCAGACGCATATGCTAACCGTTTATAATAACGGCTTCCGTAGGCTACGGCCTGCGGTGACTTGGCCGTTTCCACCCACTCGCTTTCAATCCCGGTAATATGGTGGTCGATCATATTTTTTGAAACGATCGGACTAAGCACATCAGCACCAACCGCCACCATCAGCGCCGCCAAAGCGGTAATAATGATGCCTTTAAACGTTAGCGCATATTGGATAAGACGTTTGGCAGCCACTATGCTTTCACCTCCTCGTGCGACGCAAGGACCTGCTGGCGCATGTACTGCTCATAATACCAGCCGCGTCTTTCAAGCAATTGTTCATGCGTGCCTTCTTCCGCTATCCGGCCCCCGTCCAAGACGATAATCCATTGCGCATGTTCGATTGCCGACAGCCGGTGTGTCGCGATGATGGTCGTTTTATTTTGCCGTTCTTTCCGGATGTTCGCAATGATAGCCGATTCCGTTTTCGCGTCAACTGCAGAAAGGGCATCATCGAGGATTAAAATTTCCGGGTTTTTTATCAGTGCCCGGGCGATCGAAATCCGCTGCTTCTGGCCGCCGGATAACGCCACGCCTTTTTCGCCGACAAGCGTATCCAATCCGTTTGGTAACATCCCGATATCTTTTTCAAGAGCGGTAATCCGGATCACTTTCTGTAGTTCTTCTTCCGATGACGTGTCTACGCCGAAAAGAATGTTTTCTTTTACCGTCCGGGAAAACAGGATATGATCCTGCGGCACATATCCGATCCAGCTACGGACTTTCCCTTTTTCCAGTTCCTCGATTGGCATCCCGGAAACCGAAAGCACCCCGCTCCCAAGCGGATATTCGCGCAACAACTGTTTAATCAGCGTCGTTTTGCCGCTTCCGGTTTTCCCGACAATCCCGATGGTGTCGCCTTTATGGATATGCAAATGGATGTCCCGCAAATTCTTATTACGGGACTGCGGATATTGGAATGAAAAATTCCGGAAGTCGATCTCATCCGGGTTTTCAACGGTTTTCGGCACATCCGGATCTTTCACATCTTCCTCGTACCGCAATGTTTCCTGCACGCGGTCGAGTGAGGCATTGCCGCGCTGCATAACATTCATCAGCTCGCCGATCGCAAACATCGGCCATGTCAGCATCCCCAAATACACATTAAAGGAGACGAGATTCCCAAGGGTGATTTGCTGCCGGAAGACCAAATATGTGCCGTATGCAAGACCAATTGTATAACTCAGCCCGGTAATGATTTTCGTGAGCGGATTAAAAAGCGCATCGATTTTTTCAACCGCGATGTTTTTGTGATAAACGTCTTCTGTCATCATCCGGAATTTCGCTTCATCCGCCTGTTCCTGATGATAGGCACGGATGACGCGGACGCCCGCCACCGACTCCAGCACGCGGTCATTTAAGTCCCCGAATGCATCCTGGGCAACCGTAAAACGCTTATGGATTTTTTCGCCCAGCACTTTGATGCCTGCCGCAAGAAAAGGGAGCGGCAATACGGAAACGAGCGTTAATTTCCAAGATACAAGCAAGCCCATCGTAATGATGATCGTTAGCATATACATTGTCGAATCGACAAGCGTTAGGATACCGAAGCCCGCCGTCTGCGATACCGCGCGCAGATCGTTCGTGGCACGCGCCATCAAGTCCCCCGTCCGGTTTTTCTCAAAAAAAGGGGGCGCCATCTTCAAAAAATGGTTCATCAGCCGGGAACGCAGCGTTTTTTCCACGATAAACGCACCGCCGAACAAATTGTACTGCCATATGTACGTCAGCCCGTACAGCGCAGCCGCAATGGCCAGCATTCCGGCAATATAATAGGTAAAAATTTGCGCCGTCATCCCCCCGTTAAAAATCTTATCGATGGAATCGCCAACAATCATCGGCGGAACGACTTCCAACAAATTCACGATGCAGAGCGCAAGAACCGCAATCGTATATCTTTTCCAGTATGTTTTAAAAAACCAGCGCAATTTCCCCAGTACGCTAAACAAACCGTCGTCCTCCTTCCGAATTTTCTTCTATCCGCTCTCTTTCTCAGCAAAATTGAAAAGCCAAACCATTCTTTTCCTCATTTCCTCTCCTTCTCTTTTGCCGGATAATATGAGAACAGCCTGATCAGCTGAATTCCTTTAAAAATGCAAAAAAGCACAGCACGCTCTTTATGACGAGCAATACTATGCTTTCATAAAAATGCGCAAGGCGACGCACACAACATGCCATGCGGCTTTCTTGCAACTTAAAGCCCGGTCAGGCAGAAACCGCAAAGGCTGCGTGCATATGGAATTGTGCAAATTTTTGCGGGTTTTGCATTCTTCTCATCGCACGCAGCCTCCTTTCCGTACTTTATTTTAGTAGCCATATTGTAGCACGCCTGCCGGAATCCGTCAATGGATTTTTGGGAAAATTTTCATCTTTGTAATGTTTCTCAAATTAATGATGATGGTGATGACCGTGCTCGCGCTCAATCCTCGGATTCGTGATGACAAACTCTTCCTGCGGGACATAAAAATATTGGATCCAGATGCCGTCCAGAAACGATTCGCGGGAATCAAGGAGAATATCAATATCCTTGTCTGTTTTCACAATTTCGTCATGCTCCCCCGGCGTATCGAACATAATGCCGTAATGGGCATGATCGCCATGCATATGGGTTACATAAACACGGATCATTCTCCCTTCCGCCTCTTCCAAGTTCAGCATATTCTTTAACACTTTTGCTGCGTTGCGATTGATTTTTACTTTCATCTTCCAACCTCAATTCTATCGATTTTGCTTCTTTATTATGCCAGAAAAAGCGCCAATCTCAAAATGGGATGCATTCTTCACCATCTTAATATTTGCATATCCAAAATATTTGTAGTATCATATTCCTGTTTTTATAAGAATGAAAAAGATTGAAATGGATAGCCTGTCGGAAAGGTTTCCTATTACGAGTGAGGCGAATGAACGTATGGCTTTATCTAAAAGAACAGTATTTTTAACGGCAATTGCATCCGGAACGATGTTGAACCCGCTGAACTCATCGATGATTTCGCTCGCCCTCCACAGCATCCAGAAAGACTTCCATTTAAGTTTTCCAACGGTGTCATGGCTGATTTCATCCTTTTATTTGGCAAGTGCAGTCGCACAGCCTGTGACGGGGAAAATCGGCGATATGATTGGGTGTAAAAAAATATTTCTCGCAGGGCTTTTGCTCGTTGCGGTTTCGGCATTCGGAGCACCGCTTGCCCCGGCATTTTTCGTGCTGCTTGTGATGCGCTTGTTCCAGTCCATCGGTTCAAGCGCGATTTATCCTTCAGGGGTGGCGCTGATCCGCAAGCACATTCACGAAAACCAGGCTTCCGCTTTGGCGGTGCTGTCGATTTTCGCTTCTGCCATGACTGCGCTCGGCCCGACAGTCGGCGGCCTTTTGATTGGTATCGGGGGCTGGCCGTCCATCTTTCTTGTGAATTTCCCTTTTATCGCGGTCAGCTTGTTGCTCGGCTGGTTTATGATTCCGAAAGACCTGGCAAAAAAAGGTGCCACATTGAAAAACGTGACCCACCAGCTGGACTGGGCGGGCATCTTCCTGTTTGCAACCGGGCTAGTCCTGCTGTTATATTTTCTATTAACACTTGAAACAGCGGTGCGATGGTGGGCGGCAATTTCCGGCACCGTTTTGCTGGCTTTGTTCATTTTGTATGAATTGAAGTCGAAAACGCCTTTTATCGATGTCCGCTTTTTGGCCCGTCATCCTTCTTTAACAATTGTGTATGTCCAGTTTATCGTACTGAATTTATTTAACTACTGCTTATTTTTCGGGCTGCCGAGCTTTTTCCAGGACGGGCTGCATTTTAGCGTGCATACGAGCGGCTTAATGATGCTGTTTATGTCGGGTGCAAGCATTCTCGTTTCCCTCGCATCCGGTAAATGGATAGACGCTGTCGGTACAGCCGGCCCGATCCGAATTGGCGCCCTCACCATGATTGCCGGTTCCGTATTAATGGCGCTTTTCTTTGTCAACGCACCGGTTTGGCTCATGGGCATTATCCTGTTTATTCTCGGCATCGGATACGGCATCGGCAATGTTGCCCTCCAGGCCGCAATGCTTGAAGAATCCCCGGAAAATATGGTCGGCACCAGTTCCGGCCTTTTTCAGACATGCCGGTACTTAGGTTCGATCCTTTCTTCGGTCGTGCTGGGGATTGTGTTTGCCAGCCAAATTACACCGGCAAAGTTCCTGCTGCTTGGCATTATTCTGATCGCCGTCAGTGTGGCTTCGTTTTTGATCAGCATCAAGCCGAAGCGGGCAGGGGCAGCCGCTTAAAAGTGACCTTCCCATGCCGGGATAATATGATGATCGCGAAATTTACCCGTTTTCACACATGTTGCAAGCTATTTATGCAAATGTTCATAAATTTCACAATCAGCAAAAAATTACGCAATTTGAAAAGGGGTGTCCCTTGCCGGTTACCGGTTTATCGGGCAGCCCCTTTTTATTATGTACGCCTTCCCTTCAACAAGCATAAGGCCATCCCCGCAAACAGCCAAAGCAGCGAGAAAAGGATTGCGACGCTTGAAAATGCAATGATATACAAATTATAAGCCGCAATTTTGGCGATAAGATCATCCGTATGAAAACCAAATACAAAGGAAAGCAGATTCAGTAATACGATTACTCCGAAAATTGTCACGCACCCGTTGAAAGCACCTTTTAAATCTGCCGCGCTTAACGCAATATGCGAAGAAATGCATACGGCAAGCAAACAGTAGAGCCAAAAACGTGGGTTGGCGAAGTTTTCTGTTGTGAACAAATGTTGTGTGACTGCGGCGATGGACCCGCCCAACAAAGCAAGGGAACAGCCGCCGCTCTTATCTTCGCGGACCATGGCATATACGGCATCAACAAAAGGCACGTATGATTCCGGCACTAAAATATGCATCCCGAGAGTCAAATTTAAAATCCCCATAAACACAGGCGCCGTTCCGATAAAAAAATTTCCAACTTTTTGGTAAATGCTATTTGGATTGTATTGGTGGCTGACATACCCAAGCGTCCCATCCCCGCTGTTCAGCTGCAGCCATCTGATCTCCGTAATGCGGTGCCCGAATACAATGCACATGAGGGCGTGGCTGAGTTCATGGGCGGGCGTGCCGAGCCATGCTGTTGCGGCTATGCCCTTCCAGCCGAACGCACGGAACCAAACTTGTACCGTCCATTTTTCAAGAAACCCGAGCATAAACCCGACCAAAATAATGATCCCCAGAAGATTTACCAATTCAACCAGGCTGAGCAGTAAAAGATGCAGAATGGTTTGCAATACATCACCCCGTTTCCTAGCATTTTAATGCTGTAACACCTTGAAGTCAAGAAATCCTTTTTATCCGTTGTTTGAATTGTTTTTTTAATTAATAACAAACCAGGCGGGCTCATGGATTTTGAAAAGAAGTTTGTGTTAGGAATTTTTCAAGGGGACTGCAGCTCTTTCTCCTGCTGTTTCTACTTTTCGCCGATTTTCGAATCTTTCCGCTGATTTTTCCGGAGTTTCCACTGATTCTGCAAAACAGGTCGGGAAATTGGTCACAGATTGTGAACTACTCCGAAATTCACGTTCTTTCACGCGAGCCGCAAGCCTCCTTATGTAATGCCTCAGCACGATCCCGCCCCGGCCTGCTTTTCCCGCAGAAATCTCTCGTAAAATTTGCTATCACCAATTGCAATGCATTTTAAAAGGGGTGCCCTTGCCAATTTGCCGGCTTGGGACAACCCCTTTTTTTATAGAACATTATTTTAACTCGTTCAGTAAATTTTTGCTTTGCTTTTTAGCCGGTTCTTCCGCAACTGAAGCCGCGTGTCCGACGCCAAACACGTAATAGCCGGCGACAACAACACCGAGAAATACGATTCCGGCGATCAAGGAAACTTTTGTTTCAGGGTTAAACCACATGCCGATTAATACCATAAGAAGAAAAGCAATCGTGAAATAGTTGGAAACCGGTGCAAACGGCATTTTGAAAGGATGATCCGCCATTTTGGCCGTTTTAATTTTCCTGAAACGGATTTGGCTGATTAAAATGACGAACCACGGCACCATACCCGGAAGCACGCTTGCGCTGTATACATATACAAATAAGTTTTTCGGCGCGATATAACTTAAAACGACGCCGATCAAAAGGCCAGCGAGAACTCCAACCGTCCCCAGAAGCGGAACCCCATTCCGGGAAACTTTCGTGAAAATTTTCGGAGCCTGGCCGTTCACCCCGAGCGTATATAGCATGCGCCCCGCACTATAAATCCCGCTGTTGCAGCCGGATAAAGCCGCTGTAATAATAACAAAGTTAATCAAGCCGGCCGCAGCTGTAATCCCGATTTTAGCAAAAGTCGCCACGAACGGGCTGCCAATTGAATTGAGTTCATTCCACGGATAAACAGTGACAATAACAAAAATCGCGCCAATATAGAAAATCAACACGCGCCATATGATGTTTTGGATGGCGCTCGTCAAAGTTTTCCGCGGATCCTTCGCTTCGCCAGCCGTAATCCCGATTAGTTCGACTCCCTGATAAGCTCCGATGACCAAAGATAATGCAAAGAAGAATCCTTTTGCTCCGCCTGTAAAGAAACCGCCGTGCTGCCAAAGATTGGAGAATCCAACGGCATGCCCCCCGTTACCGAATCCGAAGAAGATAATGCCGAGGCCGGCGACAATCATGAGAACAATGGTAACCACTTTGATCATGGCAAACCAAAACTCAAACTCGCCAAACGATTTTACGGAAACTAAATTGGCGGTGCCGAGAATCACCATCGCAACGAATCCCGGAATCCATGCCGGCAAATGCGGAAACCAGAACTGCATGTAGGAACCAACAGCAATAATTTCCGACATGCCGACAACGACCCACTGAAACCAGTTGCTCCAGGCTGTTATAAAGCCTGCAAGCGGATGGATATATTTATGGCCGAAAGTGGCAAATGACCCTGTACTCGGCTCAACGTATATCATTTCACCCATGGCGCGCATGATAAAAAAAATAAAAATGCCGGCAATGGCGTATGCCAAAAGAACTGACGGGCCGGTCCACTTGATCGTGCTTGCCGAGCCCATAAACAACCCGACGCCGATCGTGCCGCCGATCGCAATCATTTGGATATGGCGCGCCCGCAAGCCTCTGTTTAATTCTTTTATTTCCATGCCTTTCACTCCAGCTACAATCTTGATCGTGATATGGTTTGCTGCATTCATGAATACACCAATCTACCAAAAATTCTTAAAACATATAAAATACCTTTATCAGTTTTTGTAACAAGTTACTATTTCATTTTAGTATGTTTTCTCTAAAAAAACAATTGTTTGTAGCGAAAAAACAAATATTTTATTATTTTATAATAATACCTTTTTTAAAAATAGATAAAAAACGAGGATAACATTGGCCAAGTTATCCCTCACTCGCTGCTAATGGAAGATGCGCTATGTCCGCTTCTATTTTTATACAAAAATAGAAAAAGACCGTTCCAAACTTCTGGAACAGTCATCTAAAGTTTATTTCAATTTTTTCGCAAGTGCGAAAATGTCCGGTGTCCCAAGCCCTGTAGCCTGGTTGTAAACTGTTCCCGGCGTTCCGGTGTAAAAACCGTTGTCATTTGTCGCACCTCTATCGTTTAGCGGGTGCAGCGGCGAATCTTTCTGGACGGCAAAACGATAAAGCTGCGGGTTCCAGAAACCTGCTTGCGAACCATTTGCACTGTTGATCAAAGCGGAAAGGCCGCAAAGCTGCGGAGAAACAAAGCTTGTCCCGCCGTAAGTGGCATAACCCGCATATGCTCCCGGTTCCCCCGGATCGCTGAAATATACAAGATAACCAGTGTACGGGTCGGCGTTCATGCTGATATCCGGCAAGTTCCGCCCTGTTCCGGTGCCTTTTACAATCGTCGGCGTTTCGTCACGGGTAAGGGAAGATTCGTCGCTGTTCGGCGTCCATTGTTTTACGCCTGTAAACGTATTGACACCCGGCACTTTCTGCTGGTAATACGGCGTCGCAAACACTTTGCTGAAACCGCCGCCGCCCCCTGCAAGGTACCGGCTTGCCCATGAATCAACATTATTGAAGCCGCGTGCATCAAAATAGTCATAGAGATAATCCCAGCCCCATGCACGTTCTTTGCTGTTGGTGACATCAATATTATACGTATTGGAATGGAACGTAAACGGCAATGTTGTTCCACCCGCTGCCGTAATGTACGGGCTGTCCGCCGGTGTGTCGACAGACAAGGATGATGCACCTGTAACGCCTGACGTTAAACCGAATTCCTTTACCGCATCATACGCCCCTTCATCCCCTGAAGCGGCGAACATGCTGATACCCTGGGCGGCAGCCTGCATAAACAACTGGTTAAACACTTCTTCATATGCAGGTGATTCTTCTTCCAATTGCACCAAATAATTTACAGCCATTTCGCTTTCGCCCCAGCTGACGGAAATTTGCTGTGCTTTATTTTCATCGATGGCTGCGGCAAATGCATCGGCAAAACCAGTATCCGTGTTTGGCCCAATATATACGCGGATATCGGCTTGCGGTGCCAAAGCACCCGACTGCTCAACATCGAGCGTCGTTTCATCATATCCGTCCCAACCTGAACCGCCGTCCACATTCACTTTTGTAATCCGGTCATTTTTCACAGAAATTCCCTGCTGTTGCCAAAAGCTGTAAGCATCTTCCGTATTAAAGTCGGCAAGGGTCACAATGCCGATCGTTTGGCCATCCCCGGCAGCGCCTTTGTCGTAAAGCGGCTGGACATGATATTGTTTTATGAGATCGTTTGGCGTTAAGTTCAGCGGGCCGGTTGGAACACTTTCACCTTTACTTAACGGAACCCTTTTCACTACATGAGAACTGAAATTCGAATAATTGGACAACCCTAAAATGCAGAGCAGGTCATGCCCGATGCTTGCCGGAACTCGCGGTTTGTCTTTTGTTCCATGGAAAGTTTTTCCTTTATATTTTTCTTTTTTCAATTGAACCGAAAATGCCTTGTTAAATTGGCCGGCCGTCCCGTTGGCTTTAATGATTAAGTGATTCGGCTCAACGCTTGTTGCAATACCATAACTTTTTAAATAATCCGTTACTTTTTTAATTACTTGCGGTTTGGCGCCATATGATTTACTAAAATCGGAAACTGATAAATAATCTCTATAATTCTTGTTTCCCGGTGTCGTCGTTTCCTTGATGAATTGCGCCAGCTTGTCCTTATTTTGGATTTTCATGACCAAATCGACTGAAACTTGGGTATCCCCCGGCAAATCCCCAAAAATTTTTGCGTCTTTCGGGCTCCCCGCCTGCTGGACGTTTACAGTGCTGTTTGTCTGCGCATGCGTAACAGGCGGAACTGCGCCGAAAAGCAGCAACGAACTGACGGCAATACACCCTGCAATTTTTCTCCACCTTTTCATCCCTATTCGCCTTCTCCCTATGGTATATTATTACAATTTGGATTATACGCTTCCATTAGAATTTTAACAATAAACTTTCATTTGAAAATATTATATTTTTCCACAAAAAACGCGTACTATAAAAAGTACGCGTATCCGTTTATCAGCGTACAACGGCTTTGATCAACACCGCTTCCCCTTGAAAGGTTTGTACCAGTCCATCCTCTATCACAATATGAAAATGGTTATTGATTTTTTCATTTGATGCCAATATGAAACGATTCAAATTTATTTTTTCTTTTTCCGGCAGGTTCATTTGCCTGCACCACTTTTCAAAATAGAACGTTTTTCTGAAAATGCGCATTTCCACTAAATCAAATCCGCCACATTCCAGCATCCGGACCCATTCCGATTTTTTCCATGCCCTGAAATGGCTGTAATCGCGACATTTTTCTATCGTATTATAAAATTGATCGAGTTCATCGTCTTCCGGAGCGACATTGTCGTCCAGAAGAAACTGCCCACCCTGCTTTAACACACGCTGCACTTCTCTGACAAATCCTTTTACATTCGAAAAATGGTGCGATGCAATGCGGCAGGCGGCGATGTCAAATACCCTATCCGGAAAAGGAAGGTTTTCGGCATCCCCTTGAATAAACGTAACGTTTTGATGCCCGTTTCCCCTGATAAAATTTTCAGCAGCCTTTAGCATTCCTTCCGTTAAATCGAGTGCCGCCACTTCCGTCACAAGCGGTGCAAAAATATTAGCGGTATGCCCGCCGCCCGTTGCGATATCGAGGAACTTTTCGCCGCCTTGAAGCGAAGCCATTTCAACAAGCATCTGCAAATCTTTCCCCTCGCGGTGGATCGCACTTTCCACATAGCTTTCCGGATTTTGGCCGAATTGTTTTATCACATCCTGTTTATTGTCCATTTTCCATCCCCCTCGTATATTATTTTTAGGCCCTTGTTTCGGAACCTGCATTTTCTACTTGCCTGCAGTAATAAGTCAAATTTCTTGGGTGTCCCGGGATATTTCTAGATAATGAGAACAGGATTATTTGGGACAATTCTTTCTCCTCCCTCATTTTTACTATACGACCGGCTGGGGAAAAAGCCATTTCCATTTTCAGATCAGCTGCCATAAGCCGGACTTATGACAAAAAACAGCCAAGAAATACTTGGCTGCCGGTTACTTTTTTCTTTTTCCGAGATCATCGTTCGGCGAGTTGCCGGTTCCGGCTTTTGCTTTGCTGTTTGGCGTCCCGTAAATTTGATTGTCTTTTGTGACTTTGGCGCCTTCCAGAAAATCATCTTTCGTTTTCATGAAGACCCTCCTTTCCGATCCAGTTTGCCGGGATTTACCGCAAGTTTTGAATGCATCGGCTCTTTTTCAAAACTGATTTCAACCGTTCCCGAATGTAAAAAGCGACTGTCCGCCCCGTTTATCTTTCTTGCCCATTGTCTCACTCCCCTTTCCGCTTATTTTAATATTAGCCGGGGATGGAAAAACATACAGCCATTCATTTCCAATCTTAATGACAAAGAAGTAAAAAATTCCTAATAAACAGAAACTGATGTTCTTAAGATATCGATCCTGGGTAGCAGGCTTGCCCTTTTTCTTGTAAAATCGATAGTAGCAATACAGAAAAGAGTGGTTTTCTTGTTTAAAATTTTGATCATTGAAGATGATAAGACGCTTTTTCGGGAAGTAAAAGAAAGGCTCGGGCAATGGTCATTTAATGTCTCAGGGGTTCACGATTTTCATAACGTAATGGAATCGTTCGCGGCATTTCAGCCCGATCTTGTCATCATTGACGTCCAACTGCCAAAATTTGACGGTTTCCACTGGTGCCGGTTGATCCGCGCGCATTCCCATGTTCCAATTATTTTCCTGTCTTCGCGCGACCACCCGACTGATATGGTGATGGCGATGCAGCTCGGGGCTGACGATTATGTGCAGAAACCTTTTCATATCGATGTTTTAATCGCCAAAATACAAGCCACTCTACGCCGGGTGTATGCATACACAAGCGAACAGGCTGTTTTGAAAACATGGTGCGGGGCAACGATTGACTTACAGAAAAATACAGTGGAAAACGAACATGGCTGCATTGAACTGTCCAAAAATGAAATGTTCATCTTAAAGTTGCTGGTCGATCAGAAAAACCGGATTGTCAGCCGCACGCATCTGATTAAATGTTTATGGGATGATGAACGGTTTGTCAGCGATAATACACTGACCGTCAATGTCAACCGGTTACGGAAAAAGCTCGGGGAAATCGGGCTCGGCGATTATATTGAAACAAAAGTAGGCCAGGGATATATGGCGCTTGAAAAGGACGGGATGTTATGATCCGGATGTTTCTGGATGAAAGGAAAAGCTGGCTGATGATTTTTATTACGCAACAGCTGCTCCTTTTGTTCATTGCCTCCATCGACCGGCAATTTGCTGTGCAATCTGCCTTCTATATTATCTTTTTAAATTTGGTCATCTTTCTTTTGTTTTTGCTGTACCGTTATCGTAAAGAAACAAAATTTTATGCTGGCTTAAAAGACTGGGACGAAAGCCTTGACCTCAATGAATTAGAGAAACCTGACAGTCCTTTTGAAAAATTGGTTGAAACGGCGTTGGTCGCACAAACGGAAAATTTAAAAGCGGACACTGCCCGAAATGTTGCCATGCTGGAAGTGGAAAAGGACGAATTAACAGCCTGGGTCCATGAAATCAAGACACCGATGACCGCCATGCAGTTGATGATCGACCGGATTGAAGATGAAAACACAAAAGCCTCCTTAAGCTATGAATGGCTGCGCATCCACCTCCTTCTTGACAAGCAGCTCCATCAGAAACGGATTGGCAATATGGAAAACGATTTATATATAGAGAATGTCGACTTGAAACGTTTGATTCATCAAGAAATTAAAGCATTGCGGTCGTGGTGCATCCAAAAAGGGATTGGTTTTGATATACAACTTGACATACCGAAAATAGTGACGGATGCAAAATGGCTCGCGTTTATTCTTCGGCAGCTGATCACAAACGCCGTCAAATACAGTGAAGGGACGGATATCACGATTTCCGGTGAATTCAAAAATGGCCGCCTGCATTTGGCAGTGGCAGACCACGGGTGCGGCATTGACCCGAAAGATTTGCCGCGAATCTTTGAAAAAGGTTTTACCTCAACAGACCGCAATCAAAACACGGCTGCAACCGGGCTTGGGCTGTATTTGGCCAAAAGGGCGGCGGAAAAATTGCATATACGGCTTACGGTCCAATCCGCGCCCGGCACGGGTTCCACCTTTACACTCATTTTTCCGCGCAAAAATGAATTCCAGTACATTACCGGCATGTGACAAAACTGTCATATGCTTTTCTTTATTGTTAGGAAAATCGAAGGAAGCTTTCCGCAGGCTTTTTTATAATGAAATCAGTTAAGAGAGGAGGATACAAATGATTCTTGAAGCCAAAAATATTTATAAATCATACGGAAACAAATGGAACAAACAGGAAGTATTAAAAGGCATTGATTTAAGTATTGAGAAAGGAGAGTTTGCAAGTATCATGGGCCCGTCCGGTTCCGGCAAAACAACTTTGCTTAATGTCCTATCTTCGATTGACCATGTTAGCCGCGGCTCGATTCAGATTGGAAGAAAAGAACTTACAAAAATGAAAGAAAGGCAGCTGGCGGAGTTCCGGAAACGCCATTTAGGGTTTATTTTTCAGGAGTACCATTTGCTGGACACGCTGACGGTGAAGGAAAATATTTTGCTGCCGCTGTCTGTAAAAAAAGTTTCAAAGCACGAGGCGGACCAAAAGTTTCTCATGATTGCCGAAGAACTTGGCATTTCCGACATTCAGGACAAGTACCCGAATGAAATTTCAGGCGGACAAAAGCAGCGGACTTCTGCCGCCCGCGCTTTTATCCATGAACCAAGCATCATATTTGCCGATGAACCGACCGGCGCGCTCGATTCAAAATCCGCTTCCGATCTACTCAACAAGTTAAGCCGTTTAAATGTAAACAGAAAAGCGACAATCTTGATGGTGACACATGACGCGGCGGCAGCAAGCTATTCAAACAGGGTGATATTTATTAAAGACGGACAGATTTACTCCCAATTGCATAAAGGAGCAGAATCGAGGCAGGATTTCTATCAGGCGATCCTAAAAACTCAGGCTGTGCTGGGCGGTGTGGAGTATGAGCGTTAACGGCTTAATTTACCGCAATTTCAAAAAGAATCTTCCGCATTATGCCCTGTATATCTTTGCGCTTGCCTTCAGTGCGGCACTCTATTTCGCCTTTGTAACGCTGCAGTATGCGCCTTCTTTAAATGAAGTAAAGTCTTCCGTAAAGGGACTTGCGGCGTTTCGGTCAGCTTCCATTTTACTGGTTGTGATTGTCGCAATCTTCCTGCTGTATGCCAATCATCTGTTTATCAAAAGGCGCAGCAAGGAAATCGGTCTGTTCCAGTTAGTCGGCATGATGAAGAAAGAAATATTTTGGATATTCAGCGTCGAAAATTTTCTGCTTTATTTTGGTTCGCTTCTGATCGGGATTTTCTTAGGGTTTGCCGCTTCAAAGCTGCTCCTGATGATCTTATTCAAAATTTTAAATATCAATATCAGCGTTGCCCTAAATTTTTCACCGAAAGCTTTCGTGCAGATATTGTTTGTTTTTACCCTGATTTTTATTCTTGTGCTATTGATGAATTACATTTTTATCAAAAGGCAAAGCATTTTAGGACTATTCCAGGCTGTTACGGCAACGGAGGACAAATCCGGAAATATCTCGGGATTTGAAATATTCTCCGGCATTTTGGGATTTGTATGCATTGCAGCCGGCTACTTCATATCCTCAAAATTATTTGACGGTGATATTACGACGGTCAATGCCCTTTTTACGTCCATGGCTTCCATTCTGGCGCTCGTCATATTCGGAACATATCTTTTTTACAAAACATCAGTCCGCTTTGTATTTCATCTCATCCGCAAAAAGAAAGACGGTTATTTAAACATTAACGAAGTAATGTCACTATCGACAATCATGTTCCGTATGAGATCGAATGCTGTGCTGCTGACGATTATTACGACAGTGTCGGCGCTTGCCATCGGGTTATTGTCCTTGAGCTATATCACCTATTATTCCGCTGAAAAAGCAGCGAGGAATGCCGCAGCGGCAGATTTTTCATTTACAAACGCGAAGGATGCGGAGCAGTTTGCGCAAAAACTACGCACCAACAAAATTCCGTTCAGAAAAAAAGAAATTGCAGTTGTGCAGGAAAAAGCAGATTTAAGCAGCTTGTTCCAAGTTGACACAAAAGATTTAAATCTCAACCCAAAATCCGTGCAGGTTTCCGTGATCAGCGACCGTTCGGTGATAGGGCTTGATGTGAAGCCGGGGCAGGCCGTATTATCCGGCTATGTTGATGCACTCGCAAAGTTTATGCCAATGAAGTCGTCCGGAAACTTTGAGTTAACTGGAAAACAAAAAACAGCCACGCTTCGCTGTGTCGCACTCCGGAAAGAACGGCTCCTATCCAGTTATTTTTCAAACGGAGGCATGCCTGCTGTGGTTGTAGACGATGCCCTTTTTAGAGGCTTGCAAAAAGATGCGGATCCAAAAATTCAACGTTCTTCTTCCCTGTTTATCAGTGTAAATCTCAGCCGTAATCAAGATCTTGAAAAAGCCGGCCGCCTTTTCCGGAATATTCGCTTTAACAGGAATGATTCAAGTTATTCGAGCCCGGCAATGATTAAACAACAAAAAGAAAATATGGGGATCGTAATGTTTATTATTGGATTCCTGGGACTTACTTTTTTGGTCACATCCGGCTGCATCCTGTACTTTAAACAGATGGAAGAAAGCGAAGAAGAAAAACCAACGTATACGATTTTACGGAAACTCGGGTTTACTGATCATGATTTAGCTAAAGGTATCCGAATAAAGCAGCTGTTTAATTTCGGCATCCCGCTTTTGCTCGGCCTGCTGCACAGTTATTTTGCAGTTCAATCCGGCTGGTTCTTTTTCGGCTCTGAACTCTGGGCACCGATGCTGATCGTGATGGGGCTCTATACCTTGCTGTACTCGGTGTTTGCCTTGCTTTCTGTGGAAGGATACAAGAAAGCCATCCGGGATGCTTTATAATTTATAAACCCCTTGGCAGCCGCCAAGGGGTATTTTTTCTTCCGTCACGACCCAAACGGTTTCCCAGCGTGCTGCTCCAATGTCCGCCGGGTAGTTGATGCCACCCGGGATGTAATCTGTTCAATCAATGTCCCCATGTCGCCTGCCCATACACGGTTTGGTTATGCTGTCCGGACTCGATGCCTGGAAGAGAGGGGGTTCCGAAAGCAGCGATCCGCCGGCATCCCAGGCTTTTTACGATTATAAAGAAAAACGATGATAAGTCAAAATTTTTCAAAATCTCAGTTGACACCTTGGATTAATTGGGTTAACATTCTAAATCATAGAAAATATTTCATAATTCATTCATACTTTTTAAAAAGGTTGAGGGGTTAGGCCTGGGAATTACCGACAACCTAAGTCCTCTCCCAGAGGTGTATCCTGCAAACATGAATTGAAAATGAAGAGGAGGTAGTTAAAATGAAGTAGATAAAAAGGTAATCAGGATAAATGTTTATTTTTGCATTTATTCCTAGTATCCCAATTTTTATAATTTCATTTATAAAGGAGTGTCTCAAAATGCCAAGTGATCTTCAATTAGAACGGCAAGTACCAAAACAAAGCAGATGGGTATCATTGATTCAAAAAGAAGACTGGTGGACCGTTTGGATCGGTTTGTTTTGAGTCGTTTTCGCAATTATTCTCTGGCTGGCAGGACCATCCATTACATTATTCACCCCTCAGATTCCGACCTGGTCGGATTTTCATTCGTTCACTTCCGGTTTGACGCATAACCTTGGGAAGATTTTTCTTTTATTTATCCTGTTGGCCGTACTTTTTTCAATCGCCGTATCTTTTCAAGGCGTAAAGGTAACCCATTTTATCGCAGGGTTTCTTTTGCTGTTTGTTTTAAGTGTTCTTATCAATATATTCAGCGCCTGGAAATGGGCGGGCCAATACGGGATAGAAGCACCCTTAGCAGCACTTGTTTTGGGCCTCTTCATCGGAAATCTTGTAAAAATCCCTGTTTGGTTCGATGCTGCTTTACGGACAGAGCTATATGTTAAAACCGGAATCGTCCTTATGGGGGCAACCCTTCCTTTTACTATGGTTGTAAAAGCCGGGCCGGTTGCCTTCCTCCAGGCCACCATCATTGCCGTTGCCACTTTTCTCATTATATATTTTACTGCAACCAAATGGTTAGGCCTCGATAAAAGGTTCGCGGCAACACTGGGCGCGGGCGGTTCTATCTGCGGGGTATCGGCTGCAATTGCAATGGGAAGTTCGATTAAAACGAAAAAAGAACATGTGTCGATTACCATTTCATTAGTTGTCATTTATGCGATCGTATTTATATTCCTATTATCTTTTCTTATTAAATTATTGGAAATCGAATCGGGACCGGCCGGCGCCTGGATTGGGACTTCAGAATTTGCGGATGCAGCCGGCATTACCGCAGCCAGCGCTTTTGGCGATCAAGCCCTTTCTTCTTTTACATTAATGAAAGTGATCGGACGTGACATGTTCATCGGGATTTGGTGCTTCGTTCTGGCCTTTATCTCCATCACATTTTGGGAAAAAAAGAGTGCCGGGACAAAAGCGAATGCAGGACAAATTGTCTCCAGATTTCCTAAATTTGTTCTTGGATTTTTTATTTCATCGATTCTGCTGACATTGTTACTTGCGAACGTTTCTTCCGGCACACAGGAAATCATCAGTACGGATGTAACTGCCCCCATTAAAACAATCCGGACATGGGCATTTACATTTACCTTTTTATCGATCGGCTTAACTACCCGTTTCAAAGATTTGACTGCTGTCGGATGGAAACCTGCTGCTGCATTCGGGATCGGTGCGATCATTAACGTCATATTAGGGTATCTGTTATCCGTTGTCTTTCTACATGCTTTTTGGTCAAATATTTAGGGGCATAGGGAGATGCGTATGAAACGAGAAAACGAAACCTGTATTCAGCACATAAAAGTGTCCCTCCCCTTCCATCCTAAGAAGGCTGCTGATCCGAACCAAGCCGGCAAATGCCGGCGGATGATTGAACTTTTACAGAAAACAAATGTAAATTGGAAAATTCACAGAACCCAAAACCTGATTGTACTGGAAACCACAGATCTTGATTTCAATCGTCTCACCGAGTTTTTATCCAAAAACGGCATTGGAGAAACAGATTATGATCTGTCCGTTGAGTATGAACGCAAATGGGGGCTGCTTTAGCAGGATCCAGTGTCTCAAAAAATAATCGCCATTCAAAGAAAGAATCTCCCCGGTAATGAAGGAGGATTCTTTCTTTCAAAAGCTATTCATGGCTTTTTATGATTCCAAAAGTTTTTCCCATGCCAACTATTTGATCTTAACATCCATGATCGCTGAACAAGCGCGAAAAATGGAATCATGATCAACACTTCTATCTGTTCCTGCTTCCAGCAAACCATAGTGCTCTGTTCTGCTATTTTCACCGTTTATCCATGCAATGCTTAAACCGGTTACATGGTCGTGATTCATACGCTCTTTTATTTTCAATTCACAATTGCCCCCGCAATCCCCATCTTTTTTCAGCAAACAAAAAGCTTTTCTTCAATCGTCGCTGTATATACCAAACCGGATTGATGATTCTTATAAAGAAAAGGGTTCTCCTCTTCCATATATAAAGTTGATTCAACTGCAGGTTAAATCATTTACTTTTACTATGGAATTTTTGAATTTCTTCAAATACGACAAATGCAAGGTCACCATTTCCAAACAGGGATAATACATTCAATACCGTGTCATTGCTGATGTCCCCCGCTTCTTCTTTTGGCAGCGTACGTTCAATTGCTTTCTTTAACAACAGGTTTTTTTCCTGCCTCGGGTAGGCGCGTCTATACAGTTCTTCCGGATCAAGCCCGTGATTGACACACCATTGGGCAAAAACAAGAACCATTTCAGCCGGTGCAATTCTTTTTGCAGGTTCAGAAATTCTTCCGGGGTAAAAGAGCTCCCGTCATCCAGCTTAACCGGTTTTTGTTTTCTGATCCATTTGTAGATTGTCGTTTCAGACAGGCCATATTCGCTGCAGATCTGTTTTACTGGTGTTCCAGTTTGATAAAGCTCAACCACCATTTCTTTAAATTCAGCATGATAACTTTTACGTTTTTCGCTTGTGTTACCCATATCAGGACACATCCCTTCGTTAATATTATATTTCACTAAAGGGTGTCCATGAAACTATACTAGCATCAGTCCAGCAGTTGCAGACTAGACATTTTGCCTCCTTTAAAAGATAATGGTTCTCTTCCCCTTCCCGTAACGTGCCGTATACAAAAATGCGGATTGGTTGATTCAATTTTGTTATCCTTTCTAAAAAACGTACGTTCCTTCCTCATGTCAAATTTGCTGCAATGCCTGCCACACATCTTGCTTCAAATCTTCAATATGCTCAACTCCGACTGAATAGCGGACAAAATTCGGCGGAATTCCGGCAACTTTCATCTGTTCTTCCGTCATCACCCCGCCCCACATGGCAGCAGTATGGACGGCAAGAGAGTCGACGCCTCCTAAACTAACCGCATTGAGCGAAAGTTGCAAAGACGCTACAAACCTTTCCGTCGCTTTGTAACCTCCTTTTATTGCGAATGCAATAACAGCCCCGAAACCGCTCATCTGGCTTTTTGCCAAATCGTGCTGCGGATGGCTCGGCAATCCCGGGTAAAATACTTGTTCAATTTGCGGCTGTTCTTCCAAAAATTCCGCTAAAGCGAGGGCATTCGCATTAATTCTTTCCACGCGCATTGGAAGCGTCCGTAGTCCGCGCAATAACAGCCAGGCATCCATTGGCGATAGTACCGAACCGATTGAGGTATGTGTACGCCAAATTTGTTCAGCCAATTGTTCACTTGTACAAATGGCGCCTGCTGTAATATCATGGTGCCCGCCTAAATATTTTGTCACACTATGTATGACAATATCAACGCCGAAGTCATGCGGGCGCTGGTTGATCGGTGATGCAAAAGTGTTGTCTGCTGCCACGAGAATGCCGCGCGGGCGTGCGAGATTGACAACAGCGCGCAAATCCGTGATAACAAGTGTAGGGTTTGCCGGCGTCTCAACCATGATTAATTTTGTATTCGGCCTAATCGCTTCTTCAAATGCATGAATATCCGATTGTTCGACAATAGTGACTTCCACGCCAAAGCGCGGCAGCATCTCATCCATAATTTTCGCGGTGCTCATATAGTGCCGTGTCTGGGCAATCACATGGTCACCCGCACGCAACAAGGCAAGGAGCGTTGTGGAAATGGCCCCCATACCGGAACCTGTAAGAAGGGCGGTTTCTGTTCCTTCCAACTCCGCAAGAATTTTTGCGGCACGTTCATGTACCGGATTGCCGTATCTTGTATAATATTCGGGATGACGCGGTGTTCCAGCCATTTTTGCAAAATCAGCGGAATCTTCCGCTTCAAATGTGGCGGTATAATAAATGGGCGGAGATACCGGGCCGCCTTTCCTGCCATCCGCGTGGATCACCACGGTTTCATTGTGGCGCCAGTTCTTTCCGGCCGGTTTCAAACTTTCTTTTTCCATTCACCAGGCTCCCTTCTGCTTCTTTCAGTGTAGTTAAAGAATAAATTTTCAATCAATTGTTATTATTATACCAAGAAGTAATATTTAGGTAAACATGCAGTTAAATAAAACAGGCTTACACAATGAAAAAACTTCGAGCCAAGCCTGGTGTCATGATAAAGATTTATTTTAACTGTCCTTTTTGGTTTACAGTAAGAAAGAATATGCACATATAAAAGGGACCACCATTTGGCGCCGGTATCCCTGTTATACAGCAGCACTGC
This sequence comes from Weizmannia acidilactici, assembly GCF_008974185.1. Classification (GTDB taxonomy): domain Bacteria; phylum Bacillota; class Bacilli; order Bacillales; family Bacillaceae_C; genus Weizmannia; species Weizmannia acidilactici. The sequence goes on from NZ_BKZP01000026.1 coordinate 45,490, forward strand.
AAGATTTGCAGTAATCCTTGGGAGAAATAACCCTTCGACCATTGGGTATAGCGGGGAGGAATATTTCTTTGTAGAAGAATTGCCTCCTACTCATAAACAATGACCTTCCATGCGTGGCTGGTGAGTTATTTCTTTTTTGTTGCAAAAATCACAACAGATCACTGATACAATCAACACTACAGATGCCTGCATCGAAATCGATTACCTTTTTCGGGCCAGAAAGAGAAAATCGATTTTTTTATGTTTACATTCCCGCAGCCTGCAGTTTTGCCTGTTCGAGAACGTCTTCGACTGCTTTCGTTTCTTTGTTTGGCGGGTAGCCGTGTTTACGGAGCACTTTTTTGATAAAGAGCCGCAAGCGGGCCTGTGCCTGTTCTTTCTTATCCCAGTCGTGGGTGCGATGTTCTTTCACCGTTTTTGGACAAGTCTTTCGCAATCGCGATCAAAACCTCGTCTTCAGTTTCGCTCGTTCCGAGATGTAATTCCAACGCGCATCGGCAGGTACCCAAAAAATTACGTCCGCCGTGTAAGCGTAGCGGTCTTCGGCAAAATACGGATCCAGTTCCATCAGTTCCTCCCATTTTTCCTGGAACGTGTCCGACACGTATTTTAAAAAGATCAACCCTAATACCACATGTTTATATTCAGCGGCATCCATATTGTTGCGCAATTTGTCCGCCGCTGACCATAACTTTTCTTCAAAACCGATTCTGCCATGTACAGTAAACTCCCTCTGGAATATGTTTTTATTTTTATTATAGCAAAAAAGCCACCCACCATATGGGAGACTTTTGAAAAATGCATTTTAAAATGCCAAAAGTTCAGTTTGATGTTGCGTTTTTTATAAATTAATACGGCTTCCAAGTATAAGGTGTTTGCGAATTTTCCATAAAATTCTTACGATTTATATTCGGCAATTGAAAACAATATCAATGTCAGATCTGGAGCTTTTGGCCCCGCTGATTTATGAAAAAAAGAACCGGAATTTCCGGTCCTTTTTTTAAAATCCTCCTTCATACGGCGTAAACGGGATTTGCAGCCTGTTTTCCAAAACGCGGACGCGCTGGTTTACACGCTGCAGACGGCGCTGGAGTTGCTGGATTTCCCTGTCCTGGCGCTCATTTTGCCGTTCCAGCTGGTTAATTCTGCGTTCCAGCCGCTGGAATTGTGGCAGCTGCAATTGCCTGTAAGGATCATATGGCTCCTGATAATAATCAGCCGGGCTATACGGATCGTGGTAAAATTCATACACTGGGCATTCTCTCCTTCTTGGTTAATCATTATAAATTACGTAGGCGTTCATAATAGGTCACGGTAAATGCCCAAATTCCCGCAGCCTAAAC
>NZ_BKZP01000027.1 GCF_008974185.1 Weizmannia acidilactici
GGCTTCTCCTCCTTTGACGGCGCCTGGTCACGAGCCTCAAAATGAGTGGCATCGATGGCAACTGTGTCATCCGTAATAAATCCATCGGCAATCGCTTGAGTGATCACTAGTTCCTGAACTTCTTCCAAAATATTCGACTCTTCCAGCTTGGCCGTAAGCCAGGAATAAGAGGATTCAGAAGGCGTATTGTCCGATACAAGAAAACCGCAGTTTAACTTGAATGCAATGTCTTCATTAAAACGTTTCACAAGATCCTTAACGGTTGGGATTCGTTCAACATAACGGACGAAAACTGAATAATCATGGCGGCATAGTTTAATTCTTCAGGTGCACCAAGATGGGACTTCTTGGTTTTATTAAGATTTATAGCTGAAATAATGGCATCGTAACGATGGGTAGGTTCCATTTCGTATAATTCCTGGATGCCAAATAAACTCACTTGTCGTATAACGGTCACAGGGAGTGTCCCTCCAGTCTTTTTTGGTTTTTTCGTTAATTACCGTTATACAAGACTTGGGGGAGGTACTTCCTTTTTTATGTTTTGAAAACCTAAGGACACAAGGGCTTGGAATTTTGAAATTCACTCAATTTGGAAGAATTTTTCACATTCTGTAATATTGGAAATAAAATAAGCACAATATTCCGGGAGTGTTCCTGAATTAATTTGAAAAAGGGTGCCTAGAATAATGTGCTCGTTTACATCATTATATCAATTTCCAGTCTCTTCGTACTAGGATTTATTTCAATATTTCGCAAACGCATGTTTATCACTCCAGCAAAAAAGGACGCCAAATAAACGCATATAGCGTAAATTTAGCGCCCAGGTTATTCCGTCAAACTTGTTTATTTTTATCTTATGACATTAATTGCACACATCTAGGGTATTAAGAAGTTCAGATAAATTTTTTTCCGAGAAGACTTTAATTCCGTACTTTTTTAATAAAGCTGCCGTGACACCACTCCCATCAATTTTCTTACCAGTAAATTCACCATTGTATATCTTGGAGCTTCCACAAGATGGACTATTCTCTTTAAGGACTACAACATTTGCATTGAGTTCTTTTACTCTTTTTAAAGCCAAGTACGCACCTTCAACAAATTGTTCCGTAACATCCTTACCAGATTTAGTAATGACTCTTGCATTTCCGTTCAGGACATCATCTCCGTTACCACCTATAATTTCAGCAGGTTCTCTTGGTGTTAACAATCCTCCAAGCAACTCAGGGCAAACTGAAACAGCTTTTCCATTTTCAAGTAGCTCACTGATACGATTATCCAAACAATGCGAACCATCATATCTTACGTCCATACCCGCTAAACAAGCACTGACAACAATCATCCACTCTTCCCTCCCTGTATAATCACGATCCAATTATTATCCAGATTCCTATTTATAACTATACTATTTTTTGTAATAATAATTCAACTTACCAACAAGATTAAATGTTTCGGATTTATTTACTCTAAATCTTAGATTCTGATGCTTTCATAGCGTTCTCCTTCATATTTCGCGGTTTGCTCGTACTGCGAACTAAATTTCTCCTCTAACACACTTCCTGAAAGTTTCAAATATAACACTGTAATTTTTTCTTCTCATCTTTTTGTTCGTCACTTCCACACTTAGGACAAAATGTCGGTAATATTGATTTACATCATCAAAGGAGACTTGATATTCAAATAACGGCAGCTGCTTTTTAAAGTCTTCATTGTTTTCGCTCTCCTTCAAGGTTTCGGTCTTCACTAACTTTAAATTCACTGGTTATAAACGGAGACTCATACCTTTCTGGAATAAACGCTCACTTTGACTCATCTTCAATTTTTCTATATCTTTGATTAGCTGTCCAACTGTCGTTTTTTCACTCCATTCTGTAACAGTTTCGGATCGCCTTAAACATAGTTCTTAATACAATTTTAAAATTTTCCATGTTTAGCTATTTCGTACTTTTGTTTTTCAGAATATCATGTACTATCTTGTGAACAAGGTGGTGAGGTTAATTGTATATTAGACCAATAGTTTGTCGGCCAAAATATGTGATTCGAAATCGTTTTTTCCCTCGTGTCCAACCTATTATCCACCCATTAGTAGAAGTTAATCGTGTAAACGTCTTTACTGTTCCTAGACACTTTGTTAGACCTGTAAGAAGAAATGTTGTTACGTATAATCATTGTCCTAGACGTTATTGGTGATTTTCAATAAATGAAGCACTTTCTATTCTACTACACTTGCCCTTTTTCAAAGTAATTCCATGCTTTGCCCTTTCTCTTACGCCAAAACCGCATATTTTATAATATCTCCCGCAAAGAAGGTGATCATGATGTCAGATGGCGGATATGGCCACGGTTTTAATTTTGCTTTAATTGTAGTTCTGTTTATCCTACTGATTATTGTGGGAACATCTTACATGAGTGGCTACGGATACTAATCTTATAAAGATTAATTAGCCAACAACCTAACAGAGAAAATTAAATATTAAACCCTCCGTTCGGTTCACCTTTTTTACTGAAGCGTAAAATTCGCTTCTTTTTTCTTATTTGCAACAATACCCTTTTATACTTGCAGTTCTCCCTATTAACTAAAAGTTAACAAGACATTTCAAAAAAAGGAGCAAATAATCAGTGTAGCCTGAATCATTCATTGATTATAATTTGTATCTCCATCAACAATACACATTCAAATAGTTAATTTCAGGTCAGGTTTAATTCATACAGATGAATAATCTCCAGGTCGCTTTTTTCCAAAACGCCCGTGTATAACCAGTAATGACATACAGCCATTCAATCAGCATCAGTCGTTCAACCGGGATAAGAAAAGGCGAGGCCGCCGCTATGTAATGGACTGATGTCGATTTGAAAAATGGAACAATCAGCATTAACAAAACATTAGACTTTCAAGCAAAATCAAAAGAAGAGCCGTTTGGAGATCCAAAGACGTACAATTCCAAAAGAATGATTACGATCGGCAAAGGTCTGATCAACGATTTAACCTTCCATAAGAAATATCAAAACCAAAATAAACTTGCCCTGAATGAAATTTATCACCATGATCTAAACCCTTGCACTGCCGAAATGACGGTCATTTTATGCTGAAATCGAACCTTTTAAATGCATTATCACGGATATTAAAAAGGGCCGGGCTCCCTCCCCTTCCGATCCATTCTTTACGGCACACTCATGCAGTGCTGCAGCTCGAGGCCTGCGCTGATTTGAAGCATGTGCAGGAACGACTGGGACACGGAAGCATACAAATTACCGCCGATGTGTACGGCCATATATCGAAGAAAATCGAGAGAGAAAAAATGAACAGATTTGAGGACTATTACAACCGCAGCAAAAACTGAAATTTTTTTGGTCAAATTTTGGCCATAAGCTTATTGACGCATTTCAAAAATGGATTTGACCAAAATGTAAAAACCCCTCAAAGCCTTGCGCTTCAAGGGGTTACCTCTATTAATACATTTCGATGTACTGGTCGCGTTCCCATTGGTGCACTTGTGTGCGGAACATATCCCATTCAATCTCTTTTGCTTCCAGGAAGTGTTCGAGAATGTGGTCGCCAAGGGCTTCTGTCATCACTTCGTCGGATTTTAAGTTTTCAAGCGCCTGGAGCAGGGTTCCAGGAAGATCGATGATGCCAGCTTCTTCCCGTTCTTCTTTTGTCATAACATAAATATTGCGGTCAACCGGTGCAGGCGCCTGCAGTTTGTTTTTGATGCCGTCGAGCCCTGCTTTTAACAGCACAGCCATTGCCAAGTAAGGGTTGGCGGACGGGTCAACACTGCGTACTTCAACGCGTGTGCTTAAACCTCGGGAAGCCGGGATGCGCATGAGCGGGCTGCGGTTGCGTGCGGACCAAGCCACATAACAAGGGGCTTCATAACCAGGCACAAGCCGTTTATAAGAGTTTACAGTCGGGTTTGTGACAGCCGTGAAATTCGGTGCGTGCTTCATAATGCCGGCGATGAACTGGTAAGCTGTTTCGCTCAACTGCAGTTTTTCTTCACCCGGATCATAGAATGCATTTTCTTTCCCTTTAAAGAGCGAAAGGTTTGAGTGCATGCCGGAGCCGTTCACGCCGAACAGCGGTTTTGGCATGAATGTCGCATGCAGGCCGTGTTTGCGGGCGATTGTTTTTACCACAAGTTTAAATGTTTGGATATTATCACAGGCCGTTACGGCGTCGGCATATTTAAAGTCGATTTCATGCTGGCCAGGCGCCACTTCATGGTGGGAAGCTTCGATTTCAAAGCCCATTTCTTCCAGTTCCAGCACGATATCACGGCGGCAGTTTTCACCGAGGTCCGTCGGAGCGAGGTCAAAATAACCGCCATTATCATTCAGCTCGAGCGTAGGCTCATTTTTTTCATTCAGCTTAAAGAGGAAGAATTCCGGTTCAGGCCCAAGGTTAAATTGGGTATATCCAAGATCTTCCATTTCCTTCAAAACACGTTTCAAGTTATTGCGCGGATCGCCTGCAAACGGTGTGCCATCAGGATTGTAAATATCACAGATCAGGCGGGCAACTTTTCCTTTTTCGGCTGTCCAAGGGAAAATAACCCATGTATTATAATCCGGATATAAGTACATGTCGGACTCTTCAATCCGCACAAATCCTTCAATAGAAGATCCATCAAACATGATTTTATTGTCAAGCGCTTTTTCTAGCTGGCTGAGCGGGATTTCAACGTTTTTGATCGTCCCTAAAATGTCCGTAAACTGCAGGCGGATAAATTTTACATTTTGCTCTTTAGCATCTTTAAGAATCTCTTCGCGTGTAAACTTTGGCATGAACAGTATTCCTCCCTTTATGCTTTAAAAATATATATCTAAGCTATAAAACTAGCTTCTAAACGAATTAATGAAAGAACCTCGATGCATCCGCCAGCCTGTAGCTCGGGCTTTGGAATCGGCCGGCCTGCAACAGTTCCTGGCGCAACCGCTTGCGGATTTCTTCGTCTGACACCTCATTTTTTACAAGGACCGGTTGAGGACCCGCTGCATGATGATCTTTCATTAGAAAGATTTTTTTGATGCCCGCGATGTTGATCCCCTGGTCCAGCAAATCTTTAATATCCAGAAGACGGTCGACATCGTTCAGCGAATAAAGGCGGCGGTTCCCTTCTGTTCTTGCAGGAGAAATGAGATCGTGTTCTTCGTAATAGCGGATTTGCCGGGCCGATAAATCCGTTAATTTCATGACGGTTCCGATCGGCAAAAGCGGCATCGAGCGCCGTATTTCTTTTCGACCCATATCGAACTCTCCTTTTCTTTATATTCCCACTATATTCGATGTAAGTTTTTTTGTCAATATAATGTTATAATATCTTACATATTTTTTCGTGAAATTTTTTTGTCTATAAGAATATCATGCCAACTTTTTGCGGATTTCAACCCATTCATCCACGTCCACACTTTCCTTGAGTGCTTCAAGTCTGGCAGCAAATTGCTCGTTGATGTCAAGTTTCGCTTCTGAGATCATCCGGCTGAATTCCCGTTCCAGCCAGGCGCGGAATGACGCGGAAAGCTTTTCCCCCTGCACTTCCAAATAATTTTGTGCAAGTGGTTCGAACATCGCCTGCAGTTCATCCTGCATGTCCGCTTTCTCGTTTTTCTCGAAAAAAGATTTTGCATTTTTAAAATGGCGGAATGTTTTTTCAAGCGGCTTTAAATCCGCTTCATGGAAAGCGGGCAGAAATTCCGGCGTTTCGTGTGCTGCCGCTTCAAATGCGCTGATTGATAAATCATCAAGCAGATTTTTTATCTGCACATTCCATTCCTGATTTATGGAAGCGATCAACTGTTTACAGTGCGCTTCAAGCCGGACGGTTGTTGCCCGCATTTCCTGCGCGAGGTCATAGCCGAGCGATCCCGCAAGTTCCACCAATGCCCCCCGCAGATCCCTGGATGATTTAATGACAGCCGGATTAAACGCTTCTTTGAAAAAATCAGGGAAGCGGTAAAATACGCGCTGTTTTACATAATACAGCAGTTCTTTCTGTTCCTGCGCGGCACTTTCAAGAAGCACAGACGGATTTGTTTCCTCAAGCAGGGCGGCTGCCTGTTGGCTTAATTGCTTCAGCTGTTCCCGCTTCACTTTTTTCATTTCCTTTGATTCATTTGCATCCGCAATGACGGCATCCACCATCTGTAGCCCGCGGTCCAATTCACTTTGCGCGGACAGAAGCACCATATTCAGCAGTTCGCGGTCCAAAAATTGGCGGAAGCCGGCTTCAAACGCCGGAAGCTGCGATTTTTCCGGCTGCCCCTCGAGTGCAAGGAGGCTTGAGACGCCGTAAAGACGCGGGTTGCGTATACCGAAATGCAGAAGTTGGCTTTCAACATAGGCCATCACTTCTTTATATTCTTCACCGGAAGATGCCAGATCAATCGCGTTCACGATAAAAAACATCTTATCCAGTTCAAAAGCATCTTTTACGCGCCCGAGCTGAATCAAAAATTCCCTGTCCGCCCGCGCAAACGCATGGTTGTAATAGGTAACAAAGAAGACGGCATCCGAATCTTTGATATATTCAAACGCCACACCGGTATGCCGCACATTGATCGAATCGGCCCCGGGCGTGTCGACAAGAGTGATGCCCATGCTTGTAAGCGGGCAGTCGTAATATAAATCGATCGATTCCACAAAGCATGATTGTGCTTCATTTGCGACAAACTGCCGGAATGTTTCCATGCCGGTTTTAAGTTTCATCCCCAATTGCGTCTGGAAACGCGTGTAACCTTTTCGGAAAGCATGCAAAAAAGACAAGTGGACTTTTTCTTTCGCCTTTTCCGTTTTGGAGGGCCATATTTTATCGATTTGCACGAGCGCCTCATCGAAAGAATTACAGCTTAGTTCGAAAACGGAAAGCGATTTTTGCAGGTCTTCAAGCATTTGCGCTTCCGTTTTCAGCTGGACGGCTGCCGTGCCGTGCGGGTGTTCTGCTTCCGGCGGGCAGATCCGGCAGATCGCGGCTGTCGTCGGGTTCGGCGAAACAGGCAGCGTTTTTTCGCCGATCAGCGCGTTGGCAAAAGATGATTTCCCGGCGCTGAAGGCCCCGAACAACGCGACGGTATAGCGCCGGTGTTTGAGACGCATGCTCTTGTTCCGTAGGTTTTCTGTATACCGTTTAAATCCTTGCTTGTTCCCAAGCAGGTCAATTGCTTGTTCCATTTTGGCGAGCACCGTATCCGAAGGCAAAACTGCGGCCTGTTCCCAGGATTCTGAAACTGTTTTTCCAGCCCCCGTCCCTGAGCCGGCCGCCGTTTCCGCTTCCCGTTCCCCACGGTAGACCCGGTAATGCGTTTTCTCCTGTCCCCATTCCTGTTCGATTTCGGCGAGCAGTTGCTCAGGATGGAGGGCCGGGGCATTCAGGCTGTTACGTTTTTCCGCCAGTTCCATTTTTATTTTTTCAAGGCCGCGGTATGCGTCCGCCAGTTCCCTTAAAGGCGCGGCCTCGCGGCGGAGTTTTTCGAGCTGTTCCGCCGTTTCCTTCCCGGCTTCTTCCAGCACACGCGCCTGCCAATTCTCCCATGCTTTGCGGGCCAAACGTTTGATTTGTTCGGAAACATTGTCGCAATAATGAAGGATGGCATCACCGGTGATGCGTGCGCCTTCCTTCACCTGCCCGGCAAGCAGCGTTTCGCTGAAATCCGCGGACAATGCCGAAGCCTCTTGTTCAAATGGGTGCGACCGGGCAAGGCCGAGCGTTTTTAAGGCACTTTGCGCAAGCGAACGGAGATGCCAGTCGATTTGTGCTTCCACACTGCTTTTGAGCGCGGCGTAAAAATCCTGGAGACGCTGTTTCCTCACTTCTTCCCTTTTTTTCTTTTTCGCAAAAAAACCAACCTGGAAATCTTTTTGCATGCTTTCCAAATACAGTCTCGCCTTTTCCCTCGTTTCAAACGGCATTAAATACGCGTTTTGCAAAAGCGCCTGAAGCGAACGATGTGCATCTGCCTCCCATTTTTCAAGGCGCGAGGACAGCGCCCTTTCTTCTTCTAGCCACCGCTGTTCGGCTTGGAACGTCTTTTCTTTATCCATATCCGGATATTTTTCCGCCACCGCTACATATTTTTCTTTTTGCTGCATCACCTGCTCTTCAAGCCATACAGCATGTTCCGCTTCGAGGACGCGCAAAGATGCTTCAACAGATCGTTCAAGCCGCGCATCTTTTTCGGAAACGGCGCGGCTGATCAGCTCCTTCAGCTCCCCGAACCCGTTATGCGGATGGCGGAGGTCTTTTAATGACGTGTAAAAAATGCCGCGCGGGTGCACATGCCATGAAGCAAATGCGTTTTCAACCCCCTTCCGGAAAGATGAAAACGGCAGCTCTTCTTCGCGGTGCTTGTCAATCTGGTTGACAATAAGGTAAAGCTCAAGGCCGTGATCGAGCAGTTCTTTTGTAAATGTAAAATTCAGCTCGGACTGGACATGGTTGTAGTCCATGACGTAAAAGACGAGATCGGCCAAATAGATCGCGGACTCGGTGGCGATGCGGTGGGCATCATCCGTTGAATCGACACCGGGCGTATCCATCACCGTCAGCCCTTTTGGCAAGTTTGAATCCGGCATGCTTATTTCGATTTCTTTGATATGCCCTTTTTTGCAATAATTTTTAACCACTTTAAAGTCATAAGGCGCGTGAAAAAACAGGGGCGCTTCCCCTTTTTCGTAAACAATGGCGTAGTCTTCCGCACCACTTTTTATTTTTACCAAATTGGCGCTTGTCGGAATCGGACTGGACGGCAATACGCGGCTGCCCAATAAAGCGTTGATCATCGTGGACTTGCCGGAGGAAAAATGTCCGCAAAACGCAATATAGAAGTCCTGCTGGCGCACTTTTTTCAACAGGCTTTTCGCTTTCTCCGCCCTATCTATATCCCCGTTTTGCCGAAAATGTTCAATTAAACCTAAAATGCGTGCTATTATCCCTTTGTTCCTCTCCTGTAGTTTGACCATATTTCCATACTCCCCTAGTTTTCGTGATAGCTTTATTTTAACGAATTTTTCGCCTTATTCATACTATATTAAACTAATTTTTTGCTCCGTACGAAAAATCAAGAGACGATGCGGGTAATGATCCAGAAAAAAAGCCATAATATAGGGGGAAAGATCGGGAGGTGATCGCAAATGGGTTTATTCAGCGCCATCTCTAACCGACAGTCGGTGCGACGTGAAAAATACCTTTCTGCGATGCGCGAAAAAACCAAGTGCCCGGATTGCGGCGGCCGCGGGTTTATAATGCCGGCTGCTTTCGAGTACATCTATCCTTTTGACTGCTCAGGCTGCAATGGAACAGGAACCTTAGCGGATTGGGAGTCGAATCAACTGTAACCATCCAAGCCTTGGGCGGTTTTTATCTGCTTTGTTTCATAAAATGTTAGTGGAAAACTTTTGGATCCAGCATGACGGCATCGTGCCAAAGTGTTATGACCATGGTATAAAGTTAGAAAAATAGATCTCAAGGGATGGGCTAGATGATTGAGAAAAAAGCTTGGCATATGAATGGTTTTCTCGGGATTTTAGCCATTATTGTGATAAGTCTGGCCGGGTTGATGCTGCTGTTTGGAGTTCGTTTTTAGGCCGGGGTTATCCTGCTTGCTGCCGCTTTATTGCTGGCGTCCGGAATCTCCGTCATCCAGCCGAACCAGGCGCTGGTTGTCACTTTTTTCGGCCACTACATCGGCAGCATTCGGGAAAGCGGCATATATATGACGGTGCCGCTCAGTTTCAGAAGAAGGGTTTCGTTGCGGGTACGGAATTTTAACAGCGCCAAATTAAAAGTCAATGATGTGGACGGCAATCCGATAGAAATCGCGGCCGTCATTGTGTTCCGGGTGATAGATTCAGCAAAAGCGGTGTTTGATGTCGAAAATTACGAAGAATTTGTAAAGATCCAGAGCGAAACAGCGCTGCGCCACGTTGCCACAAAATATCCTTATGACAACGCGGATGAAGAGGGCCTTTCGCTGCACGGAAACGGAGAAGAAGTGTCAGAACATTTAAAACAAGAGCTGCAGCCGCGCCTTGATGTGGCTGGGGTGGATGTGATAGAAGCACGGCTCACCCATCTTGCCTACTCTACAGAAATCGCGAGCGTCATGCTGCAGCGCCAGCAGGCTTCTGCAATTCTCGCCGCCCGCAAAAAAATCGTCGAAGGTGCAGTCGGCATGGCGCAGATGGCGATCGAACAGCTTGAAAAAGACGGGCTCAATCTTGATGAAGAACGGAAAATGGTGATGATTAACAATTTGATGGTTTCGATTGTCTCCGACCGGGCAGCCCAGCCGGTCATCAATACAGGGAATTTGAATTAGCGTGTGAAAAAAGGCTGAATCCGATCCGATTCAGCCTTTTTTCAATCAGAAAGCCTGTGTCCCCGCTTCTTTTACTTTTGCTTCCGCTTTTGCTTTTGACGGCACAATATGGAAGAAGATATTCAGCAAAATGGCGGTGAAACTTCCGGCGACAATGCCGCTTTGCGTCAGAAGCTGGAGGTTGCTTGGTAGATCCTTAAATATATCCGGAGCAACCGTTACCCCGAGCCCGATCCCGACCGAGCAGGCAATGATGAACAAGTTTTCGTTTTTCGTAAAATCGACTTTGCTCAACATCTTAATACCGGAAGCAATGACCATACCGAACATTGCGATCATCGCCCCGCCGAGCACAGAAGACGGGATAATCGTCGTCAGCGCGCCGAGTTTCGGAATCGTGCCGAATACAAGCAAAAATGTACCAACCAAATACATTATAGATTTCGATTTCACGCCGGATAATTGCACAAGGCCGACGTTTTGCGAAAAGGCGGTATACGGGAATGAGTTGAAAATCCCGCCAAGCATGACGGCAAGCCCCTCTGCCCGGTAACCCCGCGTTAGGTCGTTTTCATTGACAGGTTTTTTCGTAATATCGCTTAAAGCGAAATAGACGCCGGATGATTCGACGAGGCTCACCAAGGCAACCAAAATCATTGTAATTGTGGAACTCCATTCAAATGACGGCATGCCGAAATAAAACGGCTGGACGATATGCACCCATGACGCTTCAGCCACAGGGGCAAAGCTCACTTTTCCGAAAAAGGCGGCGGCAACCGTTCCGAATGCAAGCCCGATTAAAATCGAAATGGAGCGGATAAATCCTTTTGCAAAACGCTGTAAAAGGACAATGACAAGCAGCGTGCCGAACGAGAGCGCAATATTGGAAATTGAACCGAAATCTTTGCTGCCCTGTCCGCCAGCCATATCGTTCATGGCAACCGGAATAAGCGTCACACCGATAATCGTTACGACTGATCCGGTGACAACCGGCGGGAAAAAGCGTGCGAGTTTGCTGAAAAATTTGCTGATGATGATGACAAACAGGCCAGAAGCAATGATCGCGCCATAAATGGCCGAAACGCCGAACTGCTTACCAATTGCGATCATCGGGCCGACCGCAGTAAAAGTGCAGCCAAGGACAATCGGAAGGCCGATGCCGAAAAATCTGTTTTTCCATACTTGTAAGAGTGTTGCAATGCCGGACATGAAAATATCGACCGAAACAAGATAGGTCAACTGCTTGCTGTTCATCCCAAGCGAGCTGCCAACAATAATCGGGACAATGACGGCCCCTGCATACATTGCAAGCACATGCTGGATCGCGAGAACGGTCATTTTTGCCTTGTTCGATTTCAATTTGCATACGCCTCCTCTAAAAACGAAACCGTGCCGTTTTTAAGCGACTGGATCACGGCCAGAGACTCAACGCGGATCCCCCGGCTGCGGAGCCTTTCCCCGCCCGGCTGGAACGCTTTTTCAATAACAATGCCGATGCCCGATAAATTCGCGCCCGCCTGTTTTACAATATCGATCAATCCTTCCGCCGCCTGCCCGTATGCAAGAAAATCATCAATGATGAGCACCTTGTCACGGTTTGTTAAAAAGGCGCGCGAAACGATAATTTCATGAGTTGTATTTTTTGTAAACGAATGGACAGTTGCGGTGTAGACATCCGCGCTTTGCGTCAGCGGTTTTTTTTTCCGCGCAAACACCATTGGCACTTTTAATTCGAGCGCAGCCATCAAAGCCGGCGAAATGCCGGATGATTCAAGCGTCAAAATTTTGGTGACGCCGTCCTTTCTAAACAACCGGGCAAATTCTTCCCCCATTTTTTTCATCAATACCGGGTCGACCTGGTGGTTTAAAAACGAGTCCACCTTTAAGACCTGGTCCGAGAGTACGAGGCCGTCCTGTTTAATTTTCTCCTGCAATGCTTTCAATCTTACTCCTCCTCTTCGCCTTCCCTGCTGAATCACTTTGCTGAAATAATCCGGCCTTTGGGAAAAGAAAAAAGCCCAAAGGCCGCTGCACCCACATACATGGAGTAAGCAACGCCCTTTGCGCTTTTATATGCAAAAAGGAATCAGAACATCTTAAAATTAAGAAGTCCGCATTGCCCACCCATAGTCAGGCCATTTACGGTGGCCTGGTAGAAACTTGCGTGCCGTATTCCCGCGATTATATGAGTGAATGCCGAATTAAAATGTATCCGTATTATAGCATTGTTCGGCAAATTTGAAAAGTTCCCGACAAAAAGAAGGAATATTTTCAATTTATTACTGTAACCGGTACACGTCCGTGAATTTTTCTGTTAAATAATCAATCAAATATTGGGCATTGAGCTCTTCTCCTGTGGCATCACGCAAAATTTCCGCCGGTTTTTTCATTTTGCCGAACCGATGGACATGCTCTGTGAGCCACTCTCGGATTGGTTGCAGGTCGCCTTTTGCAACAAGTCCGTCAAAATCAGGTAAATCTTTCAGCATCGCTTGCTTAAACTGGGCGGCGTACATCATGCCGAGCGCATAAGACGGAAAATAGCCGAAATCCCCGCCGGCCCAGTGCACATCCTGGAGCACGCCTTCCCCGTCGTTTTGCGGCCGGACGCCCAAATATTCCCCATATTTCTCATTCCAAATTACAGGCAGGTCTTTCACACTGATTTCATCGTTGAACAGCGCTTTTTCGATTTCGTACCTGACCATTATATGAAGCGAATACGTCAGCATATCGGCTTCAATCCGGATGAGGGAAGGTTTCGCTTCGTTTACTGCCCGGTAAAATTCCCCCAAAGGCACATCGTCAAACTGCCCGGAAGCGTACTGCTTCAACAGTGCGTAATTTTTCTTCCAAAACGCGTATGAGCGGCCGATGATGTTTTCGTAAAACAGTGACTGCGATTCATGAATCCCCATCGAAGCCCCTTCGGCAAGCGGCGTGCCTGAAAGCCCTTTTGAAATATGCTGCTCGTAGAGGGCATGGCCGCCTTCGTGCATGACACCGAAAACGTCGACGCGCCAGTCTTTTTCATCGTAACGCGTCGTGATCCGCACGTCTCCCTGGTTGATGCAGGTTGCAAACGGATGCACCGTTTCATCCAGCCGGCCGGCATTGAAGTCAAAGCCCATTTGTTCCAAAATTTTCAAGGTGAAAGCTTTTTGCTTTTCTTTCGGGAACGTTTTAAAAAGAAAATCGGTGCGCGGCTTTTCTTTGGAAGCGTTAATTTTATGTACGAGCGGCACAATCGCTTCTTTTACCTGTTGGAAAACTTTATCAAGCACATCCACTGTGATGCCCGGTTCATACAAATCCAATAAGGTATTGTACGGATTGCCATCATATCCCCAGTACTGGACAAATTTCTTTTTGTACCCGACAATTTGTTCAAGATACGGCCTGAAAAGGTTGAAGTCGGCCTTCGCCTTTGCTTCTTCCCAAACGCTTTCCGCTTTTGAAACGAGCACTGTGTATGCCTCGTAATCTGCCGGCGGAATTTTTTTGCTGCGTTCGTATTGTTTTTTGCACTCTTCCAATGTTTTGGCGGTTACTTCCGACAGGTTGCCTTTGTACGGCATGAGCCTTTCGATTAATTCCCCCATCTCTTTCGATGTCTGCATGGCAAACACTTCACCCGATAAAACGCCGATCACTTCCGCGCGCTGCTCCACGCCCTTTTTAGGCGCGCCAGTCCGCAAATCCCAGTAAATCAATGCGAGCGCCTCTTCGTATGTTTTGATTTTTTTAACGTACTGCAAAAACGTCTTTTCCAGTTCTTCAATTGGCCCCACTGCCATAATCATGCCTCCCATCCAATGATTCTAATTCCCATCTTACCATTTTGTTTAGAATAAACACAAACAGAAAAAGCAGCGCTAAATTGTTTGCGCTGCTTTAAACGGTCACTCTTCCTTTTTCCTTGGCGGTCTCAGCCCCCAAAACTGGTAAAGGTCGGTGCGGATCGATCCGTTGTACAATTTTCTTTTTTTCGTTGCTTTTTTGCCGTAAACATGCTCAAAATTTTCAAACGAAGTGAGGATGTAAACGGACCACGTCTTCAGTTTTGAAAAGGCCCGCCCCATGTCGCGGTACATTTTCTCGACTTCCGCGCGTTCCCCGATCCGCTCCCCGTACGGCGGGTTGCCGAGAATGACACCGTATTCCTCCTTCGCCGTAAAGTCGGCCACCTGCATCTGTTTAAAACGGACGATGCCTGTGAGACCCGCTTCATCGGCATTTTGCTGTGCAATCCCAACCATTTTGTGGTCAATGTCGGAACCAATAATGTCAAGCGGCTGATCATACCGGGCCAGGTCTTCCGCTTCCTCGCGTGCCCTCCTCCAAACGGTTTCATCCATCCACGGCCACGTTTCGCTTAAAAATTCGCGGTTAAAACCCGGGGCGATGTTTTGGCCGATCAGAGCGGCTTCAATTGGAATCGTACCGGATCCGCAAAACGGGTCGCGGAACGGGCGGTCCGGATGCCAGTTTGTCAATTGGATCATTGCCGCGGCAAGCGTTTCTTTAATCGGGGCCTGTCCCTGCGCCGCACGGTACCCACGTTTATGCAACCCCGCGCCGCTCGTATCAATGGTGATCGTTGCGATGTCTTTCAACAAAGCGACTTCGATTTTATAAAGCGGCCCGTTTTCGCTAAACCAGCTGACTCCCCTGTAACGGGATTTCAGCCGTTCGACAATCGCTTTTTTGACGATGGCCTGGCAGTCCGGCACACTGAACAGCTTCGATTTGACCGATTTTCCCGTGACAGGGAATTCCGCATCTTGCGGAAGATAATCTTCCCAAGGAACCGCTTTTGTCTGTTCGAACAGTTCATCAAACGTCTCCGCCTTAAACTCCGCCGCTTTGATTTTCACGCGGTCCGCACACCTCAGCCAAAGATTGGCGCGGGCAATTGCCGATTCATCGCCGGAAAATTCGATCTTCCCGTTCTCCACCGTGCAGTCATACCCGAGCGCCCGTACTTCTTTTGCGACAAGGGCTTCAATCCCCATCGCGCTCGTTGCGATCAAATGAAAATCAGACATTGTTCCACCCGTCCTTTTTTATGTAGATTGTAAAGGAAATATTACTGCCAGTCACCACGCTGCACGCCTGCGAAAGGGATTTCGAGGATGTATTGTGGCACGCCATTTATGTATAAAAAAGGCCGGGCACCGACGGTATTCGATTTCCACCATATACCGCGGCGCCGGGCCCATTACCCACTAATCCAGCCAGAATAACGTTTTGTAAGCCATGTTCTGTACCTTTGTACTGCAAACGATGTGGCGGCATCTCGTACGAAGGCGGTAATCATCTATCTACAAGCATCACGCTTGTCCCTTTCCCCGTTCATTTCCTCGGAAAGGGTGCCTCTACCATCATTTGAGTTACTCGCTTGCGGGGTTTACCTCGTTCCACCTTTACAGTTTCCCGTAAAGCTCCGTCACTGTGGCACTTTCAAGGGTACTCCGCCATGCCGTAAAAGGTTTAGGCGTTTTCCCTGCCGTCAGCCTTATTAAAGGCTGCCCTGGCTTATGGATTCGCCAGGCACAAACACTACGGGCATCTCAGCACCGTGCGAGCATGGACTTTCCTCAACAGCCAATTCCGGCTGCAGCGATTACCCAAACGTTATTCACAATGCTCACTCATTATATAAAACAAAAATGGAACTTGCAAGCAGCAATTTATAGCGGAGCCTGAAAAAAATCCCAAAAAAGCGTCCGGCTATTCGTTTAGTTTGCTGCCGAAAACATGCTTCTCAAGGTTTGAAAGCCTTTTTAAAATATCAAAATTGGTTGTTCCGGTCATTTGCTGTACCGGCTGGCGTTTGATTAATTCTTCGGCCTGCTTTTTGAGACGCTGGTTTTCCTGCTGAAGTTCTTCGATTGTTTGATTAAAGGTTTCATAATCTTTTATGATCAAATCCAAAAACTTGTCCACTTCTTCCTGCCGGTACCCTCTGACAGCTGTCTTGAATTCCTTTTCCAAAATGTCTTTGGCCGTCAATTTAATTTGATCCGATAACATGTTTGCACCACCTTACATTTCCCAGACATAATTTCATTTTTTCAAAAACAAATTTGTTTGTCAATTAATTGTAGTTTTATTCAAAAATCCGTTTGTTCATCTTCTATTATTGCCTGTAAATCATAAAAGTCAATGATGCGGATGTCATACGGATGCGTTTCTCTGTATTTTTTTGCGGCCTCGTACAAATACTTCGGGGAGCCTTCCCGTTCTTCATCGAATACAATGAGCAGGCAGTCGCTTTTATGCACAAAAATTCTGTTTTTATTGTGGTACTGCTGCGGGCTTTCGTAAGGCTTCCGGGAAATGGAAGCCACAAAATCCGCCTGCGACAGCACCATTTCATAGTACGCTTTCTGCTCTTCTTGCCATTTTTCTTCCTGGCCTTCAAACGGCGTTAAAACAGCCAGCTTCAATTCGGGATATTCAATCTGCAAGTCGAAAACCGTTTCAGCGGCCCATAATTCCGTCCCCTGCTGCCCGGAAATCAGCACCCATTCATACCCTTCATCAACCAGTTCCAGCAGCCGGGTTTGGATGGCGGTTTTAATATAATGGATTGCCGGGTGATCAGTCCCGAATATCCCCAATTCATACGGTTTATAGCCGGTAATGGCGACAACTTTACCCAAAGCTTTATGCTCCTTATCCTGAAATTAATTCTATTTTAGACCCGAAAATGGAAAAACGGCAAGGATCTTCTTGATCCTTGCCGTATTGTCCGGTCAGCAGCACTTCGGCGGCCGCGGTACAACCGGATCATAAAAATTGGTAACCGTTCCCGGATCCACTTCATTGACAAACGAATCCGTATGCGGAAAGTAGTTTTGCTGATGGAATGCTTGATGGTTCACATGGGTTGTATGTGTCGGGAAAATATGCGGTACGATGATATCCTGGTGCGTATGCGTAACACAGCACTTGGTCGGATGGACAACTGCCGGCATGATGCGCGGCGGGCAATGGTGAAACATATTCCAATCTCCTTTCATCATCAATCGTCTTTTTTCTTACACTACTAACCTATGACTCGAAAAGGGAACATGTACTAATGAAAAAACCCAATTTACCGTGTTTGCCCGCCCGCTATAAAAATAAGGATATTGAATCATGCAGCGCCGCAAATAAAAACGCAACAAGACCGATGAACACAAAAAACAGAAACAGTAGTGCCCGATGCATGTTTTCAACCAACCTCTTTATTTTCAATTTAGACAAAAACTATTGTAACGGGCATACCGGCTCCAGACAATAACAAAATACGGAAATCGACATAGCCTTCCGTTTTTTCTCAGGAAGCCTTCCGATGCGACAAATCGCAACACTTCCCGCCAAAACCGCGGCCATTTCCGTCGAATGATGCGCTTGCCCAGGAAATAGCCGAACCGGATTTTATTTTTCCCGGCTGCGTAATTTCCTGTGCAGCCGTACGAGCCGTTTTTCCGTTTCCAAACGGTGCTTTTTCCATTTGGCTGAACCAAAAGCGCTAAACCGCTCGAATATGCCAAGCGCCTTTTCGGCGTAGCCAGCAGCCAATTGGTAGTTCTTTTCCGTGTGTTCAAACAGTTTCGCCAGTTCAATGCACGCTTCCGCCCCCATGGCACCTGGCGCTTTTTCCGCCACTTCGGCCCACAGCCGTTCTGCTTTTTTGTATTCTTTCCGTTTTTTGAACTGGAAAGCGAGGCGGTGTTTAGCGGCCAGATCATCACCGGCCGCCGCCTGTTCAAAGTTTCGGATGGCAGCATCATCTTCGCCGATAGATTCAAACCATTTTCCGACAAGCCGTTTTTCCTTTGCCGTTTGCCCGGGGTCCGCCTGCAAAATTTGAAAAGTCAGATGCGTGTACAATGCAATTAAAGATAAAATGTCCAGTTCATTATGCTTTAAAACACCGAACAGGCCTTCAGGATTTTTGCGTTCGACGAAATCAAAATAAATCATCGGCGCCAAATGCCCGGGGATGTCCCCCGCCCGTTCAAATCCTAAAATTTCCCGTTCGACATTTACAAGTTTGACCGATTCGAGTTCATCCTTCCAAAGCCTTTTTGCCGCATGGTACAAATCAAAATGGCCGAACTCAGGGAGACGCGGCACATGGTCACGGATAAGCGTGTGCCGCGTTTTTACCTGCGGCCAGTCGAAAGCTTTTCCGTTATATGTGACAAGCGTTGTGTAATCGATATTTTCCAAAAAACTGTAGTAAAGCGGTACTTCAAGCCCCGGTTCCGGAAGAACATGCTGCTTTAAAACGACCCCTTCTTCCGTAAAAGACGCATACCCGAGCAGAAAAATCGTATTGCCCGCTCCGCCGCCGAGCCCGGTTGTTTCGGTGTCGAAGAAAAACAAATCGTACGGGCTGTACCCTTTGGCGGATAAGGGATGCCGGACGGGGCTCCTATTCCACAGCTTTACCGCCTTGAGATAATCTTGGAACTTATATTTGCCGTGCTGCGTTTCAAGCGGATAACGAACGGTCCGGATCAGGCAGTAATCGCCATCCAAAAAGTACGGGGAAGCCAGTCCCTTTTCCCACATATCAAGGTAAGGGATTTTCTCCACCTGCTGCTTCCCGTCTGTCACGGGAGGCGCCGGATTGTCCCTTACAATATGGCTTTTCATCCGGTTTAATTTGTCTTTTAGTGACGGCATGATGCACGTCCCCCGCTTTCTAGCGCATGCAGCCAATAATCCAAAAGCTTTATGGCTGCACCTTTCGCATCGCCTGCTGAAGTTTCCGCCCCGATGCAGGATGGGCAGCCGTCTTCGCACGGGCAGCTTGATACCATCGATTTTGCCGCTTCAAGGATTTCATGCGCGCCGGCGTATATTTTTTCGCTCAGCCCGATGCCCCCCGGATACCGGTCATAGAAAAAGATCGTCGGCTTTTCGTCATGGACCGCTTTTACCTGTGGCACCGCCTGGAGATCATGCAGGTCGCACATGGCAAAAAGCGGTGCAATCGACTGGAGCGCGTGTGCCGCGCCAATAAGCGCGCTTTCCAGCTGTTCTTTCGGCATCACGTTTTCGTCCAAGGAGAACCAGACCGCATTTGTATGCAGTTCCATTTCAGGCAGGTGGATCGGTCCCGAGCCGATGTTTTCATGCGTATTGAATTTAATCTTTTTGAAAATCGTCGGCATCGCACGCACCATTACGTCGCCGTAGCCGATTTTTGCCCCCTGCAGATCGCAAGCCTTGTCTTCTTCCAGCACCCGCAGTTCCACGGCAAGATTGGCGTCCGTGTAATAATCGACAGCTACTTCACGGACAAACGCCTTTTTCTCTTCCCAGTCGAGTTTTTCCACCTGGTATTGCACCGCCTGATGAAGGTAAATGGCTTCTTCATGCAGCAATGTCATTGCGCTGAACTGGTCCATCTCCCCGATCACCCGTACGTCCGGCGCGCTTGTGATATCAATAATGACGACATTTTCCTGCGAAGCGGAGCGCAGGCTGATGTTTTGGGAGGGAAATGCGTCGTTCATCCAGTACCAAGCATCACCGCGCCGGTGGAGGATCCTTTCATCTGTTAAAAATTCAAGCACATCTTCAATTTCCACACCGCCGAACGTTTCGCCTTTTTTAAACGGCAGCTCGTATGCTGCACACTTAACATGGTCCACTAAAATGACAAGATTATCCGGATTGATGCGCGCAGTTTCAGGGGAACGGTTAAAAAAGAACTCCGGATGGCGGACGATATACTGGTCGAGCGGGTTCGACCCTGCCACCATGATAACGAGCGATTCCCCCTGCCGCCTCCCCGCGCGTCCGGCCTGCTGCCAGGCGCTTGCAATCGTGCCGGGATAACCGGTCATGATGCACACCTGCAGCTGCCCGATATCGACCCCAAGCTCGAGGGCGTTCGTGCTGACGATCCCGTAAATGTCGCCGTTCCTTAAGCCTTGTTCGATTTTGCGGCGCTCGGTCGGCAAGTACCCCCCGCGGTACCCCATGATCGATTTGTCCCCGAGCTCATGTTTCACCGTTTCATGCAGATATTTTAAAATGATTTCCACCTTGACCCGGCTTCTTGCAAACACGATCGTCTGGATTTTGTTTTTTAAAAGTTCACTTGCAATATTCCGGACTTCAATGGTCGCGCTTCTCCGGATATTGAGCGGCTTGTTTACGAGCGGCGGGTTGTAAAAAAGAAAATGCTTTGTCCCGCTCGGCGCGCCGTTTTTGTCAATCAGTTCCATTTTTTTGCCGGTGAGGTTTTCCGCCAGCTCTTTCGGGTTTTGGATCGTGGCAGATGTACAAATGAAAATGGGATTACTCCCGTAATAGCGGCATATCCTTTTTAATCTCCGTAGCACGTTGGCAACATGGCTGCCGAACACACCTCGGTATATATGTAGTTCATCGATGACGACAAACCGTAAATTTTCAAAAAAAGATACCCATTTTGTGTGGTGCGGCAAAATGGCGGAGTGCAGCATATCCGGATTGGTGATGACAATATGGCCGGCTTTGCGCACCCGCTGCCGGATACTGCTTGGGGTGTCACCGTCATATGTATAACTGTTCACCGCAACGCCCGCTTCTCCAATGATTTCGTTCATTTCGCTTTTCTGGTCCTGTGCGAGTGCTTTTGTCGGAAACATATAAAGCGCTCGCGCATTCGGGTTTTGAATCACCGTCTGCAGAACAGGCAGATTGTAGCAAAGCGTTTTGCCCGATGCCGTCGGGGTAACGGCCACAAAGTCTTTGCCCGACATCGCAAGGTTGAACGCCTCAACCTGATGTGAATACAGCGCTTTTATCCCCCTGTTTTCCAAAGCGGACCGGACGCGCGGTTCCACGTTTTCCGGAAAAGGCGCCGTTACGGCCGGTTTCCCCTCTATCGTATGCCAGTGGACAATCCGTTCCCGGAAAGTACGGTCCATCCGCAGCTGCTCCAATATATCCTGCAATTTCTTTTTTCTGAACAATATTCCTCACCCCGTTCTTCCATTATAGCGAATAAACGTTCGTTTATAAAGAGTGTATTTCACTTTTTTCGCCGCATTTTCATATAGTAAGGTAAAAAGTTTTTGCCCTTTGATAAAAAGGGCGAGGGACAGCACGAAACTTTATCCAGAAAGGAGCATCCGCATGTCCAATTTATCCGGCCCAAATGAAAAAAATCCTTTTTATGAGCTGATGCACGCCATGGATCATTTTTTCCAGGAAAAACCGGTCAAGCATTTTTTGCAGAGCATCGACGAATTTTTTTCTTCCCCGTTTCCGTTTGATGCTTTTCCGGTACGCATGGAAGAGGAAGAAGACATGTACTTGATTACGGCCAAACTGCCCGGATACAAAAAAGACCAGATTGAAATCGATATTTTCCAGCAATTTATCACTATTTCCGTTAAGCATGACGAAACAGAAACAAGCGTTGATGAAGAAAAGCAGTCTTATGTAAAGAAAAGCGAAGTTCGGCGGCTGTCCCGGACGGTTTCACTGCCGCATCCGATTGACGGCGAGCAGGTGAAAGCAAAGTACGATAACGGCTTGCTTACGATCCGGGTGCCGAAAGGAAAGAAGAAAAGACTGCTGATCGAATAGGGCTGCATTCTAGGCAGCCCTCATTTTTTTATCATTCAGTTCATGGCCGCGCCATCCGCTTTGCTAACGGGCATCTGGCGGCAGGCTGTGAATAAAGCCTTTGAATAAGCAAAAAGAGCCTGGAAGCCTATTTTTTAAACAGGCCCCCGAGCCCCTTTACCATCGATGATACCTGGTTTACAGCATTCATCATCTGCCCGGCGGTATTGACCATTTTATTAAAATCGATGGAGCCGTCCTGCGACTTAAAAGAATTTAAAAACGACCCTCCAATATGCGGAGGCTTTTGCGGAAAATTGTGTTTCGGGTAAGGATGCATATAACTGTTTCCGCCCTGCTGACCGTTTTTCTGCTGCTGATTCGGCTGCAGCGGATTTTCGAACAAATGCATGCCGTCATCATGCCCGAAATTTTGTTGGATTTGCCCGTGTAAAGGCCCTGCCGCTTGATTATATCCCCCTCCAAACGGGCCATAATGGTACGGATAAAGCGGATAGCCGTAAACATGTTGCTGCGGCTGGTACGGTAAAAGCGGGTAGTGCGGCATGAGGCCGGGCATTTGCGCCGGATAAATATGATTCCCCATCACAGGGCGTCTGAAATGAGGTTCATGAAAAACGCGCATCGCCATCTCCTCCTGCATGCTCCTCATGATTAATGTATGAAGGGCGCAGAAAATGGTGATATGTCCAAGAAAAGCGGAGGGCGTTTGCTTATCGGCGTATGAACTTCACAGCCCCCGAACTGAGATAAAGGAAACGCATCGAGTTCCATAGAGCGAGCCGATGTTGACTTTCAAAAGAAGTGGGATTGAAGTTCACTAGCCGAAAATACCTGCAGCTGACAATTGAAAAGCGGAGGAGCCTTTCCCAGGGGCGAATGGATTTTGAGAAAAGCCAAGCTTTACGCCCGTTCCAGTTCTTCCTGGAGCCTTGCCAATATATATTTAACCGACTGGAAATGGTCCAACACCATTTTTCGGCTTGATGACGGATAAAAGGCGCGCACGGAAACCATCTGCAAGTTTTCGGCCGTATGTTCAAGCTGTAAGACAAACAGATGTTTCGGCCTGTTTTCGGCCACCCATACCTTTGCAAGCGGCAACCATTCATCAATTACCTCTTTCAGGCGATCGCAAAAAGGTTTGACTTCGCTGAAAAAATCTTTTTCCTCCCCGGTTTCCTTGACCTCATGGTAAATATTTGAAAGCTGTTCCGTATATTCGATCAATTGCCTGTTTAAATCTATGAGATGCCTGAGTTCCATCTGCCTACCCCCATATTGGCCATCAGCAGTGCTCTGTTTATGCCTGTGGCAGCGGAATACCCTGCAGCAGAGCCTGCCTGGTAAAACCTTTTTCTTTTATTTTAGGAAGTCTTCTTCTTTTCATCAATCCTGTACGATTGCGCAAGGGCAATCTTCCTGAATTCCTCCTCCCTTTTTTCGAGATTATCCAATTTCATTTTAACTTTTGTATAGAGGTACCATTGCTGTACGGACAATTTCTCCATTTCTATTTCCATTTTCTTTTGGATTCCAGATCTGATCATTTCCAATGCAATTTCCATCTCATCCAGTCCTTCCAAAAACTCTGCTTTTGAAAGCATTCGTTTTCCCCCTTTTCGCCCGGAACACACCGGAATTTTTTGCTTAATTTTTCATTCTTGTTCCGGCTATGAAGTCCCTTCATACTTGACAAAACTAGAAGCAATTCGGCAAAGAAAATGGCTTTCTCCGATTTTTGCGTTGCTTTTCGACAGCATGCATGCAAAAAGAGGTTTTGCAAACAATAAAAACGGCCGGAAAAACCGGTTTAATCTCGAGGGAGGTGCTCTTGCCATGAAAACGAATGACAATAAAGCGCAGCAGCAAAAAAAGGCGCAGGAACAAAAAGGGTCTACGGTAAGCGGAAACCCGAAATTAAACGGCCCTGACCGCCCTTCCACCTGATCAAAGCAAAAAGCAAGGAGTTTTTCCTTGCTTTTTGCTCGTCGAAACTTATTTTCACCACCTTTTCAACTGTTCCGCCATTGCGCTGAACTGCCTGATCCGTTTCCGTTTACGGAAGTACCAGTTGGTGATGTCTAACGGGTGTTCAAGTTCCCCAGGTAAAAACCACTCTTTCTGCAGCTTTTTTCCCTTACTCCAGTCCCGCTTTTCCTTCCAGTCGTGCCGGACAACGGGGAAAATCGCCCGGAGCGCTGGTGCATCTTGCGTCAGCCCGAAAAGGCATTCATAATCATAGCGCGATCCGGTGTGGGGAATATTTAAAGCAAACCGGAAAAAACGGGTATATATATCCGGATGGAAGAGGATACCTGCAAGCCGTTTCCCGAGAGCAATCCTTTTTCCCGTATTGTTGAAATGCACGACCGAATCCCCGTACAGCCTCCCCTCAAGCGTTGGAAACACGACACAGTTCAAATGGAAAAGATCCTGCAGCCGGTACCATATGGATGAAAAAACGCGGCGCCGGTAATAAGGATGCCCGACAACCGGATGCTGGATAAGGTTTTGTTCATTTATGATGAGCGCATTTAAAAGCCTTTCCTGATTCCGGTATTGGAAAAAATGCGCCCATTCGGTTACCATAAAACGAGACGTTTGGAATGCCGGGAGAATCTCAAGCAACCCGGGATCGTACAACGTGGCATAACGGTAAACCAACAATTGCGGATAGGCGTCATGGAAAATCATCCAATTGGCCCGTTCGTAAGTCGAAAAAAGCTGTTTGCGGGCCTGCTCCGGAATCATGGCGGAGAGCACGCCCCCAAGGTCGCACATATTCCAGCCTGCATTCCTTGACACCATGGAAGCCAGAAAGGCCCACTTGATTTCCGGATGCCGGCGGTAAAATTGAAAATAAGCGTCCGTCCTTGTAATATTATCCTGATTCAGTTTTGATGTTTCCGCCCGGATCCTTTTCACCCATTGGCCCGGGTCCAAACGGTTTTTCGGCATGTCTTCCGCCTGCCTTTACATTTTACTTTATGCGGTGGGATTTGCCACACACAATTACCTCCGCGCTTCGGTAGGCTGGGAATGGCGCTTCCTTTTTGTATCTTTCGCGCAATTTCGCTTGGATCAGCAGTAAATCATTTTGCTTATCCGACCGTTTGATTTTTTAATACATATTTCCTGTCTGTTCTGCTATGATATAATTTAGCTTATGAGGTGAAAGAACATGGAATTGCGTTACCCGAACGGAAAAGTGTATAAAGAAAACCCCGGAACTTACAACACACAGGAAAAACAGAAAAATATTTTGTATGGCAACCGGGGCATGACATTGGAAGATGATCTTAACGAAACCAATGCATATTATTTGCAGGAAGGCATCGCCGTTATTCATAAAAAGCCGACCCCGATCCAAATTGTCCAGGTCGATTACCAATCGCGGAGCACCGCGGTCATCAAAGAAGCGTATTTTAAGCAGCCGTCCACGACTGACTACAACGGGGTATGCTGCGGCAAATATATAGACTTTGAAGCGAAGGAAACGCAAAACCATACTTCTTTTCCGCTTCATAACTTCCATAAGCATCAAATCAGCCACATGAAGCAGGTTGTGGCACAAGGCGGAATCTGCTTTGTCATTCTCCGTTTTGCGAAAGAGGAAGAAATTTTTTTGCTCGAATCCCGCCATTTATTTTTTTACTGGGATAGAATGCTTGCCGGAGGGAGAAAATCGATAAAAAAAGAAGAAATCGAAGCAACCGGGTACCCGATTCCGGTCGGATACAGGCCAAGAATTGATTATATCGCCATTTTAAAAAAATTGTATAATTTTTAAAACCAATAAGCCCGGCCGGCGTAAAGCCGCGTCCGGCACCGAATATGTACTTGTAATCTAAATCGGCTTTTCAGGTTTAGAAGAAAGGAATGCTAAGCATGGCAGAAAAATACCAAACCCGCGAAGAACGCCGGAAACAAATGCAGGCAAATAAACATAAAAACAAAAAGAAAGGGAAACCGAGAAACAAAGTTTTAACGTTTATCAAACGGCTGGTTCTTGTCTGTTTCCTTCTGGGGCTTGTCGGGCTGCTTGCAGGTGGCATTACGTTTGCGTACTATGCAAGCACTGCCCCGAAATTGACAAAAAAACAACTGACCGATCCGGTCCCATCGGTTATAAAAGACAAGAATAACAAAACTGTTGCGGTTTTAGGTTCTCAAAACCGGAAGTATCTTGATTACGACCATCTTCCGAAACTTGCGGAAAACGCAATCCTGTCAACGGAAGATGCGCGCTTTTACCAGCATCACGGTGTTGACCCTATCCGCATTGCCGGAGCCGTCGTCGCAAACTTCAAAAACGGTTTCGGCTCACAAGGCGCAAGTACATTGACACAGCAGGTTGTTTCCATGGCCCTTAATAACAAAAACGAAAAAACGATAAAAAGGAAAGCCCAGGAAGCATGGCTCGCGATCCAGCTTGAAAGAAAATATACAAAGCATGAGATTCTCGAAATGTATATCAACAAAGTGTATATGTCGGACGGCATTTTCGGCTTTGAAACGGCTGCTGAACATTATTATGGCAAAAGCTTAAGCAAATTATCACTTCCGGAAATAGCCGTCCTTGCAGGAATGCCACAAAGCCCGAATAATTACAACCCGTTTGACCATCCGGATCTGGCGAAAAAAAGGCGGGATATTGTCCTTTTCCTCATGTATCAACACGGAAAAATCACAAAAAAACAGATGAAACAGGCACAGGCAACACCGATTAAGACAGGCCTTGTGAGTGAAAAAGACAGGAGCTCGAATGCGAATAAATACCCTGCTTTTATGGATGAAGTGATTGAGGAAGTCCAGAAACTTGGAAATTACAATGTTTATTCGGACGGGTTAACGATTTACACCACTTTAGATCCGAATGCGCAAAAATATACGGAGAAAATCTTAAATTCAAATTCCGTCATCAACTATCCGGACAATAAACTTCAGGCCGGCATTGCGCTGGTTGATACAGAAACCGGTGAAATTCGCGCACTCGGCGGCGGGCGCAATATGAAAGTGGAGCGTGGCTTCAACTATGCGGTGGACACGAAACGCTCTCCGGGGTCCACGATTAAGCCGATTTTGGATTACGGTCCTGCAATCGAATATTTAAAATGGTCGACCGCCCACCAGCTCAATGACGTGAAAACCACATATAGCGACGGCACGCCGATCAATGACTGGGACAACAAATTTTTGGGCGCAATGTCCATGAGAAAGGCGCTTTATTTATCCCGGAATATCCCTGCTTTTGAAACATATAAGGAAGTCGGCGGGGAAAACGCGCTAAAATTTTCCAAAAAACTCGGCTTTAACTTCGGAAAAAACGCCCTGAACGAGTCCGCCTCTATCGGCGGGGGCCTGCAGGTTTCACCGTTGCAGATGGCCGCTGCATATGCGGCTTTTGGGAATGAAGGGATTTACAACCAGCCGCATGCGGTTAGAAAAATTGTTTTGCGGGACGGCGTAACAGAAATTAAGCCGCATTACCAAGCGAAAATTGCCATGAGCGACTATACCGCTTATATGATTACAGATATGCTGAAAGATGTGCTGACAAAAGGCACGGGTATCACCGCAAATATCCCGGGGCTTCATGCCGCAGGTAAGACAGGTACGACAAACTTCAGTGATGAGGACTTGGCAAAATACGGAATATTAAGTTCCTCTGTCCAGGATGCCTGGTTTACCGGTTATACTACGAGATATTCACTGTCGGTATGGACCGGCTACGAAAGCGAAAACGGCAAGAAATACGGCATTACAAGACCATACCAAACGATTGCCCAGCAAATCTACCGCCATTTAATGAGCTATGTTTCAGAGGGCAAGACAACGCCTGACTTTACAATGCCGAAGAGCGTGGTGAGAATTGGAAGCGAATTGTATATCCGCGGGCATGTGGATACAGCAATCGATAAAAAATCCGTAAAACTGGATTCGCCGTTAAATGTCCAGGCCTCATACGACGCTAACGGCAATAAAATTGTTGTGACATGGGATTATGCGGATTCGGGCGCAACCTTTAAAGTTGCCGGGTCGGTTAATGGCAATGCACAATCCTTTGGCACGACAACAAGCAAGTCGCTGACCATTTCCAATCCGGAACCGGGCGCAACCTATACTATTAATGTCACCGCCACTTTAAACGGCGTGACAAGCAAAGCGGCATCGGCAAGCGTAACAGTGCCGGGCAACAATTCCGATACGCAGGCCGGAAACGAAAATGGCCAGTCAAAGGGTTCTTCTTCGAATAACAGCTCGAACAGCTCAAACACAGACCAAAATTCAAACAATAACAACGGGTCAGGATCCGATAACGGCACAAGCAGTGATAATACGAACGGCAATGGAAGCAGTTCAAGCAACGGTTCAAGCAGCAGTGATTATGACAACAGTTCAGAAAACAACAATAACGGAAATGGCAATAATAGTAGCACCAATAGTGGATCCAGTTCAGAGAACGGTTCAAATAACGGCACTGAAGCGAACGGAGGTAGTTCGAACAACAACTCAAAAGGCAATTCGGGTAAAAGCCCAAAAACAAACAAAAACGTAATAAAAAACGGCGGTAGCGAATAAAAAGCAAAAAAAGCATGGAGACCCACAGTCTCCATGCTTTTTTTGCTTTTATTTTTGCCATTTTACCTTCGCCTGTTTTCCCGCCCAATGTTTATGCTGCTCATCGATCAGTTCGGACAACTGGCAAAAAGAGGGGTAGGATCCCGGCCGGTTTAAAATAAAGCAGAGCCGTTCCCCGATATTGACCGGGACCGTTTCAAGACGCCCAAGCTCTTTATCCAGCCCCTTGAGCACAACAGGTTTCCGGTTGCTCCAAAATAAAATAGAAATAAAAACGGCAATGCCCTCAAGCATGCCCGTTTTTGTATGCTTCTCCCTCTGGCGGAACTGGCCTTCCAACATGCTTTTGACCCCTTTCCAATATTCCAGATATTGAGGAATGTACCGTTTTCCGTCCTGCCAAGGCGTTTCCGCATTTTGGGGCACAGAAGCATATATCAATTCATACGGGAAAAAGCCGCGATTTTCCAGGCTGTCCGCTCCGGGATCGATTTGCTGTTTTCTGCCGCTAAAAAATAAAGGGTGCATTAAACATTCCGGAACCGTGATTTCCAATTTCACCCCTCCCTTTTTTTCATACGTTTTTTTCCTTCCCTGCATAAATCCAAAAGTGGGCAGATTTCACACTGCGGATTTTGCGCTTTACAGTGGTAACGGCCGAAGAAAATCATCCGGTGGTGCGTGACCGACCATTCTTCTTTTGGCACTTTTTTCATCAGTGTTTGTTCGACTTCAAGCACACTATCTTTGTACCGGCAGAAACCGAGCCGTTTGCTTACCCTTTCCACATGGGTATCCACGGCAATCGCCGGTATGCCGAACGCAACGGACAAGACGACATTCGCCGTCTTTCTCCCTACACCGGGAAGCTTCATTAGTTCTTCGCGGGTTTTCGGCACTTCCCTGTTAAATTCTTCGATCAGCATTCGGCACATCTTTTGGATATTTTTTGCCTTGTTGCGGAAGAGGCCGATCGACCGGATATCGTGCTGCAGTTCTTCTAAAGGAACAGCGAGGTAATCTTCCGGCACCATATATTTTTGGAATAAGATTTTTGTTACTTTATTGACGAGCGCATCCGTACACTGCGCGGATAAAGTGACAGCAATGAGCAGTTCAAAAGGGTTGGAATGGTTTAACTCGCAGTGGGCATCCGGAAACATCCTCCCCATTTCATCTAAACAATATCGGATTTGTTGTTTTGTCAGCATGATCATAACTCCTAAAGCAATTAAGTTAACATAATAAAATTATTGTAAACTTATTTATTCAACCATCGGTAAACCCGGCGGGAACATTCTCCTGGGGCTTGGCAAAGCGCTTCCGCCTTTCTTTATTGTCCAGCTGCGGCGTTATCGGCTATCGGATTTTCCGGCCTCTTCCCTGAGATAAGCGGGCATCGGCTCCTTCGCCTTGTTTCCTTTATCACCAGCCTGAGGCCAAATCAAATCCGTACGCGATGAATAAACATCCTCCGCTTTTTTTCATTGCTCGAGCCAGTTATAAAACGGAACTGGATTTGATGTTTTCGGTTTTTCAGCGGCCGGTTTGGATGGTTTACGAAAATTTCTCGCATATTCGCGCGCTTCTTCCACAGTAAGGATACGATTCTTTTTCCATTCAAACAGGATGCGGTCTATGTAGCGGAAATTCAATTTGCCGGAGATGACAGCTTCACGGAGGGCGGCTTTAATCAATTCGGGGGACTGTCCGTCCTGGTCGATCCACATTGCCAATGTTTCGCATTCCAGCGGGGAAAGCGGCCTGCCGAACTCCTGTTCAAACGTTGTGTATAAATCGGTTTCTTCGTTTAAGCTTTTTTCGAGTTCATCCTGTTTTTTCTCATAGACAAATTCATCCGCCAACTTGGCCCATAATGGCTTAATGGAATATTTTTCATAAAGGATACCGCCCTCGCCATGCCCTTCTTCAATGGATAAAAACTGATGCTGGATCAGCCGCCGCAAGATGGATACACACATGCTTTCCGGAATCGTCATCCGGTTTGCCAAATCTTCGGGCGTCGGGAATGAATTTCCTTCTTTTAAAAAAGAATAAACTTGCAGCAAAAGCACAAGTTCCGTTTCATCCAGGCCGAGCTGTTTATATTTTTTCAACAAAAGCTGGGGGACCGACAAAACCCCTTCTTCCCACCAAGCCAGTAAAATCTCTTTATCCATATTGGACACCTCATGTATAAGTATAGCAGTTTAAAGGCCGCAAAGGAATGGAAAAACCATTCCGGTTGCTGCGCTAAAAGAGAAAAACGGCTGCACAAAAAAACTGCAGCCGTTTTTCCATATTAAGGATAGATACGGTTCAAAAGCCTTGGGAACGGAATTGTTTCGCGCACGTGATCGACACCTGCAATCCAGGCAACCGTCCGTTCCAGCCCGAGCCCGAAACCCGAATGCGGGACGGAACCGTACTTTCTTAAATCGAGGTACCACTTATAAGCATCTTCGGAAAGGTTAAATTCCTTGATCCGCTTGAGCAGCAAATCGTAATCATTGATACGTTCGCTGCCGCCGATAATTTCCCCGTACCCTTCCGGCGCGATCAAATCCGCGCACAACACGGTTTCCGGCCGGTTAGGATCCGGTTGCATATAAAACGGTTTAATCGCCGTAGGGTAATGAGTAATAAATACAGGCTTGTCAAAGCTTTCGGCAATCGCCGTTTCATGCGGCGCTCCGAAATCTTCGCCCCACTGGATATCATCGAACCCTTTTTCGTGGAGCAACTGAATGGCATCATCATAAGTGATCCGCGGGAAAGGCACTGTTACTTTTTCTAGCATAGATGTATCGCGCTCAAGCCGTTTGAGTTCCAAGCCGCAGTTCTTCATAACAGACTGGACGATATGGGAAACGTACTGTTCCTGTACTTTCAGGCTGTCTTCATGTTCATAAAACGCCATCTCCGGCTCTATCATCCAAAACTCGATCAAATGGCGGCGCGTTTTCGATTTTTCGGCACGGAACGTCGGGCCGAACGAAAAGACTTTCCCGAACGCCATTGCCGCAGCTTCCATATAGAGCTGGCCGCTTTGGGAAAGATAGGCGTCTTCATCAAAATATTTTGTGTGGAACAGTTCCGTTGTCCCTTCCGGCGCGCTCCCCGTCAAAATCGGCGGATCGATTTTCGTAAACCCATTCTCATTGAAAAATTCGTAAGTCGCCCGGATGATTTCATTCCGGATTTTCATGACTGCATGCTGGCGGCGCGAACGGAGCCACAAATGCCTGTGGTCCATCAAAAACTCGGTTCCGTGTTCTTTTGGCGTAATCGGGTAATCAACGGCTTCATGGATGACCTGGATGCCGGATACCTGCAATTCATAGCCAAAAGGGGAACGGGCGTCTTCCCGGACCGTACCTGTTACATAAAAAGACGTTTCCTGACTCATTGATTTTGCCGTATGGAATATGTCTTCTTCCACTTCGTTTTTCACAACGACCCCCTGGATAAAACCTGTCCCGTCGCGCAGCTGCAGAAAGACGATTTTTCCGCTCGAACGCTTATTGTTCAGCCAAACGCCGATCGTCACCTCCTCCCCAATATGATGGTGTACTTCTGCAATTGTGATTTTCACGGTATTTCCCTCCAAAAAAGAAAAAACATTCGTTCCTTTTTCCGGCCTGTTCAACATATGTAACGGAATCCATTATACTAAAACGGGCCGGAAAAAGGAAACAGGTTAAAAAAATCAAGATTTTTTATGCGTTTCAATGAAGTTTGCAATCCGTTTCAGCGCTTCCTGCAAATTTTCTAATGAAGTCGCATACGAAAGGCGGATATTGTCTTCCGCACCGAAACCGGAACCCGGCACGACCGCGACGCGTGCTTCTTCAAGCAAAGCGGCGGCAAAGGCGTCAACCGTGTCGTATCCTGTCATTTTTGCGGCTTTTTTCACATTCGGGAATAAGTAGAAAGCACCCTGTGGTTTAATGCATGTCACCCCGTCAATTTGTACGAGCTGGTCGAAAACCGCATTTAACCGCGATTCGAACGCCTGCCGCATTTCCTCAACCGGCGCCTGATCACCCGTATAAGCCGCCAATGCCCCATACTGGGAAGGCGTTGTCGGATTGGAAGTGGAATGGCTGGCGAGATCAGTCATCTCTTTAATGATTTCCGCATTTCCGGCCGCATAGCCGATCCGCCATCCTGTCATCGAATGGGATTTCGAGACGCCATTAATGATCACGGTTTGCGCTTTTAGTTCAGGTGATATTTCGGCAATCGACACATGTTTACTGCCACCGTACACCAACTTTTCATAAATTTCATCGGAAATTATTAAAATTCCGTGCTCAAGGCAGACATCACCAAGTTTTTCCAGTTCTTCCCGTGTATAAATCATGCCGGTCGGATTACTCGGTGAATTCAAAATAAACGCTTTTGTGCGCGGCGTAATCGCTTCTTTTAACTGCTCCGGGGTGATTTTAAATTCGTTTTCTTCTTTCCCGTCCACAAAGACCGGTTTGCCTTCCGCAAGTTTCACCTGTTCCGGGTAGCTGACCCAGTACGGTGCCGGGATGATCACTTCATCGCCTTCGTTTAATAGGACTTGGAACAGCGTATAAAGCGCGTGCTTTGCCCCGCTCGTAATGATGATTTCATTCGGTTTAAAGACAAGCCCCTGGTCTTTTTGGAACTTTTCGATGACAGCCTGCTTGAGTGGAGCCATCCCGCCGGCCGGGGTGTATTTCGTCTGACCGTCCAACATCGATTGGTAAGCGGCTTCGATGATTTCCTTCGGGGTATTAAAATCCGGTTCACCTGCGCCAAGGCCGATGACATCGATACCTTCCGCTTTCATTGCTTTCGCTTTTGCCGTAATCGCCAATGTCGACGATGGTGTTAATGCACTGACCCGTGTTGCCAATTCCATTCCATTCATCTCTCCAATCTTGTCAATGGGATTTTTTTAAGAAAGGAACCTCATAATAACTAAGGTTGTTTCCTTTTATATAAGCAACTTCCCAAATGGGAACTTGGCTGTCCATGCCGAGGCGCACGGATAAAATTTTATCCGGCTGTTTGTTTTGCCTTACCTGATTGACTGCATCCTGTTTTGATATCCCGCTATTCCAGTTTAACACTACAATGCGTTTCGGATGTTTTTCGGGGATCCAAACTGCCTTTTTGGCGCCGCCTTTTCCTTTCCCGACGACAACATAATAGGTGGCATTCCCGTTATAAAGGTAAAATTGGTCGACTGACCGGATGCCAGCTTCCGTTTTTGCAAGCGACTGCGCTTTTTTGTAAGCATCGTTATACGGTTTCCTTGCCCCCCAATAGGTTTGCGCCGCGAATCCCACGATGACGGCAATAAATATGCCGATAATGATCAATGCTTTTTTCATCCATAACCCTCATTTTCCAATCTTACGTACGGTAAATCGTAAATTTCGCCATGCTTGGGTCTTCCGTGTCCAACGCAAGCCCAAACATCAAATTTTCATGCTTTAATACCCTGTTTAGCACATCAACGATTTTATACAGGTCCGGCTGATGCTTGATTTTCACGCTTGAAAGCACTTCAATTTTGCCTTCCATCGAGACCACCCTTTATAAGCAGATATTGTAACTCATATCACGCCCCGCACAGGCTATAATATGATCACTGAATCATTTCCTTCATCATTATAGCAGCAAAAAATGAATGAAAAAATGATGAATTCAATAATTTTTTCTGGTCCACCTTTTTTGTGCTGCTTTTCGGCAGCGCAATTTTTTTACAGCCAATTTTCAATCGTATCGAGCGTTTCATTAAGCGTCTGGTGCTTGATCCTGACTGGCGAAAGCGATTTTGTAAAGGCCGGCCCGTACGTCGTCGTTTCAATCCTTCTGTCGAGGACGAGAAAAATCCCGCGGTCCGTTTTTGTCCGGATCAGCCTGCCGAACCCCTGCTTAAACCTTAATACCGCTTCCGGCAAAGAATAGGCGGAAAACGGATTTTTCCCCTGGGCCCGTAAATAATCGCATTTCGCTTCCGTAACCGGCTCGTCCGGCGGCAAAAACGGCAGGCGAACCATCACAAGGCATGAAAGGTCATCGCCCGGAATATCCACCCCTTCCCAAAAGCTGCTTAAGCCGAACAAGATCGCTTTATCAAATTTTTGGAAGGTCTTCGTCATTCTCGACCGGCTTCCGCTCGAGATCCCCTGCGCAATGAGCATATAATCTTCAAGCATACCGCTATCTTTCATGAGCTGGTACACCTTTTTCAGCAAATCGAACGATGTAAATAAAATCATCATCCGCCCTTTTGTCGCTTCGGAAACGGCAAGCAAATATCCGGCTGTTTTTTCTGCGAAGTCATCAAGCCGGACAGTTGAAATATCCGGCAGATCACTCGGGATGATGAACTGCACCTTTTTGTCATACCGGAACGGCGAAGGGATGCGGACCGTTTTTGCCGTTTTTGCCGAGAGTCCGACTTCCTGGAGAAAATACTGGAAACTACCGTTTACGGTCAATGTCGCCGAAGTCAGGACGACACTCTTCTTTTTGGCAAAAAGCTTATTCCGCAATATTTCCCCGGCATAGACCGGCTGGCAATGGATAACAAGACTGTTCGGGAGCGCGCGCAAATCCCCTTCAAGCCATACGACATCACTTCTTCCCCCGTTCTCGTTCTGTCCGATGAAAATCGCCATATTGTCCCTTAATGCATCCCAGTCTGCCAAAAAGCTGTACATTTCTTCGATAAAAGCCTGTTCCTCTTCCGTAAGGCTTTTTCCCGCAAGCAGCTGTTCAAGCCTTTCTGTTACGGCCTGCGAAATGTCTTTTAAAGAAGCCCGGATGCGTTCCGTACAATGCAAAACGGCCTGCCATGATTTTTGTTTCCAGTTTTCTTTTTTGATCCTTAATTTAATCTTATGATAACCGGACGTATCTTTTTTATGGCGCATGACTTTCCGGGCTAGCATCCCGAACAGGTCATCGATTTCGGCATCAAGCGCCTTTAAGAGTGATTGGGCTTCGAACGTGTGCGTCCTGCCATGGAGCCCGTATTTCTCCATCAGCTGCTCCAGCTCATAGAACAACTGTTTTTGTTCATAGAGGCCGATCCTGCTCACCATATATTTCATTTGGTTATAATCCGCGCGTTTCCCCATCATTTCCCGTGCGGCTTGTTCCAGATGGTGTGCTTCATCCACAATCACGTATTGGAACACGTCAAAAACGGACCGGTCCCTGCCCAGCTCCCCGCACAGCATCGCATGGTTCGTGACCGCAATGTCGGCTTGTTCCGCGCAAGCTTTGGCATGGAGATAAAAGTCACGCGTTTTCCACGGGTCCTTTTTATCGGTATGCCAGCCGTCCTGCTTGATCCGCCGCCAATATTTTTTCCCGCCGCCCGATAAGTTCAGCTCGTCGACATCCCCGCTTTCTGTATCGGTCAACCAAACCAAAATCTGCATTTTTGCCAGCACCGAATCATACTGGTGATCCTGCTCTTTTAACGACTGCTCAAACTTGAATAAATGCAGGTAATGGCTCCTTCCCTTTAGCAAAACCGTCCGGAGCGGGACATTCAGGATGCGCTCGAGCGATTTGATTTCCTTGTTTAAAAGCTGGTGTTCAAGTGCTACCGTATACGTGCTAATTAAAACGGGCTTCTGTGAGGCGACTGCTTGGTAAGCGGCCGGCAGCAGGTAAGCCAAAGATTTGCCGACGCCCGTTCCCGCTTCCACCGCGACATGGCGGCCGGAAGACAAAGCATCCCGGACATGGTCCATCATGTCAAATTGGGCGGGGCGCATTTCAAAGCCGCTGCCGGCACCTTGGAATAATTTTTCTTTTTCACCAACTGTTGCCGGGTAACTTCCGATAACACGCGGGCCGGAAGCGGGCGGCACGATTTTTTTCCGCCTCAAGGCAATGCCGCGGAATACTTCCAATTCAGGAGGGAGATCATCCGCATGTCTGCGCTTCTCCTCAAGAATTTCCTGAAAAAGGTAGGCAAGGTCGCTTTTTAAGGAATAAGAAAGAGGGGCGAGTTTTTCAAGCGTTACAAGCGGTAGGGATGCACATCTTTCAATGCAGGCAAGAAAAAGTTTAGCCGTAACTAACGCGTCGCTGTCTGCCCTGTGCGGCCTTTCATGGGAAAGGGACAAAGCCTCCGCCAAGTCGGCCAATTTATAGCTTTCCAAAGTCGGGAAGGCGATTCTGGAAAATTCGACCGTATCCATGTTGAATCCGCGGAACGGCGGTAATCCGGCTTCTTTTAATTCCTGCTGCAAAAATGGCAGGTCGAAAAGCACATTATGGGCGACAAAAATACTGTTTTCAAGCATTTTCATAATGCGCGGGGCGATTTCCAAAAAAAGCGGCGCATCTTCCAGCATGTGGTCCTCAATGCCCGTCAATTCCCCGATAAAGGCGGGAACCGGCTGTCCCGGGTTGACAAAGCTGGTGAACTGCTCCTTAATTTCCCGGCCTTCAATCACAACGGCGGAAAATTGGATGATGCGGTCGCCTTTCTTTGCTGAATTTCCTGTTGTTTCAATATCTACGACTACATAGCGCTGTAACATACCATCACCTGATATAAAATTTTGCCCCGTATCTTTCATATTGTATTATTTTAACATAAAAACGAAGATTCGCCATATAGGATCGCGCAAAATGGAAAACCGCACCTGCAAGCAAGTGCGGTTTTCGTTTTATATTACGGTCGAAGCCGGTTCTTCCGACAGCATTTTTTCAATCCGGTTATTGGCGTCAAGCAAGGCGATTTTCGGGCGGTGGTATTTCATTTCTTCTTCCGTCATCAAGGCATAAGAGATAATGATCACGATATCCCCGACCTGGGCAAGCCTGGCTGCCGCCCCGTTTAAGCAGATAACCCCGCTCCCCCTTTTTCCCGGGATAATATAGGTTTCAAAACGAGCCCCGTTATTGTTGTTTACGATTTGCACTTTTTCATTTGCCGCCATACCGGCCGCATCCAAAAGATCTTCATCAATCGTAATGCTGCCAACATAGTTTAAATTCGCTTCCGTCACGGTTGCGCGGTGTATTTTCCCGTTCATCATCGTCCGGAACAAAACAATCCCTCCAAAATCTGCGTGATGTTATATTTCGAAAATGATGTTGTCAATAAGGCGCGCTTTTTCAAATTGGACAGCTATGGCCAGGATAGAGCGCCCTCTTAATTCAGCGACCGGCTGCAGTTCAGGGTAGGAATACAGTTCGACATAATCGATTTTTCCATTTGTATGGGTTTTAAGATGCTGCTTGGCGATCGAAATGATTTTTTCGGGATTCCTTTCCCCCTCTTCGACCGCTTTGTTTGCAATTTGCAAACTTTTATACAGTTCAGGCGCCTCTTTCCGTTCCGCTTCCGACAAATAAACGTTCCGTGAGCTTTTCGCGAGACCGTCCTTCTCACGGACAATGCCAACCGGCACAATTTCAACCGGAAAATCATAATCACGCACCAAACCTTCAACAACCGCGACCTGCTGGGCATCTTTCAACCCGAAATAAGCGCGGTCAGGCTGGATGAGATGAAAAAGCTTTGTGAGTACTGCCGCCACCCCGTCAAAATGGCCGGGGCGTTTCCGGCCGCAGAGGACATCGGTACGCTTGGTGACCTTCATTTGCACCGATAAAGGGTGCGGGTACATTTCTTCCGACGTTGGGATGAACAAAACGTCCACCCCTGCCGTTTCTGCTTTTTTCCGGTCCCCTTCTGCATCGCGCGGATACCGCTCGAAATCTTCGTTCGGCCCGAACTGGAGCGGATTGACGAAAATGCTCATAAACACAAAATCGTTTTCTTTCCTTGCCCTTTCCGCAAGTGCCAGGTGCCCTTCATGGAGAAATCCCATTGTCGGGACAAAACCGATGGATTTCCCTTCTTTTTTTAGTTTTGTTGCAATCGCCTGAATTTCCTTTCTTGTTGTGACGACTTTCATCCCCGCAGCTGTATTCATTGTGTGCGCCCTCCATAAAGCACCGCAAGCTCTTCTGATTTCATCGTGTACGTATGTTTTTCTTCCGGGAACAGCCGGTTTTTCACTTCCTGTACGTACTGCGTTAACCCGTTCCGCATGACCGTATCAGCGTCGGCAAACTGTTTTACAAATTTTGCAACCCTTTCGCTGCCAAAGCGCACCAGGTCGTGGAATACGAGCACCTGCCCGTCAACAGCACGGCCTGCGCCAATGCCAATAGTCGGAATCGTCAAACTTGCCGTCACTTCTTCCGCAAGTTGCCGTGGCACGCATTCAAGGACGACCGCAAAGGCGCCGGCCTGTTCGCAAGCTTTTGCGTCTTCCAGCAGTTTTTTTGCCGCCGCGGCGGTTTTCCCCTGAACTTTATAGCCGCCGAAAATCCCGACTTTTTGCGGCGTCAACCCGATATGCGCCATGACCGGAATGCCGGCTTCCGTTAGCGCTGCAATTTTGTCCGCCACTTCAGCACCGCCTTCCAATTTAACTGCGTGCGCCCCTCCTTCCTGAATGATACATGCACTGTTTTTCAGCGCTTCATCGCGGCCCAAATGATACGACATAAAAGGAAGATCTGTTACAATAAATGTATTTTTTGCCCCGCGTTTCACCGCTTTCGTATGGTGGACCATATCGGACACCGTCACAGGGATCGTCGAATCATAGCCGAGCACCACCATGCCAAGCGAATCGCCGACAAGAATCATGTCCACACCCGCTTCTTCCGCCAGTTTCGCAGATGGATAATCGTAAGCGGTTACCATTGCGATTTTTTCTTCCATCTGCTTCATTTTGAAAAAATCCGTTGTCTGCTTCACTTTCAATCACTCCTCACCTGTCATGGAATTGACCGGATCAGAGGAAAAACAAACAATTAGAAAAATGGAGCCCTTCTTTAGACAGAAGGGCTCTCGTGTTTTTCAATTGTTCATTTCGGCCCTCTGTCCCCGTCCGATTCGGATCAAGGCAGAATCTATTTTTGTTTTGCAATTCTTGTATGGTATAGTTCCGGAATAGATACTACCCAAGTTTATTATAACAGGTTCAGCCGAATAACTCTATATTTCCCGTCCATTTGTGCCAATTTTTTAACGTTCGATTTCGATATCCGCAGAATAAATAGAGTGTATTTTTCCGTCTTCCCCCTCCAATTGCAGTACGCCTTCATCCGTAATCCCGATCGCTTTTCCCGATATATCTCCTTTTAAAGTGTGTGCGGTAATATTTTTGCCAATCACGGCCGCGTAGCTTTCCCACAATAATTTTAACGGTGCGAACCCGTTTTCGATATAAATTTTCTCGTATTTTTCCAGTCTTTCCAGAATACGCTGGACAAGCAGCGCACGTTTGATTTTTCTCCCCGATTCGATCAAAAGGGAAGTGGCAATCGGCTTTAATTCATCCGGAAATTCCGTTTCGTTTACATTGATGCCGATTCCGATAATGACCGCCTGGATTTGGTCGGTA
This sequence comes from Weizmannia acidilactici, assembly GCF_008974185.1. Classification (GTDB taxonomy): domain Bacteria; phylum Bacillota; class Bacilli; order Bacillales; family Bacillaceae_C; genus Weizmannia; species Weizmannia acidilactici. The sequence goes on from NZ_BKZP01000027.1 coordinate 39,930, forward strand.
TCCGCCTGAAGTTCGGTTAAAATCCCGGTGCATTTTTTCCCGCCGATCAATATATCATTCGGCCACTTGATCTCAGGATGCACCCCCGCCGTTTCTTCGATCGCCTGGGCAACCGCAACCGCAGCGATCAACGTAAAAGGAGGCGCCCATTGCGGCGGGAGGTCCGGACGCAGCACAACGCTCATCCAGATACCTGTGTATTTTGGGGAGTACCAGGCGCGCTGTAGCCGCCCCCTGCCGCCCGTCTGTTCTTCGGCAATGACAAGCGTGCCGCCGGGGCAGCCTTCCTGCACGAGCCGATGCGCCAATTTTTGCGTCGAATCAACCGTTTCTTTGTAATAAACGGTTTTTCCGAGCCGTTTTGCTTCCAGGCCGTACTGGATTTCATTTTCTGTCACTTTATCTTCTGTGCTCTTGATACGGTAGCCTTTTTTTCGGACCGCTTCCAGCTCAAAACCTTCTTTTCGGAGTTCCTCCATATGCTTCCACACCGCAGCGCGTGAACAGTTAAGTTTTTTTGCCAGCAATTCCCCGGAAACAAAACCGCCTCCCGCTTCTGTCAGCAGTTCTAAAATTTTTTTTCTTGTGGATGTTTGCATGCAAGCCACCCCCGAATCGCATCCCACTGATTATCAACCTTTCCGGTTAACACAGCCGTTTCAATCTCGCGGAGCATCTCTTTCAGCCACGGGCCGCCTTTTTTAGAAAAGAAATCCATCAGCATTTTGCCGTCTACCGCAAGCTGGCTGCGGTCCGTAATGGGCATTTCCCGGAAAACTTTTTCGATGGCGGGCGTATGTTCCCGCCAGTCTTCCCGGCGGAAGGCGCAAAAAACGGTTTCCGCATCAACTGCTGTTTTTTTACCTGCATCATACAGCATTACCGTATCCCACGGCCGCGCCGTCCGCTTTCTAACAAATCCGAGTGTGCGCAATATCGCTTTCCGCTTCAGATTCGGCAGTTTCCATTTTCGCAGGAATGCATTTTCATCATCCGGTTCCACAGCTTTGATAAGATATACCCAAAGCTGGGATTCTGTCAATTCATTTAAAGCAGGGTTTAATGCGGGCATGAGGCGCATTTCCATCTTTTCAAGCCCCGGCAGGTAAGACAAAAGCCTTGTTTCGCATAAGAAAGCAAGCGCCTCATAAGGGCGCACGCCTTCCAATAATTTGATAAACTCCTGTGTAATCCTTTCGACGGCAATATACTTTAGCAGATGGGCATAGACTCGGATCGCCCGCTTCGTTCCGTTTTCGATCTCAAAGCCGAGCTGGCTCATAAAGCGGACAGCCCGCATCATACGGAGCGCATCTTCGCGGAATCTTTCCTCCGGCGAGCCGACCGTTTCGATCCGTTTGTCCCGGATCGCTTCTTTGCCAGAAAACGGGTCAATCAATTTTCCCGTTTTGTCCATCGCGATCGCATTCATGGTGAAATCGCGGCGCTTTAGATCAAGAAGGAGCGAATCCACATATTCAACCGACTCCGGGCGCCGGTAATCTTTATATTCCGACTCGGTCCGGAACGTTGTGACTTCGTACTGGCGCCTCCCGTACAGCACGAGCACCGTTCCGTGTTCAATCCCGACGTCAACCGTTTGCTTAAATAACGCCTTGACTTCTTCCGGTTTTGCCGATGTGGCGATATCTACATCATGCACAGGGCGCCCGAGCAAGCTGTCGCGGATCGACCCACCGACGAAAAAAGCTTCGTATCCTGCATCTTCAAGCGTTTGGATGACGGGGAGTGCTGTTTGAAATGGCGGAAGCATGTCCATCAACCTCATTTACCAATTGTTCATAAATTTCTTCATACTGTCTTAATATTTTTTTGGAATAAAATTTTTCCGTCACCGTTTTCTCCGCCGCCTTTGAAAAAGAGTCGTACAGGGCGGGATCGCGGAATAAACGGAGAGCCTTTTCGGCAACGCCTGCAATATCGCCAAGTTGGCACAGGTAGCCGTTGCGCCCGTCGTCAATCACTTCTGGAATGCCCCCGATATCGGTGCCGATGCATGGCACGCCGCAGGCCATCGCCTCAAGTGCCGCCAGCCCGAAACTTTCCTTTTCCGATAACAGCAGCATAAGGTCGCTGATCGAATAAAGTTCTTCCAGCTGGTCCTGTTTTCCTAAAAACAGCACGTCTTTTTCAATATGTAAATCCCTTACAAGCCGGGATACGACTGTCATTTCCGGCCCGTCGCCAACAAGCAGGAGCTTTGCCGGGATTTGCTCCCTCACTTTTGCAAATGCCCTGACAACATCGGGAACGCGTTTTACGGCCCGGAAGTTGGAAACGTGAATGAGCACTTTTTCCTTTTCCAAAATGCCGTATTCTTTTTTCAAATGAGACGCATTCACCCTGCGGTACACCCGTTCATCAACAAAATTATAAACCGTTGTAATCTTTTTTTGCGGCTGGATTAAATCGTATGTCTGCTGGACGAGTGCATTGGAAACCGCCGTGACTGCGTCGGACTGTTCGATCCCAAAGCGGATGGCGGAAGCAAGGGACGGGTCGTACCCGAGCACGGTGATGTCCGTGCCGTGCAGTGTCGTTACAATTTTCATGCCTATTTTCGCCATCATTTTGCCGAGAATCGCGCAAATCGCATGCGGGATCGCATAATGGACATGCATCACATCGAGTTTTTCCCTTTCCGCAACTTCGGCGATTTTGCTGGCGAGTGCAATATCATAAGGCGGATATTGGAAAACGGCATACGGGTTGACTTCGACCTGGTGGTAATAAATATTATGGTACATTTTATTAAGCCGAAACGGCACGCTTGACGTAATAAAATGGATCTCGTGTCCGTTTTCCGCAAGCAGCTGGCCGAGCTCCGCGGCAATGACGCCGGAGCCACCGACTGTCGGATAGCATGTAATCCCGATTTTCAACTTTTTCATAAATCGAGCACATCCAAATTCACGAGTAATGGCTTTTTGCTTAAAAATCCTTCCGCATATTTTACCCCGAGCTCCTTGCCAAACAACCTTTCACGGGAAACCACTGTTTCAATATAGCCGTCTGTAAGCGGGGTGCTGACGTTGTTTTTCCCATCTGAAAACTGGCTTTCATACGCATGCAGGCTTTCGATTTTCTTATCCATATAATCCGAGACATCTACGATAAAATCCGGCTGATGGGAGCCATTTACCATATAAAAATAGAGATGTTTCGGCTTATGGTAAGGAAGATCCGGATCGGAAACGTATTTCCGGATTCCGGCTGAAAAGAAAGCTTCTTCGACCAGCCTGCCGCAGTTGCCGTGGTCAGGATGGCGATCTTCATGATACGGCGCAAATATCACTTCAGGCTTAAATGCACGAATCACACCTGTAATTTTCCGGATATATTCATCCAGCATAAAAAGGCCGCGATCCGGCAATTGGAGCGTCATCCTTTCTGCAACCCCGAGAGAAGCTGCCGATTTTTTTGCTTCGATTTTCCGGTTTTCGACTGTCCCGTTGGAAGACAGCTCCGCTTCCGTTAAATCGCAGATCGCAACCTTTTTTCCAAGGGATGCCCATTTGGCAATTGAAGCCGCCATGCCGATTTCGACGTCATCAGCATGTGCCCCGAATGCGAGGATATCTACCTTACCTGTCATTGTTTTCCATCTCCCGCAAGCGTCGGCCAAGAAATGCCTTCTCTTTTTAACTGTTCCATCAGAATGGAAGCCGTCCCGATATTCGTCGCCAAAGGAACCTGGTGGACATCACAAAGCCTGATCAAGGCGGAGACATCCGGTTCATGCGGCTGCGCGGTTAATGGGTCACGCAGAAAAATGACGAGATCCATTTCATTTTTTGCGATTTGCGCCCCGATCTGTTGGTCACCACCATAAGGGCCCGACTGGAAACGGTGGACGGAAAGCCCTGTTTCATCCATAATCCTTTTACCGGTTGTCCCTGTCGCGTAAAGCTTGTGTTTAACAAGCACCTCTTTATGGACCCAGGCAAACCGGACCATATCGTCTTTCTTTTTATCATGGGCGATCAGTGCAATGTTCATGTCTCTCCACTCCCCTATCAATCCAAAATATTTTCCAGGCCGTAAACGAATGTATCGAGGTTCATGACGGTTTCTACTGCAACTTTGACACCTGACATAAAAGATTCCCGGTTAAATGAATCGTGGCGGATCGTCAACAGCTGGCCGCCGCCGCCGAACAGCACTTCCTGGTGCGCAACAAGGCCAGGCAGGCGGACACTGTGGATGTGCATCCCTTCAAAATCTGCCCCTCTTGCCCCTTTCAACGTTTCTTTTTCATTCGGATGTCCTTGTGTTTTTTTCGTACGGGCCTCTGAAATCATTTGTGCCGTTTTTACGCTCGTGCCGGACGGGGCGTCCACTTTCTGGTCGTGATGCAGTTCAACAATTTCCACATCGGGGAAATATTTCGCCGCCATTTTCGCAAATTTCATCATGAGCACCGCCCCGACGGCAAAATTCGGAGCAATGATGCAGCCGATCCCTTTTTCCTCGGCAACCGCTTTTAAATCGTCGAGTTCCGCATCCGTAAACCCGGTCGTTCCCACAACAGTGCGGACACCGTACTCAAGGGCGGCTTTTGCATTGTGATACCCTGCTTTCGGCGCCGTTAAATCAATCCATACATCAGCCGGGCAATTTTCAAGGCATTCCTTGGGATCCGTATAAATCCGGACCGGTTCGCCGTCATAATCAGATACATCATTCAACAGTTTCCCGCCGTCTTTATGGTCCAAAACGCCGACCAGTTTAAAATTTTCCGTCCTTTGAACGAGCTTGACCGCCTCGCTCCCCATTTTCCCGCGCGCGCCGGCAACAATAATGCGTATTACATCCACGTCCCAACAACTCCTTTTCAATCTTTTCTCGTCCATCTATCTTTATCCCGGGTATTAAATTTATGCAACACCCGGTCATGCGCTTTTTGTAAATCAATATGTAAAGCATTCGCCATACAAATGATGACAAACTGCAAATCGCCGAGCTCTTCTTCCACCGTTTTCGGCTCTTCATCCGGTTTTTTCGACTTCTCCCCGTAATAATGGTTGATTTCCCTCGCCAGTTCCCCGAGTTCCTCCGTCAGCCTGGCCGTAAGCGCAAGCGGGCTGAAGTACCCTTCCTTAAACTGTGAGATATAATCGTCCACTTCTTTTTGCATTTGCCGCATTGTTTTGTCGTCCGTCATATCCTGACCCCCGCAATGTTTGATACTCTTCCATGTTAGCTAAAATTGGCGGATTTTACAAATGATTCATTTGCGTACAATGCGCCTTATTGCGGTTTTGATTTCTTTTAAGCTATAATGGGGACGCCGGATATGAAAAATTTGCCGGAAAAGGAGGATATGGATATGCTGAAAATCAAAAACATCTTTTTTATTTTGCTCGGGTCTGCCATTTTCGCCTTTGGCATTGTCCATTTCAATATCCAGAACCATCTGGCGGAAGGCGGGTTTACCGGGATCACGCTGCTCTTCTACTATTTATTTCATATCAATCCCTCCTATTCCAACCTGATTTTGAATATTCCCATATTTATTATTGGATGGAAACTTTTAGGAAAAAAATCGTTTTACTACACCATCATTGGCACGCTTGGGTCCTCCCTTTTTTTATGGATTTTCGGAAAAAAGCATTTCAATATCCCGCTGCACGATGATATGTTTCTCGCATCGCTTTTTGCAGGCGTGTTTATCGGCGTCGGGCTAGGTATTATTTTCCGTTACGGGGGAACATCAGGCGGCGTCGATATTATTGCGAGGCTCATATTTAAATATAAAGGCGTGGCGATGGGGAGAACGATGTTTATGTTCGACGCCTGTGTGATCACGCTGTCGCTCATTACGTACTTGCACTACCGGGAGGCGATGTATACGCTTGTTGCCGTTTTTGTCGGCTCACGCGTCGTCGATTTTCTGCAGGAAGGCGCCTATACGGCAAGAGGAGCTTTTATTATTTCGGAAAAGCATAATGAAATTGCCGAAAAGGTGATGAATCAGATGGACCGCGGCGTCACCGTTTTCCGCGGGCACGGGATGTTCACAAAGCAGGATCGCGATGTGTTGTATTGTGTTGTTGGGAAAAACGAAGTCTCCCGCTTAAAAGGCATTATCCACTCCATTGATCCCCATGCCTTTGTATCGATGATGGTCGTCCACGATGTGCTCGGGGAAGGATTTACGCTTGATGAAAACAAACAGCCGATCCAGGATTAACCGGATCATAATCGAGTAGGAGGAGGTGACTAGCCCCCGTCCTCTCACACCACCGTACGTACGGTTCCGTATGCGGCGGTTCAACCAAATAAATGACGCTTGTCACAATACTTTTCATACAGGCTTTCAGCCCTTGGTGATTCCAGTAGGAGTTACCAAGGGTTTTGTGTAATATTGGACTTTTAGAAATTCGCCAATATGCTTTCCTTGAGTTTCTCCTCAATGACCCATTTGTATCCTCTTTCAATAAACCTGTTCTGGCTCCACCCTCTTGAGGTCT
>NZ_BKZP01000028.1 GCF_008974185.1 Weizmannia acidilactici
TTTTTGCCAATCATCAATCGGTTTTTCTCAAAAACGACGTGTGCTTCAAAGCATTTAAGTCCTTCGCCCCAATCCCGAACATCGCGATCTTCAGCTCAAGTTCCGTCTGCTCAAAAGTCCGGAGCAAAGCATCAACCGAATTGACCGCATCGTGCAATAGTTTTCTACCAAATCCCGCAAGGTCGGCCCCGAGTGCAATCGCTTTGGCTGCATCCACGCCGTTTTTCATGCCGCCGCTTGCCACCAAAGTACCCTCCACACCGAGGCTGCGCGCGCCGGTGATGCATTCCGCCGTCGGAATTCCCCAATCGGCGAAGGCTTCTGCTGCCGCCTTCTTCAGTGGATCCGACGTCAAATATTTTTCAACCTGACTCCATGATGTGCCGCCCGCACCGGCGACATCGACAAAGGAAACGCCAATGGAAAAAAGTTTATCTGCGAGCCGGCCGTTAATGCCCCAGCCGACTTCTTTGGCGCCGACCGGAACTTCAAGCTTGCTGCAAATTTCTCCAATTTTTACAAGCAAGTCTTTAAAATTCGTGTTCCCGCCCTGCTGGAACACTTCCTGCAGGCTGTTGAAATGCAAAATAAGCGCGTCGGCCCCTGTCAATTCAATGATTCGCCGGCATTCGTCCACGCCGTATCCGTAATTCAGCTGGACGGCACCGAGATTGGCAAGCACCGGAATATTCGGCGCCACATCTCGGACTTGGAAAGTATACGCCTGTTCCGGGCTTTCCAACGCTGCCCGGGTCGACCCTAAAGCAAACACCCAGCCTCTTTCCTCCGCCGCGGCGGCCAAATTGCGGTTAATACTGCGCGCCTGGGCCGTACCGCCGGTCATTGAACTGATCAAAAACGGCGCCTTAAGCTGCTTGCCGAGAAAAGCCGTTTCCGTGGATATCTCGGAAAAATCAAGTTCAGGCAGCGCCTGATGTTCAAAGCGGTATTTCTCAAAGCCAGTTGTCGTTTCTTTCCCGGCTACATTTTCTTCAAGCACCACACGGATATGTTCCGCTTTCCGCTTGGATATGGATGAATCTGCCATTTTCTTCACCTTCCCGCTTTTCTCGTGACGTACACCTGCTTATGCAGGGCAGTTTCAGTTTTCTCATTTTACCAAAAGCCGGGAATGAAAGGAAGAAAAACAGCTGTCTCTTTATTTCTGCACCATAATGGCGTCCACGAATTTTCTCGTGATCAGCTGCGGGCGCGTGATTGCTGAACCGACGACTACTGCAAATGCCCCGAGCCCAAACGCTTTTTGCGCGTCCATCGGCGTATTGATACGGCCTTCCGCAAACACAGGAATTGTGAGCGTTTCTGAAAGCTTCCGGAGCAGTTCAAAATCAGGCCCTTCCTGTTTTGGAGAATATGGGGTGTAGCCGGATAAAGTCGTCGAAAGGCAATCTGCGCCCAGTTCAGCCGCGTGCAAACCTTCTTCATATGTGGAAATATCGGCCATGACGGGCAGGCCTTTTTCATGGACATACCCGATCAATCCGGAAAGCTGTTCGCCGTTCGGGCGTACGCGGCCGGTCGCATCAAGCGCAATCATATCCGGCTTTACGCCGAGCAGTTCGTCGATCTCTTTTTTCGTCGGTGTAATATAAACTTCAGAGCCTTCATAATCCCTTTTTACAATGCCAATTACGGGCAACCCGGTTTCCGCCTTAATGGCCCGGATATCTTCGGCGCCATTTGCCCGGATGCCGGCCGCTCCGCCCTCTTTTGCAGCGAGTGCCATTTTGGACATGATGAACGGGCTGTGAAGCGGTTCATCCTCCAAAGCTTGGCAGGATACGATCAGCTTTCCTTTTACGTTGTCAAACATCCAAAGTCCTCCAATCGCAAGCCTAGTCCTCATCTTTTATGTCCAAATCTTCCGGTACCGGCTCGTTCAGCCATTCTTCCACAAGTTGCCTGTATTTTTCGAGCTGCTGCAAATACATATTAAACTGGTCACGGTTAATTAAATACTGCTCCCCGTCATGCACGGCGCGTATCCGCCTTTGCAGAATTAATTTTTCAATCGTTGATTCCGGCAAAGACAAATATTCCGCTGTTTCCTGAACGGTTAAATACATCGCAGGCACCTCGATTCATTAATTTTCCCCATACGCACGGCATACCTAACAATATCTATGTTCATTATATCACGCATGGAGGTGATGTTCTTCCATCCAATACACTTCCCGGATATTGATTTGCCGTCGGAGTTTACGCGCGGTGTCCCTTGAGATTTTTCCCCTTTCAAAAAGGGACTGGACAGCATTGCGCTCGGCTTGGAAGGCTTTTTCCTGCAGTTCCCTTTCCTGCCGGGTAAACTTTAGTGATGCTTCCATGTTTTTCGGCATGTTTAAATTACGGATAAACTTCCGGTATTCGCTGATGACAAGAAAAGAAATTTCCCTGTTCTCTTCTGTCACGCCGGATTTAATTGACTGGATGGCCGCTTCCGCCATTTCAATTTTGATTTTTTTCATTTTTAAATAACGGTTTTTGCGCTGTTTACGGAGTTTTTTCTTGTTGGGGTAAAGCATGTAAAGCAACCGTATGAAACCTTTTTGGAAGGTCACCCAAATATTCAAGAGCCGGAACTTCATTCGATTGGTAACGGCAATCTCCATGCGCCGGATATATTCAAGGAATAAAAAAGCCATTTCCCGGTCGATGCGTTTGGACTCGATCTGGGATTCAATATAATGCGTTTCCGCATCGAGCGCCTTCATCCTTATGTCCGTTTCAATCCGCTTAAATTTGGGCAAATCCATTTCGTTTTCCTCGATTTTCAGTTGATGGAGAATACTTTGATAGTCGGCAATGACCGCGGCCGCCGCTTCCCGGTTCTCATCATTGATTTGCTTGCGCACAGACTGGATGGCCGCTTCTTTGATAAAAATCGATGCATTTTTTTCCGCTTTCCTCTCCGACTGGTCCGTTTTTTCACTCTCCCGCCTCGCCAAAACCGGCAAAAGAACGCTTGCGATCAACAGCGTCAGCAAAATGACGCCGGCGGCAATAAAAATTAGCAACGAACGTTCCGGAAACGGTTCCCCGTTTACAAGATAGTATGGAATGGAAAATGCACCGGCAAGCGTAACCGCCCCCCTCACCCCGGATACAGTGGTAATCATTGTATGCTTTACCGACGGCTTCGTCAAACGCTGCTTTTTGGACTTCCAGCCGAGCCACCACGAACCATACACCCAGAGAAACCGGAGCAGCAAAAGGGCTGCCGTCACCACGATGATATACGAAATCACTTTGCCGTTATCAAACTCCGGATTTTTCCAAATTTCACTCAAAACGCCCGGCATTTGCTGGCCCAGGAGTACAAAAACAAGCCCGTTTAAAATATAGGTCAAAACCGTCCAGGTGCTGCGCGACACAACTTGGTACGAAAAGTTCGGGGATTGTTCCCTTTTCCGTTCAATCGCATGCACCATTCCGCAGGCAACAACAGCCAAAATGCCGGAGACTTGCATATGTTCCGCCGCCAGATAAATAAAAAACGGAGTTAAAATTTGGATCAGCATATGGACCGTGACATCTTCCATCCCTAGTCGGCGGATCAAAACCCTGAACCGGATAATGAGATAAGCCAAAACTGAGCCGCCGAAAAAGCCGCCTATTGAGATAAGCAAAAAACTGCCGCTTGCCTCGGCAAGTGAAAACGACCCGGTGACCGCGGCGGCGACCGCAAATTTAAATGCAACAAGGCTGGATGCATCGTTCAGGAGCCCTTCGCCCTGCAGCAGATGCATGATGACGCGGGGGACTTTTACACGTTCAGAAATGGCGCTGACCGCTACAACATCGGTAGGAGATAAAATCGCTGCCAAAGCAAAAGCTGCCGCCAATGGAATGGAAGGAATCAGCAGGTGCGTCACGTAACCGACCACAAATACGGTCACAAATACAAGCCCGAGCGCAAGCAGCAAAATCGGCCACCGCAGTTTCCACATTGCTTCTCGCGATACGTTTCTGCCGTCGTAAAAAAGCAGCGGGGCAATAAACAAAACGAAAAACAAATCCGGCTCCAGCGGAATATGGGCCCCGACAGGAACGGCGGCAAAAGCGAGCCCCAGCACAATTTGAATTAACGGCACCGGAATAAAGGGCATAAAGTGGTTCAGTATATCGGAAATTCCAACCAGCAATAGCAAAATCAGCAAAATTAGAAACATGTCCATTTGGAAAATTTCTCCTTATTTCTCTGTATCAAGACAGCTAATAAAACTATACCCAAATCTCGGTTGGATTAATGAAGCAAAGGACCGCCAAACGATCAATTTTTAGAGATTGTTGAAAAAATTATGATGTATTTATGTTATCGCGAATCCGCCGGTGCTTCAATGCTTTTCGCGCCAAACTCGGAAAAAGGGAATGCAGGAGGCAGGGTAAACGGATTGAGGTTCAAAATACATCGGACGGGAGGAAAGGCAAAACAAAGATCGATCCGTCCCGTTTTGTCCTTCATGGTGCCGATGAAAGACAAAAACCACAATCTGCCCGGCTCATTTTGTCCTTCATGGCACCGGTGAAAGACAAATCCCTTCACAATGGCGGCAAAAGTACCAGCCGTAGTTTAATCCGTAAAAAAGAAGGCCGCCCAAAGCCGTATTGCCGGCTTACGGGACAGCCCCCCTATCGTCAATATTACATATTTTTTTGTGCAACCGGCCGTTTCCAAATGCCGAGAATCAAGCCGGCAACCACTGCACCGATGATAATCGAAACAAGGAACAACAGTGCATGGTTGGCAAGGAAAACAACGAAGATGCCGCCGTGCGGAGCAGGCACGTTAATATGCCAGAATTGTGTCAAACCGCCGGCAACCGCAGACCCGATGATACTCGAACCGATGACGCGCAACGGGTCGGATGCCGCAAACGGAATTGCGCCTTCAGTGATAAAGGAAAGACCGAGCACATAGTTTGTAAGGCCTGCTTCTTTTTCCTGTTCGGTAAACTTATTTTTAAAGAACGTAGTCGCAAGGGCGATTGCAAGCGGAGGAACCATACCGCCGGCCATAACCGCAGCCATCATAAGGCCGTTCGTGTTTCCGCTTGACGTGAATACACCAATTGCAAACGTATAGGCCGCTTTGTTGAACGGGCCGCCCATGTCGATCGCCATCATGCCGCCGAGAACAAGTCCCAAAAGCACCGCATTACCTGTGCCTAAGTGGTTCAATCCGCCAATTAAGCCTGTGTTGATCCATTTAATGATCGGGTCAAAAATATAGTACATCAATCCACCGGTAATCAATAAGCCGAAAACCGGGAAAATCAAAATCGGTTTTAAGCCGTTAAGCGTTTGAGGAAGGCCGGCAAAAGCCTTTTTCAAAAATACAATGACATACCCTGCAAGGAAACCGGCTGCCAGGCCGCCAAGGAAACCGGCATTTGAACTTGCTGCGAGGTAACCGCCGACCATACCAGGCATTAATGCAGGGCGGTCGCCGATGCTCGAAGCGATAAATCCGGCCAAGATCGCAATCAGGAAGTGGAATGCCCCTGTATCGCCACCTGCAATCGCACTCAGCATTTTAAAAATCGAGCTGTTTGCGCCGGCCGTTCTTTCAAACAGGAACGAAATCGCGAGCAAAATCCCGCCGCCGACAACAAATGGCAGCATGTGCGAAATCCCGTTCATCAAATCTTTGTAAATTTTTCCCCAAACGGATGTTTTTTCCGCTGGCTCATCATCATTGCTGCTGGCCGAGCTGTCCGCATGATAGACAGGTGCACGCTGCTTCAATACCTTATTGATCAAATCTTCCGGCTTCCGGATCGCATCACTGACCGGCGTTTGCAGCACGCGTTTACCGTCAAAGCGCGCCATCTCAACTTTCTTGTCGGCAGCAACTATAACGCCGACTGCGCGTTCGATTTCATCTTTTGTGAGGCCGTGCTTTACACCTTCCGAACCGTTCGTTTCAACACGGATCGGAATCCCCATTTCTTCCGCTTTTTTCTTCAGGGAATCTTCCGCCATATACGTATGGGCAATCCCGGTCGGGCAGGCAGTAACCGCAACAATGAATTTCTCATCGGATCCGGCGCTTGTACCGGCTGCCGGCGCTTCTTCCTGCGCTTCTTTTGCTTCTTTTTCAGCCTGTTTGTCGTCAAACAGTTTCGCCACTTCAGCAGGAGTTTCCGCCTGTTTCAACTGGTTGACAAACTCCTGGTCAATGAGCAACCTCGATAATGCCGCCAGGGTTTGCAAGTGCGTATCCGCAGCATCTGCCGGGGCCGCAATCATGAAGAACAAGTATGACGGCTGGCCGTCCAAAGCTTCGTAATCAACGCCCTTTTTGCTGCGCCCGAATACGACTGTCGCTTTGTTGACCGCTTTTGTTTTGGCATGCGGCATGGCGATCCCGTCGCCGATCCCTGTGCTCGACTCCTGTTCGCGTTTTAAAATCATTTCTTTAAAAAGAACCGGGTCATTGATGCGGCCGCTCTTTGACAGACTCTCGATCAGTTCATCAATGGCTTCCTCTTTCGTTGTCGCTTGCATATCCATAACCATGGTCTCTTGAACCATCAAATCAGTTATTTTCATCCCACTCACTCCTTTTCTTTCAAATACAACAACAATACCTCTTCCCATAGTGGCCAAACAAACGATGAAGTGGAATACTTGTGATCTATGTTTAAGATGGATATTGTTACTTTTCTTCATGCACAGTCTTTTTCATTTCCGGGGGAAAATAGCTGCTTTGCATTCATTCGCTGTCTTCGCGGGTGATCACCTTCGTTTTGTTTAAAATGGTTGATTTTACCGCATCCGGCAGTTCTTCAGTAATGATAGCGGCTTCTGAAATATCAAACATTTTGCAAAAGGCCACCTCTTGGAATTTGCTGCTGTCTGCAAGCACAAAAGATTGTTCGGAAAGTTCTTTTGCGCGCCGCTTAATCAGCGCTTCTTCCGGATCCGGCGTCGTAAAGCCCATTTCGGGATCCACGCCATTTGCACCCAAAAACGCTTTATCAAACCGGAAGCCATTCAATGTCTGCATCGCGACACTACCGATAACCGCCCTTGTCGTTCGCTTCATCATCCCGCCGAGGAGATACGACAGTATTCCTTTCTCCACAAGCGCTTCTACATGCGGAAGTCCGTTGGTGACAACGATTACATTCCTTGCCTCTATATAAGAGATCATCTCTAGCGTAGTCGTTCCGGCGTCCAGATAAATGCAGTCATTGTCTTTGACCATTTTTGCTGCCAATTGGGCAATGATCCTTTTTTGTTGAACGTTTTTGAGCGTTTTTGTATCCATATCCGGTTCCTCACTCCGACGTTGCAAAAGGGAAGCGCCGCCATGGACGCGCCTGAGCAAATTCATTGCTTCAAGATCCTGCAAATCGCGCCTGACAGTTGATTCTGAAGCATTCAACAGGTTCACCAAATCCTGGACTTTTACAATATGCTTTTTTTGCAAATACCGCAAAATGATTTGATGCCGCTCTTCTGCTAACATGTTTTATTCCTCCGTCTGATGATATTTTATCACAAACGATTTCATAATCAACCGTTTTCAATCAAAAAATATCATTTTTCATCAAAACCGATCAAAATTTTGTCACATTTAATCGAATCAACCTTATTTTAACCGCTCTTCTTCTTTTTTTGAACGTTTTTGAATCATTCAAGCATATTTACGAATAATTTGTGAGCGTTTCCAAAAAACGTTTTCTTTTGGTAAATATGCGGTAAGATAGAGTTATATTTGTTAAGTTTTTCACATACATAAGGAGGAATGGCCATGACGAAAACGATTATCTCGCCAAGCAAGTATATTCAAGGACCCGGCGAACTGTCCAAGCTTTCGGAATACTCCGGCCGGCTCGGAAAACACGCATTTATCATAGCAGATGAATTTGTAACAGGCCTTGTTGGCAAAACAATCGAAGACAGCTATGCCGGCAAAGAAACAAGCTATACGATGGAAAAATTCGACGGCGAATGTTCTAAACAGGAAATTGAAAGGCTGCGTACCGCCTGCAAAGCCGCAGAAGCCGATGTGGTTGTCGGAATCGGCGGAGGGAAAACGCTGGATACCGCAAAAGCAATCGGATACTTTAACGAAATCCCTGTTATTGTCGCACCGACCATTGCTTCAACCGATGCCCCGACAAGCGCACTTTCCGTCATTTATAAAGAAAACGGCGAGTTTGACGAATATCTCATGCTGCCGTTCAACCCAACTTTTGTCATCACGGATACGAAAATCATTACTTCGGCACCTGCCCGCCTAATTGTTTCCGGCATGGGCGACGCGCTTGCAACCTACTTTGAAGCGCGCGCGACAAAACGGGCAAACAAAACGGCGATGGCCGGCGGGCATGTCACGGAAGCCGCCGTTGCCCTTGCGAAACTTTGCTACGACACACTCATTGCAGAAGGACTGAAAGCAAAACTAGCGGCCAAAAACCACCTCGTTACCGAATCGGTGGAAAAAATTATTGAAGCGAATACCTATTTGAGCGGGATCGGTTTTGAAAGCGGCGGCCTGGCTGCGGCATACGCCATCCATAACGGGTTGACCGTATTGGAAGAAACGCATCATATGTACCATGGCGAAAAAGTCGCATTCGGCACCCTCGTCCAGCTGATTTTGGAAGATGCCCCGGAAGAAGAAATTGAAGTGGTCGTTTCTTTCTGCCTGAGCATCGGTCTTCCGGTTACGCTCGCCGATTTGGGCGTTAAGGAAATCAATGAAGAAAAACTGCGGAAAGCGGCTGAACTTTCCTGCGCGGAAGGGGGAACCATTTACAATATGCCGTTTGAAATCACCCCTGAGCTTGTCTACGCTGCTATTGTCACGGCCGATTCAGTCGGGCGGTATTATAAAGAAAAATTGGGTTGATTAAAATCAAAAGCAGAAGGCGGGGCTGCCTTCTGCTTTTGATCAAATTGCAGTTGCGCAAATCTTTTCTTCCAACTCTTTCTTCTCTGCAGGCGAAAGCAAGTTTTCCGCCATCGGGAACAGAACGTTTTCTTCTTTAAAGAAGTGGCTTGTGAGCATTTCGTACATTTGCTGGATATAGGAAGCGAGCACGTCAGCCTGCTCTTCGTCGATCGTTTTTGTGCTGTTCAAGAAAATTTCGATGTATTTTTCCGCTTCATCATGCTCATATTCCATCACAGCGATCGGCCCGCTGTCCCTGCCGATATAGCGCGCCATCATCGTAAACAAAACATTTTCTTCCCTTTCGGAATGATGTTTCAACCGTGCGGAAAAAGCTTCTGTATCTTTTCGAAACTGCGACAATGCTTCCGTTATATTTTCAACTTCACCGTTGTGGATCTGCCCCGCTGCTTCATTCAACGCGCGTTTTAATTCGCTTAAATGTACATGCTCATTTTTTAGCTGTTTGAGGCCTGCACACCATTCGATATCTGCCTCGCCATGCATCATTGCGCAATGCGGCATTTCCATTTTCAATTCCCTCTTTCCTCAAGATTTCTTTTTATTTTACTCAAAGAAAAAGGAATATGGTGTGATTCAGATCATAGTTCCGAAATTTGCTTTTTTTCGCCACTCGGTAATATGCAAATGGATTTTGCTGGTTTAGCATTTGCCCGTTTTGTCTAAACTTTTTGAACCGGACCTCAGTTATCATCCACAATAAAAATATATCGTTATATTGAAGGGATAAGAGAAGGAAAAAGATTTGTCTCAGTTATAAAAGAAAAAGCTTATTTAAAATCTTGCATATATAATTGATTTAAAGACCATTTGCTCAGGGTTTTCCCTTAAAACAAGGGGTTCCCAAAGTTAGTGACAGGCTTTTAAGAGCATCACCCTTCCATCACGACAGTACCAATTTTTCGATCGCGTAGGCAACGCCGTTTTCGTTGTTTGTGCGGGTCTCAAAATCAGCGATGGCTTTCACTTTTGGAACCGCATTGCCCATCGCAACGCCACAGCCCGCGTATTCAATCATCGTTAAGTCATTTTCATTGTCGCCGATGCAGATCACTTCTTCGCGGCGGATGCCAAGGTGTTCGGCAAGTAGTTTGACGGCATTGCCTTTGCTCACTTCTTTATGGAGGATTTCATAATAAAATGGCATGCTCCTCACCATTGTGTACTGATCGCGCACCCAGCCCGGGATCGCTTCAATCGTACGGCTCAGTTTTTCCGGCTCATCAATAAACATGACTTTTGGAATCACAATGTCATGCGGAAATTCATCCAATGTCCGGTAGTGCAGCGGCACCTGGGTCAAATAGGATTCCACAACCGTATATGGGCTGATATCGCGGTTTGGTGTATATAAATACTCGGGATCGAAGAAATGCATCGGCGTTTTCAATTCCAGGCTGAGCGCATACAGCCGCACCAAATCTTCATAACCGATCGACTGCTCCGCAACAACCTCGTTCGTATGGGTGTTTTGCACAAGTGCACCGTTGTAGGCGATGACATAATCATCTTCTTCATTCAGCGTTAAATCTTCAAGAAAACGGCGGACACCCCCGATCGGCCGCCCGGTGCAAAGCACAATTTTCACCCCTTGTTTTTTCGCGTTATGTAAAGCCTCCCGCACTTCATGCGTTACTTCATGCTGGTCATTTAAAAGCGTTCCGTCCATGTCAATCGCAATCAATTTATACATATTTTTCTGCTCCTTGCATCCGAAAAATTTTTCACATGCTTTCATGATAATATATTAAGCCGAATAAATCTATTTTTGTAATAGATTTCACAAATAACTGGAGCAAAAATGCAGGGAACATCCCTGCCCCCTGCATGGGATCCTTATACAATATTCAAGTGCCAATGGCGGTGGCCGCAATCGCTTCAATAAACTGCCGTGAAAATTGTTCCATATCACCGCCTGTTACCACACACGGCTGGTTCAGTCGATTCGCTTCTTTCAAAAAATACCGTACCGCCGTGCACACACCGATCGGTTTACATTGCATAAAGCTGCCGAAGTAAATAAGGCTGCTTCTTTCTCAAATGCAGGGCTTGTCCTCCGGCCGCCCGCGGCATAGATGGCATCAAACAGAAACGGACTACTTGTTAAAAAAGTTTTCCGCCCGCTTCATTTTTTGAACGTAGAAAATCTATTTTTTTAACAGATGCTTAACAGAAAATACGGGGTGATAGAGGAGCATCCACGGGCCGGAGAAGCGCATGACCTTTCTGATTTTTTCACGGTAGTCTTTCCGATAGCAGTGGACCTTGCAGTTGGAGCAGGCGCTCTTTTCTTCGCCGAACCGGCAGAGCGAGAGCCTTTTTAACGCATAGTTTTTTAAATCGAGGCATTCCTCGCACAGCTCTTTGCGGTGGTGTTTTTTCCTGCAGTAAATCGCAATCATTTGGGATACGGTTTCCTTTTCTTTTTGGATAACCGGTCCGTTATTCAGTTCCCTTTTTGGCATGGCTTTCAACCTCTTTTCCAAAAACCTTTCATGTTCACCATACCATGCGATGCTTCAATCGAATTTAACATTTTCCGTACAATTTCCGAACTAAAAATGCCGTAAAGACGATGCATCTTTACGGCATTTTTAGGTTTCTCCCCGGCCAACGTGAAAAATGGGAGCCACTCTCCTTTAACATTTTTTATCCGCGATTGCCCGGTTTCATTTTGATGCGCATAACCCAATCATCGAGCCCGATCGTTTGAGCCGGTGGTACTTCCATGCTTTCTACTTGGTCCATATTGGAAACTGAAATGGAGGAATAAATGTTTTCTGCTTTCGCATCTGTCAATTGGAAGGAAAATTCCATAAGCGGAGCTCCAACGGTAATGTGATCGCCTTCCTTCACCAGGATGACAAACTCTTCGCTTTCCATTGCGGCATCTTCCGAATTCAGGCGGATGGTGATTTCCAAACCTTGTTCCGTCATTAAACTGATGGCATTGTTTTCTGGAGAAATATGGGTGATTCTGCCTGCTGCAGGCGAGTGCACTCTTCCTTCAAGCGGCTGGATGGCAATGCCTCCTTTGCATGCTTGGCCCGTATCTTTGCATGGGATCATATTGCCGGCAATCGGCGAGACAAGGGTAACAATTTTTGAATTTTTTCTTTTAAACCAGTTTCGCATCATGAGGGCACCTCCTTACCTGAAATTTATTCTGTAAAATCTGTATTTTCATTCCCATTATACACCTATTTTGCTTTCTTGTCTTGTTTGACGTAAGGAAACTTTACACGTTTCTGGAGTTACTTTCTTATTTTATAGTATGCTTTACCGCGCAAAAAAGAGCCCGCTGTCGAGACCTTTCCGAAAAATTTTTTACCATTCAACGCCGCTATGGTGAAGACTATGGACGGTTCTTGCGCCTTAATTGGATTCGTGCAATATGCAACCGTTTTTAAATTTGCAGTATATAAATACAGGTATCCGCTTACTATCCCATTTGTTTTGAGTTTTAAACGTACGCCCGCTTCAGGAGAAAGAAAAAAGCCCACACCGCTTTCGGTTCACAAGTCTGAAAAGCGGCACGGGCCTTTTTTCAAGCCGGTTTGCTTGTTTTTTTAATTTGTTTGCTGCGGAGCTGGCCGCATGCGGCATCAATATCGGCACCGTGTTCCTGGCGCACGACGCAATTGATGCCGTTTTTCTTAAGCGTGTCGTAAAACGCCATAATCGATTCTTTATCACTTCTTTGGTACCCGTGCTCATTGACAGGATTGTACGGGATCAGGTTGACATAGGACAAATGGCGCTTGTCCTGCAGCAAATTTGCGAGTTGGAGCGCCTCTTCTTTATGGTCGTTCACATCTTTCAGCAAAATATATTCAAACGTAATTCTGCGGTTAGTTTTCTTTAAATAATAATCAATGGCCGGCATTAATTTTTCTAACGGATAAGCGCGGTTGATCTTCATAATGCGCGTCCTCAGCTCATTATTCGGCGCATGCAGGGAGATCGCCAAATTCACCTGCAGGTCGAGGGCCGCAAACTCGTAAATTTTTGGCGCCAGGCCGCTCGTCGATACCGTGATGTGGCGTGCCCCGATCGCAAGCCCTTTTTGCGAGTTAATGATATGCAGGAAGTTCACCACGTTCTCAAAATTATCGAGCGGCTCGCCAATCCCCATGACAACCACATGGCTGACGCGTTCGCCTTTGCCTGCTTCATCAAAATGTTTCTGTACGTACATAATCTGCTCAACAATTTCGCCGCTTTCCAAGTCGCGGTTTTTCCGCAACAGACCGCTTGCGCAGAAAGAGCATCCGATGTTGCAGCCGACCTGCGTCGTGACACATACCGACAGCCCGTAATGCTGGCGCATCAAAACCGTTTCAATTAAGTTTCCGTCCCTAAGCTGGAACAGGAATTTCACCGTGCCGTCCTTTGATTCCTGTTTCACAACCTGCTTCAACGTATGGATGCTGAAATGCTCCTCCAACAGGCGGAGGCAATCTTTATTCACGTTCGTCATTTCTGCAAAACGATTGACCCTTTTTTGGTACAGCCACTCCCATACCTGCTGGGCGCGAAATTTTTTCTGGCCGTGTTCCAGCATCCATTCAGTCAGTTGTTCTATCGTCAATCCGAAAATGGATTTCTTTTCCATTCTAACCCTCTTTTCTGGAGTTTTGCGCATAATTCCTATTGTAATCGAATTTGCCCCTAATTTCCACAGGTATATGTTGCAAAATACCTGTAGAATCCAAGCTCCATCAAAAGCAGAAAATTTGCCGCAATAAGCAGAATATGTTTCAGTGAACAAAATTTTTAGGGAGAGAAAGGTTATGGAAACAAAAACATTATTCCTGCCATACCGCTGGACAGTTGTCATTCATGAAACGTACCACTTGTACACGAATCAGGAAGACCAGTATGCGTTTGCCGTGCTTGATGAAGATTTGGAGACCGTCATCGCTTTTTCGGTCAACGATTCATCCGTCCGGGTCTCCAGCTGCAGATATGATGTTAAACAAACCATCAATGTTTCCACACGCGTCATTACAATCGACCAACAGCCTGTTGAAGATTAATTTACAGCATTTTTAAAGCGTTATCAGCAAAAC
Source organism: Weizmannia acidilactici (assembly GCF_008974185.1). Lineage (GTDB taxonomy): Bacteria > Bacillota > Bacilli > Bacillales > Bacillaceae_C > Weizmannia > Weizmannia acidilactici. The sequence continues at coordinate 14,020 of NZ_BKZP01000028.1, forward strand.
CTGCTTTCCCGCAGGTTTTCTTTTTTTCTTGCATCAAAATATGTTTAATTTTTAACGCTTTTATGCATATATACAAACATGCGGTAAAGCATTAAAAAAATCGTTGACTCTAGTCTGAATGTTTTGTATAATCAATCGCAAATAGACATGCGTTGACGCAAACTCCGCAGCACCAGCAGCGAAAGCAAAATGGGGGCTATCTTACAATGAAAGATTTCTTCAGCAAATTGTTAAACGGAATGAGCATCGGAATTGTCGTCTCTCTGATCCCAAATGCTTTACTCGGGGAAATTTTAAAGCTGATCATTCCGCATGCGCCTTATTTACAGCATGTGCTGGATGCGACCGTCATCATCATGAGCATGCTGCCTGTATTAATCGGCGTGATGGTGGGCATCACCTTTAACTTGACACCGATCCAAACCGCAAGCATCGGCATTGCCGCGGTGGTTGGAAGCGGCGCGATCCAAAAAACAGCAGACGGAATATTCGCCTTAAACGGGATCGGCATTGTAATTAACACCGGAATTACCGCCGCTTTGGCCGTATTATTCGTGAAATGGATCGGCACACGGCTGAAGGCTTATTCGATTCTGTTGATGCCGACTTTGAGCATATTGATACCGGGCATGATCGGGCTTGCCATCTTGCCGTATATTAAAGCGGCTACAGGCCTTGTCGGCGTCGGGGTGGCGAATGTAACAAGCATGCAGCCAATTGTGATGGGCGCCATTATTGCCGTCGTTTTCTGCCTGATCATTTTATCGCCGATCTCAACGGTCGGAGTAGCGACGGTCATCATGCTTTCCGGCGTCGGGTCGGGCGCTGCGAATCTCGGCATTTGCGCCGCGGGAGTCGGTCTTGCAATCGCCAGCTATAAAGCCAACTCGCTCGACACCGCCCTTGCCCATGTGCTCGGCTCGCCGAAAATCCAAATGCGGAATTTCTTTATGAAACCGAAAATTGCTTTTCCAATGCTGATTACGGCTGCCATTCTCGGCGCGCTGGCCGGGGTGTTCCATATCCAGGGCACACCGTACAGCGCAGGTTTCGGACTGTCCGGCTTAGTCGGCCCGCTCAATTTCATTCATTTGGCTGAAGGTGGCTGGACTGCCAAAAATATTGCCATTATGCTCAGCACTTTCTTTATTCTACCGGTCGTGCTGAATCTCGGGCTGATCTATGTTTTTTCAAGAAAACTAAAAATGATTAAGTCAGAAGATTACCGGCTCAATTTCGAATAAGCCGGAAAGCTGCAGATCCTGCACGGGCAAGCTGCAGCTTTATTTTTAATCGGACGGAAACAGCTGGAACTTTGGAATAATCGATTTGGCGCGGTACAGCATTTCCGAAACCGTAACACATTCATATCCTTCTTTTGTTAAAAATTTTAAAATCGTATCCAAAGCTTTTACCGTCTGGCTCCGGTCTCCCCCTGCATCATGAAGCAGAATAATATCCCCCGGCCGGACTGACGAAATAACATGCCGGGCAATCTTATCAGCTCCAGGCCTTTTCCAATCCTCCGTATCCTGGTGCCACGACCATAAAATCACTTCATAATTCCCTTTAATCGCTGTTTGGATGATCGTGTCATTGTAATACCCCCCAACAGGGCGGAACAGCGAAGGGCGGTACCCTGAGATGCTTTGGATCGTGTCGCTCGTTTGCGCCAGTTCTTTTGCCAATACCTTTTTGCCGGCAAACCGGGAGAAGTGGTGATACGTATGGTTTGCCACCTCATGTCCTTCCTCCACCTCGCGCTGAATGATATGCGGGTTTTCCTCGGCATGGGCACCGATCACAAAAAAAGTGGCCTTCGCATGGTATTTTTCAAGCGTATCCAGGATTTGCGGCGTATATACGGGATCCGGGCCGTCATCAAACGTGATCGCCACCATTTTTTCATCCGTTTTCAAATTCCAGAAAGCATGGCCCGTTTTTTCGAAATCATTTCTTGTTTTCCGCGCAGCTTTAGCCGGATGGACGCTTGATAAAATGATTAACAGTATAAATAGAATCCAGCAAAACCGCTTCATCACAATTCCCCTTCGTAAGGTTGTTGTGTTTATTATGCTCCCTCCCCGCCTTTTTCATCACGACAAGAAGACGCTTCGGCGTTACAATGGAAGAAGATAACGAATTTTTTACATAAGGAAGGGGTCTTTTAAAATGCTGCCTTGCCGTGAAAAAGTGCTTGCCTGGACAAACCGGCTCATGCAGATCGAAAGCATTGTCAATACAGAAGGGGAAAAGATAATTGCCCGAAAAATCTTCGGGTGGCTGTCGGATTTGCCATATTACAAAAAGCACCCGACGCATCTTATATTGCAGCGGACAACCGATGATAACCTGGAAAGGTACAATGTTTTTGCTCTTGTAAAAGGGAAAAAGAGAAAAAGCGGCCGGACTGTCATTCTGATGGGGCATACCGATACGGTCGGAACCGATGATTTTAACAGGCTGAAGTCTTATGCGTGCGACCCCGAGAAACTGATGGAAGCTTTGCAGGAGGAGCCGCTTCTGGATCAGGCTAAAAACCATTTGCAATCCGGGGGTTGGCTGTTCGGCAGGGGCATTCTGGATATGAAAAGCGGGCTTGCCTCCCATCTTTTCCTCATTCAATATTACGCAGAGCATCCGAAAGAACTGGCCGGAAATTTACTGTTATTGGCGGAGTGCGATGAAGAAGACGGATCACACGGGGTGTTAAGCGCGTTGGATACATTCCAAAAATTGAAAGAAGAACACGGACTTGCGTACATTGCGGCCATCAATGCTGATTTTGTCGCCCCGCGCTTTGAAGGCGACGAAAACCGCTACATTTACAAAGGGACAATCGGCAAACTGCTTCCTTCTTTTTATATTACCGGCGCGGAAACGCATGTAGGGGCTTGTTTTGAAGGCCTGGATCCGAATTTGATTGCAGCCGAGCTCACCAAACGGATCGATTACAACCCGGAGCTTTGCAACCGTGCCTTTGGGGAAACAACGATGCCGCCGGTGTCATTAAAACAAACCGATCTGAAGCCGTCCTACACGGTACAAACGGCGCTCGCCTCTTATGTTTACTATAATTTTTTCAGTTACTCTTGGTCGCCGAAAGAAGTACTGGAAAAATTAAAGAAAGTTGCTGCCGAAGCGTTTGAAGCGGCACTTGCAACATTTGAAAACAGAAAACGCCGGTTTGCGGAGATGAGTGGGGAGTGTTTCGGGAAGACCTCATGGAAACCGAGGGTGCTGTTATACGAAGAGATGGAGAATATTTTGATTGCCGAACACGGTTCTGCTTTTACAAGACATATGGAAGATTTTAAAGGATGGCTTTTGCGAAACAAGGAACTGGATACGCGCATGTTTGCAGCAAAAGCCGTGGAAGAAGCGTGGAAATGGATGGCAGACAAAAGCCCCGCCATCATCGTGTTTTATTCGTCGCTTTACTCGCCGCGCGTGGAACTTCCCGGAAAAAATGAAAAAGAACGGGCGTTGCTTAAGGCATTGGATGAAGCCGTGGCCGCCGTACAGCCGCACTACCCTCATCCGATCGTGACGCGAAACTTTTTCCCGTATATTTCTGATATGAGTTTCGTTGCCATCAGCGACAGTGCGGAAGAAATTGATGCAATGGCGAAAAATAACCCTGCCTGGGGAACGAAACTCTGCGTCGACTATGAAAAAATCCGAGCCTTAAATGTGCCGGTCATCAACATCGGGCCATACGGAATGGACGCCCATAAAAAACTCGAACGGATGGAAATGCATTATTCGTTGGAAATCGTCCCGAACCTGACAAATGAAGTGATCTTAAACCTGCTCGTATAAGCCGTGTAAAAAATCCGCACGCCTTCAATGGCTGTACGGATTTTTTATTTTAATAAGCATCCTTTCCACTGCCGTGCTCTTCTTCTAAAAAATGGATGAAATGAAGAAAAATATTGACAGGTTCATTTTGAATCAACGCAGTGTAACGTTTTTTCACCGTTTCGGGAACGATATCGCTTTTTTCAATCCGTTTCATCATATAGGAAAAGCTGAACTTCATAATCTCTTTCCTTAATATCCGCGACTCCTGCAGCAATGCCACGCCAAAGGCCCCGGCTGACGCACAAAAAACCAAAAGCGGAATTGACTGGTTCTGCTTTGGCAATACAATCAGCAATAAAAATAAATTGAGCGCCGCAACAAAAATGAGCGGTTTTGACCAAAACGCATATTGGTTAGCTTTTTTTAGTTTTGGCGCAATCATTTCGCCTAATTTTTCCATTTCAAACCGAATGAACCTTGGCATATCGTTCAAATTGATGATCAAATCGATCCCTTCCTATTCGTATCGTTTAAAGCCGCTTTAAAAAGCTCTTCTGGAATTTGCAGCATTTCTGAATCTATCACCAGCTGATGCGCGCTTTTTTCGCTGTTCCGCCTTTTAATTTCTTTCATCTCTTTTTGGATCTTTTCCATTTTCAAATCAAGCTGTGCCGCCTGCAGTGCCGCTTCCTTCAGTTCCTGCTTCAAATGGCGCGGCACATCCTGGTCATATTTATAATAAATTTTATGCTCCAGGCTTGCCCAAAAGTCCATGGCAATCGTGCGGATTTGGATTTCAACATACATCTGCTCTTCCCTGTCCGACATAAAAATCGGGATCTGGATAATCAAATGGAGGCTCTGATAGCCATTCGGCTTCGGATTTTTAATGTAGTCCTTGCATTCTATCAGTTTCACATCTTTTTGGTTTTGGATCATTCTGCTGATTTCATAAATGTCGGAAACAAATGAACACGTAATCCGGACACCGGCAATATCACGGATATTTTCCCGGATCGAATCAAGGGATAATTCATACCCTTTTCTGTACACTTTATTTAAAATGCTTTCCGGCGACTTTAACCGCGATTTTACATGTTCAATCGGATTATAGTCGTGAATGTATTGGAACTCCTCTTTTAAAATATTAATCTTCGTCATCACTTCATGGAGCGCGAACTTATATGACATTATAAACCGCGTCAGTTCCACTTTAACTTCTTTCATCTGTTCAAAATCTATCGGGATGGTGATTTCCATTTTTGTCTCTCCTTCAAAACGTCCGGATGCCTGCCAAGCAACTCCGATACCCCCATCTTAAATGCCGTGGTGCCATTTGTCAAAAAATCATAATCTGCTTTACTGTTGATGGTCGAGGGCATAATCCTGAGGCTGTCCGGATCACCAACATAACCAAAAATAAAAAACTCCCGCCTATTTTTCCAATAGGTTAGGAGTTTCTCGTCATCGACTCCACAGCTCTAATAATCCGTCTGTAACCATAAGCTTGTAAATATAATGCAGGCCAAAAAGGACGCTGATCACCCCGGTTGCCTGCACGAGCCGTTTATTTAAGGAGAGCCGGCCTGAACTGAAGGTAAACGGAATGCCGATCAGTGTTGTAAAGCAAAGCATCCCGAGTACTGTCCCCGCTCCAAAAAACAGGATATAAAGCATCCCCTGCCACAGCCCGTCCACGGTGCTCATCGTCAGCAGCACCATTGCCCCGCTTCCGGCAAGGCCATGAATTAAACCGATCAATAATGTTTTAAAATAAGAAAGTTTTTCGGATGCATGCGGATGGACATGGCCGGCTTCGTGCAATCGTTTTGCCGACAAGAAGGCAGATGCACCGAAATAAATAATCACCAGGCCGACGAGACACTCGAATGACAACGACCATTTTTCGGCCATTTCCGTTTTTAACAGCATAAGCGCGAGGCCAACAAGAAGCAGCATCGATGTATGCCCGATCCCCCAAAAGACACCGGCCAGCGATGATTTCCACCATTTTTTGCTGCGGCAGACAATCGTTGAAACGGCAATCAGATGGTCAGGCTCCAAAGCATGCTTCATCCCAAGCAAAAATCCCAATGCCAACACTGAAAACAAATCGATTGCATCCATCTTCTTCTCCTCTATTTTAATATTTCCGTAGAAACAGACTGTCTTTATGCAACAAAGTTTCTCTTGCAAACGTGCGGGCCGCTTCGATCAACCGTTCAACGGACCCGGTGCGATTCCCCAGCACTCTCAGCACCATTCCGTATCCCGGCGGCAGGATGGAAAGTCCGAACCGCAGACCGGCATCCATTCCCTCCAGCCTTTCATAAAGCGCATCCAGAAATTCTCGTCCGGCCAAAGGATGAACAGCCGTAAATGTGCCTAAGTGCGTAAACCCATCCATCTGCAGTATACCGCCAATATCGTGATCCGGCTCCAGACGCAAATGATCAAATAAAATGAGTTCCCCATCTATCCATACCTTCAGCTTTGAACGGATCCACCCGTAAGCAAAAAGGCTGCCGTCATGTGCCCATCCGGGGGTAATGATATCACTGTAAAAAAGGCTTGCCCCGCCTTCCATGTATACAGATGTTTCCTGTACAAACCGAGCGGCTTCATAAGCAATTAAAGGATCCTGCACATATTCGAGGACACTCCCGCTTTTTAAATGGATGGCCGTTTTTTGTGAAACCGGCCGCACAGGGGTTTTATAAACCTTCGTGGAAGACTGCGTTGCCACTGTTAGTGCCGCGCTTTCCTCCAGCTTTAACACCGTATAATAACTGTCTCCGTCGACATAACCGCCGCCGACATGGACCAAATACACTAGCGGCATCTCTTCATCCGTATAAATCGGGCGGCTCGCTCTAAAAGCCCCTTCCTGGTAGCACGAGGAAAGAACCGTTTTCTGCTGTTTTTTCACAACCTCAAGTTCAATTTTTCCGGTATAGCTCATGATTCCAAACCATGCAGCAGCGCGTTTTGCTTAATCCAGTCCACTACTTCCGCAAGCCCGATTTCTTCTTTTAAATTGGTAAAAATATTCGGCTTATCCCCTCTTGCCGCAATTGTATCCCGTTTCATGACTTCAAGATCTGCTCCGACATACGGGGCGAGATCGATCTTATTAATGATAAACAAATCCGATTTAATCATCCCCTGCCCGTTTTTTCTCGGAATTTTTTCCCCTTGGGCAACGTCGATGATATAAATGGAAAAATCGGCCAGTTCAGGGCTGAAAGTCGCCGCAAGATTATCCCCGCCGCTTTCAATAAAAATCAAATCCAAATCCGGGTGCCTTTCTTTCAACTCATCAATGGCTGTGAAATTCATGCTGGCATCTTCCCGGATCGCCGTGTGCGGGCAGCCTCCCGTTTCAACACCAATAATCCGATCTTTCGGCAGCACGCTGTGTTTTTCCAAAAACAAAGCGTCTTCTTTTGTATATATATCATTCGTAACAACGGCCATACTGAACTCTTCATACATTGCCCGCGTTAATTTTTCAACAAGCATCGTTTTGCCAGCACCAACCGGACCACCGATTCCAATCCGAACCGGTTCCATCGTACCAACCCCTTTTCTTGAAAATTAAGACATAAACAAACGTACATGCAGCCTTTCATGTTGCATCTGGGCAATCTCAAGCCCAGGGCAGGAAACTCCCAAATCTTCAGTCGAAAATTGTGAAATCACGGCAACCGCTTCGTTCATTTCAGGCTGAATGTTCGTTAAAATGCGCTGTCCGTCCGTCTGCCCGATCGGAATGCCGCGCACCGCATTTTGCACAAGTGCGGAAACCGCCGAAAACAAGTAAACGCCGATAACCGTTTCTTTCGGCACACGCATTTGGCATCCGACAAGCGCAAATACAATTGCCGGATGGCCGTGCAGCTTTTTTTCTTGCACCCCTTTTAAATAACCACTAAGCAGCGGTGAAGGATACAGCTCTGCGCACACTTTTGCCATCCGCTTCCCCATTCTGCAGCCGGCTTCCCGCGATTCCCTCGCCAAGCAAGAAGCAATTAAAAGCCGGTCAATTTCAGCCAAGGCATGATTGTCCTCTTTTTCCGCAGCTTCATACGCCAGCTTGCAGGCCAGACCATCAGTAAAAATAAGCTGTCTGCGGATGTAGAGGGAAATGGCTTTTTCCAAACTTTCCCTGTCCTGCAGCTGGTGCTTTTGGAAATAAGTTTCAAAACCAAGCGAGTGTGAAAAAGCCCCTGACGGAAAATTCGAATCGCAGAGCTGGAAAAGCGGATACCAGTTATGCATCATGGCGGTGCCCAATATGGCGGAATGCCTGCTTCATTTTCCGATTCTCGCGCCGGTACGGGATACCAAGCTGCTGAAGCAGTTCTTCCACCAGATAATCGTATTGGACAATCATGTCATTTCCTTCGAACTGGGCCGGCAAGTGCCGGTTCCCGAGTTGGTGGGCAATTTTCCCCATCTGCCGCATCGATTCCGGCATGATCGTCAGCACATCGTCTTCCAATACCGAGATCACGATCATATTTCGGCTGTCCATATACAAAATATCGCCGTCCCGCAATTCCCAGTTTTCTTTTAAGCGGATGCCTATTTCCCTGCCACGGTCCGTCACGACGCGCTTTACTCTTTTCAGCAGGTCATCGCTAGCCATATAAACACGTTCAATGTGCAGATCCGTATTTTCTATTCCCTCTATATTGCCAACCACTTTTTCAACGATCATTTCCTCTCACCTCAAAATAAAAAATAGCGCTGCGCCATCGGGACTGATTCAGTCGGCTCGCACGTCACCAGTTCCCCGTCCACTTTGACTTCATACGTTTGTGAGTCCACTTCAATTTTCGGCGTCTTGTCATTAAATGGCAGATCTTTTTTCGACAGTTTGCGGATGTTTTGGACCGGTTTTACCAGCTTCTTCAGCCCAAGTTCACGGTGGATGCCTTTTTCATAAGCAGCCTTTGATACAAACGTAAGGCATGTTTCATGCTTCGCTTTTCCAAAAGCGCCGAACATATTCCGGTACAAGACCGGCTGCGGCGTCGGGATGCTGGCATTCGGATCACCCATTGTACTATAGGTAATCATACCGCCTTTTAAAATGAGTTCCGGCTTGACGCCGAAAAACGCAGGATGCCACACAACCAGATCGGCAAACTTACCGACTTCAATGGAACCGACATATTCGGAAATTCCGTGGACAATTGCCGGGTTGATCGTGTATTTGGCGACATAACGTTTCACCCGGAAATTATCCCCGACACCTTTATCTTCCGGAAGCTTGCCGCGCTGTTTTTTCATTTTGTCGGCTGTCTGCCATGTGCGCATGATCACTTCTCCGACCCGGCCCATTGCCTGTGAATCGGAAGAAATCATGCTGAAAACGCCCATATCATGAAGAATATCTTCCGCCGCAATCGTTTCTTTGCGGATCCGGGAGTCGGCAAAAGCGATATCTTCCGGAATATTGGCATCCAGATGGTGGCAGACCATCAGCATATCCAAATGTTCTTCCAGCGTATTGACGGTAAAAGGTCGGGTCGGGTTGGTCGAGGACGGCAAAATATTCGGGTAACTTGCCGCCCTGATGATATCCGGCGCATGCCCGCCGCCCGCGCCTTCCGTATGGTATGTATGGATGACACGACCCCCGATCGCCGCTAACGTATCCTCAACAAAACCACCTTCATTCAGCGTATCCGTATGAATGGCAACCTGAACATCATAAGAGTCGGCAACTTTCAGGCAAGTATCAATCGCAGAAGCCGTTGACCCCCAGTCTTCATGCAGTTTCAAACCGATCGCCCCTGCTTCAATTTGTTCATTTAAAGGCGCTTCGGCAGAACAGTTGCCTTTGCCGAGAAAGCCGAGATTCATCGGAAAAGCTTCGGCAGACTCGAGCATGCGGTGGATATTCCAGGACCCCGGCGTACAAGTTGTGGCATTCGTCCCGGTTGCCGGCCCCGTCCCGCCCCCGATCATGGTCGTAATCCCAGAAGCAAGCGCCGTTTCAATTTGTTGTGGACTGATAAAATGAATATGCGCATCAATTCCACCGGCTGTCACAATCATCCCTTCCGCCGCAATGACCTCCGTCGATGCGCCGATTGTGATATCCACCCCGTCCATTAAAAGCGGGTTGCCAGCTTTGCCGATTGCGGATATGATCCCGTCTTTAATGCCGATATCCGCTTTATAAACGCCTGTATAATCGAGGATAATCGCATTCGTCAGGACAAGATCCGGGCATTCATCGCTTGCGGCATGCGGATGCTGTCCCATCCCGTCGCGGATCACCTTGCCACCGCCGAATTTCACTTCATCACCGTAAACGGTATAATCTTTTTCGATCTCGATAAAAAGCTCTGTATCTGCCAGCCTGACCGCATCACCGGTTGTCGGGCCAAAGATATCCACATATTGCCTGCGCGGCATGTAAAAACTCATGTTTTCCCCTCCTTTTTAAGCGGACCGTTTGTTTTATTGTTTAAGCCATAAACTTCCCTTTTCCCGGCAAACGCCACCAGTTCAACCTCTTTTTCATCCCCCGGTTCAAACCGGACAGCCGTTCCCGCCGGAATATTCAGGTGCATCCCATACGCCTTGGAGCGGTCCATTTCAAGGGCTTGATTAACTTCAAAAAAATGAAAATGCGAACCGACCTGCACCGGCCTGTCGCCGCGGTTCATAACCGAAAGCCTTACCGTTTTCCTGCCTGCATTGCACACAATCGGTTCATTTTTTAATATGTACTCGCCAGGAATCAAATCCCCCTGCCTCCTTTACCGGATCGGATTGTGGACTGTCACCAGTTTTGTGCCGTCCGGAAATGTCGCTTCCACTTGAATATCGGGAATCATTTCCGGCACACCTTCCATAACATCTTCTCTTTTTAAAATCGTGGCACCGTACTGCATCAGCTCCGCCACTGTTTTGCCGTCCCTTGCCCCTTCCAGCACTTCATATGTAATAATCGCGACAGCTTCCGGATAGTTCAACTTCAAGCCGCGTTTCTGCCGCCTTCTGGCAAGGTCCGCCGCCACCACAATCAGGAGCTTTTCAGTTTCTCTGGGGGTTAGTTTCAAAATATCTCCTCCTATGAACAAGCAAAATTGAATATGTAAGGTTTTCTTTCAACTTATGTTATATTTATTAACATAATCATACAATATTAATATATTTTCTTCAACATTAAATTTTCAGAATTACAGACAAAAGTACGCAAGGTTTTCCCTTGCGTACTTTGTCATTAACTTTTTACAGGATTTTTAGCCGGATAGCCATATATAGAACCGTCTTTGATTTTGATGTCATCTTCCCAAGGAAGTTTATACCGGTTCTCGGCCAGATCCCTTATATAAGTATACGGATTTTCTTTCACCCCGCCCGGCGTAGCCACATAACCTCTCGTTCCAAGGTTATAAATATTATTTTCAAGCCCCCAATCCAATCTTGCCTGATCTGCTAATTTTGGATAAATTTCAGCAGTAACAATTTCATATGGATTACGGTGGCCCTGTACCAATGTTGTTCCATCAAAATTACATACCTGGCCCTCGCCAAAATAATAGAAAATGCCGTCATAACCTGCAAGATTGACAGACAAAGTGTACATCAAATTATGCCAAGCATTAGACCGGTTCGTTAAAATCCACTGGTCGTTTACTTGCGTGCTGTAACCCGAAATCCGGATGAGCACATTTGCACCTTTGTAAGCAGCTTCCCTTGCGATTTCCGGAAACATGCCGTCATGGCAAATGCACACTGCAAGTTTGCTTCCACCCGGTCCGTCACATACTGGCATTCCAAGATTACCTGCCTGCCACGGTTCAATCGGTACCCACGGGTTCAGCTTTCTGTATTTCAAAATAATTTCACCTTTCGGGTCAATAATCACCGCCGTATTAAAAGGCGCATCCCCACCCGGATCTTTTTCCATAAGCGAAAACACACCATAGACACCCGCTTCCCTGCAAGCTTCCCCGAAAATATCCGTTTCCGGACCGGGTACTGAGCAAAGAAATTCATCCGTTGTCCATTTCTTCGTATTTAACCCTTGCGTACTGTATTCAGGGAATACAATTAACTCCACTCCAGGATAGCCAGCTTTTGTAGAATGGATCATTTTTACAATTTGCTGGATTTGCTTATCAATATTGCTTCGTGAATCTACTACCGGCACAGGATACTGAATCAATGCCGCCAAAAACCCTTCTGTCGGTTTTGTCATACTGCCAATGCTTCCCATGTACAATTCCTCCTCTTACATGAAAAATATTTTTGATAGATAAACAGAATCACAATTTTGTTTTTTTGCACATATCATGGCAGTCTTTTTCCAAGCTGCAGCAAAGAGAACAAATCATTCCCTGATGGAACGGGCAGTATGTGCTGTCCATTGGTTCATAGTCAAATCCGCACACCAAACAGGTCACTTCACTATTGCCGTTAACATGGTAATGGTGATGTTCATGGCGGCTTTCAGTAAGTGCTTCTATTTTATCTTCCAACATTAAGCTGGCAGCCATCTCCAGTTCGGTTTGCATCAACGGGTTTTTCCGCGCAATATAGTATTTTCCTTTTGTCGCAATCGCAATGATTGGAGCGAGGATAAACGCAAGTACAAGAGATAGGAAAGGCGAAAATGCCTGCAGCACTGCACCGAATACGCCAAAGTAAGCCAATATCGAAACAACCGAAGCAATGATCATAGAACCGAAGCCAACGGGATTAAAGTTATATAAATGGGCCCTTTTAAACTCAATATAAGGCGGGCTGATTTTCAACAATTTCTTGTTTATGACCAAATCGGCGACAATGGCACCAATCCAGGCAACAGCCACATTCGAATAAAAGCCTAATACAGTATTGAGGAAATTGAACAGCCCGGCTTCCATCAAAGTAATCGCAATGGCAACCTGCAACATTAGCCATACGACGCGGCCCGGATGGAAGTGCAAAATCCGCGAAAAGAAGTTTGACCATGATAAAGAACCGGAATAAGCATTTGTAACGTTAATTTTGATTTGGGACAGCAATACAAAAAAGGTAGCTATGGTCAGAACAACAAATGTGCTCGGAATAAATTCGCCAAATGCTTTTACGAACATTTGAATTGGTTCATTTGCTTTCTCAAGCCCGACACTGGGGGCAATATAGGAAGCAAGAAATGAACCGCTCAATTGCTTGAACGCTCCAAGAATGATCCAACCAGGACCCGATAAGATGACGGCCCACAGCCATTTTTTGCGATTTTTGGCCGTTTGATCCGGCATAAAGCGCAAATAGTCTGCTTGTTCCCCGATTTGAGTGATCAATGATAATACAACACCTGATGCCATTGCAAAAAACAGCGGATTAAACGCTGTTCCGCTCGGTGAGTTACCTCCAAAATGCAACCATGCGCTAAACGTCTGCGGATCTTTTGCTAGAATCGCAAAGATTGGCGCTATCATCAAAACAAGCCATATCGGCTGCGTCCATACTTGCAATTTTGATAAGGCCGTCATACCGAATAAAACGAGCGGAATGACAATTATGGTGCTGATTAAATATCCAATCGCTAACGGGAGATGGAAATACACCTCCAAAGCCTGCGCCATAATGGCCCCTTCTGTGGAAAAGTAAATAAACGTAAAAGTTGCGTAAACTAATGAGGTTAATGTTGACCCCAGATACCCGAATCCGGCACCCCTTGTCAACAAATCCATGTCAACATTATATTTCGCTGAATAATAGCCAATTGGAATGCCTGTTAAAAAAATGATAACTGCCGCAGCAACAATTCCCCAGAACGCATTCGTAAAGCCATAAGAGACGGAGATTGAAGCGCCGATTGCAAAGTCAGCTAAAAACGCGATGCCTCCGAGAGCCGAACTTGATACTGAAAATTCAGACCATTTTCGGAAAGATTTTGGTGCATACCGCAATGCATAATCTTCCAAGACAGGGTTATTGACCCAGGAATTGAATTTCCTTTTTGGCTTTGCTTTCGATTTTGGAGCTGTTGTTGGAATGGAATATGTGCTGTCATGTTCCATTTCAATTCCCCCTTGTAATTTTTGGTGCGTAAAGCAGATGAATCACTTTATACCGTTTCTTTTTCACGTTCCTCCACTTGTTCCGGCGTCGTTCTAGTCAGATTTTCACAAATTTCCTTTGCCTTTTTCGGATCCTCTGTCCATGTTTTGTAAAAAGAATAAGGGCAATCTGCAACGCCATTCTCAACGGCTGAATATCCACGATGCGTCAAATTGAACAGATGATTTTCAGCCGTCCAATTTTTTCGTGCATTCCGGATTGCGGAAATAGATAGTTCCGCATATGTAACCTCATCCGGAGAACTCCCGCATTCAGCCAATATTGCGCCATCAAAATTTACAATATTGGAGTGTCCAAAGTAAGAATATACTTTATCCCGACCGGCCATATTGGCAACCGCAAAATAAGTTAAATTTTCCCAGGCACGGATGCTTGCCAGTTTAATTTGTTGTTCTTTTGACGGATACATATAACCTTGTATGCGGATCACCAGTTCTGCGCCTTTCATGACTGTATCCCGGACAATCTCAGGCATATTGGAGTCATAGCAAATATTAGCTCCGATTTTCAATCCCTTCGGACCTTCCACGACCATCGTTTCCGAACCCGGATACCAAGGTTCTTTCGGCACCCAAGGGTTAATTTTATGGTAATTCATCCTAATTTCTCCTTGATCATCAATCAATACAAAACAGTTATATGGATTGCCTTTCGGGTTGATTTCTCCCGTGATTGAAAACACGCCCCATACTTTATTTTTCCTGCATGCTTCCGCAAAAATATCCGTTTCCGGCCCAGGTATCGTCGTACACAGTTCATTCCATTTCGTCGGATGGAACCCTTGGGTGGAATATTCAGGGAACACAATGATGTCTAATCCGGGATAACCCATTTTTGTTCCTTCTACAAAGGATGCAATGTTCCGGCAATTTTCCAACACCTCTTCTTGACTTTCCAAAACCGGCACCTGATAATTGACAACAGCAATTCCTACAGTATCTTGAGAAGAAGAAATCGTTCCTACTGGCATGTGAATACCTCCTATCATTTTTTACACTTTATATAAATGCAAGAAGTGTGCCAATTTTTTAAACAGTATGAGAAACAGTTTTTTAATATTTTGTTATTTTTTCTAACATAACGTGTTAACAATATGTACAAATAATTGTTAATGTTGATGAACATCTTGTTCATTTTTTTGTAAAAATTCTTGATAATATGTATTTTTTGTCTATAATGAATATATACTCCTTAATTTGTAATGAAAGGTGTCATAATATGGGAAATGAAAGTATACGCATCGGGCTTTTATTTTCATTGACCGGACCTACAGCAGTTACGGAAACCGAGCAGTATCAGGCTGCGTCTCTTGCGATAAACGAAATAAATGAAAAAGGGGGAATAAATGGACGTCCCGTTATCTCTTTTTTTGGGGATATTGTTTCTGATCCTTTAATAACAGTTGAAAGGGCGAGAAAGCTCATAAAAGAAGATAAAGTCGATATATTAGTCGGAACGTATACTTCAGCATGCAGAAAAGCCCTGCTTCCGGTGCTGGAGGACGAAGATATTCTTTTAATTTATCCCACTTTATATGAAGGAAGCGAAGAAAACCGGTGGGTATTTTACACTGGTGCGCTGCCAAATCAGCAGCTCCAGTTCTTTGTGCCATGGATCATTACACAACTTGGGAGAACATTTTATCTAATCAGTTCTGACTATATTTTTCCGAGGGAAACAAATAAACATATTAAAAGGCTAGTAAGTGAATATCATGGGGAAATCATAGGGGAATCTTACCATCCGCTTGGCAACCAATATTTTGAAGCGGCATTGCATGAAATTGAACGTATCGAGCCTGATATTATATTTTCCACATTGGTTGGTGATAGTGTCGTTGCCTTTTATAAGCAATATTATGATTCCGGGTTTACACATCCAATTTGCAGCCCGATTACGGCTGAAACTGAAATACATGCACTGGGTCCAAATTATCATCTTAATCTGTACTCATCTTTTCCTTATTTCAGCTCCGTCCAAACGAAAAAGAATGAAGCATTCGTTAAGCATTTTCAAGCGGTTTATCATTCAAATGTCATCAGTTCAGTGATGGAAAATGCCTATAACAGCATTTACCTTCTTGATGATGCTCTACATCATACAGATTCACTTTCAACCGATTCATTAAGAAAGGCATTGGCACGGTCTTCTTTTGAAGCACCCCAAGGAGATATACGATTTGATGAAAACAACCACCATTTATGGCAGTTTTCCAGAATCGGAAAAGTGAATAAAAGCGGCGGTTTTGATATTGTATGGCAATCTGATATACCAATTGAACCGGCACCTTTTTTATTAAATACCCACCCAAATCCATTATTTAAAAATCCAAACACGATCCAGCCTGATATGATGTTTTTAAAACAGGGACAGTTACATCTCGAGCAAGAGAAATGGTCGGAGCACTTTTATTTTTTTGAAGACTTTGCGCAAAAATTTCCTTATGATTTTCTTCTCATCAATCAGGATGGTTATTTAATTGAAAAGTTTTCTAACTATACAAACATTGATTTCCCAATAGGTTCAAAATGGAAACTTGAAGATATCGGAGAAAACGGATTCGGCAGAGCCATAAAACGGGAAGCATGCAGCATTGTAACGGGCTGCCACCATCAGCATCCCTTGTTAAAAAACCTAACGACGATAGGCATTCCAATAAAAATATTTCATGAAACAGCCGGTGTCCTCGGTATAATCACAAATGACGGCGGGGAGGAAGAACTGGGGCAAGCCATCAAACATATCGGATTGTATGCAGATATTTTTTCCAAGCTGATAACCGAAAGAAAAAAAGCCATGCTGCTTGAACATATCGTAAATGGAACGAACCTCAACCAGCTTGAAGGATTGATTATTTTATACCGGAATAGTATTGTATTTGCCAACAATCTGGCGGAACACTTCGTCAACAGCCAGCCTCTATTAATTGATGCCCTATCTTCGGATTTGGCAGAATTAAGCAATCGTTCTGCAGCAGAGAAGCATTTGCGCAAGCGAATTGGCGATGAAGCATATGAAATCCGCATGAAACGCTGGGAAGATTTTTACTTTATTTTTGTAAAAGAAGGACATAAAGAAACTGAAAATAGCCAGCCGGCCACCAAATCCTCCTTCCAGCACATTATTGGGGCAGACCCCTCTTTTCTCGAAGCCGTACATATTGCGGAAACTGCCGCTAAAACAGACGCAAACGTTTTGATTATCGGAGAAAGCGGAACAGGGAAAGAGTTATTTGCCAATGCTATCCATAATGAAAGTTTGCGGAAAAATCAGCCATTCATTGCCATCAATTGCGGCGCCATTCCAAAAGAATTGATTCACTCCGAACTTTTCGGTTATACAGAAGGGGCTTTTACCGGTTCAAAAAAAGGAGGAAAAAAAGGATTATTTGAAGAGGCAAATGGAGGAACAGTTTTTCTCGATGAAATTGGAGAAATGCCGCTTGATTTGCAGGTTACGCTGCTGAGAGTCCTCCAGGAAAGAGAGATTACAAGAATCGGTGACCACAAGCCTATCCCGGTCGATGTAAGAATTATCGCCGCGACAAATAAAAACCTCCGGGACGAAATTGCCTATAACGGATCTTTCAGGAGCGACTTGTATTACCGCCTTAATGTGTTTCAGATTGAACTCCCGCCTTTAAGAAAAAGACCGAACGATATTCCTGAATTAGCGCAGTATTTTTTAATGCAGCTTAATCGGAAAAATCATACCCATAAAGCATTCACAACCGATACCATTCATATTTTTAAACAATATGAATGGCCCGGCAATATTAGAGAAATGGAAAACATCATCGAGCGGTGCTATTATTTATCAGGATTTAACCATCTTATTGGGCCTGAATTTTTAGACCCATATTTACGAAGCAGAAATGAAATCATACAGCAGGTTGGGAACATTGAAAGTGAAAAAACGGAAGAATATCCGGAAAAAAACAGCTTTTAGTATTGTTGGAAAATAACGGATTTAACGTAAGCAAAGTATCTAGAATCTTAGGCATATCAAGAACCACTGTTTATAAAAAGCTGCGCCTATACGGGATCAGCTTGAAACGTTAATCCCCCGGCACGCACCGGACCGGGGGTGTTATTATTTCACCTTTAACTGTTCAAGCTGCTTGAGGATGTTGTCGAGTTCCGCATCGGCCTGGATGAGGGCTGCGGCGGTATATGCGCTTTCGACGAGGGCAGTGTCCATCAGTCGGATATATTTATCAGACATTTCCATCGCCATTTCCAAATTCATTTTTGCACTCCCGAGATCGTAGAAGGCAAAAACATCATCGGCTTCGTTTTTGGCAATAGCCGTATTGATTTTTTCAAAGCTTGTGCCAACGCCGCCGTCGTCCGTTCCGCCCGCGTATGTAATGGAAACGTCTTTGGCGGCTTCCTTTAGCAGTTCTGCCACGCCTTCCGCTATTTCAGGAATATGGGAAACAATCAAAATGCCGACCGCTTTTTTACTCATCCAAAATCCCGCCTTCCAAAAGTGCTTCAAACAAGTACCCGCTTGACACCGCACCCGGGTCAAGGTGCCCGACTGAACGTTCCCCGAGATACGACGCACGCCCTTTTGTCGCTTTCATTTCTTTCGTCCCGTCCACTGCGTTTTGGATCACCTCTTTTGTTAAGGCACCGGATTTGAGCGCTTCACATACTGGAACCCAGACATCGACCATTGTTTTTTCGCCTTTTTCCGCTTTCCCGCGCTTTTGGATCCCATCAAGGCCGGCTTTCACGATGGAGGCCACATCTTTTTCATCCTCCCCGGCCTGTTTTGCCATGGCAATCAGCGCGGAGCCGTACAGCGGGCCGGATGCGCCTCCGACCTTGCCGATGAGCGCCATCGCGGCCGTTTTCAACACATCCTGCACGGTTTCCAATCCGCCGGCCTGCAGTTTCTCCTCCATCGCCTGCACGCCGCGCGCCAAGTTTGAGCCGTGGTCGCCGTCCCCGATCGCGCTGTCCAATTCGCTCAAATAAGCTTTATTTTCATTAATTTTTTCCGCAAATGCATGCAGCCAGGCTGCTGCTGTTTCCGCTGTTAACATGCTGCCGCCTCCTTTATGCCCATGCTGGGACTGAAACCGGCTGTTTTAAAAATGCAAGCCAACCCTCATCTTCCAACTTTAAAAGTGTGAGGGAAATTCCGGCCATATCAATTGATGTCATCAAATTGTCGACCTTTTTAAAATCAACGGCAAGTCCTTCCCGGTCGAGAAGCGCATGGACATCATTCGTAAAAATATATTGCTCCATCAGCGGGGTGGCGCCGAGCCCGTTGACGAGCACCGCATACCGGTCCCCTCGCTTCCAGTTGAACGCTTTTTTCAGCTGGGCAACAAGCTCCTCCGCAATTTCTTTCGACGTTTTGATTTTTTCGCGCCGGTAACCCGGTTCCCCGTGAATCCCGATGCCGTACTCCATTTCACCTTCTTCCAGCTGGAAGCCAGGTTTTCCGACTTCCGGAACGGTTGCCGGCGAAACCGCAACACCGATCGTTTTGATATTCGGCACTAACCGGTCAGCCAATGCTTTGATTTCTTCAAGCGTTTTGCCTTCCGCCGCGGCCGCACCCAAAATTTTATGGACAAGGACAGTGCCGGCAACGCCGCGCCTCCCTGCCGTGTACGTGCTGTCTTCAACGGCGATGTCATCGTCGACAATGACTTTCTCTACTTTGATGTCCTCCATGTCGGCCAATTCCTGCGCCATGTCAAAATTCATCACATCCCCAGTATAATTTTTCACAATCAAAAACACACCGGCGCCCTGGTCGGCTTTTTTGATCGCCTCTAAAATCTGATCCGGCGTCGGCGAGGTAAACACTTCACCGCAGACGGCCGCAGACAACATCCCTTCCCCGACAAAACCGGCATGGCTCGGTTCATGCCCGCTTCCGCCGCCGCTGACCAGCCCTACTTTTCCTTCATCCTGGAAAGTGCGGTAAATCACACCCGTCCCTTCAATCCGTTCCACTTTCCCTTCATTGGCATACACAAAGCCGTTGAGCATTTCGTCCACCACATTTTTCGGATCATTCAAGATTTTTTTCATGGCGCGTCCCTCCATATCGCTATGCACTGCGGGCAGGCTCCATTTCTACTTTGCCCGAAGCTGCATTTCTTGAAACCTTTTCTTTTATTATAACGCTTTCAAACCGAAAGAAAATTATTTTATTTTTGGCGCAGCATGACCATCCTATAAATGGACATAAGCACCTTTCATGCGGGAAGTTTTTTCCTGTGCTATAGTAAAATTTAAGCCCATTCTA
Organism: Weizmannia acidilactici; assembly: GCF_008974185.1. GTDB lineage: Bacteria > Bacillota > Bacilli > Bacillales > Bacillaceae_C > Weizmannia > Weizmannia acidilactici. Next base: position 34,198 of record NZ_BKZP01000028.1, read on the forward strand.
GACAGGAGTGTTCGAATATGAATTCAGTCATTGAAACGATCCTCAACCACCGTTCAATCCGCCAATATGAAGACCGGCCGCTTTCGGATGATCAAATCCGCCTGATCGTCCAGAGCGCGCAGGCGGCGGCGACATCGCATTTTGTCCAAGCCTATACGATCCTCGGCATAAAAGATCCGGAGCGGAAGAAAAAACTTGCTGAATTGACCGGGAACCGGCATGTGGAAACATGCGGGCATCTTCTCATTTTCTGTGCTGATTTCCATAAACACGAGCTATCTGCCGAAATGGAAGGTGTAGATGTATCGGAGGCGCTACAAACAACGGAGAAGTTTATGGTCGGGCTCATCGACACCGCATTGGCCGCGCAAAATGCCGCGCTCGCTGCAGAATCAATGGGGCTTGGCATCTGCTATGTCGGGGGGTTACGCAACCGCTTGCCGGAAGTTTCGGAGCTGCTCCGTATCCCAAAATATGTTCTTCCGTTATTTGCGATGACAATCGGCTATCCGGCCAACCCATCCGGGAAAAAACCGCGCATGCCGGTTGAAAACATTTATTTTGAAGAAGAATACCCAAACGACGAAAATTTGCTGAAAAAACAGCTGCAGCAATATAACGAAACAATCTCGCAATATTACACCGAGCGTACAAACGGCAAACGGAGCGACACTTGGACAGGCCAAATGGCGCAGTTCTTCAAAGAACCGGCCCGCGCTTATATGAAAAATTATGTACAAAGCCAGGGGTTTGACAAAAAATAAGCATCGCACCTGCGCAAAGGGGAATGCGCAGGTTTTTTTACCATATGAAGAGTATATTAAAATTACTTTTTTTCTGTTAAAATAGAATACGATGCTTTAACACTTAAAAGCGTTCAATGAAAAAAGTGAAAAGTGAGATTGATAGATATGGAAAAAAATCAACAGCATTTGCAAAAAGGCCTGTCACCAAGGCATGTCCAATTTATCGCATTGGCCGGAATGATTGGGACAGGCATTTTTAAAGGAAGTTCGGATACAGTCAGCCTGGCAGGTCCGAGTGTCGCCCTCGCCTACTTCATCGGGGGTGTGCTTCTGTTTATCGTGATGTTGGCGCTGGGGGAAATGGCGCTTGTGTACCCGGGCCTGAACGTTCAAAACCTGATCCATAAAGCGTTCGGCAGCCGGATTTCCTTTATTATCGGCTGGCTTTACTGGATTAACTGGGTTATTGTCACGGTGGTTGAACTGATTGCGGCCGGCAGTTTTTTGAAATACTGGTTCCCGGGCGTGCCGCTTTGGCAGCTCAGTTTTATTTGCGCCGCGTTCATTATCGGGATCAATCTAATCGAAGTCAAATATTACGGCGAGTTTGAATTTTGGATTGCCGGCATTAAAATCATTACGCTGATCGCGTTTATTTTGCTCGGCGGGCTTATTTTATTCGGTTTATTCCCCGGGACATCTTCCACTTTGTCCAACTATACCGCGCACGGCGGTTTTTTCCCGCACGGCTTTGGCGGGACGTTCAGCGCCTTTCTTGTCGTCATGTTTTCCTACGGCGGGGCTGAACTGATCGGCGTGACCGTTTCGGAAACAAAAAACAGTGAAAAAGTGCTGCCGCAGGTGATTAAGCAAACCGTGGTGCGTGTGATGCTGTTTTACATTTTGCCGATTTTGATCATTTGCGGCATTATCCCGTGGAATCAGGTTTCATCCGCAGAAAGCCCATTTGTACAGGTTTTTAGCAGCACCGGCATTCCGGCTGCCGCACATGTTATGAATTTTGTGCTGCTGACTGCCGTTCTTTCTGCAGCCAATTCCGGCATCTATGCCACATCAAGGACATTGTTTAACATGGCGCAGTCCGGCGAAGCGCCGCGGGCTTTTCTAAAAATTTCCAAAAAAGGCATCCCGCACAGCGGTATTTTGTTGACCGCCCTGTTTATCCTGGCCGGCATTGTTTTGGCATATCTCACACCAGACCAAGTAATCAGCTATCTGATGGCGATCCCGGGCTTTACCGTGCTGCTTGTCTGGATGGCTATTTGCGGGGCGCAGCTAAAACTCCGGAAATCATATAAAAAGCGGCCGGCATTCCACGTAAAAGGATATCCGTTTGTAACTTGGATTGCGTTTTTGGCATTGGCGGGGATTTTTCTGGCATTTTTATTGGGCGGAAGCAGTAAAATCGGAACAACCGTATGCCTGATCATTTTAGCCGTGCTGATTGCCTTGTCTCTCCGGGTAAAAGAAACGGCTGAATAAAGCTTTTTGCTGCAACATCACAAAAGCCTTTCATATAATAAAGGAAAAGGCCATGGGTGGTGCAGAGATGAAGTTGTCGTTTCAAAACCTCCAGGAAAAAAATATGTCATTCGAAGAAGTATTTTTCCATATTGCCGCTTTTATGAAACTCGACCCGAAAGGCAATTACCGCCTAATGGTCGGGACGGATTCACAAGTGCACAGAACGTACACATTATTCATTACCGGCATTGTCATTCAGCAGGAACGGCACGGTGTATGGGCCTGCATCCGGAAAACGGTTGTACCGAGAATAATGGACCATTTGCACGAACGGATTTCGCTGGAATTATCTTTAACCGAGGAAATTGTCGCTCTGTTTACGGAAGAAAAAAAGAACGAACTGATCGATATTATTCTGCCTTATTTGTACGAAGGCGCCTCTTTTACAATGGAAGGCCATATCGATATCGGCGCAGGCAGGCGGAACAAAACGAGCAATTTCGTAAATGAAATGGTCGCGCGCATGGAATCCATGGGCGTGGAGCCGAAAATCAAGCCGGATGCATTTGTGGCCTCGTGCTATGCGAACCGGTATACAAAATAAACTTTCCCCATAAGATAGATTGCAATCTTATGGGGCTTTTTTCTGTTCTTATATAGGGGAAAAGTAAGCAAACTTCACCTTTCATATAAATCCGATAAAAAAACTTACAATAATTCCATTGACTTTTACCAACTTTCTGATAAAATTGACATAACAACAGACTTATCAAGAGTGACGGAGGGACCTGGCCCAATGAAGTCCGACAACCTGCCAGCACACGGTAAGGTGCCAAGTCCAGCAAAATGGGGACCATTTTGGAAGATAAGCGAAATACATAAAACGCTGTCTTTCCGTAATGGCGGAAAGATTTTTTTGTAAATTGGCGTACAAATTTTCTTTCTTCCAATTTCCGCCCCTCCTATGCGCAATACTTCACTTGATCGAAAGGGGCTGATTTTATCGAAAGGCTGACGCTGGAAATTATTAAACAGGCAGAATTACCAAATATTATACGGTCAAGAAAGCGGGGAAATTGACAATGCAAAAGTTAATTGTTTTAGCACTTGTAGGTCTTGCCGCACAGCTGGTGGACGGATCCCTCGGGATGGGTTATGGGGTCACTTCGACATCACTGCTGCTGGCATTCGGGATTGCGCCGGCTGTTGCGTCGGCTTCCGTACATTTGGCGGAGGTTTTTACAACGGCGGCATCCGGCGTCTCCCATATGAAGTTTGGAAATGTCGATAAAGGTATTATATGGAAATTGGTTGTTCCGGGGGCTGTTGGTGCTTTTCTTGGGGCGACTGTACTCAGCCATCTTCCGGCAAGTACGTTAAAACCTTATATCTCCATTTTCCTTATTGCACTGGGCATCTATATTCTCGTCCGGTTTTTAATCAATGCGCACGGAACTCTGAAAATCAGAAAGAAATCGCGATCCAATGCATTTTTTATTCCGCTTGGTTTTGTTGCAGGGTTTTTCGATGCAACCGGAGGCGGCGGATGGGGGCCGATTGCAACGCCGGCATTGCTGTCAAGGAATGACATTGAACCCCGGAAAGTTATCGGTTCGGTGGATACAAGTGAATTTGCCGTTTCTCTTGCTTCCAGCATCGGCTTTCTTTTATCCCTCGGTGCCATGCAGATCAACTGGCTCTGGACGATTGCCCTGATGTTGGGTGGGCTGATCGCAGCGCCGATCGCAGCTTATCTTGTCAAAATCATGCCGGCTCATTTGCTTGCCGTGATTGTAAGCGGCATGATTGTGTTCAGTAATGTCCAAACTTTGTTGAAACTGGCCAATGCGGACAGCAGCTGGTACACCATCATCTATACGGCAATTGTTGTGATTTGGGGAATCCTGATTTTCTATACAGCAAGAAAACATAAACGGGCCGTGCCTGGTGTAGAAGTTGCAGAATAGAGCGGATAGAATCGGACAGGTTGCAAAAATTTGTCCGATTTTTCTTATTTTCAATTCAAAAAGAATTCCCCACAATAAAGAAACTTAATTTGATGGAGAGGATTGTACGATCGAAAAGGTACCGATTAAAGCACTTGAAAAAATGGCAAACCATGACTTGAGGAAGCGGGGGACAGGCCGCACGCTTGATTTCCACTAAAAATAAACCACCGGAGATGGAGGAAGCCGTTGCCGCATTTAAAAAATCGATGGGATACGATCCTGCCCGAAAGATATCCCACAAAAAGTAAAATGTGCTTTACGGTCCCCATTTTGATCCTTTGCCATCATCAGCGTAATATCCTGATGGCTTTTTTAGTTCAAAAACGGCATTGCTTCTTTTCGGAACGGCTGCAAGTCGAAGCAGGCATGGACTATTTTTCTGCACGTTTTGCCAAACAAAACGCCCGGTACGCCGTTTCTCCGGCGTTCGTAATCAGTTTTTCAGCATTTGCAATTGCTTCGTTCAATGCTATCGGTTTTGGCACAGCATCAATGACCAGATCTATACCGTGTTCGTAAACCGCCTGCAGATCATCGTCGGCGCTGCCTGCAACAGCAATGACCGGTATACCGTATTTTTTGGCAAGCTGCGCGACTCCGATTGGCGCTTTTCCGTTCACCGACTGGTTATCTATTTTTCCCTCTCCCGTTATGACAAGATCAGCATCTTTTACATGCTGTTCCAGATTCACCAATTCAAGCACTTTTGCAATGCCGCGTTCCAGTTTCGCCCCGCAAAAAGCGAGCAAGCCGGCACCGAGACCGCCCGCCGCGCCGGCCCCCTTTGCATCGGCAACGTCCATGCCCAGCTGTTCTTTTATTTTTTCGGCATAGCGGAAAAGAATACCGTCCAACATTGGCAAATCTTCTGCCTTCGCACCTTTTTGCGGCCCGTAAATAAAAGAAGCGCCATTTTTGCCGCAAAGCGGATTGGTGACATCCGTGAGCCCGATGATTTCAACATCCGCAAAACGCGGATCCAAATGAGAAACATCAATTGTCTCGATTTCGTTAACTCCTTCAGCTCCGAGCCGGATTTCGCGGCCTTTCTTGTCTTTGAATGATACGCCGAGCGCCTCCGCCATACCGGCCCCGCCGTCATTGGTCGCACTGCCGCCGAGCCCCACATAAATTGTCTTTGCGCCACGGCCGAGCGCCGACCGGATCAATTCTCCTGTTCCGTAAGTGGTCGTTTTAAATGGATTCATCGTTGTTTTGTCGACATACTGTAATCCGGAAGCTTCCGCCATTTCGATAATCGCGGTATTGCCATAGAGCATCCCATATTTTGCTTTTACCTTGTTTCCAAGCGGCCCGGTTACTTTTTCGTATACGTATTTCCCTTTGCAGGCGGACACCAGGCTGTCAACGGTCCCCTCCCCGCCATCGGCAATGGGAATTTTGACAATCTCAACATTCACGGCCACTCTTCTAATCCCTTTTTCGATAAAATTTTCCACTTCCATAGAGGATGCGCTGCCTTTAAAGGAGTCCGCAGCAATCACAATTTTTGATTTGGACACGGGTTTCACCTCTTGCACTGTTAACTGATTTTTATTATATCATGCCGGCCTGTAGAAATTGACGCAATAGAGGGGCTGATTTCGCGGTACCGATCGATCATACTCCCATATGGATGTAAAACCCCGTCCACGGGTATATTTCTCTTTTTCGCTGATATATCGCCGATTTCCGCTGATTTCTATTCCAAAATGAAGCAAATACCAATACCCCATCATGAATAGAAAAAAGGCCGTCCCTTTTAGGAACAACCTTTAAATTAATTACAAATTCATCTTATTCAGCAAATCCCGCAGTACCTTCAGTTCCGCCGTATTCAGCGTAATTCCCTTTCCCACTTTTTCGCGTCCCGGCGCCTAGTTAAAGTTTATCAACCTCCTCCAACAGCCCCATCTTCAAACATGTCACCGCGGATAGCTTTACGACTCTTTTTTCAAACCGGATTTCCAAAGTATCGCCATCCACGCTGAGTATTTCGCCGTGGCCGAAGACGCGGTGCTTAACTTTTTTGCCAACCGTAAACGCCGATACATCTTTGATCGCATTCGGATTGTAAGGAATTTCGGCCGTGTCTTTGCCGAGCCCGACCATTTTTACCTTGCGCTCCACGCTGCCGGTTCTCGTCGTTTTTTTCCGGCCGCTCACAATCTTTTTTATCGCCGACACGAAGCGCGAATCCATCATCTGATTCCCGTTTCGCTTTTCATAACTGACCATTTCCAGTGATTTTTTCGCGCGCGTCATGGCAACATAAAAAAGACGGACGGATTCTTCCATTAAAAGCTCGTCCTCTTTCTCATCAGAACCCGGGATGATCCCCTCTACAAGATCAATCATATACACGTTTTCAAATTCAAGGCCTTTTGAGTTGTGAAATGTCGAGAGCGTGACGGCATTTTTCCCCTTTTTCAATTTAGCCATTTTTAAAACCTGTTCCAAATGCTTGAGGCGGGCGGCAAATTCCTCCATCGTCGAAAGCGTATCGGCGATTTCTTCGAGCGTGTTTAAAATGCCGATCAAGTAATCTTTCCTGAAACCAAACTTCTTACATAAATTTCCCAACGCCTTTTCATATCCGAGCCTGCCCCGGATCACTTTGATCGCATCAAGCGGCGGCATGCCGTTCATCTGCCGGAGCGTCTCTTTGACTTCCAAAATTTGTTTCTTCTGATACGCTTTGAGCGGCGCATATTGAATTAAATTATCAAAAACAGATTTGTTGTTGCGGATTCTTTTCACCGCTTCCAACTGCTGCTTTGTGATGTAGCCGTTCAGTTTCGAATGGACCTGTTCGAGAATGTCTGCCCGTTTGTCCGTGAACGTGAGGCGCATCATATTTAAAATATCCTGCACAACCCAGTGGGAGAAAAACCGGTTATCGGCATCTTTCATGTAAAAAGGGATTCCGGCCCGGTCAAACTCGTTAATCAAGGCAATCGATGATGTGTTGTTCCGGTATAAAACCGCCGTTTCGAAAAAGTTCTCCAGCAGCCCGATGTTTTGCGCCAAATACTTTGCCTGGTATTTGTAATCCGGCAGCCGGACAAACCGGATCGGCCCGGCGGCAGGGTTTTCGGTAAACATGTTTTTATCATAGCGATGTTTGTTGCGCTTGATAAACTGGTTGGCTGCCGTGACGATCTCCTGTGACGAGCGGTAGTTTTGCTCCATATATAATATCTTGGCATCCGGATACACCTTTTTAAAGTTCAGCAAATAAGCCGACTCGGCGCCACGCCAGCTGTAGATCGACTGGTCGTCATCGGCCACGACGCACAAGTTTTGGTGCACCTGGACAAGCTTTTCAACGATTACGTGCTGCACCATTGAAGTATCCTGGCTTTCGTCCGTCAGCACATAATCATAGCGTTCTTGGTACATGCGGCGGAGATCCGCATCTTTTTGCAAAATCTCGTTTGCCTTCGTGAGCATATCGTCAAAATCAAGAAGCAGCTGCCCGGTGCCGGTCCGCTTAAACGCTTCGTACTGCATTAAAATCCGTTCGGCTCCAGGTACTTCAGTTGCAACAGACGCCCATTTTTCCGAGGGAACCATTTTATTTTTAATGTAGCTGATGTACGTCATCAATTCTTCCAGCTGGTCTTCGGTGATATTCACGCCGCTTGTGGATTTGTACAAATTCCGCAAAATCGTTTTCTTATGGAACTGCATGTCCGCATCGCCTTCAATGAGCCGAAAAGGCATATTCACCTTCCTGAAATATGCGCGGACAAGTTCGAAGGCAAGGCTGTGGATCGTGGAGAAATCAACCGGCTGAAGATAAGGAAAAAATTTCCGGAACCGGTCCTTCATATCATTGGCAGCGGCACGGCTGAACGTGATTGCTTTGATCCGTGAAGGCGCCACGCCTTTTTCTTCTATTAAATAAGCGATCCGCATAATGACTGTCGTCGTTTTTCCCGAACCCGGAGAGGCAAGCAACAGCAGCGGGCCCTCCGTATGGCGTACAGCCGCAAGCTGCACATCATTCAACACAACAGCGAGCTCTTCTTTTTTGCGGGTAAAAAAATCTTGTTTCGTATTCATTGCAATGGCCCCGTTCCAACATGCTTTGCTTCTATCTTACCATAGCTGAAAGAACGTAAAAAAGGGAACAGAACGCCGTTTCCCCTGTCCCCCTGTATTTTTACCCCCGCTTTTGCTTGCTCCTGCAGCACCTGCCATAATTTTTCCGCTGCTCGTCATCAGGAACTGGCCGATGAATTCTACAATTCTCGGGTATTTATAAGCAGCCATTTCCCCTTTGGACCATTTGATGATTTCTTTTTCAGCCACTTTGCCTTTGTACCCTGCTTTCAGGATGACAAAAGCCTTGACCGTTTCACCCCGTTTCGGATCCGGGACACCGACGACATACGCCTGCTTGATAGCAGGATGTTTGTACAATATCGACTCCACTTCTGCCGGCCATACTTTCATTGATCATCTGCTTTAGGCGGTCTACGATGAAAAAGCAGCCTTCTTCATCCATTTTGACAATATCCCCTGTCCGGAAAAAACGTTTGCCGCCAAAAAGTTATTGTATCCGATTACAATTAGTTGGGGGTAAAAACCGGGGTGTGAATCATGATACCCATAATACCATGCTACTGCCGGAGGAATCAGAACTACCACAATCCAATTTGCAAAAATTTTAGGCGTGGGACAGGTGATCGGAACGGTCTGAAGCGACGAAAAGAAAGAGGCTGCATTGGAAGCAGGGACAGATTCTGCCGTCAATTACCGTATGTAAGACATTGCAAAAATTGTCAATGAACGGACAAACGGCAAAGGCGCAGATGTCATTTTGGATTTCATCGCTGCAGAAATGTCGGAAAAAGCCGCGAATGCCTTACATTTACGGGCCGCCTTGTTGTATTCGGGTATGCCGGCGGAAGACCGGGCCGCTTCCAGTCATCCGATTTACACGGTTCATACCGGTCCGTCCCCGGTTTCAGCATCGGGACAACAGCCAAAAACCGGCCGGAACTGCTGCCGGACACCGCAGCGCATGTGCTATAATATTTAGCTGAAAGGCGCCTTCATATGAAGATCAGCAGGCACTATCCGCTCGAAGAAGCCGCGAAAACCCATGAATGGATGGAAAGCAGAAAGAGCACAGGAAAAATTGTGCTGGATGTTTCGAAATTGTAGAATTTCCAAGTAAACATGCCGGCTGTACTGGAAATCAATGGTATCCGCTCCGCCTACGCGGAATACCGATGATGGCCACTTATGCCATCCCCACTGATTTTATGGTACAACCGGTTTGTTAAATTTCTATTAAAACGGCTTAAAGAATTTGCGAATAAGTGAGGAATTTCCGGAGTAATAATGAAGAATGAAAGATATATATACCCCCATAATGAGGGCAGGAGGGCTTACCAGCTGGATTTTTTCACGCCAGGAATTTGGCCTTTATAAGCAAGTTCCCGGAAGCAAATACGGCAAAGTTTGAATTTGCGAATAACCGAATGCGGCCGTCCGCAGCGTTCACAGCGTGTATAAGCCCGAACTTTATATTTCGGTGTGCGTCTTTGTTTGGCAATCATTGATTTCTTCGCCAACGCATTCTCCTCCTTTCAATTGCTAACAGATTATTTTACAATAAATTTTATAGAAAATAAATAGGTATTGCCTGCCAAATAAGGAATGCTGCAACATTCCGGCATTCTGCTGCTCCTTCTGCATCATTTGCTCGTATTGTGCATTGCCCTGTTTCGTTTGTCGAATGAGCGTTTGCGCAATTTGGCGGCATTGGTTCAACTGATGGCTGCATTAAAATTGGTTTGCATGAAAAAACCTCCTTGTCATCGTGATCGTGTATCCCAATGAAAGGCCAAAATTAAAAATTAAGATGGGCAAGAGCAAGGCTTTTTATAATGGCAATAGCTGCAGCACGGGCCTTAAATTGCCAGCACATAACCGGTTATAAATGAAGGCAAATTTAAACCGGGCGAAATGTTTCAGCCCGGTCTTTATCAATTAATTTCCTAAAACATCATGGTCAACCAAGCGTTTGCCGTTTATTTCGCTGATCAGGTTGATGGCCACTTTTGCGCCGTCCCCTGCCGTGATAATCGTATGCATGGAGACGCCTGCAACAGTGCCACATGCCCATACGTTCGGAACGTTCGTTTTTCCCTGCTCGTCGACAGCAAATACCGTTTTCACCCGCGGTTCTGTCGCCGGTTTCGTTTCAACGCCGAGTTTTTCCCCCAGATCAGCAATTAAACCGGTTGCAAAGATTACATATTTGCTTTCGTATGAACCTTGTTCTGTTTGGATCGTAAAACCGTTTTCCGTTTTTTCGACCGAGGTAACTTTTTCATCAACAAGTTTTGCTCCGAATTGTTCCGCTTGTTTTTTTCCGGTTTCCACCAGTTCAGGGCCGGTGATTTCCTTGACGCCGTAATGGTTTTTCAGCAGCGCCCGCTTTGTGGCACTTGTGCCGGCGTCAAATAAAACCGTGCTTTTCCCCGCTTTTGCCGTAAAAATCGCTGCACTTGCACCGGCCGGTCCGGCTCCGATAATCGCTATTTCGTACATATTGTATTCCTCCCTTACCTTTTCAAGTATAGACCGATTCCTGTGAAACTTCAAAAATTTAAACATAGGGGATTACAAATGCAGTTCCATCCATTCATCTACTTCTTTGAATCCGAATTTTTCATATACAGGCCTGCCCATTTTAGAAGCTCCAAGCCATATTATTGAAATACCAGCAGATTTTGCCTCCTCCACTAATTTTCCGAGCAATTTCGTTTCGATACCTTGCCCGCGGTGGTTTTCATTCGTAAACATATTGGTTATATAAGCCTTTTTGCCGCTTTTATTTGTATAACTTGGGGGGAATTCATAGAAAATGACAGCACCGCTTGCCACAATTTCCCCTTGATCTTCTGCGAGCCACTGAATGAGTGATCCTTCGCCCAATTTATTTTGAAAGAAAACGCGCAGCTCAGCATCGATATCTATATTCGGCTCGATTCCTTCATCAACCAGCTGCTGCTTTCTTAATTCGATTAGTTTCTCGATATCATTCAGATTTGCTTTACGGTATTCCAATTGGTTCTGCCCCCTTGAAAGTTTGATATAAAACATCATACCAATTTTCTGGATGCAATTCACAATTTAACCGACAAGAAATGATACTTGAGTTGAATGAGTGTATTGCTGATTTTTATACATTTCCCGCTGATTACCCGGAAAGTAGGCCCCTGTTTCATCATGGGTATGATTCCATTCGCCATCTTTTTAATTCGCTCCGCTGAAAGTTTAATCCGTTCCGCCGATTTCATAAATGGCAGGA
>NZ_BKZP01000029.1 GCF_008974185.1 Weizmannia acidilactici
ATAATTAGATTATTTTTCAGTTAACGTTCTTACTTGAAGTAAAGTTAGCTTTAACTCTTTATTTTTCAATATAAGATAAGCTAAATAAAAAAATGAATAAATGATAAATCCAGTAATTGATGAGAAGAACCAGCCAGTTATGATAAATAAAGTAATTAAACTCGTTTCATAAAAGATCTCTTTTTTGATAGTAACATGGAGAAGCTTTGATAACAATATTTCAGCTAATGTATACCTAAAAGCAATTAAAACTACAATGGAAGTCACTGTTAATATCAAATTTCTCAATCCCAAAGCAACAATAGACGTGATAAGCAGGCTTGCTAATAGAGATATTACATTAATTAAAAGGATAAGCCTTTCCTTTCGCAAGGTTTTTAAAAAAGTATTTACTAATAGTTCCATTCTTCCAGCATAAACACATAACGAAAAAATAATCGCTAAATATTTTAGGCTTTCACTATACTTTGGAAGCCAAGCTAATAATATTACATTCAATGGATAATACAAAATTAAACAACCTAAAAGGACAAATGTTAAGACAGCACGGAAAGTTTTAAAAAGATTTGGCAATCTACTTTGTTCCGTTCTTCTAAGTAGAGGAAACATTATTACTCCAACTGCAGTAATAAATGTCATGGTCAGATTTGAAATCGATAATGAAAGGGATACTTTGCCGAATATTTTTACCCCCCATGTATGCTGAATCCCAAACCGTATTATACCGAGTATAAGCATGCTAGCAATATTTGAAAACATAAGTTTTATGCCAACATCAATATTAGTAAAAGTTTCTCTAAAATTAATTTGAAAATCTTTATAATGACGAAAAACAATATCTTTGCAGAAGTAGGCCGCATAGATTAACGATGCAAGCTTTCCAATTAAATCAGCCCATATCATAAACTCAAAATTTCTAAAACCTGAAACCAGCATAAGAATGATTAATACACAATATAGCACTTTTTCGAATAAAGTAATTGCAGCATATTCTTTAATCCTATTCGTACATTGAAGAGTATACAATAAAAAGTATCTTAAATTAACAAAGAGCATACAAATTGCCGTCGCTTCAAAAATAAATCCATTTTTAGTATGCTGATTGAATACACCATATAAAAAAATTAATGTCCCAAACACTAATTGAAAGGTGGCCAGCATCCAAAATTGGGAAAAAAAAGTTTTTTTATCTAGGTCCTTATATTTTTCCCCACCATATCTTAAATAAATCCCATCATTCCAACCAAAATGAAGAAAACCGACATAAGATGAATAAAAAATATAAAGTTGCCAATATCCATATTCTTCCACTCCAATAAGTTTAGGTAAAACTAAAATAACAATGGTGGAAATTATCATAGAGACCAAATTTGACGATAATGTATAAGATAAATTCTTAAAAAACACAAAGGCTTTGCTGTTCAAATTAATCCCTCTTAACTCTATATCAAAATAGCTAAATCAACTCTACCTATCCTTTAAGGTATTGGAAATTCCACACTATGTTTTTTAGAAAACGGCTTTTAGTTGAACCTGAATCCGTTACGAAAATCTAATTAACGTCTGTAGTAGGTAGGCTTTCGGAATAAGCATTCAAAAAATGTCTGATTGTTTCCGAAAATGTATTTTTACTTTTTCTGCATGGTAAACATATCTTTAAACACTCATTTAGGCACATATAAAATATAACTTGCGGTTTCCATATCTTTCAAGTTCTTTAGCAGGCTAAGATTCCATACTTATATTAAAAAATGGGTAAGATACTCGCTCGAAGGTTGGTCACCATTTGTTTTTCAAGCTAACTTTCAACTTCCATTACAAGCCATTATGAACCAACTTGCCGGTGGTCAATCCGATGTGTTTTCTTTTTGTACATTTCTGCCTGTTGGCGGTAAAGTTCATGAATCACGAGGAGTTGTCGGTATTCATCTTTACTCAAAAGAGACAGAGAGCTTTGGGTAATGAGATTTCCAATATCTCCAGATTCCGTTTCACATATCCAAGTTGTTTGCCGACAGCTTTCCGGATTTTCCAGGCACCAGCTTTGCGTTGCTTAGCGACAGAAAAATAGTCCTTACAGACCCCTTTTTCTGTAGGTCCATGGATTTTGTAACTTTCCTTTGTGTGGTTCATGTAGGACATCAATGAAATGTTCTAGCTTCTCACGAGTTTCGCTCAACAGTCCAAGGTCTATAGGGTAAGCAATATCAGCCGGTGCACAGGTTGCGTCCAGAATGAGCTTTCCTTTGTTCTTCGTTTTAGGAGAAGCCGATCCAGTTGAATTCTCTTCCGAAGCAGGACCGGAAGGTTGATGATCACCACTACTATGATCGTCATCATCATGGTGATCATCATCGTTGTCATTTTCCTTAGATGCTTCTTCCGATTGGCGTTCTTGTTCTTCCAGAACAATCCATTCATTCAGTTCATTGATGATGTTTGCACCCAAACGTTTTCTAAAACGAGTCATAGAGAATGATCGAATGGGGCTTTTTCCTGGAATTCAGGCAACCCGATAAAATACTGAAGATACGGGTTTTCCGTGATCTGTTCGACTGTTTCCCGGTCAGATAGCCCAAGCCGTTCTTTGATATAGAGAGCCCCAAGAGCAACTCTGACAGAATAAGCCTTTTCGCCTTTGAATTTTTTCTTGAAGGACTTGGTGGCATACTTTTCTTCAGCCTTCCACCAAGGGATTAATTCAGCAAGACGGACCCAGCGATTTTCTTTATTTAATTTTCCACCGAATGGTAGAAAAAAATCTTCTACAAAAGTTAATTGATGTTCGGTCTTTTTGTACATCGTAACGGCCTCCAAGTGCAAGGTTTTTAACATGTTTCCCATAAAATCCTTACACTTTATATTCGACAAAAGTGGCTGAAATTCTTGTCAAATCAGGAATTTTTGTTTATTCAGCAAACCCTAATTAACAAAAAACCACCTGAGTTTGGAATTTGTCAACCTGGATCTATGTCCATATTATACTAGATTTCATGCAAATCGTATTATGGAGAGTGGGAATTTCTTTGGTTTCAGGATTAATTGTTGAATTTAATTAGCCTCCTCAACAAGAATGGATTTAATGTTTTTGATCCCTGCCTTTTTCTTTAAATGCAACTTTGCAATTGATTCTATTCAATTTTGGATTTTTTACTACTCTATTTTATAGTATTTTACATACCAATCAGAAAATTTTTGTAACCCTTCCTCAATTGATGTTTTAGGCTTGAAACCTACCGCACTCTCTAATAACTCTGTTGATGCATATGTCGTTGGCACATCTCCTGGTTTAATTGGTTCAAATATCTTTTTAAACTTAACTTCTCTTCCCAATGTTTTACTTAACGATTTTTCTAAGGCTTCAACAAACGCCATTAATTTGACAGGCTTGTTATTACCAATATTAAAAACCCTATGAGGAGCAGCATCTCCAATAACAGGGGGATTAGAAATAACTCTCTCCATACCTTCAACAATATCATCAATATAAGTAAAATCTCTGGTTAAATCATGCTCAAAATCTGCATTATTAAAGATTCTAATTGGTTCTCCTAAAAAGTATTTATTGACAAATCCAAAATAGGCCATGTCTGGTCTTCCCATGGGACCGTAAACTGTGAAAAATCGCAACCCTGTCGCTGGAATTTTATAGAGGTGGCTATATGTATGAGCCATTAATTCATTTGATTTTTTAGTTGCAGCATATAAAGATACAGGATGATCAACAAAATCTTTTTCTTCAAAAGGAACTTTTTTATTTGACCCATATACAGAACTAGATGACGCATAAACCAAATGATCAACCGAATACTTACGACATGACTCTAGTATATTGTAAAAACCTATAATATTACTTTGAATATATACATCAGGATTTTCTATTGAATAGCGTACACCGGCTTGAGCAGCTAAATTTACTACTATTTCAGGTTTATATTCGTTGAATATTTCTTGGATCATTTTTTTATTGGATATATCAGTTTTGATAAAAGTAAATTTTTCATATAACTTTAACTTTTCCAGTCGAAAATACTTTAAATTTACATCATAGTAATCATTAATATTATCAATCCCAATAACTTTGCAATTCTGCTTTAAAAGTCTCTCACATAAATAAAAACCAATAAACCCTGCTGCTCCTGTTACAAGATATATCTTGTTATTGTTAAGTCGATTGCAACTCAAAATGTATCCTCTCCTTAATTTTCACTTGATAACTTGACTAATTTTATATTATTCAAACCACTCTATCTAATTTTATAAAATCAGATATAAATATAATCGTGTAAAATGTATTTCCTTGTAGATAGACTTGGTTTATCATTTTATAAAAACAATATATTAATAGTATTTAACCATAATACTGCAATTAACCCATTACATATAAGTAATAGTTAAGATGTGCACTATTCAACCAATAATTAATAGAACGGCAAAATTATAGTTGGGATCGTATTAAAATTTCGATAAAAGTATTAATAACTTTATTATTAGAGTACCTCTTATTGTACTTTTTCTTAGTTCTTTATTGAAAAACAATTTGAGCTTTAAATAAAAAGAATTTTTATAGTCTAACGTTTCCGTTAGTAGTTTTTGATCGTTTTTAGAAAGCATATCATAATACCCACTTAATATTTCTTTTATAAGATTCGAATAGAAACTCGACACTTTATACTTATTCAAACTAGCTTTTATTTTTTTAAAGAAGGATCTTCTACCACCAAATACGTTATTTTCATGCTGACGATATAAAATATAAGCATTCGAATCATATAAAATCTTACCTAAAAAAAGATGGAGTATAGGAATCCAATAATCATGTGCATATTCAATTTTAGGTGTGTATCTCAGCATTAAGTTTCGAGAATTTTTATTCATAACCATTGTACAACCATGAGCAAACCCCTGAACTAATGCTCTGTATTTACTATTAGGTAAAATATTTTTTTTATGCAAAATCCCTATTTCCGTCAACTCCTTATTTACAAGAATACAATTCGAACAATAGAGAATTGGTATATCACTAGATTCTGTAGATATTTTTTTAACTGCACTAATTAGTTTTCTTGGCATCCATATATCATCTTGATCTGAAAAAGCATAGTAATCATAGTTACCTGTCATTTGTAACAATATTTGAAAGCTCTTTTTATAACCTACATTTTCACCTTCTACATAATCAAAATTAGGATATTCTTTTTTATATTCTTTTAAAATTTGAACTGTATCATCAGTTGACCCATCATCCCTAACCAAACAATATACAACCACATCTTTTTGTTTCAAAATCGAGTCGATTTGTTCTCTTATGTATTTTTCTCCATTATAAGATGATAATAAGACTTGGACCTTTTTCATAAAATAACCTCTATTTTTTGTCTTTAGAATCTATCAATAAGAAACTTCTTGTAAACAGCCAAATCCAAAACAAGAACTGCAACCAAGTTGATAAAATTGTAAAATACTGATCAGAAAAGAACTGGTATATTAATGGGTAATAAGAAACTGATTGAAGGGCTATAAAAAAAACTTTTTTATCTTCTTTTAAAATTGATTCTTTATATAAATATCCATGGATAGCCCCCAAAACAAATAGAATGAAAAAAGCATATATTAATCCAAAATCACTAGAATAATACTGTAAAACCGTATATACATTTGAATAATCTCCGTATATCCAAGTAAATGGCTGAACAGTATTGGGAATAACAATATTGTAGCCTAATGAATTTAGGATCGCCGAGAAAAAGCGAAACGTATTTGCACCATAAGAATATTCATGAAATGAACCAATCCATTGAACAAATGCAAGTGGAGGTGTAGTAAAATATATCCTGAATTGGTTAATAATAAACTGTAATGAATTACTTTGATCTTGATAAACAAATTTTAAAAATGAAAAGACTATAAATACAGCTAATAAAATTAAACAAGTAGTAAGTAAAACTATTAAAGTTTTCATACTATCATAGTTTTTAATTATCAAAAAGGCAAAAAAAACGCTAAGTATCAGAAGAAAAATTATCCCTCTATTGTTTGCAGTAATTACAAAAATTGTTGCAAAAAAAATAGATATTAAAAAGTATAACTTATTTCCTCGTTTAGGATTGCTAAAATATATAATCGAGCTAACAATTGAAAAAGCAATTATTGCTATTCTAGCATACAATACAATGTTACCCTCTACAAATGTACCCGACCGCCTGCCTGCATTTAAAGTCTGCCAAAAGTTAAAATTGAAATTAGAAAATATATAACTACGAACCTTTACCAAATAAAATATAAATAAAACACTATTAATTGCTATTACTAATTTACCTAAAAAGGGATTGAATTTTTTTTTGATTCTATTCGGTTCAAAATTCGTTTTGTTTCTATTTCTCACTACCATAAAAAAACCAAGTATAAAGCAAAATAAACTAAAAACAAATGAAAGATAATAAAAATTATCAAAATTTATTTTGCTTTTTCTTAAAAGTAATGCTATATATATCAGTAGCCATATTGAGGAAAGGATAATTGGCGGTGCAATTATATCCTTTAATTTAATCCAAGAAAGGCCTAAAATTATGGCACATCCAATAATTCCTAAATAAACCATCTCATCCTCCTGCTCTTTTTCTCTTTCATGATCTCAAAATAAATACTTTTGTATTTTTCTGAAGTATTATTAATGTCGTAATTGTTCATAATATACCTAATGACTTCCTCATTATTAATATTTTTACTTTTATTTTCTTTGAGCGTTTTTATTTCTTCGCAAAGTATAGTTATTTGTTTCAATATTTGTTCTGGGTTTAATGGATCTACATATCTAACATAATTATTTTTTGGAACTAAATTATTTAACCCCTCAACATCAGAGAGAATACAATATGTATTGGACAAAATTGCTTCAAGAGCTGCTAAACCAAATCCTTCCCACAATGATACTAAAACGAATATATCTGTTATTTTTAATATTCTATCTACATCATCTCTATTTCCAAGAAGAGTAATTCTATCTTGTAAACCATTTGATAAAATTAATTGTTTAATCTCATCTCTTTTCTCTCCATTGCCTATTAAAAATAGGTGATAATTTTCTTTTAAACCGACTAAACTTTTAATTAATGTTACATGATTTTTTACTTTCGATAACCTTGCCGTACATGTTAGTATAATGCAGCTGTTGTCATTTATGCCTAACATTTCTTTATCTAGAGGTTTTGAACTCCAATACTTTTTAGTATTAATTCCATTATTGATTACTACCGACTTGCTACGAGTACTTTTAATCCAATTGTTTAAACTTACTTTGGTAGCGCTACTTATACATATTATTCTTTTGTACTTTTTATACATTAAATAATCTAAGGGTTTAAATAAAATGTTTTTTCTTCTATTGTTATTTGTGTTATGCTCAGTCGTAATCAATTTATTTTTGCTTATTAATATACTTGCATAAAATTGAGCATAAAATGTATGTGTGTGAACTATTTGACAATCTAAAGTTAATTTGTACAAATCCCAAGCGATACGTGGATTAAACTTATTTTTATAATTAAGCTCTACTATTTCAATCCTTTCCTTGTTAATAATATCATAAGGTATTCCTCTTCCTGGTAGTATAGATATTATCTTCACTTTTAAATTATTTTCAGACATTAGATTTGCTAATTCTGTGGTTATTTTCTCCGCCCCGCCTGTATTAAGCCAGCTAAGAATATGTGCTACTTTCATAATTTTTTCTCCTAACAAATAGCTAAATATAGGACAACATGACAACATACATTTCAATTCATACTTGAAACGACCGAAAAAACAAGATTATTTTATATTCTTTTATTTAATAGTTAATGTTTAACTATTTCTTCCATATATGCATTTATTACAATATTTCTATCAAAGTCTCTTTTTACTTTTTCTCTGGAATTAAGTCCCATTTGCTTTCTTTTTTTATATGGTAATTGAATATATTTCTCCAAAATACCTGTTAAATTCGTTGTGCTTTTAACTTTAAATGTAAAACCATTCACTCCTTGTTCAATCGTTTCTCTACATCCTGGAATATCTGATGCGATTAAGACTCTCCCCGTAGCTGCGGATTCTAGTAAGACGTTTGAAAGTCCTTCACTGTAAGAAGGTTGAATAATACATTCGGCATCTTCTATGAATGGTTTTACGTTTTTTTGATATCCAAAGTATTTTATATAACCTTTCTTCTCATATTCTTTAATTATTTTTTCATAAAAAGATTGAGTTGGTTCTACAAAACCCACTATGTGGAATATAACATTAGGATATTTACTTGTTATTATTTTTGAAGCCTCTAAAAAATGATCTATTCCCTTGTCTTTCATGATTCTTCCAATAAATATAAATACAATTTTTTCAGTTTCCTTTGGGAAATCCTTTAAAGTAAATTCAGATAAATTAACACCAGAACCAGGTATTAATTGATAATTTTTTTTAACAATTTTCTTTTCAATTAATAAATTCATATCCTGTTGATTTTGAAAAAAAACACATGAGGATCTTTTTAAACAAATACGATACATAAAAATCAAAAAAAATTTTAAAAAACCACCATTTCCAAATCCGCTTCCTAATCCAGTTATGTTATTTAGACACGGAATGTGTAAAATCCTACAAGCAAGACTTCCATACAAATTAGGCTTAATAGTAAAAGTTAAAACAACATTAGGTCTAATTTTTAGCAGTATTCCTAAATAAACAACCAGTAATTTAAAATCTTTAAATGGGTTTTTACCTCTCCTATCCACCTTGGTATCAATAAATTTACAACCCCACTTAACCATTTCAGGAACTTTATCATCATAAGGGAAAGACAAAAAGACTTCATAATTTTCACTTAACAATTTCTGAATTAATTCTTTCCTAAAATTATAAATTACAAAACCATGATTACCTAAAAATAATACCTTTTTTTTCATTTGTCACCAACCTACAATAAGCTCTTTTTTATAGATTCATTAAAATCAACAATGCAATAATCTTCCTTAGGGCTCAACCTTTTATCATATACTTTATTACCAAATACTTTATTTATTAGATTTAGCCTTCTAGATAAAAGACGAAGAAAAGGGTTGAAAAACGATACAAAGAATACTTTTTTACCCATATTTTTAGCCATTAAATCAATAATTTCCTTAGTTGATACATATTCTTTATTTTGAGGAAAAAAAATACCACTCATTTCAGAATTAATAGCGATTCTTAAAAACTCTGTTAGATTATCAATATAAATTATACTTCTTTGATTTGAAATGCTTGGAAATATCGGAAAAAATTTTGCTAATTTTATAAGTCTTGGAAAGTTTCCTTTACAATTTGGACCATAAACCATAGGTGTTCTTACAATTACAATTTTAAAATCTTTATCTTTTAATTTTTGAATTTCTAAATCAGCTTCTAATTTGCTTTGACCATAAAAATCAATTGGGCTTGGCTTAGTATTTTCTTTTATAATATTTTTTTCTCCAATTTTCCCATCTGCACCATAAACGATGATGCTGCTCATATAAATAAATTGTTTGGCACCATCATTTTTTGCTTTTTTAGCTACATTGATTGCTAAATCTCTATTTACTTTGAAGTACAGTTCTTTCAATTTAGGATCAGCTGAAACATGCGCAATTCCAGCAACATGCAATACAGTATCATACATAGAGAAATCGTGTGATTTCCAATCATCATTTCTTACTGAAATAGCTTCTGTTTCATATTTATCAGGCCATTGGGAAACCCATTTTATGAAGTTTGTACCAATATAACTGTTCTTTCCAGTGATTAATATTCGTTTCTTATCCATGAATCAGTTTACTCTCCTTTGATTCGGACGAGTAGAAGACATATTTGCGCCTTCTTTTACACCTTCTGATTTTAAGACACTAAATACGGTCTTAAAAAAGATCTTTATATCAAATAAAAAAGAAACTTTTTCTATATACTCTCCATCCAGCGCAGCTTTAACTGGTATTGGGAGTTCATCCCTTCCATTAATTTGTGCCCATCCAGTTAATCCTGGCAAAATATCATTCGCCATATATTTATCTCTTTCTTCAATAAGGTCAAATTGGTTCCACAATGCAGGCCGAGGTCCAATAATACTCATATCACCCTTTAAAATATTTATGATCTGCGGCAATTCGTCAAGACTAGTTTTCCTTAAAAGTCTGCCACTTTTTGTAATAAATGCATCAGGATTTTGCAGCAAATGTGTTGGCATATCTTTTGGCGTTTCCGTCCGCATCGTTCTAAACTTTAAAATAAAGAAGTGCTCCTTGTTTTTTCCTACTCTTTTTTGCTTAAAAAATACCGGCCCTCTTGAGTCCAGCTTAATTACTAAAGCAATAAGTAAAAAAAATGGCGATAAAAGAATCAGCGCCACTAAAGACAGTATAAAGTCTATTATTCTTTTGATTGTAGGATTATATTTCATTTGCCAGAACAGCTCCCTATCGATTTTACTGGCTTACCAGCGGCACGCCTTCACTGAATTTTGTATTTGCTATTTTTATTAATATTTCTTTAAGCTCTTGAGAATCTTTATTCAGCAATGAATCAATGACATGATATAGATCTTCCTTGTTCATCGGACTTGCTTTGCCAACATGAATCTTAGGATAGATTGACTTTTTCTGAACCTCATTTTCGTTTAACAGTTCTTCATACAACTTTTCTCCCGGTCGTTTCCCGGTGAATTTTATTCCAATCTCATCAATTGAAAAGCCGGATAACGTGATAAGATTTTTAGCCAAATCAACAATTTTGACTGGTTCTCCCATGTCTAACACAAATACTTCTCCTCCCCTTGCAAGCGCACCTGCTTGGATCACAAGCCGGGAAGCTTCTGGTATCGTCATAAAATATCTTGTCATATCAGGATGTGTAACCGTAACCGGCCCACCAGCCTGAATTTGCTTTTTAAATAATGGAATAACGCTCCCTCTACTTCCTAAAACATTACCAAACCGGACCGCAACAAAATTGGTCTTGCTTTCCTTGGCTAAGTTTTGAATAATCATCTCAGCAAATCGCTTTGTCGCCCCCATTACGTTTGGTGGGTTTACTGCCTTATCTGTTGAGATCATTACAAAACTCTTGACACCAAAAGTATCGGCTGCTTCTGCAACATTTCTTGTTCCAAAAATATTATTTTTTACGGCTTCTGTTGGATTATATTCCATTAATGGCACATGCTTATGGGCAGCAGCGTGGTAAACGACATCTGGTTTATATTCATTCATAATGTCAAAGATGCGAACGCGGTCTTGTACATCAGCTATAAGGGGGACAATTTCGATATCATTATCGTATTTATTTCTTAATTCCATATCAATCGTGTAAATACTATTTTCGCCATGCCCTAAAAGCAATAGTTTTTTAGGTGAGAATTGTGCTACCTGGCGGCAAATTTCTGATCCAATGGAACCGCCCGCACCGGTTACCAATACAGTCTTTCCCGTTAATTTCTCTGAAATCATGGACATGTCAAGTTCAATTGGTTCTCTTCCAAGTAAGTCTTCAACCTGTACATCCCGGATTTGGTTAACAGAGACTTTGCCGGTGATCAAATCTTCAAGCATTGGCAATACCTTTGTTTTTGCTTTTGTTTTTGCACATTCTTCATAAATACGCTGCATTTCCGTTCTTTTTAAGGAAGGAATGGCAATGACAATATGGTCAATATCGTATTGCTTAACTGCCCAAGGGATTTCACTAACCATTCCGACTACCGGCACTCCGTAAATTTCAAGTTTCCATTTGTTCGGGTCATCATCTATAAAAGCAACTGGTTCTAAATCTGCATCCTTGCTTTTTAATAATTGATGGGCGACCATTGTGCCAGCAGAACCAGCTCCGATGATTAGTGTCCTCTTTTTTTGAACCTTGCTAGCCATAAAGCGATCTCTGTACACCCTCCATGAAAACCGTGAGCTCCCGATTAACAAAATATGGATCATCCATGTAATGGTCAATACCCGCCAATAAACATTATGGATAGCAATGAATTGGACAACGGCTGTAATTACTGCTGCAAAAGTAACTGCTTTTATAATTGCAGTTAATTCACCTACGCTTGCATATTCCCAAGCCTTTTGATATAAACGATATCGAAAAGCAAAAATATGATAGCTGATTAATAATGTTAAAGAACTAACCCAAAGCATTGGGTGTGTATACACATTCATATAAGGATTTAAAATAAAATATCCAGCAAAGACAGCACAAAGTACAATCGCCGAGTCCAGCAGCATCAAGATCGGCAACCGTTTTTTTAATGACATCTATTGTCATCCCCCTGATTTAAACGTATAGTTCTACTTAACGAGCGATTCGGTCATGATTTCTTTTATAAATGTCTGCAGTTCATCTTTCATATTTTCATCTTGCAAAGCAAATTCAATCGTTGTTTTCACAAACCCCAATTTCTCCCCTACATCATACCGTTTGCCCTCAAACTGGTAAGCAAATACTCTTTGAATCTGATTCAGCTGCTGGATGGCATCTGTTAATTGGATTTCGCCGCCGGCGCCTTTTTCCTGTTTGTCCAGGAACATAAAGATTTCCGGTGTCAATAAGTAACGGCCGATAATGGCAAGATTGGATGGTGCGGTGCCTTGTTTTGGTTTTTCGACAAATTTGTCAACTTGATATCGGCGGCCTTCTTTGGAAGCGGGTGCGATAACGCCGTACCGGTGTGTTTCTTCTTCTGGGACTTGCTGGACGCCGATAATGGAAGAATGGGTTTCTTCGTACTGATCAATGAGTTGTTTTAAGCATGGCGGGTCGTTTTGGACAATATCATCACCAAGAAGGACTGCAAATGGTTCGTCGCCGATAAAGTTGCGCGCACACCAGACAGCATGCCCCAGACCGAGTGGTTCTTTCTGTCGGATATAGTGGATATTGGCTAAGTTGGATGAGTAGCGGACTTTATCTAAGAGGTCGAATTTTCCTTTTTCAGCAAGGTTTTGTTCAAGTTCCCAGGCGTTGTCAAAATGGTCTTCGATCGCGCGTTTTCCTTTTCCGGTTACAATGATGATGTCTTCGATACCGGATTCAACGGCTTCTTCGACTATGTATTGGATCGTAGGCTTGTCCACAATTGGCAACATTTCTTTCGGCATGGCTTTTGTTGCAGGCAAAAACCTTGTCCCTAAACCAGCGGCAGGAATAATCGCTTTTCTTACTTTTTTCATTGTCAGTACCCCCTTATGTTCATCAATTGTTAAGATTTCGTATGTATCCTATCCATTACAAATATCTTGAATTTCGAAATTTTACATTCTATACTTTTCAGGTGTAGAAATAGTGCAAATTAAAACCGGGCATCTAACCCGCCCTCACATCATACTTCCGACGACAAGCGTCTAAGGTGCTTAAAAACACCCACAGCATGACCGAGTGCCTCACGTGATAACGGATGGGAGACATGTCCGAAAAGCGCATCGCAAAACGATAAACCCACTAAAATACTTGGATTTTGTCCAGAAAAGAAAGCCGATTAAAACAGACCAAAAAGCTTCTTTTGTTTAATCGGCTGCGGGACTTCTCTGTAGATGTTTTGGCCGCTTACAAGCAGTTCGGCATTTTCCGTGAAGAAATAAAGCATATCCGCGCCGTATTTCTTTGTCACTTCGTCAACCGCTTCTTCCATTTTAAACGATCGGGTCGTCACATTGTGGGAATCTGAAGCAAGGAAATGGGTGAGGTTTGCTTCAATCAGCTGCTCGCTGAATTTTTTAATCTTTTTCCCGAACGCACCAATCAGGCTTGCCGCCGTAATTTGCGTCGCTGCGCCGTTATTCACCATTTCGAACAGGCGGTCCGGATGCTGCATCAGTTCGGCATTCCGTTCCGGATGGACAATGATCGGCACCAGACCCTTCACCTGGATATCGTATAAAAGCGTTTCGGCATAGCGCGGGACATGGCCGGACGGGAATTCAATAAAGAGGTATGAGGAACCGGCTAATGTTTGGATTTCCCCTTTTTCAAAATCCTCCAAAATTTCGCCGTATATGCGGTTTTCCTGCCCCGGCAGGATGGTTAAATCGATTTGTTCTTCTTTTAATCTCGCATTCAATTCGTCAACTTTTGAGACAATGTCCGTTTTGCGGTTTTCATATTTTCCATTCATATGGTGGGGGGTGGCGATGATCGTATCAATCCCCTGCGATACAGCCTGCTTCGCCATATCTAGGCTGTCATAAATCGTCTGTGCGCCGTCGTCAATTCCCGGCAAGATGTGGCAATGGATATCAATCATCGAAACCCCTCCAAATTTTCTTTCAAATGGAATTTCATTTCAATGTCGGCAATACTCTAAAAAAATTATAGTCCAATTTTACCATTTTTTCAACATTACTAGAAAGATTTTTGTGACAAAACCCTTCATTCTTTTCCATAATAGTAATAATAATGTGTATGCTGCGTTTTCTTGTTGTTCAGGACAACGCCGAGCAAATTGGCATTGGCTGCCTCAAGCAGTTCTTTCGCTTTTTTCACCGCATCCACTTCCGCTTTTCCGCTCGATACGACAAGAATCGTGCCGTCGCATTGGTTTGTCAGCACTTGCGCATCCGTTACCGCAAGAACCGGCGGTGTGTCCAGCAAAATGACATGGTATTCTTCTTTCGCTTCTTTTAAAAATTCCTTCATCGCCCGCGAGCTGAGGAGTTCTGCCGGGTTTGGCGGAATCGGGCCGCTCGGCAAGATATGCAGGTTTTCGACATCTGTTTTTGACACTGTCTCCCGCAGTGTACCCTGCTTTGTCAATACGGTTGTGAGTCCAAACGTATTCGTCATCCCGAATGTGTAATGAACGGTCGGGTGCCGCAAATCCGCATCGACAAGAAGCACCCTTTTCCCTTGCTGTGCAAAGACAACAGCGAGATTCGCGATAACTGTCGATTTTCCTTCTCCCGGGCCGCTTGATGTGACCATCAACAACTGCAAATCATTGTCGACGGATGAAAAACTGATGTTTGTCCGGATCGTCCGGAACTGTTCGGAAATCGGCGATGTCGGGTTTAGTTTTGCAATTAATTTCCTTCTTGTGTTCAACAGCTTTGTTTTCTTAGGCGCCAACAGTCTCAACCTTTCCCTTTGTTTTTTTTCCTGCACGCGTGGCGGTGTTTAACTCCTGGTCGTCAATCTGCCCGATCACCCCAAGGACAGGCAGTTCCAAAATCTGCTCAATGTCTTGTTCATCTTTAATGGTGTTATCCAAGTATTCAAGCAGGAAGGCGATCCCGATACCGATCATCAGGCCGACAACAAGCGCGATCGCAATGTTCAGGAGCGGTTTCGGCTGTACAGGTTTTTCTGCTACTTGTGCTTTGGAAATGATCGTGACGTTGTCCACTTTCATGATCTTTTTGATTTCGCTTTTAAACACATTCCCGATCTTATTGGCGATTTTTGCTGCCATATACGGGTTCGTGTCCCGGACTGTCAAGGTGAATACTTGTGAATTTTGCTCGCTGCTAACCGTAATTTTGCTGTTCAGCTCGTCGCTTGTCATTTTCAAGTTCAGTTCGTCAATCACTTTATCCAAAATGGCCGGGCTTTTGATAATGACATTATATGTGTTGACCAACTGCACATTTGTCTGTACGGCATTTGTTGTATACATCGATTGGTCATCGCTTGCTTTATTAACAAGGATCTGCGTAGAAGATTCATAGACAGGCGTTATGACAAAATAGGTGACAACGGCCGTTACGATCATGGCACCCAGTGTAACCAGCGCGATCATCGAGAGCCGCTTGCGCAAAACCTGCATGAGTTCTTTTAGACTGATTGTTTCTTCCATGTTTTCCTCCTTCAAAATATGCGGCATGATAGCGAAATTGATAGAAAACTACCGTACATTATACCATAATTTTCTTTAAAATTTGCTGTAAACTGGAATAATTTTAATGTTTTTGCTACAAGAAGTATTTAAGCATCAATCGGTGTCTATTCAAATCGTTTTCTGGCATTTCCTTCCTCAGGTTTTTGTTGTGCAAAATGGCGTTTTTTGTCATAATTTTTGTAGATTTGCAATGAAGTTTCATTTGCTGGAGGTTTTGTGCATGAAAATTTTGGCGACAATAATGTCGATCCTTGCCGCTGTTGTCGTGTTCGTGGCGGGGAATATGTACTGGGGATACAAGACAGATCCCAGCCGGTTTCAAGATTCGGCTGCGGAGGCAAAAGAAACGAAAACCACTTCGGAAACATCCGCGAAGATGGGAGCCGCGAAAACGTCGGAGAAGCCGAATACGGACTTCACCGCATACACCGCACACTGGCCGAAGCAGGCCCGCACGGATTTTAAAGCCGCGATTAGCAAGGGACGTGCTTACAAGATCGCGATTGTCGGATCGGATGCAATGGGCATCGATTCAAACGGCTGGGGGCCGCAACTGAAGCAGGCGTTAAGGAAAGCGTACGGCAGCCATGTCCATGTTTCCCTTTTCGCCTATGACATGAATTCAGACGAGTTTATCCGTGAAGGGAAGTACAAAGATGTGGCGGATTTTCAACCGGATCTTGTGCTGTTTGAGCCGTTCATTTTGAACAATAACGGGGCTGTTGCGATGGAAAATCAGCTGAATGATATTAAGACTGCCGCAGCTGCGTGGAAAGATGCGGTGCTCCTGATCCAGCCGTCGTTCCCGCTGTACCAGGCGACGAACTATCCTGACCAGGTCGACCAGCTCGAGATGTTTACAAAAGTGGAAGGTTATACTTATCTGAACCATTGGAAAAACTGGCCGGACCCAAACAGCGGGAAGTTTAAAGCGTATGTCAAGTTCGAAAACGGCGAACAAACCGCCCCGAGCGCAAAAGGCGTGAAAGTTTGGTACGAATATTTGCGTGATTATTTTATTGCGGATTGAATAAAGTGGCTATACCCAAAGCCCCTTTTAAGCAGAAATTTTTCAAGCATTGTCAGGACCGTTTTAGGCGTTTTTCCTCTAACGATCCTGACGTTGCTTCTCTGAATCATTTCTTTGGGGAATTTTTCCTCTAACAAGTCTTTTCCCACGGGGAAATTTTTGCTCTAACAGTTGTGAGATAACTTCTCTGAACCATTTCCTCGGGATGTTTTTACTCTAACGGTTGTAGCGGGGTTTCTAAAGTCCGTTCATGTGGAAATTTTTTACCCCAATGGTTCTTACACCGCTTCTAAAGTCCGTTCACGTGGAAAACTTTCACCCCAACGGTTCTTACACTGCTTCTAAAGAACATTCACGAGTGAAATTTTTACTCCAATGGTTCTTACACCGCTTCTAAAGTCCGTTCACGTGGAAAACTTTCACCCCAACGGTTCTTACACCACTTCTAAAGACCGTTCACGCAAGAAATTTTTACTCCAATGGTTCTTACACTGCTTCTAAAGAACATCCACGAAGGAATTGTTCACTCCAACGGTTCTTACACTACTTCTAAAGTCCGTTCACGCAAGAAATTTTTACTCCAATGGTTCTTACACCGCTTCTAAAGACCATTCACGAGTGAAATTTTTACTCCAATGGTTCTTACACTACTTCTAAAGTCCGTTCACGCAAGAAATTTTTACCCCAACGGTTCTTACACTGCTTCTAAAGTCCGTTCACGTGGAAAACTTTCACTCCAACGGTTCTTACACCGCTTCTAAAGACCATTCACGTGGGTTGATTTTACCCCAATGGTTCTTACACCGCTTCTAAAGTCCGTTCACGAGAGTTATTTTTACCCCAATGGTTCTTACAGGCCTTCTAAAGAACGTTCACGAGGGTTGATTTACCCCAACGGTAGTGACACAGCTTCTCTGAACCATTTTCTCGGGGAAATTTTACTCCAAAGGTCCCGCCGGCTCGCTTTTCCCGCAGGGGTCGCGTAAATTTTGCGCAACAATCTCGAATGATCACATTTACCTTACATAAAAAAGGGGTGCCCCGGGTCTTTTGGGACAGCCCCTTTTTGCTCAACTTTGTTGTATTTGTTTTTTGATCTTCTCAAGCGCCCCTTTCCGCCATTTTTTGATGGCGCTGATCGATTTGCCTTCAATGACGGCGATTTCACCTGGTTTCAGCTGCAGGTAAAAGGTGGCGACAACCCATTTTTTCTCGTTTTCCGTCAAGCCGTCGCAATAGCTGAGCAGCGTTTCGAGCTCAAGCGGCGGGCGCAGCGACATGTCCGTCTCCACGCTCCAAAATTCTTCCTTCGGGTAAACAACCGTCTCATCCTCTTTCCTGGCTTTCGCGAGCGCCGTCAGCATTTTCCCGCGGATTGTCGCATACGCATAGCCCGTAAATGACCCTTTGTCTTCCTGCATATTTTGATAAGCTTCCCAAAGGGCAATGAGGCCGATCTGCTCAAACTCATCCACATTTTTATAAATGCGGAGCCTGCGGATCATGTGGTAGATCATCGGCCGGTATTGCTCCAATACTTCTTCAAAACTTTCCATTTCGCTTCCCCTTTTGGAAAGCGCGCTTTCCTTGAATTCCCGGGTTGCCTATACAATACCAGGCATGCGCGGGGCTTTCGAACGGCCTTTTTTGAAACTTTCCGCCCGGATTTTTGAAATTTTCCCAGGGGAAATTTGAAATTTTACAGGGGAAAATATGAGATTTTAGTAGAATTTTGGATGGAAGAATATTACCTTTAATAAAAAAAATAACAAAATTGTAAATTAATACTTTTCAAATAGGAAATTTGGATTATAATATAGGTGTATCCTATTTGGGGAAGCATCGGAGAAATGAAAAATCCATTAGAAAATGCCCCTTTTTAAATATGGAGGTGGAGTTGGTATAGGTGTTTGGCCAAACACGTCTGTTGCACCACGAATATCACCTTGTTGTAAGATACATTCCTCCCCTGGGGGCAATCATTCAAGGGGGAACATATGCATGTACATTGAGAAAAACCATTATCTTATCAATCAAGGTACTTATGCACTGGTTGCATCCTATAACGAAATTTACCAAACCATCATTTATGATCAAAAAGGGACCTTTTATTCCCAAAAAAGAAAGATTGATATTTTAAATGAGGCTTGTATGCACTACAGGATGTGCAATTACGATGGGTCCGTAAAAGCCATGAGAAAGATTTTCGGTTATAACAAAACGCCAGTCATGATTGGAAAACATGGCATTATCGCCACGCCGACAAAATCCGCAAAATCCTATGATTGCCAGTTCATATTTCTTGCGAATGTCCTTTTCTATGAAAAGACACCGGACGGGCTTTTTGTTGAGTTCCCGAATCATACGAGGCTGAAACTGAACTGCTCCGAGTATACTTTCCTTGAGCAGTGCAAACGCACAACAAACTGTGCGAATTATTATTACTTCGGCCTAACATACATACCACCAAAACAGAATAAAAAGAACATTTAACGATTCCTCCGGCACGGGATGGGGATCCCTTTTCGTGCTTTTTTTGATTGTATATGTGAAGTTGCGCACAAAATGGTGGGAGATTTCATTTTGCGTTCACCGGCGCTCAGCCGGGGAATATGAATGGTGAACAAATGGGATAAAGACTCCATGGTGGACAGCTGAAAGGAAAAGGCAATCAATTGAAAGGGGAAGCGAAAGAGGCCCGGGGCGAAATGACAGGCGATGCGGAAAAGGAGAACCTGACAAAATGAAAAGCGAAGCACGGACACGCTCGGCGGCGCAAAAGACCGGACCTCCCGAAAACGGACATTAATGGCCCATGTCCCTGCCTTTCAGATAGATTCCAAGCCCGGAATCCGGTGCACTACCGGTTCTGGGCTTTTACATGCGTAGATATTTCCGCGGAAATATCCTGATTTTTGTCGAGATCCGGCTTACCGCGGCAGCCGGATGTTGAGAATTGATGAACCATCCCGGGTTCGAACGTGGGCATTTACGGGGGCGGCTGAAATAGCTGCGATTTTAAAACGTAATTTTTTGAATTTTTAAATCAATTAACCGGTATACTCATACTCTTCACTTCCAGGCCGCAATGTCAAGCTGCTGATCCTTATTAAACAACCGTGGGTAGATGAGAAACCCGAGAATAATGGCTGTCAGTGACGCAGCCGACAAGATCATGAATATGATCAAGAGTTGGAAGCGGACGGCCTGGATCGGGTCGGCGCCGGCAATGATTTGCCCGGTCATCATGCCCGGCAGCTGGACAAGCCCGATCGTCCGCTGGCTTTCCACCGTCGGGATCAGGCTCGCGCGGATCGACTGCTTCAGCACCGGGTAAATCGCCTGCTTGGGCGAGCCCCCGAGCGACAACACAAGCGCCACTTCGTCTTTCCGCATATTGATTTCACCTTTTAACCGGTTGAGAAATAGATTGGCAATCACCATTGAGTTTCCGATGATCATGCCGCTGATCGAAATGATGTACTGCGGCGTGGCCGGCACGATCTTTAGCCCGAGCAGAAAAGCTTGCGTAACGGCTTCGGAGATCGTGATCGCCAAAAAGATGTTCCAGAAAATATGCGGCAGCCCCTTCCCCCTTTTGGCGGCATTTCCTGTGGCAACCGCAATCATGATCAAGAGCATCAGCAGGATCACCCACACCCGGTCGAACCCGAACACCGCTTTTAAAATATAGCCGACAATGAGCAGCTGGATTGCCGCACGGATGCTCGTGACGAGCAGGTCACGCCCGAGCCCGAGCTTAAATCCGGCCGATAAAAACAGCGCGATCATGACAAAACTGAAACTGAGCAAAACGGTTATGAGATTCATTGGCTTTCCCTCTTTGCCGCTAAAAATTGTTTCGCCTCTTCGGTTTGCGGGCCTGCAAAAAATTCGCGCGCCGGACCGGATTCAATTAATTTCCCGTCAATGATGAGAAACACGCGGTCCCCGACCCGTTCCGCCTGCGCCAAATCGTGGGTGACCCACAAAATGGTCGTATGCCGCTCCCGGTTGATGCGCACAATCAGGTCCTCCACCCCGCGCGCGGCGTTGGCATCGAGCGCGGATGTAATTTCATCGAGCAGCAAAACATCCGGTTCGTTGACGAGCGTGCGGGCTAGCGACAATCTTTGCCGCTGCCCGCCGGAGAGCTCCTTCGCTTCCCTTGTCAGCAGATTTTTTGGCAATCCAACATATTCCATATATTGTTCGGGGTTTTCGAGCTCCTTGCCGCGCAGTTTGGCAGGAAGCGACAAATTTTCAAATGCGGTCCCGGCAAGCATCGGCGGCGATTGGAACGCAATGCCGACGCGGCGCCTCAATTCCTGTGCATTCCATTCGCGCACCTCTTTCCCTTGGACGCGCACCTCGCCTTCATCCGGCGTGATCAGTAAATTGCACAAGGAAAGCAGCGTGCTTTTCCCTGATCCGGACGGGCCGATGATCGTAAGGATCTCCCCTTTTTGCACTTCCCCGGTGATGTTTTTTAAAACACGGACCGTTTCGTTGTGATGGACGAATGATTTGCTGACGTTCTGGAATGAGATTTCCGGCTGGTTCATCTTTGCTTCAACCCCGCATCGTCATTTTGTTTGCATAGTATCAGTATGCACCGAATTGTGTATTTTTTCCATGGGAATGTTTCGCGTGGAACAAGCAAAGCAGGGGGGCCGGAGATGGGCGCCTGTCCCCGGATATGAATATTTGGCGATTCGGCGGGAATTTTGTCTGTTCCCGAAAGAACTTGCTTGATCTTGGGGTGAATCTTCTCTGTTTTCGGGAGAATCCTGTTCCCAGGCGAGAATATTTGGCGGTTCGGCGGGAATTTTGTCTGTTCCCGGGAGAACTTTTTTGGTCTTAGGGTGAATCTTCTCTGTTCCCGGGTGTCCGGACATCCCCGAAAAAAATATGTAATGAGTGGGGCAGTAGCCCACTCGTTTTTAAAAGGGGAAATGGGAATGATGAAACTTGGACGCGTCGTGATCAAGGAAGAACTTGTTGCCTTAACAGGGGATTACAAGCTTGCGATTGTGTTGAACCAAATGCTCTATTGGTCGGAAAGGGTTGCCGATTTCGACAAATTTCTTCTGGAGGAAAAGAATCGCATGCGCATGGCGAACATGGATCCATCCTGTTTGGAGCTTCGCCACGGCTGGATTTACAAAAAAGCGGATGAACTGGCGAAAGAATGCATGATGACAAACTCCGAAGCTACCATGCGCCGGTATTTGGACAAGCTGTGTGAACACAACTGGCTGTCGAAACGGACCAACCCGAAATACCGCTGGGACAAAACGCTGCAATACCGGGTGAATGTTTCGGTGATTCAGCGCGATCTCGCAAAACTGGGTTATTTTTTGGAAGGTTACAAATTGCCGTCTTTTGAGAATGACGGCCCGGATTTTCAAATTGAAAGTCTGGACTTTCAATTTGAAAATTCGAATGGGCAAAATGAAAATACATACTTTCAAAATGACGATTCAGACTTTCACGATGAAAGTGCAATACCAGAGACTACTTCAGAGACTACTACAGAGATTACTCCAAAGATTACTTCTTTCGCAGATACAAAGAAAGCGATCTCGTTTTTTGAACAACACGGGTTTGGCACAGCTGGATCTTATGTAGCATCAAAGATTTATTGTTGGTGTGATGATTTATCGGTGGAGCTTGTTATTGAAGCAATGAAAATAGCGGTGGAACGCGGTGTGTCCAGCTGGAAATATTGCGAAACGATCTTAAGGGACTGGGCAGGGAAAAAGGTGAAAACAGTGGAGCAGGCGCGGGCATTGAAATATAAAAAACAGCGGCCCGTACATTCCGGAATACGGAGGAAAGAAGTGCTGCCTGACTGGTTTTCGGAATTCGAAAACAGTATTTCCCGCAGCGCTGCACCGCAGGAAAAAAGCCCTGCGGAAATCGAAGCCCTGCGGAAGCGCCTTGAAAAAGTGAGGGAGTGGTATCGGAAAGCGTGATTGGGCGGATCGGCTTGATGCACGAGGGTTATCACGGATTTAGTGTCTGTTGCGGGCAAAATTTGAAGCACATTGATCTTTAGCACCGATCTTAAGGGGCAAAAGCAACAATGCTTCGCGTTTCATTGCAAAATTTGCAGCGCTATGGGCTTTTTAGAGCGGCTATAAGGGCCAATTCATTGCAAAATTTGCAGCGCTATGGGCTTTTTAGAGCGGCTATAAGAGCCAATTCATTGCAAAATTTGCAGCGTTTTTGCAAAGATCTTATGACCATTTCGAACCGCAATATGTGCTTTTGGCATGCGTTCCGGTTCCGGACATGATTCATTGCTGATCTGGCATGACTTTTTTCCATAAGTGACATCAATTAACGTCTAAAAAATCCCAAAGCGGGCGCGCGTCCCGCTTTAGGATTTAAACAGCAAAGTATCTGGCTTCCGGGTGCGAGAAGACAAGGGCCGTAACGGCGGCTTCCGGTTCCATCATGTAGCCTTCGGTCAGGTGGAGGCCGATTTTTTCCGGTTCGAGCAGTCTGAACAGTTTGGCCTGGTCCTCGAGGTTCGGGCAGGCCGGGTAGCCGAATGAGTAGCGCTGGCCCTGGTATTTGGCGGCAAAGCGCTGCTGCATCGTGAAGCCGGCCGGGTCCGGGAAGCCCCATTGGTCACGCATCAGTTCGTGCAGGCGCTCGGCGAAGCCTTCTGCCGTTTCAAGGGCGAGCGCCTGAAGAGCATGGCTTTTGAAGTACTCGCCTGCTTCCTTCAAATACCTAGCAAAGTGGCGGATGTTTTTGCCGGCGACGACCGCGAACATGCCGACAAAATCGACCACACCGCTGTCGACGCTCTTTACATAATCGGCGAGGCACAAAAAAGGCGGCTTAATCTGACGCGGGAACGTGAACCGCTCCAATACGCAGAGTGATTTCGGATCCAGCGGTTCGCGCCGGTCGAACGGTTCTTGTGCTTCATAAATGATCAAATCGTCGCCGTCTGACTGCGCCGGGAAAAACTGATAGACGGCGGACAGCTGGAGCAACTTTTCTTCCTTGACCCATTCGCGCAGTTCGTCAACCTGCGTTTTTAGGCGGACGGCGCGTTCGTTGCCTTCTGCGAGCAGTTTTTCAACGCGCCCTTTCAAGCCCAAATGGTGGCCGAGGAGCATTTGCATATTGACATACGGCTCGATATGGGCGAGCGGATAGTTGCGCAGCACATGCCGTTTTAAATCGGGCGGCTGGTACACGGGGGCGTCTTTGGAAATCCCGGAACGGCGCGGGACCGCGTTAACGGCCGTACCCACCGGTTTTGCTGCTGTCCCCGGGCCGTCACTGCGCTGGGCGGTGAGCTCCGCTTCCAATACGCTGCGTTCGTTTTCGTCCTGCAGCCGGTTGGCGAGGGAGAGGCCTTCCATCGCATCTTTTGCATAAAGGACAAGGCCGTCGTATTGCGGCGCGATTTTATTGACGGTGAATTTTCGCGACAAGGCCGCGCCGCCGACCAAAATCGGCTGGCGGATCCCCGCTTCTTTCAGGTCCTGGGCTGTAACGACCATTTGCTGAGCGGATTTTACAAGGAGCCCTGATAGCCCGATTACATCCGGTTTTTCTTTTTGCACGGCCTGGATCAGATCTGCCGGTGCGACTTTGATGCCGAGATCGACAACCTTATAGCCATTATTCGACAAAATGATGTCGACAAGATTTTTGCCGATGTCATGGACGTCGCCTTTTACCGTAGCCAGGATCACTTTCCCTTTCGTGCTCGTTTCGCTTTTTTCCATAAAAGGTTCCAAAAAGGCGACTGATGCTTTCATCACTTCGGCACTCTGCAAAACTTCTGCGACAATGAGCTGGTTATCGTTAAACAGGCGACCTACTTCCGCCATTCCATCCATAAGCGGGCCGTTGATGATCGCAAGCGGGTCCGGGTACTCTTTGAGCGCCTGTTCAAGGTCCTGAATCAAGCCCTCTTTCGTGCCCTCGACGACATAATTGGCAAGCCGTTCGGCAAGCGTCATCGTTTCTACAGCAACTTTTTTCTCCAGCGTTTTGCCGCGGTAATGTTCCGTAAACGCGGCGAGCGCTTCGTCTGACGTTTCAAATAGCAGCTTCTCGGCCATCTTCACGTTTTCTTCCGGAATGGAGGCAAAGCGCTCGAGTTTTTCCGTATTCACGATTGCATAATCAAGCCCGGCTTTCGTGCAATGGTAAAGAAAAACCGAGTTCAGCACTTCGCGTCCGGCTGGCGGCAGACCGAAAGAAACATTGCTGATGCCGAGGATCGTCTGGCATTCCGGGAACGCTTCTTTAATGAGGCGGATGCCTTCGACCGTTTCTTTCGCGGCGCCGAAATACTGATGGTCGCCGGTGCCGGCCGGGAACACGAGCGGGTCGAAAATCAAATCATGCGGTTCAAGGCCGTATGTATGGACGAGCAGATCATAGGAGCGGCGCGCGATCTCAAGCTTCCGTTCGGCAGTGACCGCCATTCCCTTTTCATCGATCGTGCCGACGACAACGGCACCCCCGTACCGCTTCAGGAGCGGCACGACTTTTTCAAACCGTTCCGTCCCGTTCTCTAGGTTGATCGAGTTGACGATACTTTTCCCTTGGCAGTATGTAAAAGCTTTTTCGATCACTTTTTCGTCCGTCGAGTCAATCATGAACGGGACTTTCACTTTTTTGACAGCGATCGAGATAAAATGTTCCATATCCTCGATTTCGTCACGGTCCGGGTCGGCGAGGCAGATGTCGATGATCTGGGCGCCGTTTTTCACCTGCGTGCGTGCAATTTCGCTTGCTTCTTCAAACTTGCCTTCCGCGATCAGCCGCCTGAATTTGCGCGAGCCGATGACGTTTGTGCGTTCGCCGACAAAAATCGGGCGCATCGATGGGTCGTCGTAAATAAACGGCTCGATCCCTGAGACGGCGTGGTGCTTCACGTGGTTCGGCTTGCGCGGCGGGATACCGGCGAGCGCTTCGTTCAAGGCGGCGATGTGGGCAGGCGTTGTCCCGCAGCAGCCGCCCGCGATGTTGAGCCAGCCTTTTTCGGCGAAGTCTTTCATTTTGGCGGCAAGCGACTCCGGCGTTTCGTGGTAATGCCCTTCTTCATCTGGGAGGCCGGCGTTCGGGTAGCAGCTCACGGCAGTTTTGGCGAGCCCTGCGAGCGTGCGGATCGAATCAGCCATAAACTCGGGGCCGGTTGCGCAGTTGAGCCCGACCGAGACTGGGTGCATATGCTCGACAGAAATGTAAAAGGCTTCAATGTTTTGGCCGGCGAGCGTCGTCCCCATCGGTTCGATCGTCCCGGAGATGAGAAGCGGCAGTTTTTTTCCGGTTTCATGAAAAGCATCCGTGATCCCGAGGAAGGCGGCTTTTACATTTAAAAGGTCCTGCGACGTTTCGACAAGAAGCACATCGACCCCGCCTTTGATCAGCCCGCGGGCCTGTTCCTGGTAGGCAGCTTTGAGCGCAGCAAAAGTCGTACCGCCCGTGACAGATAACGTCTTTGTCGTCGGGCCCATCGCACCGGCGACAAAACGCGGCTGCTCCGGTGTGGAATATCTTTCGGCGGCCTGTTTCGCAAGGCGGGCCGCTTCGGTATTGATTTTTTCGGCGAGATGCCTGAGATTGTATTCGTCCAGGACGATCGAGGTCGCGCCGAATGTGTTCGTTTCGATGATGTCGGCCCCCGCTTCCAAATACGCTTCGTGGATGGACCGGATCACATCGGGCGCGGTCAATGTCAAGCATTCATTGCAACCCTCGTACGCTTCGCCGCCGAAATCTTTTGCGGAGAGGTGCTGCTGCTGAATCATCGTCCCCATCGCCCCGTCGAGAATGAGAATCCGTTTTTCGAGTTCCTGTTCAAACAATGTCTGCCCCATGGAAAAGTTCCCCCTTTGTTTTTGAATGTGCGTGCAAGTATGGGTAAGGCGGCGCGCGTATATTTTCAATCCCGGCGCTGTGGGTTTTTCTTTATCATTTCTAAAGACCGTTCAGGATGTATGTTTTGCCCGAACGTACTTTATAAGGGTGCTAAGGTTCATTCAGGCCGGATCTTTTTGTTCGAACGTACTTTATAAGGCTGCTATGGTTCATTCATTGAGCATTTCTTTGCCCGAACGTACCTTATAAGGCTGCTAACGTCCGTTCATTGGGCATTTCTTTGTCCGAATGTACCTTATAAGGCTGCTATGGTTCATTCATTGAGCATTTCTTTGCCCGAACGTACCTTATAAGGCTGCTAACGTCCGTTCATTGGGCATTTCTTTGTCCGAACGTACTTTATAAGGCTGCTATGGTTCATTCATTGGGCATTTCTTTGTCCGAACGTACCTTATAAGGCTGCTAACGTCCGTTCATTGGGCATTTCTTTGTCCGAACGTACCTTATAAGGCTGCTAAGGTCCGTTCATTGGGCATTTCTTTGTCCGAACGTACTTTATAAGGGTGCTAACGTCCGTTCATTGGGCATTTCTTTGTCCGAACGTACCTTATAAGGCTGCTATGGTTCATTCATTGAGCATTTCTTTGCCCGAACGTACCTTATAAGGCTGCTATGGTTCATTCATTGAGCATTTCTTTGCCCGAACGTACCTTATAAGGCTGCTAACGTCCGTTCATTGGGCATTTCTTTGTCCGAACGTACTTTATAAGGCTGCTAACGTCCGTTCATTGGGCATTTCTTTGTTCAAACGGTCTTTAAAATGCTTTGAGCGGGACAGTTCCAATAAACGACTATTGGGAAAGCACCTTTTTCTTTCATATGGATAAAAATCGCGCGCTCAAACAATCCCTGCGCCGCGGGCTTTTTCCTCCTTGGCGTGAATGTAGCGCGTGCATTCCACTGTCAAATCATAGCGGTCGAGCGGCGTAATCAAGTAAATGCCGTTGAAATACCCAAGCGCGGCGTCGATCAGGCTGCGGCTGATGGCGAGGCTTTCTTCACGCGCTTTGAGCGGGTCGCCCTGCGTTTTTTCCATCGCCGTTAAAATTTCATCCGTAAGCGTGATGCCCGGCACTTCGTTGTGCAGGAAGTTCGCGTTCCGGTAGCTCGTGAGCGGCATGATGCCAAGGTAGATCGGCGCGTCCAGATGCTTGGTCGCTTCATGCACCTGTAAAATTTTTTCCTCGCTAAAAACCGGCTGGGTGATAAAGTAATCGGCGCCGCTTCGGATTTTACGCTCGAGCCGGCCGACCGCTTTGTCGAGGTTACGGACATTCGGGTTAAACGCGGCCGCGACGGAGAAATTCGATTTCCTTTGCAGCGATTTGCCGGAGTAAGAGATGCCTTCGTTGAACTGCTTGATCATCGCGATCAGGTCCATCGACGATAAATCGTACACGCTTGTCGCCCCAGGGAAGTCACCGATTTTCGACGGGTCACCCGTGACGGCGAGCACTTGGTCAATCCCGAGCGCGGCAAGCCCCATCAAGTGCGACTGCAGGCCGATCAAGTTGCGGTCGCGGCACGTAATATGGACGAGCGGACGGATGCCGTGCTTTTCTTTTAAAATCGCGGCAATTGCGATGTTGCTGATGCGCGGGCTTGCAAGCGAGTTATCCGCCATCGTGAGTGCGTCAATGCCGGCATCGTGCAGTGCTTTTGCCCCTTCGAAAAAGCGTTCGGTGCGCAGAGTTTTCGGCGTATCGAATTCAACAATAATGGACCGCCGTTTTTTCGCGATTTCATGGAGCGGCGGTTCGCGGTGCTGCGCGGTCACGGCGATCTCGATTTTCGGCGGGCGTACCGTTTTTTCGGTGACCGGTGCGAGGCCTTTGATCCCTTCTGCAATCGCTTTAACATGTGCCGGGGTTGTGCCGCAGCAACCCCCGATCAAGCGGACGCACTGCTCGACAAGTTTTGCGGCGCATGTTTTAAAATAATCGGCGTTATTCGTGAACGTGACCCTGCCGTCCTCGTAATCTAAAAGGCTCGCATTCGGGTAAGCGGACAAATAGGCATGCTCCGGGAGCGGAATTTCCTCAAACGACTGGATCATATGGTGCGGACCAAGCCGGCAGTTCAGACCGATCACGTCGGCGCCGCGGTTTTCGAGTTCTTTGAAAGCTTGCGCGACCGGGGTGCCGTTTTGCAATACGCCCGGTTCGACAAGCGAAAACTGGGCGATGACCGGGACGTCTGCCTCTTTTTTGGCAATGTCCACGACCGTAAATAATTCTTCCGCGTCAAAATACGTTTCGAGCAAAAGCGCGTCCACCCCTTCGCTCAGGAGGTGGAAAATTTGCTCGCGGAATGTGCGCTTGATTTCCGGGAGTGTGGCTTCTGTTTTGCGGTGTCCGCGGATGCCGCCGACCGTTCCGAGGATAAACGTTGATGGATTTGCGGCCTGTTTGGCGATACGGACCGCTTCTTTGTTGATATCGCTCACTTTTTCCTCGAGACCGTACTGGGCGAGCTTGATGTAATTGGCGCTGTAAGTATTTGTTTGGATAACGTCCGCCCCCGCTTCGATGTAAAAGCGGTGGATCGCGTGGATATCATCGGGATGGGTTAGGTTGAATTCCTCGTAACACGTGTCGGCGCCATACGCATACAGCAGCGTC
The DNA here is from genome assembly GCF_008974185.1 of Weizmannia acidilactici. Lineage (GTDB taxonomy): Bacteria > Bacillota > Bacilli > Bacillales > Bacillaceae_C > Weizmannia > Weizmannia acidilactici. The sequence goes on from NZ_BKZP01000029.1 coordinate 29,444, forward strand.
CCCATCGCCCCGTCCGCAACAAGTATGCGGTTTTGCAGCGTTTCAAGAAGTTCCAATGGTTTACACTCCTTTTTGATGGTATGAAAAAAGCCCCCTGGGAAAAGGAGGCGCGATTTTACAAAGTGTCTCCTTATCTATCAGGCATGCCTGTTGGATTTAGCACCGGGCCGGATGGCTGGTTGCTGAGGTTTCACTGGGCCAAGTCCCTCCACCTCTCTTGATAAGGGTATTCAGCTGAACGTGCGTAATATTTCGATTTATTTATACTTTACACTTATTCTGATGCAAGGACAAGGGGGAATTTTTATATCTGAAAAGCGTTTGGTGAATGGATTGTGGAACTTTCTGTGCGGCGGCCGTTTGGAATGGATTTCCTCTTTTTGACGTTTCTTGCGCTATCCAGTATAATGGATTGCGGCAATTTTTAATGATATCTCTTTCCTTAATATATTAGGGAAATATTGAGGACGGGAGTGATTGCGCATGATCCGGCAATTGGAGATGAAAAACAGTGCGGCGGCTTCTGCTGTGTGGGCGCTGCAAATTCCGGCCTATAAAAAAGAAGCCGGACTGATCGGTTTTGACGGGATCCCGCCGCTTAATGAGCGGGTGGAAGATTTAATGGCGAGTACGGAAAAGTTTTATGGGTATTTCGTTGGGGAAAAGCTTGCCGGTGTGGTTTCAGTTGAACGGACGGGCGATTGTGTCATGATCTGTCGGCTGTTTGTCGGGGAACATTTTACCCGCCGCGGGATCGCGCGCAAACTGCTGGAATTTGTGCTCAGCCTGCCCGGCGCCGGCCGGTTTGAAGTGAGTACCGGCGAAAAAAATATCCCGGCTGTCTCGCTGTACTTGAGCATGGGTTTTACGGAGACGGGGAGAACCGAAGTTGCGGACGGGGTTTGGTTGGTGCGGTTCAGGCTTTGATTTTGGTTTGTGAAAAATTTCTCGGATTATCAAAAAGGAGACATCTCTTCCCTGCTTTTTCTTCCTTTCGCTGATTCTTTGCATCTTTCCGCTGATTTTTTTGGCCTTACTGCCGATTTATTGGTCAAGTCCGCTGATTTCTCCCAAGGTTCCGCTGATTCTTCCTATGGTTGGATGGGAGACAGCCGGAGTTTTAGAGTTGTACACGGGATGTCCCCTTTTCCTTTGCTTTTTCTTTCACTGTTTTCTCTAATTCCGTAATCGGATAGGTCGAACGATATGTTCGCTTAGTATCTTTCACCGCTAAAGAATAAAAAATAAGGGGGACTTCCATAGCCCCCAATTATTCCTCATCCAAAAACTTCTTAATTTCTTCTGTATTTTTTGCTTTGTCCACTTCCAGGACGGCGCCGACTTCCGGATAGTAGGCATCGGTATAAGTGCCCGCAATTGGAACTGTCATGGTTTTCACCTTAAGGTTTTCGCCGAGCACCACGTCTTTCACCAACGCGAGAATGTCCATTTTACTCATATTTGTGGAAAGGTAAGGCTGAATCGTTCCAAGCAGTTTTGGTGCTTTGGCAAGGCCGTTTACGCTGAATACTTCTTTTTGAAGCGCTTTTAACACTTTTTGCTGGCGTGCAACCCGGCCGAAGTCGCCTTGTGCGTCTTTTCTGAAGCGTGCGTAGGCGAGCAGTTCTTTCCCATGCATGAGCTGTTTGCCCGGGTAAAGCGTCATGCCAATGTTTTTCGACATTTTATGTTCCACATTGATCTCGATGCCCTGTGGAGCCAAAGTGTCGACAATTTTCACGAAGCCTTGGAAATCCACAAGCGCGTAATACTGCACATCGATGTCAAAATTGGCTTTGATTGTTTTTCTCAGCAGTTCAACGCCGCTTTTCTGGTTGTCTAAATTGCCCAGATAATAGGCAGTATTGATTTTATAGTTTTTATAACCCGGGATTTCCGCATAGATATCCCGCATGATTGAAACGAGTTTGACCTGGTTCTTTTTCGGGTCATACTGGGCAATCATAATGGTGTCCGTTCTGGAATCTTCTTTGCCTCTCCTATCGATCCCGAGCAGCAAAATATTGGTTCGGCCATTGGCATCTTTTTTTCCATTAAACTCTAAATTATCCATATTCAAGGCATCGCCCGGTTTCGTTTGGTGGACGCCTGCGTAATATTGATAGGCTGTATATCCCGCTCCGGTTACGATCAGCAATAAAAAGAGCAAAAGAAAAACCCTGCGCCAACGGACTTTTGCCCGTCTCTTCTTCCTATTCGATACTCTTGATTCCATAGAATCCCTCTTGTTTTTATAGTCTGTCTTCATTATTATTATCTAAAAGCCGCGTTTTGTCACGAGTATTTTGCTGGAATTTTGTTTTTCTTGTCGAAGGGATTCTGTTTGTAAAAATTTACATAAACTTTATATAATGTTAAAAATCTTTTAACAGTGGCTTGGTATGATGCTTTTGTGCAGGGATAAGCCGCAGATAGGCGTCCACTTGAACGCGCCTTATCTCAGCTGTTTGAGCTTGTTTTTCTTAGAGCTAATCCCCCTTTTTTGCCGCCTGCTAGATGCCGGCGGTTTTTTATAGATTTTTTATCTTGATTTTAAGGATTTTTTAATTATCGGCAAGTATACTCAAAAATGTAAGGAGGCAGTGGTTAACCCCCCAGTGCCAGTGCCTCCCACTTTTCACAACTTTATACTAATCCCCTTTACCCCGCCGCCTGCCCTTGTGCGGCGGTTTTTTATTGTTTAAGAGGTGTTAAAAATTTTTTAATTTGCCCCTTGTATACTTATTCTCGTAATTAGGCAAGTGAGTAAACCTAGCCCTTACGCTTTTTCATAACTTGATACCCCCTTTTTGATCGTTGCTTTTCGCTGCGTTTTTTTATTTCGATCTTAAACAGCGTTAAAGTTTTTTAATTCAGCGCTTGTATACTTGTCTTATCACTAAGGTAGTGAATCACACTTTTTCTCAACTCCCCCTTTTCCGTCCTTCTGCTTGATGCAGGCGGTTTTTTTATGTATGTTAAGGATTTTTTTATCTGTGTGTTGTATACTTGTTTTGTAAAGGCAGTGAGCACAAACAGCCCTTTACTTTCTTAATCCCCTTTTAGCCGTCTGCTTCGTGCAGCGGTTTTTTTATGATTCCGTGGGGCATTAAGACTTTTTTAATACTGCGCTTGTATACTTGTCTTTGTAATAAGGCAAGTGAGCTTACTAAGCTTACACTTTTTCATAGCTAACCCCCCTTTTTTGGCCGTTGCTTTTCGCAGCGGTTTTTTTTATTTCGATCTTAAACAGCGTTAAGGTTTTTTTAATTCAGCGCTTGTATACTTGTCTCATCACCAAGGTAGTGAATCACACTTTTTCTCAACTCCCCCTTTTCCGTCCGTCTGCTTGATGCAGGCGGTTTTTTTGATAAATCCTGATCCCTGCCAAGTCCGCTCGGGTTGCAAGCAGGCCCGTTTCATGAAACATAAATATAAGCTCTCTTCTTTCTCATGTAAAAGGCCCCCTTTACATAAGAAACTTTGCTCGAACGGCCATGGGCAGCAAAAGCGGGGCATCTGAAAAATCCGTAAACTGCTATTGCGACAGGCGCTTCATTATTCATTCATTCTTCGGTTGTAAACAACTCTCGACCAAAAGAAAATTGCACAGCCGATTAATAAAATTGTCAATTGCCATCCAGAGTCATCTTTGGTAAAAAAATCATATAATGACCAAATTCAAAGTGCTACAGTATAAAATATAAATCCATATTTTGCAGATTGGTCGCTCTGATATTTTTCCATTTCATCAACTTTTCTGAATTTAATTATTGTTCCTCCCCATAATAAAATAATTTTTCAATTTGTGTGTTCAGATGAATTGATAACTTAAATGCCAAAGCCAGACTCGGGTCATATTTGTTATTTTCAATGGCATTTATGGTTTGTCTTGTCACTCCACATTTATTTGCAAGTTCCTCTTGTGATAGCTTTAAATGTTTTCGTATGTTCCTAATATTATTCTTCAATTCAACCACCTAAAAAGTAAAAAACTCTTTACATTTATGATTCTAATTTATTTCTCAAAAATGTCAAATGTATTTTACAATTTTTAAAATGCAAAAAGCAGGGGTATTCACTTCCCCTGCTTTTTGCACCAACCAGTAGTCAGGCTCTTTTTTTCTTCCGGTACATGGAAAAGGCGATATAGGCAATGATGACGATGACTGCGATGGCGCCGACCGGCTTGACGTAAGGCGCGGCAGCTTCATCGATTTGCGCCCAGTTCGATGCGAGGCGCTCGCCGAGAAAGATAAACAGCACCGACCACGGGATAGTGGCAAGCAGCGTGTAAAAAATAAATTTTGCATACGACATTTTCGCAATGCCGGCCGGGATCGAGATCGCTTGGCGGATGACCGGGATGAAGCGCCCTGTAAAAATCACGCCAGCCCCGTATTTATTGAACCACTTTTCGGCGACATCAATATGCCTTTCATGAATGAGCAGATATTTTCCGTATTTTAACAAAAACGGGCGGCCGCCGTATGCGCCGATCCAGTATAAAATCAGCTGGGCAATCAAAATGCCGAATGTACCTGCCGCAATGGCGCCGAAATAATTGATTTCCCCTTTTGAAATTAAATAACCGGCATATGCCAGGACGATTTCACTCGGAATGATTTCGATCGCCAGCCCGATGGCAACGCCGAAATAACCTAAATCTGCAAGTGTTGTCAACATCTGCGTGACAAAATCTGAGAACATTTTTCCCCTCCAAAATTTGCTTTTCAACCACTCTTCCATCATACCGATTTTTCATATGATGCGGAAGATCTCCAGCAGCAAAATATTCAATCCGAGCCAAACGCCGCCGAACACGTACCCGCCCGCGATGTTGCTCGGGACTTCAAGGCCGAAAAAGATATGGCTGACGGCCGCAAACAAAAGGACGGCAAGCAAAAGCACATCCATAAACGTATGGATCCAAAACACTTCGGCATGCCGGACGACCAAATACGTAAAATAGCCGTAAATGATCAAAATCATGATGGCCTGGTCACTCGGGAATGAGAAGACAAAATGGGAAAAGGTCGGGACCTCCGTTGCCGACATGCGGTGGAACACCTCATGCAGCACATTTTGGTACATTTCCCCGCCGATTGTCGCGATGAGCAGAATCAAAAACTCGTGTGTGCGGTCTTTTCCTTTCCAAATGATCCACAGCACTGTCATCACCATGACCAGGATCAAAGCCTTCCGGGAGCTGAGCACGAGCAGCCCTTTCATCACGCCTGTCCAATGGTTTTTAAATAACAGCGATACGATTAAGGAAATCACATCGTTAAAATCACTGAAATCTTCACTGAACAAATTTTGGATCATCGTAATCATTAACACGGTTAGGAGCAGGGTCGCCAGCGCCGTACCGAAAATGACGAACTCGGCGCGCACCCGGCTGCGGAAAATGAGCAGCATGCGCCGCAAGACTGCCATCGCGGTCCAGAAAATCTGTTTACGGTAATAACGGAACAGGTAATACGCCGCAATGACACAAGCGGTCGCAATGCCGCCGATGAACAAATATTTTTTTACCGCCTCGTGGAACTGTTCCCACTGCGGGCCGAGCAGCTTGCCGAGGGATATAAAGGTGGTTGTCCAAATAAAAGCGCCGGAATAGGCAAAGATGGCGAACGACCGGAAAGGCAGTTTCGTAATGCCGGAAAAATAGCCGGTGATATGGCGCACGCCTGGTATAAAATACGCGACAACGAGCAATTTATTCCCGTATTTATTAAACCATCGCGAAGTTTTTTCCAGCTGGTCCGGGCCCAAATGAATGAAGTAGCCGTATTTTTGCAAAAAAGGGCCACCGAGCCGCTGCCCGATAAAATAAGCGGTTGTCATGCCGACCGAGGTTCCGATATCGGCGATGAAGATGCTCAGGATCCAGTTCAGCTGGTGCATATGAACCATGTAGCCGGCATAGCTCATCAGCACTTCCCCGGGAACCGGAATGGCGATCATTTCCAATAAAAGTGCGAGCAGCAGCACAATATATCCATATTGGTCAACATATGATGTCACGGACATGCACATTCCCTCACTTAAACGACTTCACTAAAACGACCGCTTGATTCCGCAAAAAGTTCAACACTCTTACCGCCATTGTCGGCCATCAACAGGGGGTTTGTCAAAAGGCAATTGCTTTTTGGGTTTGACCATATGACATTGGAAGATAATAGCCGAAAATGAATATTGAAAACGGCACAGTATCAATTGCTGGATACCGGAGACAAGCAGAAACGCTGTTTTGAACTCTGGAAAAACGGAATTGATGCCTGATTTGCTTTTGAAAAGAGAATAACCCGGAATACATAGATAAAGGCTCAGGGGAAATCAAGTTAATCAGCAAAAGCGGCAGAAAAAGGGCTATCGTTTAGATCAATAGAAACCGATTATTACGACGTACGGGTACTGGAATACGGGGATCACTGTATTGAGGATCGGGGGCTGTTTTATGTCCATTATAAAATGGCGTTTTATCAAGATTTTCCCGCCAGTTTTTAAAAAAATTACACGTCGCCTTATAAAATAAACAGGGACCTTCCTAACAAGGGATTGCTAATTTCTGAAACGCCTGCCGGAAAAGAAGCATGAAGAGACCCCTTGTACGAGGGGACCCGCAACTCATAAGGAGCGAAGCGGATTTCGCGATCATCACTCATAAAAAAGGGGTGTCCCTTTCATCCGCTCCGGACCTCAGCCGAGGATTGGATTGACAGGTTATATTCTCTTCTTTTTCCCGCAAGTGATGCACCTGCCTGTATAGTAGTCATATTTATGGTAACCGCGTAAAAAACAAAGTATGGCTTTTAATTTTTTCATTGAAAAACACCTCTTATTAGAGCATTTTAGCAATGGATTTTGAACTACCCGCCACTTATGGTGATTTTCTCGTGAATTCTGGCAACTTTACGTTTTTGTTTTTGATAGCTTTGGGCTTCATCCAGTTTACAGTTGCGTTCTATTGCAAACTCTTTTCGCCTGGAAAGAATGCGTTGTTCTAGCCAGCTTCTTTTCCAATGTGCGAAACCATTTCGGATTGGCAAATATTTCACCTGTTGACAGGATGGCACAATCTTTTATTCCGATGCCCACACCGACAGCCGATCCGGTTTTCGGGAGTTCCTGGACTTCCGTTTCTGCAAGGATGGATACAAAATATTTTCCGCTTGGATTCTGCCGAATGGTGGCGTTCAAAATACGCCCTTCTACTTCCCTGCTTTTTGCAAACTTAACGTATCCGAGTTTGGGTAATTTGATTTTATTTCCAGAGATTGCAATGTTTCCGTTTGTGTACTTTGTTGTGTAGGATTGGACTTTGTTTCTTTTTGACTTAAACCGGGGTGCATTGTTTTGTTTTTTGAAGAACCGGATGTATGCGTCGGCCAGATTTCTGAGTGAGGATTGGATCGCGATGCTGTCAACTTCTTTCAGCCAGACGAATTCTTTCTTGAGTTGGGGCAGTTCAGCAGAACAGGCGCTGTATGTGAGTCCCTTGCCTGTTTCCTTGTATGTGTTATTCCATTTTGCTAAAAAATGATTGAACACAAAACGGGAACAACCGAATGTCTTCGTAATCAGGATTTCTTGTTCTTTGTTTGGATAGATCCGAAATTTGAAGGCTTTATGCACCATCGTCGCTTCTCACTTCATCCATACAGAACACTTGTTTCTATCTTAACATAAGAGGGGGAGTTTTGTCTACCGACAACCGGCATTCATCTCCCGCCTACGCATTGGGGTATCGCACTGCACATTCTTTGAGGCGGGAGTCTTCTGCCGGGAGATGATAAAAAGACCATTACAAATAAATGAAAAACTGAAGTGATAACGTTTCCTATTTCCGAAAAGCCCGCTGCGTTGGCAGGTTTATTGCTGAAGGTGTTCGTATTGGGCGACAGATTGCAGATTTTAACTGCGGCCCGATGTATTGGACTGCTGCAGTTTGCTGATCCAGGATTCCACACCCGCGTAAAACTTGTTCAAGGCATCCGTCGCTTTTTCGCGGTTTTCTTTCGATTTGAAGTATTGGTAGCCGGCCACGCCGATCACTGTGTACAAGAGCAACTTTTTCACCGTACACCCCCTCCTAGTTTTCTTCTATTTACCCTCATTATAAGTGAAAAATCGATGGATTTGGAATATTTTGATTTGGATAGGAAATGGGGGCGTTACTTTCCGGAGACTTTTCATTTCATTGAGGATGGGTTTGCGTTACGTTTTGTCGCTTTTCATTCCATTAGGGCCGGGGGCGTTACGTTCGGGAGGTATTTCGCCCCATTCAAGCCGGCTTTCATTCCATGCGGGCCGAACTTTTTTCGGTCAGGAAATTTTTTACAAACCCCTTTGTTACTTACTTACTTTTAGTAAGTTGATTTTTTGTGTATAATATACTAATAGATGTGAAGTCCCGAATGGGTAGAAAGGGGCGTTTCATGATGGGAAACCAAAGTTTATGTCCCCGTTTTGAGAGGGCATTTCAGTTATTAGGGAAACGCTGGGTCGGTGTGATTATCCGCGTCTTGTCCAATGGGCCGATGCGGTTTAATGAAATGGCGGAGCACATCCCGCATATCAGCCAAAAAGTGCTTTCGGAACGGCTCAAGGAACTGGAAGAACAGGGGATCCTTGTGCGGGAAGTGTACCCGGAAAGCCCTGTCCGGATTGAATACCACCTAACTGAAAAAGGCGAGGCCATCAAGCCCGTCCTCGATGAAGTGCAAAAATGGGCGGACAAATGGGTGGTGCTCGACTAATACAGAAAAGGGGCTGTCCCAAGCCATGAAAAGTAGAGATGATCGCGAACTTACGAAACCCCGGCGGGAAAAGCGAGACCCCTCGTGCTGAGGTATCGGGCGAGGAGACTCGCGACGTATACGAAATACGAGTAAATATCGCGATCATTAAAAATTTTGTTATTAAAGGGGTGTCCTTTGGCCAATTTGGGACTACCCCTTTTCGTTTAGCTTGAAAAGAAAATCGCGAGCAAAAGTGGAACGAGGATCATCAGCCCGATGACGATCCAGCCAAGCGGGTGCGCGAAGTTGATCGTCCATCCGCTGCCGAACCTTTTTTCCACCCAAACGGAAGGGTCGTTGCGATTAAAGTAGAAGACGCCGAGCTTCCAATACTGGTCGTCATCATAATGGGAGCTTCCCTGCACTGCCCCGTTCCCCATGCGGATGCGGCTGCCGCCCTGACCGGTGGTGATCGAAAGGATGACGGCACCGAACAAGATCAAAAGTGCTGCCCCCATGCCGCCGTATGAAAGCCAGCCAACCGGAATCGGGACAATAAAGGAAAGCTGGATCATGAAAAACATCAAAATCAAAATGAACGACGATACCATTGTAAAAGCTGACCATCTGCGCCGGAAACGGACATTTTGCCGGAGCGATTTTTCCGGATCGTTGGCATTGAGCTGCTGCTTGCTTTTTGCAATCACCGTATTCATCCAGATGAACAAAACGAGCATAAACAGCTGTACAGTTGGCAGTTCAAACACTGTCCGGTACGATTTTTCCGCCCAGTCCGTCGGAGTGCCGTTGAAATCGTAATGAATCACAATCCGGTCCGGGATGCGGTCGTAAAACAAATAGGTTATCAGAAAAGTTGCCGCTGTAATCGCCGCATGGATCAGGAACCATGCATTGGAAAAAATGAGTTTCTGCTGGCGGAATTTCGGGTCGACCATAACGGTTTGTTTTTTCTCGTGCAGCCAATTGTACGCCGCTTTCATTTTTTTCATCTTCTGGTGGAAAAAAAGATAGATGAGAAAATCTCCGATGATACAGCCGATGACGGCCAGACCAAAGCCTGCTTCAAGAAACCCGCCTGTCTGTGCGGTGATGAATACGGCGGCGACAATGATGCTGAATACAACGATGGAAGCGGCGTATTGCTTTCTCAGTTTTTTCAGCTCGGGATCCGGATATGCTTCTTCCGGGATGGTAACGCCGAAACTTTCTGTTTTTCTTGTTATATATGGGGTGACGGCCATCACGATTCCAACCAGCCCAAAAAAGATCAAATGGATCACGGTTTCCATTTTTCTCCCACCTTTATTTTTGAATATCGTTGTAAAGTTTTTCGCACATTTGTAAAAATTGTTTTTGGCCAAGTCCGCGGCAAATCGCTTCACTGACGAGCGGGCGCAGCTGCCCGGCGAGCCCTTCCAAATACGTTTCATCAGCCGGGGGCATCTGGTCCGGCTGGATGACGACGCCTTTTTGCCGGTGGATGAGGATAAAACCTTCCTGCTTTAACATTTGGTACGCTTTGTTGACTGTGTGCATATTGACACCCAAATCGGCGGCCATCGCACGCACGGAAGGAAGCGGATCCCCCGGCGCCAGTTCTTTTGACGCGATGCCTTCGATAATGCTGTTGCGCAGCTGTTGGTAAATCGGAACATCCAATTCCAAGTCTATTTTTATGAACATGGCGATCATCTCTTCCGTAAGTTATTTGTTATACATAATATATAACAGTTAGAATAAAAAAGCAATGGATATTCGTTTAAAAATATTATGTTTTTTCGACAGGAACTTTGGCCGGCTGCCCTGTTTTGTTTCGCGGAATCAGCGGACATTCCGGAGAAATCGGCGGGAAGACCCAATAAATCAGCAAAACTAACAAATTGAAACGTTAGAGGATCAGTCAAATTGCAGATAAACAGCTCTGGACTCAGAATTTTGACCCACCGCCCCACTCTGTACCGCGGAATCAGCGGTAATTGCGGGAAAATCGGCGGACTTCTCCTAGAAATCAGCGGGAATACTTAATATATCAGCGGGAAGACCCAAAGAATCAGCGAAGCTAACAAATTGAATGAAATTGAAACGTTAGAGGATCAGTCAAATTGCAGATAAACAGCTCTGGACTCAGAATTTTGACCCACCGCCCCACTCTGTACCGCGGAATCAGCGGTAATTGCGGGAAAATCGGCGGACTTCTCCTAAAAATCAGCGGGAATACTTAACATATCAGCGGGAAGACCCAAAGAATCAGCGAAGCTAACAAATTGAATGAAATTGAAACGTTAGAGGATCGGTCAAATTACAGATAAACAGCTCTGGACTCAGAAATTTTGACCCACCGCCCCACTCTGTACCGTGGAATCAGCGGAAACCGGGGAGAAATCGGCGGACTTCTCCTAGAAATCAGCGGGAATACTTAACATATCAGCAGGAAGACCCAAAGAATCAGCGTTGACATGAAAAACAGAGGAATAAGATGTGTACCCTTTGCTTAATTTCCAAATAATGGGTCCGAACTTAGAATTTTTGGAACCACCGCCCCACTCTGTACCGCGGAATCAGCGGAAACCGGGGAGAAATCGGCGGACTTCTCCTAGAAATCAGCGGGAATACTTAATATATCAGCGAAAAGGTCTAATAAATCAGTTTTGTATGGAACGCACTCCCGCGAAAAAATAATGCGGGGTTGCCTTTGACAACCCCGTTCTTTATACAACATGGCTGAGGACGATGCCGCCGTATGCAAATGCCGCGACAATTACAAGAGCGGGGTGGATTTTGCGGATTTGCATGGCCCAAAAGGCGACAGCGGCAATGCCGAGCGCCTGCCATATGCCGATTTGCGCAATGGAGTTTTTCGCCATCTGCCACGTCAGGACGGCCATCATGATGGCGATCACCGGCTGCACCAAAAGGGACATGCCTTTTACAACCGGAGACTGGCGGTACTTATGTAAAACTTTTAATAACAAGATGAGCGCAACGGCTGACGGGAGGATCGTGCCGGCCAAAGCAGCAAACAGGCCAACCCATCCGCCTGCACCGTAGCCGACAAAAGCTGCAATTTTTGTGGCGATCGGGCCCGGGAGTGCATTGCCGAGCGCCAGCATATTGGAAAATTCGCTGTCATTGAGCCAATGGTAATGAGAAACAATTTCATTATACATCAACGGAATCGATGACGGCCCCCCGCCGTATCCGAGCACATTTGCAATAAAAAAACCAACCATTAACTGAATCCATACCCTCATCCTGCGACATCCCTTTCTTTTTCACGATTTTCCCGCTTCCCAGCCAGCCGGAAGTGGACACTCCCATATGCCAAAAAAATCATAATGACAATCGCCGGATGGATATGGACGGTTTCCAGCAGGAGAAAAGAAACCGCAAACATCGCAATCCCAAATACAGTTCCCAAGCCTTTAACCGTTTTTTCTCCAAAATTGTAAGCCATCTCGCCCAGCATCACCGCAACGACGGGCATGACACCGGCGATCATCCCGATAACAACCTTGGAATGGCTTAAGACGGTGACAAGCGACAATAAAGCAATCATAGCGATACTACTTGGAAAAATATGAAATAAAACGGCCACCACCGCACCGCTTGTTTTTTTCAATTTATAGCCCAAGTATGCCGCCATTTTTGTGGCAATGGGCCCCGGCAAAGCGTTCGCAATCGCCAATATTTCCCCAAATTCTTCATCATCTGTCCATTTGTAGCGCGTAACCGCTTCATATCGGAACAGCGGCATAACGGACGGGCCGCCGCCGTATCCGAGAATGCCGGTACGGAGCATGGCCATCGCCAGCTGGACATACGCGTTTTGTTTCTTTTCCAAAACATAACCTCCTCGAAATTACAGTTTCATGCCGATCCTGCTTTTGTAGCGTTTGATTAAAATTTGGCAATCCACGCTCGTGATCCCCGGCAGCGGATACAGTTTTTCTTCCAAAAACGCCTCCATTTCCCGGTTGTCTTTGAACAAGCCGTGCATATGGAGCTTGCTTGGGCCTGTCATGTGATAAAGGCTTGAAACTGCCGGTTCTTCGGCCAAAATGGCGGCGACTTCCTGCAGATGTTTCGGTTCGACTTCGACATTAAAAAAGGCAGAAACGGTGATGCCCGTTTTCTCCGGGTTAATCACAGCGGTGAACCGTTCTATAACGCCGTTTTCAATAAGCGTATTGATGCGTGCCTGCACGGCAACCCGTGACAAATTCACTTCTTTCGCCAAATTCGTGTAAGAAATTCTCCCATTTTGGATCAAAATCTGGATAATTTGGCGGTCAATATCGTCCATACAATCCGACATCCGAATCCCCCATTTCCCATTACGATTTGCAATCAAAATGCAACTCCTGCTTTCTATATGACTAAATATATATAAATTTATTTGTACGTTCAACTAAAAAATAATAAAAATATTTTAATTACTTCAAAATTTATTGTGGTTTCGTTTTCATTTCTTTGTTAGATTACAGTTTGCAGCAAAAATGCCCTCTTTCTCTTACAAAAAGAAAGGAAAGTGTATGGTGAAGGAATCGTTTTAAAACAGGCATTCATTGACAATTTTTTGATGTGATATTACATTACGTGAAAAAAGGAAAAACGTTTCTTTTTGGATTTTATGTTACATAATTTTACACAAAAAA
>NZ_BKZP01000030.1 GCF_008974185.1 Weizmannia acidilactici
TATTGGCAGGTTACCGTAAAAACAATCGTATTGTTAGTCGATTTTATCCTGCGGGCGGATTTTGTCAATCGGCACAAAAACTTCGAGATGGCGGTACAGATTTTCGAATACAGCCGGAGCTTCCCCGCCATATTCGCCGTCCAGGTTTAATAAAACTTTCTCAGGCGACTTGACTTTGACGCGGCTTGCGGATGTGTAGATCAAGTTCGGATGGTTGATATGCTCACCGCGCAAAGCAAGGGTTACGATGCGGATGAATTCGGCCAGATTCGTTTTTTTCAAGATCATTAACGTGAACAGACCGTCATTGACCGATGAATCCGGGGCAAGTTTTTCAAAACCGCCGACGGAATTCGTTAAGCCAATCAGAAACATCATCGCCTCGCCTTCAAACAGCTTACCGTCATATTCGATCGTCATTTCCGTTGCGCGGATCGATGGCAGCATTTCAATCCCTTTTAAATAATAAGCGAGCTGGCCGAGCATCGTCTTTAACCGGCTTGGAACATCGTACGTTAATTCGGTAAGCCGCCCGCCGCCGCCGATATTGATAAAATATTTGTCGTTCATTTTGCCAATATCGACGGGGAGCGTATCCCCTTTTACGATAATATCAACCGCCGAGGCCACATCCCGCGGAATCTGCAGGGCACGGGCAAAGTCGTTTGTTGTGCCCATTGGGATGACGCCGAGTTTCGGCCGGTAATCCTGCTCGGCGAGGCCGTTGACCACTTCATTAATGGTACCGTCCCCGCCGGCCGCCACGACAATGTCAAAGCGGCGTTCGACCGCTTTTCTTGCCGCTTTAGTGGCATCCCCCGCCCCTGTTGTCGCATGGCAGGACGTTTCATACCCCGCCATTTCAAGTTTTTGCAGAACGTCCGGAAGATGGCGCTTAAAAGCTTCACGGCCGGAAGTCGGATTGTATATAATTCTCGCTCGTTTCATTCCAATCATCCTTATACATGTTCTTACACATGAGATTTATGTATTGCAAGCAAACGGACAGTTTCCGCATACAGGCCGAAAAAAGTCCGAATGGCGGAAACTGTCCGCTGAAGTTGTCCTTTCATGCTGCATAAAAATACCGTACTGTAAATGTCTACCGAATTATCATACAACTTTTTGAACAAAAAATCCAGCACCTGCCGGGAAAGCCGGATATTTGGACGAAAAAACCGGCCCCTCCATGCTGCAAAGCCGGTTAACCAAACAAATGGATTCCCCGTTGGTTTAAAAACTGCACGGTTTCAAGCACGGAGTCTTCCCCAATTTGGTAAACTTCGCCAATTGTTTCTTTCCAGCGTTCGAAATCTTTCATCTGTACTTCACGGATGTTCCGGTAGTTCATGATTTTGAGCGATCGGTCGCGCAAATAATAGCACTCCCGGCCGTTGAAGCGCACCGCTGTCACCCTGCGCATCGTTTGATTCGCGCTGTCATCAATGTATGACGTCCGAATGTCTTCCCGGATATCGCCTTCCGAAAGCGGCATCCATTCAATCGTTTTTTTCACAAAAGACTTCCCGTTTGAGCGGCGGTCGATTTCAAAACGGCCAGTCTCCAGTTGCGTAAAAATGATTTCCTCGCCAAAACCATGGAGCACGTGGCGACGTTTTGCCTCGATTTCGACTGGCTTCATGATCGGGGAACCGTATCCGACATCCACATACAGCTTTCTTCCATTCAGGAGCACCATGAGCGCCACATGGCCGGGCACGACACGTACAAGCGAGCAGTTGAACCCGAGCGCCCTTAGCAGCCGCGCAAAGTTGATATTCAGCGTAAAGCACGTGCCGCCCCAGCCTTTTTCCCATAAATTTGTAACAAACGTATCAAACGAAGGGATGAAAGTACCCTCCTGGAAATAATGGAATTTGCTGAATGTTTCGTAAGGGACGCAGGAAAGATGGTGCTGGATCAGCCGCTGCAAATAATTTAAAGCGGGTTTTTCCCGTTCAAGCTTTAAATAGTGAAGATAAGCATCCACTTGCGCTTCCATATCCTCCCCCCTCATGAGTCTTTCAGTTTCCATTCGCTTTTCGGGCGGGAAAACCCTTTTTATTTGTTGGATAAGCGGTTTTCGCGATAACCGGCATTTTTAGCCACAAAGCCAAGCCAAAATACGTACGGCGAAGAGCAGTTTATCCACCCTAATACTGTTGTTAACGTCTCTTTAATACTATTATAAACATTATCCTGGAGAATCGTATCTCCTGTAAAAATTTCCGTCAATTTGGAGATCATTTTTTTGCTGGTCGCATGTGGGGGACGATTTTTTGAGAGAGGGGGAACGCGGGATCCAGACAGCAGCTTCTTCGCCTCGTTCATTAAGGAAAATAAAAAACGGGATCGGGCGGGATCCATTTGTTAAGTACTGGTCCATCAGTTCGTCATCGTGGTAAACCATTTTTACGCAGATGCCTGCAACTTCCGCGCTTTTTAAGAGAATCGGGATATTCAACATCGCATCCCCGCACCAGTCCTCTGTCAGTACAAGGGAGCGGAGGCTGCGGCTTTTCAGTTTTCCCAAAAAAGGCAGGTCTTCCCTTTTTACCTAGAAAAAAACATCGAGAATATATTGGACACATTCTCCAGGTGACCTGCATGCTGCTGATGTACACATTGGATGACAAAGACGCGGGACCATCAGGTGATGGAAGATGGCACCTTTAAACGTTTTTTTGCCATAATAGAAAAACATTTTAGCACCGTTTGAGTAACCGATTGCAATACAACAGCTGCGGTCAAAGCCGTATTTATGTGCCGCTTCATCCAAAAATGCATAGAGTTTAACTGTTCTTTTTTCCAAGCCTTCAAGGTCGAACACGCCTTTCGTAATGCGCTGAGACATTCTTCCCAAAAACCCACAACGCATTTTCCGGCACAACATAAGTGGTAATGCCGACCCGGCCTGCCCCTATCCGCCCACGGTAAGCATTGCCTACAATGCCCGCTCTTTTTATGGATATACCGGATCAACTTGTTTTTCGATTGCTTCTTCCAGCAAATTTTGGATTTTGACTTTTAAAAAATGGTCTTTGCAATAATAGCCGAGCAACTTGTTCGTTTTCCAATCATATACCGGAAAAACGGCATCGATCTCTTTCCCGGCTTTTTTCAGACAATATGCACACGTGGATGTCAGCTCAAAAATGCCATCATACATTGTTTGCTGCCCCCCGTTTTCTATTTGATCTTTTCTTTATTTACCCGGTTTTTACTTTGTTAAACAACAGGCTATGTTCGTGGCCAATATTGATGATCGCGAAATCCGCGCGGGCATCCCCGCCTGTACCTCGGCACGAGGGCCTGAATATCCCGCAGGCGTCTCGGAAATTCGCGATCATTGGCAATAAAATTGAACAGCCAAAAAAAGCGGCAAGGCACTATGCCCGCCGCTTAATACGAGGTCAGCGTTTATTGATTTCCTGGATTAGCAATTTGTTGACGATCGGCGGGTTGGCCTGCCCTTTTGTCGCTTTCATAACCTGCCCGACAAGGAAACCGAGTGCACGGTCTTTTCCGTTTTTAAAGTCGATAATCGATTGCTCGTTTTTATCCAGCACTTCGGTTACAATCTTTAACAGCTCGCCTTCATCAGAAATTTGCACAAGCCCTTTTTCCTTAACGATTTTTTCCGGATCGCCGCCTTTTTCCACAAGCTCGCGGAACACTTTCTTTGCCATTTTCGAAGAGAGCGTGCCGTTTTCGATCAGCTTGATCATCCCGGCAAGGCTTTCCGGCGTCAACGCAATTTCATGCAGTTCTTTTTGGGCCGAGTTCAAATATGCGGACACTTCGCCCATCAGCCAGTTTGATGCCTGCTTCGGATCAGCGTCGGCGGCAATCGTCGCTTCAAAGAAGTCGGACATTTCTTTTGTCAGCGTCAGCACCATTGCATCATAGGCAGGCAGCCCGAGGGCTTCAGTGTAGCGTTTTTTCCGCTCGTCAGGAAGTTCCGGGATTTCAGCGCGCACCCGCTCTTTCCATTCATCATCGATGTACAAATCAACAAGATCCGGTTCCGGGAAGTAACGGTAATCGTCCGAACCTTCTTTTACACGCATCAAAATCGTTTTCCCGGTTGCTTCGTCAAAACGCCGGGTTTCCTGCTCGATCACGCCTCCTGATAATAATACTTGTTTCTGACGTTCCTGTTCATATGCGAGTCCTTTGCGCACAAAGTTGAACGAGTTTAAGTTTTTCAGCTCGGTTTTCGTGCCGAATTCTTTTTGCCCAACCGGCCTGATCGAAATATTGGCATCGCAGCGGAGCGAACCTTCTTCCATTTTGCAGTCGGAAACGCCGGTGTATTGAATGATCGATTTTAGTTTTTCAAGGTAAGCATACGCTTCTTCAGGGGAGCGGATGTCCGGTTCCGATACAATTTCAATCAGCGGCGTCCCCTGCCGGTTCAAGTCGACAAGCGAATACCCTTCACTCGCTGCGTGCGACAGTTTGCCGGCATCCTCTTCCATGTGAATGCGGGTAATGCCGATTTTTTTCTTCACACCGTCGACTTCGATCTCAATCCAGCCGTTTTTCCCGATCGGCTTATCGAATTGGGAAATTTGGTATGCTTTCGGATTGTCCGGGTAAAAATAGTTTTTCCGGTCGAATTTCGTTTCGGTCGCGATTTCGCAGTTTAGCGCCATTGCCGCCTTCATGGCATAGTCGACAACCTTTTTGTTTAAAACCGGGAGCACGCCGGGATAGCCGAGGTCGATCACGTTCGTGTTCGTATTTGGTTCTGCACCGAAATGCGCAGGCGCTGGCGAGAAAATTTTTGTATCCGTTTTTAACTCAACGTGCACTTCAAGCCCGATCACTGTTTCAAAGTTCATCTTTTTCACCCCTTACAATTGCGGTTTTTGTTTATGGAAATCAGTTGCCTGTTCAAACGCGTGGGCAACGCGGTACACAGTGCTTTCGTCAAAGTGCTTCCCGATGATCTGCAGCCCTAAAGGCAGTCCGTCCACAAATCCGCATGGAATAGAAATGCCCGGCACACCGGCAAGGTTGACCGGAATCGTTAAAATATCGTTGGCGTACATTGTCAACGGGTCTTCAATTTTTTCCCCGATTTTGAATGCCGGCGTCGGGGTAGTAGGCCCGATGATGACATCATATTTTTCCAGTACTTCGTCAAAATCTTTTTTGATCAATGTGCGGACCTGCTGGGCTTTTTTGTAATAAGCATCATAGTAGCCCGCGCTCAGTGCAAACGTTCCGAGCATAATCCGGCGTTTCACTTCATCCCCGAAACCTTCCGAACGGGTTTTTTTATACAGTTCTTCCAGATTGGTTGCGTTCGGCGAGCGGTAGCCGTATCGGACGCCGTCAAAACGGGCTAGGTTGGAAGAAGCTTCGGATGATGCCAGCAGATAGTAGGTTGCAACGCCGTATTTCGAATGCGGCAGCGATACTTCTTCCCAAGCGGCACCGAGTTTTTCCAGCAATTTCAACGCATCAAGGACAGCCTGGCGCGCTTCTTCGCCGACCCCTTCGCCCAAATATTCTTTCGGCACAGCGATTTTCAAGCCTTTTACATCTCCGGTCAGCGCCTCTACATAGTTCGGCACTTCCACATCGGCCGACGTCGAGTCATGCGGGTCGAGCCCGGCAATAGCCTGTAAAAGATAAGCATTGTCTTCTACCGTACGGGTGATCGGCCCGATCTGGTCCAAAGAAGATGCAAAAGCAACAAGTCCGAAACGGGACACGCGGCCGTATGTCGGTTTCATCCCGACGACCCCGCAGAATGCTGCCGGCTGGCGGATCGAACCGCCCGTATCAGAACCAAGCGCAAACGGCACTTCCCCTGCTGCGACGGCTGCGGCCGAACCGCCTGAAGAACCGCCCGGCACCGTATCCAAATTCCACGGATTATGGGTGATTTGGAATGCAGAATTTTCCGTTGACGATCCCATTGCAAACTCGTCCATGTTCAATTTTCCGATTGTAATCGTATTTTGCTTATGTAATTTTTCCATTACCGTGGCATCGTAAATCGGGTCGAAGTTTTCAAGGATTTTGCTGGCACAGGTTGTCCGCAAATCTTTTGTCACAATATTATCTTTAATCCCGATCGGCATGCCGAACAACACATTTTCGGATTCCGGGGTGCCGATTTTATCGTCCATTTCCTGTGCGGCCTTTCGCGCCCTTTCTTCATCCAATGTTAAAAACGCCTTCACTTTGCCGTCTGTTTCTGCAATGTGCTTGTAGGCTTCGTCGACAAGCTCGCTGACTTTAACTTCCTTATTATGTAAAAACTCATGGAGTTCCGAAATTTTATGATCAAACAAAGACATGCTTTCCCCTCCTTATTCTACGATTGTCGGCACGCGGATCTGCCCGTCCTGGGTATCCGGCGCATTTTTCAACACAAGATCCCGCGGCAATCCTTCTTCCACCACATCTTCGCGCATCACATTGCGGATTTCGAGCACATGCGTGGTCGGCGGAACCCCGGTTGTATCGAGTTCATTCAAAGACTCTGCAAAATGAATAATGTCTCCCAGTTGTTTCGTGAATTTTTCGACTTCTACCTCGCTCATCTCAAGGCGCGCCAAGTTGGCAACGTGTTTTACCTGCTCTTTCGAAATATCAGGCATATCCTTTCACCTCCGTCATAAATCGAACCCTGCAATACTATTGATCATAGCAGAAAAGCTTGCCATGAAGCAAGGGGGGTGCAACAGATCCCAAAAAAGGGACTGTCTCAAAAGCTCTTTTTAAACAGCAAGAAAACCCGTTGAGAAATTCATCTTTCTCGACAGGTTTTCTCATTTTTCGGATCTTATTTCTGAAGCAAGCGGTTCTTTTCCGCCTGTTTCAGAAGGCTGTGGACGATGGCGACCAGCCCGAATTCGATGTTTATCTTGGCCAGCCCCCGCAATGAAAATCTGCGGAACGACCGATTGCCTTTGATATGACCGAACACGCTTTCTACCCCTTTTTTTCTCCAAGCGTAGATTTGACGACACGGGCCACGTGGTCTTTTGTAATCATGTCGCTAAAATCCTTTGGAAGAATGAGTTGTCCCATGCTATAATCAATAAAAGTAGCTGAATAGTTGCTCAAAAAAACCGCCTCCATTCAATGTTTGCTAGTCACTTACATTATAATGGAAAAGGCGGTTGTTTTTTGCACTTTCTTCGTTTATCACGCGTTGATGATCGCGAAATTTACGAGACACCTGCGGGAAAAGCAAGCAAGAAGAGACCCCTCGTGATAAGGAACGAGCGAGGGGCAACGCGTGCGGAAAGCGAGTGAATTTTTCGTGATCATCAACATTCTCAGATAACATTACCTTACATAAAAAAAGGGGGTGCCCCTACGTCAATCTACCGACTTTGGGACAGCCCCTTTTTTATTAATGTGTAAATTGCTCCTGTTCGGTGGAACCTGCGAGCGCGGTTGTTGTAGATGTCCCCCCTGTGATGACCATTGATACTTCGTCAAAATATCCGGCGCCGACTTCGCGTTGATGGCGCGTTGCCGTGTAGCCGTATGGTTCATTTGCAAATTCAGCCTGCTGCAGTTCGGAGTATGCCGCCATGCCGCGGTCGCGGTAATTGCGGGCAAGCTCGAACATGCTGTGGTTCAAAGCGTGGAAGCCTGCAAGCGTAACGAATTGGAATTTGTACCCCATGCGCGCAAGTTCTTGTTGGAAATTGGCGATCGTTTTTTCATCAAGTTTCTTTTTCCAGTTGAAAGAAGGCGAGCAGTTGTAAGCGAGCAGTTTGCCAGGGAATTTTTCGTGAATGGCTTCCGCAAACCGGCGCGCTTCTTCCACATTTGGTTCGCTCGTTTCACACCAGATGAGATCCGCATACGGCGCATAAGCAAGGCCGCGGGCAATTGCCTGGTCAATACCTGACCTTGTGCGGTAAAATCCTTCCGGCGTCCGTTCTTTGGTAATAAACGGCGCGTCATAAGGGTCGACATCGCTTGTAATCAAGCTTGCGGCATTGGCGTCCGTGCGGCCAATGATAACTGTCGGCACGCCCATTACGTCTGCAGCGAGGCGGGCCGCAATCAAATGTCGGACGGCCGTTTGTGTCGGTAGCAGCACTTTGCCGCCCATATGGCCGCATTTTTTCTCGGAAGAAAGCTGGTCTTCAAGATGGACGGCCGCAGCGCCTGCTTCAATCATCGCTTTCACGAGTTCAAATACATTTAACGGACCGCCAAAGCCGGCTTCCGCGTCGGCAATAATCGGCGCAAACCAATCGATACGATCGTCTCCTTCAGCATGGTGGATCTGGTCGGCGCGCTGCAGTGCCTGGTTGATGCGTTTAACAACGCTCGGCACGCTGTTGGCCGGATAAAGACTTTGGTCCGGATACATCTGCCCGGCCAAGTTCGCATCAGCCGCGACTTGCCAACCGCTCAAATAAATCGCCTTTAATCCCGCCTTGACCTGCTGGACGGCCTGGTTCCCTGTTAAGGCTCCCAAAGCATGAATGTAATCTTCCGTATGCAGCAGGTTCCAGAATTTTTCCGCTCCCCTGCGTGCCAATGTATATTCAATCTGCACCGAACCCCTTAGTTTGAGTACATCCTCAGGAGAGTACGGGCGGACAACGCCCTGCCACCTTTCATCTTTGTCCCAGCTGCGCTGAAGTTCCTGAGCTTTTTCATTTACCATCGAAAATTCCTCCCATTTTTTCAATATATTGTAAATACACCGGCAAAATGGACTGTCCGCCTATTTTGCCTTGCGCGTTTTCCCTTTGTTCTGCCCTGCCAGGATGGCGCTATCAGCCAAGCAATTTATATGCCGGCAATGTTAAAAATTCAATAAAGTGATCCTCTTTGATCAGTTTATCGAATAACTCGGCCGCTTCATCAAAACGTCCCGAGCGGAAAAATTCTTCGCCGGTTTCGCGCTGTATGCGTTCCAGTTCCTCCGCTTTGATCTGTTCGTACAGTTCAAATGTCACTTTCCTGCCGTCAGACAGCACCCCTTTAGGATGGCGGATCCAATGCCAGAGCTGGGTGCGCGAAATTTCGGCCGTTGCCGCGTCTTCCATTAAGTTGGAGATCGGGACAGCACCCCTTCCCCTCAACCATGACTCAATGTACTGGATGCCCGCATAAATGTTTTCGCGGATGCCTTTTTCCGTAATTTCCCCTTCCGGAACGGCCAGCAGGTCTTCGGCTGTCACTTTGAGATCTTTCTGCTTGCCGGAGTGAATTTGGTTCGGCTGCGGCATTTCTTTGTTGAACGCTTCCATCGCGACCGGTACGAGGCCCGGATGTGCAACCCATGTGCCATCATGCCCGTCCCTTGCTTCCCGCTCTTTATCCGCTCTGACCTTTTGGAACGCCTCTTCGTTCTTTTCCGGGTCATCTTTTACCGGGATTTGTGCAGCCATGCCCCCAATTGCCGGCGCGTTCCTGCGGTGGCATGTTTGGATCGTCAAAAGCGAATATGCCCGCATAAACGGCACCGTCATCGTGACCAAAGACCGGTCAGGCGTAATGAACTGCGGCTGGTGGCGCAGCTTTTTGATATAGCTGAAAATATAATCCCAGCGTCCGCAGTTGAGGCCGGCCGAATGTTCTTTCAGCTCGTATAAAATTTCATCCATTTCAAACGCGGCCATGATCGTTTCAATCAGAACAGTCGCTTTAATCGTGCCTTTCGGGATGCCGATGTATTTCTGCGCAAAGACAAATACATCGTTCCAAAGGCGAGCTTCTAAATGGCTTTCCATTTTCGGAAGGTAAAAGTACGGGCCCGTGCCGTTTTCCAGGAGCCTGCGGGTATTATGAAAGAAGTAAAGCCCAAAATCTACTAAACTGCCAGACATCGGTTTGCCGTCTACCAATATATGTTTCTCTTCCAAATGCCACCCGCGCGGCCTTACAATTAAGACAGCGGTTTCTTCGTTGAGCTTGTATTCTTTCCCGTTCGGGGCGGTGTAAATAATGGTTCTATTGACGGCATCCCGTAGATTGATCTGGCCACCGATGATGTTTTCCCATGTTGGGGATGTTGCATCTTCAAAACAGGCCATAAACATTTTCGCGCCTGAATTCAAGGCATTGATGATCATTTTCCGGTCGACCGGCCCTGTAATCTCGACACGCCTGTCCTGCAAATCCTCAGGCAGCGGTGCAATGGTCCAATCGGCTTCGCGGATTGCAGCAGTTTCTTTGAGAAAATGCGGCAGCTTTCCGGATTTGATTTCTTCCTCCCGCTGTTTCCTGTATTCCAAAAGTTCACGCCGCCTGCCTCCGAAATGTCGCTCCAGCTGTTCCAAAAACTGCAGCGCTTCCGGGGTTAATATTTCATCATAACCCTCATGGATGGATCCCGTTACGGTAATACCTGGTGCTTTGGTCTCCATTCACTCACTCCCTTTCTTTTGTTATAATACAGTATCCTTAACGTGTTTTTATTATATAACAGAACAAATAAAAATGGTAGCTTTTTTTATAAAATTTTTTAAAAAATGTTTTCCTTTTTAAAAATTATGCCATACTAAAAAGGAGCTGTTCCAAAAGCCCGTTCACTAACAGTTTGAGCAAACTTATTTTAAGTCGAAAATCTTGGTAGCACGTACCTTATAAAGTTCCTAAAGGCCGTTTCTACGGGGCAAATTTACGCTTATGGTTTTGATATAGCTCCTCACGACCATTTCTACGGAGAAGATTTACTCTAACGGTCTTGATATAGCTCCTAAGGGCCGATCCTACGGGAAAATTTAGCTCATACGGTCTTTGGAGATTTCCTAAACCTACGTGAAACAGGAGGAAAGATCAGCCTCCTTTGAAAAAAGGTCCCCAAAATGGAAAAATCCCGTCGAGAAATTGTTTTCTAGACGGGATTTCTTGTTTTAATTTGGGACAGCCACTTTTTTAGTTATAAATATGGATGGTCGGGTCTTTTGCTTTCGATTCGCGGACAATCAGCGCTTTTGGTTCGTTGTTGGCCGTGATGCTCACTTGCAGGTTGACGTAATCCGGGAATGTTTTCACGACAAGCCCGGCCACATACTGCGTAAAGGCAATGACTTCCGCCTGTCCGTAAAACTGGATAGGAATATCAATACTTAAATCAACAAGCTGCCCGTTGCTGTATCTCGCCCTGCCGATGCAGCCGGTATAGTTTGGAAAATAATCCTCGATGTCCGTTTTGAAATTCTCGAATGTTTTCTCGTCATCGCGATGCGCATTTGTGGCGCTGTTTGAAGGGAACAAATAATATTTTTCATTAATATTTTTCCAGTCATTAACAGTCGTGCTGTTTGCCGGAACCGTTGCGTAAGCAAAATAATTCCCCGGAATGACCGAATCTTTGCTTTGCTGTTTATAAAGTGCAATGATAATTGGGACATTTTTCAAAGCCTTCATATTGCGCAAGCGCTGCACAACTTCCTGGGCAATCTGCTTCCCTTTTGTGTTTAACGTGCTCTGCGGGATTTTCACCTCATAGGTCGCGCCATATTTCTGTTTCTGGTAATAATAAACAGAATTCAGCGCAAGCCCGATCGCAACGCCCGACAGCTTTACGTTGCCTTTGCTGTCTTGCGTCAAATAATCCTGTTCCAATATTTGCGCAAGATAAATCGGATTTTTCTCATTTTGCTGCTGGACCGAACCCTTTCCATCGTTCATCGGATTCAGCCCGACATTGTCTTTTTCCTTCAAACCGTTCTTTTTCAGCTGGCTTTTTGTATATTTGCGGTTCAGCCATTTTGTAATTGTATCCGAGGAAAGATACTGCCCTTCCTGGAACAGATAGTCATCAGGGGAATAATTATGCTGTGCCACCCGCATCAGGCCGGTCTCAAACTCTTCAATATCATAAGAAGTGTTTAAATTGCTGACGACCAGCCCCCTTGATTTGCTCGTTTTGTACGGGTAAATGTTTTTATAATATTGGTCTGAAATCTGGTAACTCGTCACGATGGATGTTTCTTTTTTATTGTTGCTTTTCTGGACGACTTTGTCATCTGAACCGAATTTTGGCGTACAGCCCGCCAGTAAAACCATAGATAATATGAGGGGATACCATTTTTTCATACTGCCTGTTCCACCTTTTCATTTCTCGCTTTCCCTTGCTTATGATTTGAGATGTTCCAAAAACGACGCTTCATCCCAAATTTCAATGCCGAGCTGTTCTGCCTTTGTAAGCTTGGAGCCTGCATCCTCGCCGGCAATGACAAGATCGGTTTTTTTGCTGACGCTGCCCGTAACGCTTGCCCCGAGCGCTTCGAGCTTTTCTTTTGCCTCATTACGTGTCATTTGCGACAGTTTCCCGGTCAGCACCACCGTTTTGCCGGCAAAAGGCGATTCCAGCTGATCCGCATCGGCCGGTTTGGGGCCTTTATATGCCATATTGACGCCTAACTCTTTCAATTCACGGATTAAAGCTTCGGCTTCTTCGTTTTCAAAATAAGCGGCAATGGAATCAGCCATTTTTTCGCCGATATCCGGTATGGCTTCCAGTTCTTCACGCGTCGCTCCGGACAAGCGTTCCATCGTTCCAAACTGCTGCGCCAATATT
Organism: Weizmannia acidilactici; assembly: GCF_008974185.1. GTDB lineage: Bacteria > Bacillota > Bacilli > Bacillales > Bacillaceae_C > Weizmannia > Weizmannia acidilactici. The sequence goes on from NZ_BKZP01000030.1 coordinate 12,530, forward strand.
TTGGCGGCTTTAGCGCCGACATGGCGGATGCCAAGCCCGAAAAGCAGTTTTTCCAACGAATTGTCTTTCGAAGCTTCGATCGCGGCCAGCAGATTGGAAACCGATTTTTCCCCCATTCTTTCCAGTTGTAATAGCTCTTCTTTTTTCAGCCGATAAATATCCGCCACATCGTGGATCAGTTCATGCCGGAACAGCTGGCTGATGACTTTTTCGCCGAGTCCTTCGATATTCATCGCATCCCTTGACACGAAATGAATTAGCCCTTCACGAATTTGCGCCGGGCAATTCGGATTGATGCAGCGGAGCGCCACTTCATCCTCTAACCGGACAAGTTCGCTGCCACAGTCCGGGCAATGTGTCGGCATAAAAAATTCCTGCTCGTTTCCGTTTCTCCGCTCCACGATTGGGCGAACCACTTCCGGAATGATGTCGCCCGCTTTTTTCACAACGACATAGTCGCCGATGCGGATATCTTTTTCACGGATTAAATCTTCATTATGCAACGTTGCCCGCTGGACGGTCGTACCCGCCACACGCACCGGTTCCAGAATCGCTGTCGGCGTGACAACACCGGTGCGTCCCACCTTCACTTCAATGCCGGTTAATTTCGTTACGACTTCTTCGGCAGGGAACTTGAAAGCAATTGCCCACCGCGGGCTTTTGACCGTCGTACCGAGGACGGCCTGCTGGGCGTAATTGTTCACTTTTATGACGATGCCGTCAATTTCATAAGGAAGGTTCGGACGTTTTTCCGTCCATTCTGCGATATATTGCAGCACTTCCCCTATATCCCGGCATTTCCTTCGTTCTTTGTTCACCTTCAGACCGAGCCTCTCAAGAAAATCAAGCCCTTCACTATGGGTCAGAATATTCAAACCGTTTGTATCGCCGATCGCATACATAAACGTATCAAGGTTTCTCGATGCCGCAATTTTCGGGTCGAGCTGGCGCAGCGATCCGGCTGCCGCATTCCGTGGGTTGGCAAAAGGTTCTTCACCGTTCTCTTCCTTGATACGGTTCAATGCCTCAAAAGATTTTTTCGGCATATAGCATTCGCCGCGTGCTTCAATCGTGACCGGTTCATTCAGCCGGAGTGGAATGGAGCGGACGGTTCTGAGGTTGGCCGTGATGTCTTCGCCTATCGTGCCGTCCCCCCTTGTTGATCCTTGCACAAACAAACCATCTTCATATTTAAGGGAGATGGCCAGCCCGTCTATTTTCAGTTCGCAGACATATTCGTACGAATCCCCTACAGCCTCCCTGACCCTGCGGTCGAAATCCCGCAAATCGGCTTCGTTGAAGGCATTTGCCAGGCTCAGCATTGGGATGTCATGGACCACTTTGGCAAACCCGGACAAAGGTTCTCCTCCGACCCTTTGCGTTGGCGAATCCGGCGTAATCAAATCCGGATATGTATTTTCGATTTCCTGCAGCTCACGCAAAAGCTTATCATATTCTGAATCCGGGACAGTCGGACGGTCAAGGACGTAATAATCGTAGCTGTATTGGTTGAGCAATTTGCGCAGTTCGATCACCCGATTGGCTGCCGCATTATAATCCATGTGCAACAATCCTTTCCATCAGGATGCTGGCGGTGTGGGGCCGCCAGCTTTTCCCGTTCGTTGGCTAGACTTATTCTATTCTACTTTTGTGATCGGCGCAAATTCTGCCAAAAGCCTTTTAATGCCGACAGGGCTCGGGAATGCAATATCGAGTTCGAGCGATTTTCCTTCTCCTTTGACGCTGACAATGGTGCCAATTCCCCATTTTTTATGTTCGGCTTTATCGCCCACATTCCAGGAAAGTTTCTCAGCCCCTTGTTTTTGATGGGCGGCAGGACGCACCATCGGCCTCCGCTGCATTCTTTCGCTGCTTCGTGAAGAAGGGGAACGGAAATCAAGACCGTCTTCTTCCTCCCGGTTGGCCTGGTCAATTAATTCTTCCGGAATTTCACTAATAAACCGGGAAACCGGATTGATATTTGTCCGCCCGTACAGCGTCCGCATCTGCGCATTCGTAAGGTACAGTTCTTCTTCGGCGCGCGTTACACCGACATACATGAGACGCCTTTCTTCTTCCATTTCCGCTTCATCCATCAGGGAACGGCTGTGCGGAAAGACCCCTTCTTCCATTCCAATTAAAAAGACGACCGGAAACTCAAGCCCTTTTGCCGCATGAAGTGTCATTAACACTACAGCATCTTTCGGCACATCTTCTTCATCCAGCCGGTCAATATCGGCAACGAGCGCTAAATCGGTCAAAAAGGAGATTAAACTTTTATCATCATTATTTTTCTCAAATTCCTGCGCAACCGAAATAAATTCATCGATATTTTCAAGCCGGCTTTCGGCTTCAATCGATTTTTCCAGTTTGAGCGCTTCGCGGTATCCTGACTTCTCCAGCAGTTCTTCCACGAGTTCAGTGACGGACAGATATTCCTGCATCCGGTTGAAATTGCGGATAAACTCGTAAAATTCTCGGGCGGATTTGGCGATTTTCGGGCTGAGGCCAATAAAATCAGTATCCTGAAGGGCGGCAAATAAAGAAATATCCTGGTCCGCTGCATAGCGCGCAATTTTATCCATCGAAGTTGAGCCGATGCCGCGTTTCGGCACATTGATAATTCGAAGCAGGCTGATATCATCATCAGGGTTGGCAATCAGCCGCAAATAGGCCAAAATATCTTTGATTTCTTTCCGGTCATAGAACCGGATGCCGCCGACGATATTGTATTCGATGTTGGATTTCATGAACACTTCTTCGACGACGCGGGACTGGGCGTTCGTGCGGTACAGGACGGCAATGTCGGAGTATTTGCGTTTTCCGGACGCCGTCAGTTCCTTAATTTTTCCGGCGACAAACTGTGCTTCCGCCTGTTCGCTGTCCGCCCGGTAATAGACAATATTTTGCCCTTCTTCGTTTTCCGTCCATAAGTTTTTCTTTTTCCGGTTTGCGTTGTTTTCTATCACTTTATTGGCGGCCTGCAAAATTTTCTTTGTGGAGCGGTAATTTTGTTCAAGCAAAATAACTTTCGCGTTCGGATAGTCTTTTTCAAACGATAAAATATTCATGATATCCGCGCCGCGCCACCGGTAGATCGACTGGTCATTATCCCCGACAACGCAAATATTCTGGAACCGCGACGCCAGAAGTTTTACAAGTGTGTACTGGGATTTATTGGTATCCTGATATTCATCAACGTGAATGTATTGGAATTTTCTTTGGTAGTATTCGAGGACTTCCGGGACGCGCTTAAATAATTGGATCGTCATCATGATGAGATCGTCGAAATCAAGCGACTGGTTTTTCCTCAGCCGTTTTTGGTAAGCTTCATACACATCGCTTACGACCTGGTCAAAAAAGTCGCCGGCATGCTTTGCGTACTGTTCGTAATCGATGAGATCATTTTTTGCGCTGCTGATTTTCCCGAGAATCGCACGCGGATCAAATTTTTTCGGATCGAGATTCTTTTCTTTTAAAATATTCTTGATGACCGATAATTGGTCGGTTGAATCAAGAATCGTAAAATTGCGGTTAAAACCGATCCGATCGATGTCCCTTCTTAAAATGCGCACGCACATCGAGTGGAAAGTAGAAATCCATACTTCCTCGGCGGCGCCCCCCATAATGCCGGCAATCCTTTCCTTCATTTCGCGCGCGGCTTTGTTCGTAAATGTAATTGCCAAAATATTATACGGGTTGACGCCTTTTTCCACCATTAAATAAGCGACGCGGTGGGTCAGCACCCTCGTTTTGCCGCTTCCCGCCCCGGCGAGAATCAAAAGCGGGCCTTCAGTTGTTTTGACCGCTTCTTTCTGCTGCGGGTTCAGTCCGTTCAGAAGGCGGTCAGTTAAAAATTGCATAGTTTCACCACCACAAAAGAACATTTGTTCCTATTTTATCACAATTCCGTTAGCTTCACAACTTGGACCGTTTTTACGGCCTCCTGGATATTTTCATAGACAACATTGCCGACAACAACCACATCCGCAACCTGCGCCATTTCCGCTGCCTGCTGTGCTGTGCGGATGCCGCCGCCGTAAAACAAAGTTGCCTTTTCAAGCACGTTTTTGACTTTTTCAACAAGATTTTTATCCCCGTATAATCCGCTGTATTCCAAATAAAAAACCGGAAGCTTGAACATATGCTCAGCCATCCTCGCATAAGCGATGACATCTTCATCATCAAGGCGGGTATCTGCTTCCGCCGCCCGGGCTGCTTTGCAGTCAGGATTTAAAATACAGTAGCCTTCCATAAAGATCTCGTTCCAGTCCATCAGCTCGCCGTATTCTTTTACAGCCTGATGGTGGACACCGGTGATCCATGTCGTACTTCTGCTGTTTAAGACTGTTGGAATTAAGTACAGATCATAGCCGGGCGTGATCGTGTCCAAGTTCGACACTTCCAGGCAGCACGGCACTGCGTATCTCCTTACCCTTGACATCAGTTGGAGCGTATTGTCGAGCGTCACGCCGTCCGTCCCGCCGATGATGATTGCATCGGTCCCAGACTCGCAAATTTTTTCCAAGTCGTTGTCCGAAATTTCCTTGTTCGGATCCAATTTGAAGGCATGCCGCCATTCGCGCACATCGTACATAAACCGGAAATCCTCCATTCTTCATCCATCATAGCCCATTATAGCATTTGCAGGCTTGCGCAAAAAAGCTTTTCCTCGGCTAGGAAAAATATAACAGCAATCGGCTTTTGCCGGCACGCTTCGCACTTTTCAAAAAGGAAAACCGGAAAGAATTTTTGCTATTACTGTCAAATACCGCGCTTACTTTCCCAAGTCCGTCCGTGCAAAATCATGATAATATAAAAATATGAGAATTCTATTAAATTTTCCAAGGGGGGCTGGATGATATGGATGATCAGATGATGTTAATGAAGATCACGAAGAAAGACATCGACGCGCTCATTCAGAAATTGGACTTGTTTCTGAAGGAAAGAAACGAAAAGAAACGGTAGCCGGAAAAGTACATCCAGATTTCGGATACCCATTCTCCCGGAACAAACTATCAGACTTTTATTCAATTTAGTATAATAAAAGTAAAACGCATGAGCCCGGGTGATCTACATGAACGTGGGATCCATCATCAAGCTGCACCGCATACAGCAAAATTTGACACAGGAAGAATTGGCAGACGGGATCATTTCCACTTCTTATTTATCGAAAATCGAGAATGGAAAAATTGAACCGCATGAAGATGTCATCAAACTTTTAAGCGCACGCCTTGGAATTGACTTAACCAGCCAGGCAGATGCAAACATTAAGAAGAAATGTGAAGACTGGTTTCATTTGCTGCTTACATCAAAGGATACGGATTTAATCAAAAAAACTTATGAAGAAATCTTTCCAATTGCAGAGAATATGCAGGATATGGAACTTTCGGTTTTATGGAAAATCCATCTGGTCCGGTATTATTTGAAAATCGAAGCTTATGATCTGGCTAAACAACAAATAGATAAACTTAGAGAAATCAGTTCAACTTTCAATCCAATACAAAAATATTACTGGCTGAAATTTAATGGAAACTATTATTCTATGATTAATCAACAGCAAAATGCGCTTCAATATTATACACTTGCAGACAACATTAGTATCCAAACAAATATATCAGAAGAAGAAAAAGCCGACCTTTCCTATACTTTATCTGTTACATGCAGCAAGTTGAGGTTAACCTCAGAAGCGCAAAATTATGCTGCTAAAGCTCTTGAATATTATAAGCAAAACTATCATTTTGAAAGATGTGCCGAATGCCACATTATCCTTGGAATTTCATCTCGAAGAATTCGTCAATATGATAAGGCAATTCAAAACTATCAGTTGGCGCAAAAATTAGCAGAACTTACCAAAAGGAAAGATCTTATTCGATTAGTGCATCAAAATTTAGGGCATTTACACTCCGTCCAAAATAACAGAGAAGAAGCAATTTCCCATTATGCAGAAATAATAAAAGAAGAAACTTCTCATTTTGAAGTTCGTCTGCTTGCCCTTATCTCAATTATTGAGGAATATTACAAAAGCTCACATTATGAAAAAGCATTGGGAAAGGTCATGCAGGGACTTGGTTGGTTGGATAAAATCGGAAAAGATAACTATCTTATATTCTATTATGAGCTTACGGTATATAAGTTCCTGCTTAACGAAGAATATGAAGAATTTGAGAAAACATTGTTAGATTTTATTCCTATTTTAAAACAACAAAAAGATTATGCACGCTTGACAACATATACTGAAATGCTTGGGGACTTTTATGTAGAAAATCACAAATATAAACTTGCCACGATCTATTTTAAAGTAGCAATAGAATCATATAACAAAATCATAGAAATTTGAAAGGAAGGTAGTTTAAATGAAAAAATACTTTGTAATTTTTGGTATTGTATCTGTTTTGTTTGCTTCTTCTTTTGTTAAATTGGAGAGCACAGCATTACACACTAAAAAAGTTGCTTATGAAGCAGAACCACGGGTACTAGTTGTAAAATCCCCGACGGCACTTGCTCTTAGTGCAAAACCAAACTATGAAGCAGAACCACGGGTATTATAATTGCTATACTCCTAACCACCCTAATCTTGTGTTCACTTTCAATTCTAATATTTTGAAACAGGCGGATGTTCGCCTGTTTTTTTTTGCGTGAAAAAAGCTCTGCTTCAAAATGAAGAGAGCTTTTTTCAGCTGTTATTCTTCTGTTTCGTTTTCTTCCGCATTGTTATCCTGTTTGTGCTTTTTTTCGATGCGGTCGAGGACCATTTGATATGAATCGTTGCCGTAATTGAGGCAGCGTTTGACGCGTGAAATGGTGGCCGTGCTAGCGCCTGTTTCGGTCTCAATGGCATGGTACGTTTTATCGTTACGCAGCATTCTCGCCACTTCCAAGCGCTGCGTCATTGCCTGTATTTCATTGACGGTGCACAAATCATCAAAAAAGCGATAGCACTCTTCTATGGTTTCAAGCGACAAAATCGCTTCAAACAATTGGTCAAGCGCTCTTCCGCGTAATTTATCAATTTGCATAAACCTTTACATTCTCCTTTGCTCCATTGCTTTCCGGCGCAACCCGGCCGGCTGGCCATTCATTTTGCGTTTAATCGGATACCGTCACACTGCCCAGGCTCTGGACAATATTAATCCACGTTTTTCCCGGTACCAATTTGATCGGCTCACCGTCTTTATACGGTAGGATCCTGCCATTGTCGTTTTCCCATTCGACTTCCTGTAGCTTCCCTTTCTGGATCAAATACGCTTTGCCGCCGGATGTTAAATCAATATCCCTGCGCCCGTAACTGTCGATCAGTTTGTGCTTAGCGGCCACTATAAATAAATTATCGATCAAAACCGGCTGATTGTTGTTCGCATCCACTGTCTGCACGCCGCCTGAGTAACGGGTATACCTTTGTTTTTCCGCATCATAACGGTACTCGGCGTTTAAATTGCTTTGGTTTGAATAACGGATGCTGATTTTGCCGGCTGAAATCCCCGAGATGTTTTTCACTTCTTTTTCCGTCATAAAAGGTAGCGGAGACGGTGCATTGTCCATCACATAGCCTTTTTCTTTGGCGCCTTTTAAAATATTTTTATAAGTGATGTAGGAATTATGCGGCGCTTTTCTTGCAGATGAGCGGTAAAACAGGGTGCCGTCATACTGCATGCCGTTCAGCTCATCGACATAACCCGAATCGAGTAGTTTTTTCGCCCCCGGGCTGTAGCCGTGTGCAATATATAAAGCGTTGTAACCTTTCGCCAGTTTAATAAAATATGGCCTGGCGCTTCTGATAGGGCCGATGTTGGACGGCATATCACTCTCAAAAATAGCAACGAACCTGGTAATATTCCCTTCCGCAAGTGCTTCGTAAACAATATCGGCCGAACACAGCCCCGATTGCGTGCGTGCAAGGGGATGGTTGTTCACCATGACGGCAACAGCACGCCTATCGGGTTTACTGCTTGTCTTAAGGCCCGTTAATGGTTCCGTCCATCTCTTTTCCGTCGCCTGCAAAGATTTAGCGCCTGTTCCGTTTTCCTCCTGCTGTGTGCCGGTACTGTTTTGGCGGCCGCAAGCCGATAGGACAAACAAGAGCACAAGCATCCATATCAAATTTTTCTTTTTCATCCTTGCAACTCCAATCGCTCTTTCTAAACTCCAAAAAACCCCCGCTTTTTAAGATGGGCCGGCTGTGGCGCAGGGTCTGGTCCTGCGGCAAAATGAATGCATTCCCTTTTTCGAAAGTACCATCTCCCTTTTTTCAAGCGGGAAAAAGATAACCAGCAGAACCGCGCTGCCCATTTCTCCCGCTCTTAAATATTGAATAGTTGATACTTTATTATTTTAACGCATTATAGTTGGAAAGAGTATTGTTTTCTTCATGACATCGTACATTCCTTTTGAAGTAATCCGGATGTAAGGCAAGTGGGTTGCGCATAAAAAGAGCAAAGAATACATCGGGTCATCATAATGGTAACCGCGCTTCTTCAGGACTTCAGCGAACTTTTTCATTTGCCCGATTAAATCTTCCATATTTTGATCCGACATGATTCCGCCGACCGGGAGCGGGATTTCATGGACGATCTCCCCCTTTTCCGCAATTACGATGCCGCCGCCCAGTTCTTTCATCCGTTTAAAGGCCAGCATCATGTCGCTTTTAGATTTGCCGATGCATAAAATATCCCCTGTGGACGAGTAGGATGACGCCAGCCCCATCAGGCCTTTTGCAAACCCTTTGATTAATGTGTTGATGCGCCATTTTCCCTTTTTATCCATCAGCATCAAAAAATTATCTTCGTAATCGTCAGGCAGCACATCGTATGAAACGTCGTACGTAATCGAGTACGGCTTCGTAATGACGCTGTTGGACATCTCAATCCCGAACGGCATGGAGAATTGCAAATCATCATACTCAAGATCCCATTCTAGCTGGAGCGGGCCATGGCCAAACGATTCCCAATCGATCGGTTCCTCCTGTTCTACTGCTTTCCCGTCTTTTTTCATCCATATCCCTTTAGACAGGACAGAGACAGGTACCGGATTCGTTTCACTTTCGAGAAAATTGATGCTCGCCACTCTGCCCGTGGCAATCATACCGTGCAAATGCTGGATATTATAATAGCGGGCCACATTGTAGCTTGCCATCAAATACGCGTCAACCGGCGGAACCCCGTGTTTCATCGCGATTTTGATCATTCTGTCAAGCACGCCCTGCTCGTAAAAAGCCGGCGAGCTTCCATCGCTTGTAAAAAACATTTGATCATACTGGTCAATGCCGAGCGTTTTTATTTCGTCCAGCAAAGCAGGCAGGTCGGGGCGGATCGATGAATAACGCAGAGATATCGTGTAACCCTGCATCAGCCGGTTCAACACTTCTTTTCCCGTCATTGCTTCATGGTCACAGTCTGCCCCAAACAGCATCATTTTTGCCAATGTTTTTTCCGATGCACCTGGAAAATGCCCTTCAATTTTCTTTCTCATCCGTTTTGCTTCCTGGATCCAGTGAAGAATCAAGTCATCGCCGTCCGCCAATTTCGGCCAGCCCGTCAATTCCCCTCCCTGCAGCACAGCATCATGTTCAAGCCACGATTTCACGCTCTCATGTGAAAAAATCATTTCTTCATTTGCAAGTTCCGTCTGTCCGTCGAATCGGGCCCACCAATACATTGTGACAGGGAAATGGCGGAACCTTTGCACGAGAGAAAACGCTTTCTTTTTGTCCGACAATAAAACGAGCATAAGATTATCGTTAATCAATGTTGTCGTCCCTGTTTGGGCTGCATAAAGGGCAAAGGATTGGGGATTATATAGTTGAAAAGGGTGGACATGCGGTTCAACATACCCGGGCACCAGCCACTGGCCCGAACAATCCACAACCTCGCAACCGGCCAGATTTTCAGGCAGTTTATCCCCGGTATATACAATGCGGTCCTGATATATCCAAATATGCCCCGATATCCACTTTCTTAACGTGGAATGCAGAAAACGGGCATTTTTTAAAACCATGGTAGGCGCCAAATTGCCGTCGAGTACGGCAACGTGCTCTCTGATTTGTTTATTTTTCCATCTGTAGCGTTGGTCAAGCATTTTGTCATTCCTCCCTAGGGGGAACCCTAATATAAAATTATTTTACCATATTTTAGCCATTAAAGCAGTAAAGAAATTTGAAAACATGCAAAAAGGAGACTTGCAGCAATGAAGATAGCCCCAAATATTGGCATTATGAATGCACTGATCCGGATTACGTGTGGCCTTACCTCGCTTGCCTGGGCGACGGCCAAATTATCGCGAAAACCGTGGTGCAGCACATACTTAATGGTAGCGTTTATGGGTGCGATGAAAGTCGGGGAAGGAATTGTCCGTTACTGCCCTGTGACGGATTTTCTTCAAAACCAGCAAATGAATACGGATAAAAGTGAAGGGTAAACAAAGGCCGGCTGTTTTTCCGGCCTTTGCGGATGTCCGGGGCGTAAAGCCTATTTTCTCTTGCCAATATCATTCCGGTAGAAAAACCCTTCAAAATTCAAGCCGTCTAATTCGTTATACAGTTGTTTCCTTGCCTCTTCCAGCGTGCGGGCCTTTCTACCGATAAAAAGGACCCTGCCACCGTTGGAAACGAGCCTGCCGTCCGCAACCCGCGTACCGGAGTGGAAAACGAAGGACTCCAGCGGCGCAAGCGTGGGAAGCGGCACGCCTTTTTCATAATGGCCGGGATAGCCGTTTGACGCAATGACAACGCCCAAAACCGCATCCGGGCTCCATTGGATGTCCGGTGTTTTTCCATGTAAAAGGTCAAGCACAATCTGTACCAAATCGGATTTGAGCCGTTCAAGCACTACCTGTGTCTCCGGGTCGCCAAAACGGGCGTTAAACTCGATCACTTTCACGCCGCTCCGGGTAAGGATCAACCCTGCATACAAAACCCCTGTAAACGGGCTGCCTTCTTGTGCCAGTGCTTTCGCGGCCGGCCGTAAAATGCCTGCCACCGCCTTTTCCACTTCTTCATCGGGAATTTGCGGAACCGGGGAGTAGGCGCCCATCCCGCCTGTATTCGGGCCTTTGTCGCCGTTATAGGCACGCTTATGATCGCGCGCGATCACCATCGGAAAAACATTTTCTCCATTGACGAACGCCATCAGGGAAAACTCTTCCCCTTCCAAAAATTCTTCTACGACCACTTGCTTGGAGGCATCCCCGAATTTTTGCTCGAGCAGAGCGGCACGTAGCGCTTCCCGTGCTTCTTCCAAAGACATCGCCACGGTAACGCCTTTCCCCGCTGCCAGCCCGTCAGCTTTGATGACGATTGGAGCGCCTTTTTCTTCAATATATCGTTCCGCTTCTTCATAGCTGGAAAACAAGCGGTAATCCGCGGTCGGGATCTCATATTTTTGCATCAATTCTTTTGCAAAAGCTTTGCTGCTTTCAATTCTTGCCGCCTTTTGGGTCGGTCCGAAAATTTTCAGGCCGGCATTTTGGAATTCATCCACAATCCCCGCGCTTAACGGGGCTTCCGGGCCGACAACCGTCAAATCGATGCCCTTTTCTTTTGCAAAAGCAACCAAGGAAACGATATCCATTTCATGAATCGGAACCGTTTCGGCAATATTCGCGATACCACCGTTGCCCGGCGCGCAATAAACTTTATCGGCAAGCGGGCTTTCTGCAATTTTTTGGCAGACCGCATGCTCGCGGCCTCCGCTCCCAATTACAAGTACTTTCATTTTATCGTGGCCCCTTTATCCTGTCTATAGATTCGTAAACTTTCCTGACTGTTGATTGCGGAGGCTGGCCGGAGCGCCTTCACTTTTCTATTTATCCAGCTCCGGCGCCTATCGGCTGGAGTGTTTCTTGTCCTTCTCCCTACGATAAGCAGGAATCGGCTCGTTGCCTCGCCGTGTTTCCTTTATCTCAGTCGAAAGGCCTGAAATCCGTGCACCGATGGGCAGTCGCCTCCGCTTTTCTACATTAATGTTTAAAGTGCCTGATACCGGTGAAGACCATGGCAATGCCGTATTCGTCGGCTTTTTTAATCGAGTCTGCGTCGCGGATTGAGCCGCCCGGCTGGATGATGGCAGTGATGCCGGCTTTGGCAGCCGCTTCAACGGTATCATCCATCGGGAAGAACGCATCGGACGCCATGACGGAACCTTTCGCTTTTTCGCCGGCCTGGGCAAGCGCAATTTCAGCAGATCCGACACGGTTCATCTGCCCGGCGCCTACACCGAGCGTTTTTTCCGCATCAGTTACGACAATGGCATTTGATTTCACATGTTTCACAACTTTCCAGGCAAGTTTCAATGCTTTCCATTCCTGCTCCGTTGGTACTCGTTTCGTTACAGTTTTCACTTGGGCCTCATCTAATGTATATGTATCCTGATCTTGGATCAGCAGCCCGCCTTCTACGGAAGTGATGATTTCTTCTGGTTTGCGAACATCCGAGAAAGGAACCGTCAGCAGGCGGATATTCTTTTTGCTCGCCAAAATTCCAAAAGCTTCATCATCAAATGAGGGGGCAATGACAATTTCAAGGAAAATATCATGCAGCAGTTTGGCTGTTTCCACGTCAACAGGGCGGTTAAATGCGACAATCCCGCCAAAAATCGATTTTGGATCTGCTTCATACGCTTTTTTGTATGCTTCAAGCGCCGTTTCCCCGATACCGATGCCGCACGGGTTCATATGCTTCACAGCGACTGCAGCCGGTTCTTTAAAATCTTTTACGATCTGCAGGGCAGCATCTGCATCGCGAATATTATTGTACGATAATTCTTTGCCGTGCAGCTGCTTCGCATGTGCGATCGAAAATTCCGAGCCGAGCGGATTGATGTAAAAGCTCGCTTTTTGATGCGGGTTTTCCCCGTAACGGAGCGTTTGTTTCAATTCATATGTAAAGGTGACGCGTTCCGGGTTTTCTTCGCCAACGCGTTCCGTCATATAATTGGCAATATAAGCATCATACGCAGCCGTGTGGCGGAATACTTTGGCAGCAAGCGCCTTTTTCGTTTCTTTTGCCACATCGCCGTATTCTTTGATTTCATCAATGACTTTGCTGTAGTCGGCTGCATCCACGACAACCGTGACATATTCAAAATTTTTCGCGGCCGCACGCAGCATCGACGGCCCGCCGATATCAATGTTTTCAATGGCCTCTTCTTCCGTTACATCCGGTTTTGCGATCGTCTGCTGGAAAGGGTAAAGATTGACGCAAACCAGATCGATCGGCTTGATGCCGTGTTCCCGGATTTGTTTTTCATGTTCCGGGATGCGTTTGGCCAACAGCCCGCCGTGGATATTCGGATGCAGCGTTTTTACCCTGCCTTCCAAAATTTCAGGAAATCCTGTTACTTTTTCGACACCTGTGACAGGTACCCCCGCTTCTTCCAGCGCTTTTTTCGTGCCGCCTGTTGATAAAATTTCAAAGCCGAGCCCGCTCAAATTTTTGGCAAACTCCACAACCCCTGTTTTGTCCGAAACACTGATTAAAGCTCTTTTCATTCCAGTAAAACCTCCATGCTAGTTTGTTGTGCAAACAGTTTTTTGAGCACGTTCGGATATAACACATGCTCTGTTTCATGAATTCTTGCCGCCAATGTTTCAGGCGTGTCCCCGTCAAGCACCGGGACGGCCGCCTGGGCAATAATCGGACCCGTATCCATTCCTTCATCGACATAATGGACCGTTACACCCGTCACTTTGACGCCCGCCGCGAACGCCTGCCCGATCGCATCTTTTCCCGGAAAAGCCGGCAGCAAAGACGGATGGATATTGACGATTTTTTGCGGGTACGCATCCAGGATCACGGAGCCGATCAGCCGCATATAGCCGGCAAGCACAATCCATTCAATTTCCTTCTTCTGTAAAAGTACCAATATCTCCTGCTCGTACGCCTGTTTATCCGGATAAGCTTTTGGATTAAAGACAAAGGCCGGAATGTTCTCTTTCGCGGCCCGCTTAATCACCTTCGCCCCTTCACGGTCGCACACCATCAGTTCAACGCTGGCATCGATTTCCCCGTTTTTGGCAGCATCGGCAATCGCCTGAAAATTCGTGCCGCTCCCCGATGCGAAAACAGCTATTTTACGCATATTCACCGCTCCCCGCTGTAAAACGGACGCCTGCTGTATTAGTTACTTTCCCGATCACATAAGCCTGTTCGCCCGATTCGTTAAAAAATTCCACGGCCGCTTGCGCATCTTCCGCATTCACTGCCAGAACAAAACCGATCCCCATATTAAAAACATGAAACATTTCATCGCGGCTGATCTTACCGTAAGATTCAATGGCAGTGAAAACCGGTGGCACCGGCCAAGAACCGGTTATGATTTCAACGCCGAGATCCCCGTCCATCATGCGTGGTATGTTTTCGTAAAAACCGCCTCCCGTGATATGTGCCATGCCTTTGATTTCAAATTTCCTTAATGCCTCTAAAACAGGTTTTACATAAATTTTTGTCGGGGTTAACAACACATCCCCAAGTGGCTTTCCCAACTCAGGGAGAACCGTATCCAGGGGCAGCCCGCGGTCCTTTAGGAAAATTTTCCGGACAAGCGAGTAGCCGTTGCTGTGGATCCCGCTTGAAGCAAGGCCGATCAGCATATCCCCCGGCTGGATATTTTCCCCCGTGACAAGCGCGTCTTTTTCACAGGCGCCGACGGCAAAACCAGCGAGATCGTATTCTTCCCTTGCATACAAATCCGGCATTTCCGCCGTTTCGCCGCCGATCAGTGCGCAGCCCGCCTGCACACACCCTTCCGCAACGCCTTTTACAATCTGCTCGATCTTCTCCGGATCAGCCGAACCGCAACCGATGTAATCAAGAAAATAGAGCGGTTCCGCCCCCTGTACAACGATATCGTTCACGCACATCGCAACACAGTCAATTCCGATCGTGTCATGCCGGCCCATTAAAAATGCCAGTTTCAATTTCGTGCCGACCCCATCCGTTCCGGAAACGAGGACGGGCTGCCGGTAATGGAGTTCGGAAAGGTCGAACACGCCGCCGAATCCGCCAAGTCCGCTGATTACCCCCGGCCGGTTTGTGCGTGCAACATGTTTTTCCATCCGTTTGACCGCTTCATAGCCTGCTTCAATGTCTACGCCGGCATCCCGATATGTGTTTGACATATGACTCCTCCGTAAAATGCTATTTTTTAATCAATTCTTTTTCATGCGGCAGCACCGTATCCGGATAGATTTCCGTCGGATAGTTGCCGGTGAAGCAGGCGAGGCATTGGCCGCAAGTTTCGTTGATGGCCGGCCTGCCGATTGCTTCGAGCATATTTTCAACTGTTAAAAATGTAAGCGAATCCGCTCCGATGATCTGGCGGATTTCTTCCACACTGTGGTTGGCGGCAATCAGTTCTTCGTGCGTGGACGTATCGATGCCATAAAAACAAGGATGTTTCATCGGCGGCGAACTGATGCACACATGCACTTCCGTTGCGCCGGCATCCCTGAGCATGGAAACGATCCTTTTGCTTGTCGTCCCGCGCACGATTGAATCATCTACCATAATAACTCGTTTGTCTTCCACAATGGCGCGCACTGGGGAAAGCTTCATTTTTACGCCCTGCTCGCGCAAAGACTGCGACGGCTGGATGAACGTGCGCCCGACGTAACGGTTTTTGATCAGGCCCATTTCATACGGGATGCCCGATTGTTCCGCATAACCTATCGCTGCCGAAATGCTTGAATCGGGCACACCTGTCACGACATCCGCTTCAATGCCCGCCTGTATCGCCAGCCGTCTCCCCATATTTTTGCGGGCGGCATGGACGTTAATGCCGTGGATATTGCTGTCTGGGCGCGAAAAATACACATATTCCATTGTGCAAATCGCAGGATACGTTGCATATGAATAGTGCTCGGACTCGATGCCATGGTCGCTGATTGATACAAGTTCCCCCGGGCGGATGTCGCGGATATACTCGGCGCCGACAATGTCAAATGCGCACGTTTCCGAGGCGACGCAGTAAGCATCACCGATCTGTCCGAGCGAAAGCGGGCGCAAGCCGTTCGGATCGAGGGCTACAAGCAATTCATCTTCCGTCATGACGACAAAAGCATACGCCCCTTTTAACATCGTCAACGCGCTTTTCATCTGTTCTTTAATCGTGCGGTAACCGCTCCTTTTCATTAAATGGGCGAGCACTTCGGTATCGGATGTTGTCTGGAAAATGCTGCCCTGCATTTCGAGTTGGTGCTTCAACGTATGCGCATTGACAAGATTGCCGTTATGGGCAAGCGCTAGGCTGCCGTTTTGCGAACGGAACAGAAGCGGCTGGACGTTTTCAATCCCGCCCCCTCCGGCTGTCGCATAGCGGACGTGGCCGAGGGCGGCATCCCCGTTAAGCCCTTCGAAAGTTTCGGTTGTAAATACTTCGGTCACAAGCCCTTCCCCTTTTTTGCCGATTAACCGGCCGTTTTGTTTGACAACAATGCCCGCTCCTTCCTGGCCCCTGTGCTGCAGACTGTGGAGCCCATAATACGTCAGCTGTGCCGCCTCTTTATGCCCCCAAATGGCGAAAATCCCGCATTCTTCGTTTAATCCTTTTATTTCAGCAAGCATGCCAAAGCTCCTTTCCAGGCATTCTCACAATCCTGCCTGCCTGCTTGAATCCAAGTCTCGCCGTTTTCCCCTTTTATCGTGATCTTTTCATCATCTGTAACTTTTCCAATACATACCGCATCTTCCAGCAATCTTTCAAAAGCCTGCTGATGTTCTTTTTTCACAGACACAATAAACCTCGACTGGGTTTCACTAAATAAAGCAACAACCGGGTTTCCTTTTAAAGTGGTTTCCGCCCCCAAACCTTCTGTTCCAAACAGGCATTCGGCAAGTGCCGTTGCAAAGCCGCCTTCCGAAAGATCGTGTGCACTTTGGACGAGGCCGGACTGGATCGCCACAAGCAGCTGGTGCTGACGGCGCGCTTCGGTTGCCAAATCAATGGCAGGCGGTTTTCCGAAAATGACACCGTCCACAAACTTTTGCAATTCGCTGCCGCCGAATTCCGGTTTTGCCTCCCCGATCAGATAGATCAAATCCCCGAACTGTTTAAACGTTTGCGTCGTAATATGACCGATATCTTCAATCAGCCCGACCATGCCGACAACCGGCGTCGGGTACACGGCCTGGACGGATGCTTCTTTTCCTTCCGTTTTCTGCAACGTTTCATTGTAAAGCGATACATTTCCGCCGATGACCGGGGTTTCCAGTTCACGGCATGCTTCGCTCATGCCGTCTGCCGCTTTTTCGAGCTGCCAGAAGATTTCCGGCTTTTCCGGGGCGCCGAAATTCAGACAGTCCGTGATGCCGAGCGGCTGAGCTCCGGAACAGATGATATTGCGCGCCGCTTCCGCCACTGCAATTTTCCCGCCGGTTTCCGGATCCAAATACACATATCGGGCATTGCAGTCAGTCGTCATCGCGAGCGCTTTTCGTGTCCCGCGGATTCTGACAACCGCCGCATCCGACCCCGGTGCGACGACTGTGTTTGTGCGCACCTGGTAATCGTATTGTTCATACACCCATTCCTTGCTCGCAATCGTCGGCTGCTTCAACAGCCGGAAAAAAGTTTCCTGAAGGTCGCCGACATCCGGGATTGCCGGATTCATTGCCTGATAAGCCGAAAAATAAGCCGGTTCTTTTGGCGGTTTATGGTACAAGGGCGCATCTTCCACAAGCGCATCGACCGGCACTTCCGCGACAAGATCCCCGTGGTGGTACAATTTCAGCATTTTATCATCGGTCACCGTGCCGACCGCGACAGCATCGAGCCCGTATTTTTGGAACAAGCGGATAATCTCCTCTTCCCGTCCTTTTTTCACAACGATCAGCATCCGTTCCTGCGATTCCGACAGCATCATTTCGTACGGCGTCATGCCGGTTTCGCGCTGCGGGACATGATCGAGGTTCATGACTAAACCGACACCCGCTTTGCTTGCCATTTCCGACGAAGAGGAGATTAATCCAGCGGCGCCCATGTCCTGAATCCCGACAAGCGCATCATTGTGGACGAGTTCGAGGCATGCTTCCAACAGCAGCTTTTCCATAAACGGATCGCCGACCTGGACTGCCGGGCGTTTTTCATCCGAAGCTTCGCTGAGCTGTTCGGAAGCAAAAGTCGCACCGTGGATCCCGTCACGCCCTGTTTTTGCGCCGACATACATGACCGTATTGCCGATGCCGCGCGCCTGTCCTTTTTGGATATCTTTATGTGCAATCAGACCGACGCACATCGCATTGACAAGCGGATTGCCGTCATAGCAAGGGTCAAATGCAACTTCCCCCCCGACTGTCGGGATACCGATGCAGTTGCCGTAACCTGCGATGCCGGCCACCACTTCTTTAAAAAGATGCTTGACGCGAGGAGAGTCGAGTTCACCGAAGCGCAAAGAATTGAGGAGCGCGATCGGCCTTGCCCCCATCGAAAACACATCGCGGATAATCCCGCCAACGCCAGTTGCCGCACCCTGGTACGGTTCAATCGCAGATGGATGGTTATGGCTTTCGATTTTAAACACGACGGCGAGCCCATCGCCGATATCGATAATGCCCGCGCCTTCCCCCGGGCCCTGCAGGACGCGTTCGCCTTTTGTGGGGAATTTTTTCAAAACCGGTTTTGAGTTTTTGTAGCTGCAATGTTCCGACCACATGACGGCGAAAAGCCCTATTTCCGTATAGTTTGGCGTCCTGCCAAGGATATTTTCCACCAGCGCAAATTCTTCATCGGTCAGTCCGATTTCACGATAGATTTTTTGGCTTTTGATTTCGGCCGGGCTTGGTTCAAGCAATAACGGCATGGGATTCCCTCCAGTTTTTTACGATCGATTTAAAAAGTTTCAGACCGTCCTGGCTTCCGAGCAATGTTTCAACAGCACGCTCCGGATGGGGCATCATCCCGAGCACATTGCCTTTTTCATTCACAATTCCCGCAATATTGGCAATACTTCCGTTAGGATTGTCCCGATAAGTAAACACAATTTGCCCATTTTCTTTTAGCTTTTCGAGCGTTTCGGCATCGCAGTAATAATTCCCTTCGCCATGGGCAACCGGAATGCGGATCGTCTCCCCTTCTTCGTACAGGGAAGTGAACATCGTGGAGGCATTTTCAACCTGCAGCGAAACGGTTTTGCAAACAAATTTCAACCCGGCATTCCTGAGCATTGCACCCGGCAAAAGCCCCGATTCCAGCAAAATCTGGAACCCGTTGCAGACGCCAAGCACTGGCTTTCCTTCCTCCGCCGCTTTGATGACCGCCTGCATGACCGGTGAAAAACGCGCAATCGCGCCGGAACGCAAATAGTCGCCGTAAGAAAATCCACCCGGCAGTAAAATTCCGTCAAATGCATCCAAATTGTCCGCATCATGGCGTACGTATTCCGCTTCTTCACCAAGCGCATCTTGAATCGCATGAAACATATCCACGTCACAATTGGACCCTGGAAATACGATCACAGCAAACTTCACGGAGCAACACACTCCTCAATTTCATAGCGGTAGTCTTCGATGACAGGGTTTGCCAGCACCCGCCCGCACACTTCCTGAATGATGGCATCCAAATCGCGTCCGGACGGTTCCACCAAAAGTTCCAGGAATTTTCCGGCCCGCACTTCCTTCACTTCCCGGTAGCCAAGATGCTCCAGTGATTGTTTAATGGCTGCCCCCTGTGGATCCAATACGCGCTCGCGCAGTGTGACATAGACTTTGACCTTATACATGCGAAATATCTCCTCTCAAGCGATTTAAGATTTCCTGGTAAACTTCCGTTAAGCTGCCCAAATCCCGGCGGAATACATCTTTATCGAGTTTCCGGTCCGTTTCCCGGTCCCAAAGCCTGCATGTATCCGGGGAAATTTCATCCGCCAAAAGAATCTTTCCTTCTTGATCGCGCCCGAATTCTAGCTTGAAATCAACGAGGCGGACACCTACTTCCGAAAATAAAGCTTGCAAACTTTCGTTAACGATTAAAGCCTGCTTCCTTAAAAACTGCAATTCTTCCAAACTTGCAATGCCGAGCAAAAGCACGTGGTCTTCCGTGATAAGCGGATCGCCAAACTCGTCGTTTTTGTAATAAAATTCCACAATCGGCTCCTTTATCGCGGTTCCTTCTTCTATGCCGAGCCGTTTCGCCAGGCTCCCGGCCACAACATTGCGGACAACCACTTCAAGCGGAATGATCGAGACGCGGCGCACCAGCTGTTCACGACCGGAAATTTTGCGGATAAAATGGCTTTCGACCCCTTTTTCTTCCAGCCTTTGAAAAATCAGGCTCGAAATTTCATTGTTCAGCTGCCCTTTGCCTTCGATTTCCGCTTTTTTCACGCCGTTAAAAGCCGTTGCAGAATCTTTGTATTCGACCCGCAGCACATCCGGATTTTCCGTTTCATATAACCGTTTCGCTTTCCCTTCGTATACAAGCATGCTTCTGCCTCCTTTAAAATGGATGAAGGCGCCGGGCCGGATTTCCAAACCCGGCAGTCCTTCCCGGGTTCACTGCAATCCCAAGCGGTCAAAAATCGTGTCGACATGTTTCAAATGGTAATGGTAGTCAAAGCAATCATCGAGTTCCGCTTCCGTCAGCTTGCTTTGGATGACCGGGTCTTTTTTCAGCAGTTCCTTAAAAGGCACCTGCTTTTCCCATGACTCCATCGCTTTCGGCTGCACGGTATCGTACGCGGCTTCGCGAGTCATGCCTTTATCAATTAAAGCAAGCAGCACCCGCTGCGAATAAATGAGGCCCAACGTTTTTTCCATATTCCGCTTCATGTTTTCCGGGAATACCGTTAAATTTTTTACGATATTGCCGAACCGGTTCAGCATATAATTGATGGCAATGGTCGCATCAGGCAAAATAATCCGTTCTGCGGAAGAGTGGGAAATGTCGCGTTCATGCCAGAGGGCGACATTTTCATAAGCCGTGACCATGTAGCCGCGTAGCACCCTCGCCATCCCGGTCATATTTTCCGAGCCGATCGGGTTGCGTTTATGCGGCATGGCGGAAGAGCCTTTTTGGCCTTTGCTGAAAAATTCTTCGACTTCGCGGGTTTCGCTTTTTTGCAGCCCTCTGATTTCAGTTGCAAATTTTTCGATGGATGTTGCAATCAAAGACAAGGTCGCCATATAGTAAGCATGGCGGTCGCGCTGCAGCGTCTGTGTCGAAATCGGCGCCGGCTTTAGCCCCAGTTTTCCGCACACATATTTCTCAACGAACGGGTCGATGTTTGCGTAAGTCCCGACAGCGCCGGAAATCTTTCCGTATCGGATGCCGTCCGCCGCCTGCCTGAAGCGCTCCAGGTTCCGTTTCATTTCTTCGTGCCAAAGGGCCATTTTTAAACCGAAAGTCGTCGGTTCCGCATGGACGCCGTGGGTTCTCCCCATCATAACGGTATATTTATGTTCGATCGCTTTTTGTTTTAAAATCCTGATAAAACTTTCAAGGTCTTTTTCAATAATCTCATTTGCCTGCTTGAGCAGATAGGAAAGCGCCGTATCCACCACATCAGTCGACGTCAGCCCGTAATGCACCCATTTTCTTTCCTCGCCGAGCGATTCCGAAACTGCCCTTGTAAACGCAACAACATCATGGCGCGTTTCCTGCTCGATTTCTAAAATTCTTTTCACATCAAATTTGGCATTTTCACGGATTTTTTGAACATCTGCTTTCGGAATTTCGCCCAGCTCGGCCCATGCTTCACAGGCAAGGATCTCAACTTCCAGCCAGGCTTTGTATTTGTTTTCGTCTGTCCAGATTGCGCCCATTTCGGGCCTTGTGTACCGTTCAATCATTCACAGCTGCCTCCGATCGTTTCTGTACATCCTGCCATACACCGCTTTTTTCAAGGGAAAGCAGGGTTTCTTCGATTTCATCCGTAAGTACCGTAATATGGCCCATTTTCCGCTGGTATTTCGCTTCTTTTTTTCCGTAAATATGGACTGACCATTCCGGCTGGTAAGGGATTTGTCCAACAGCTTTTTCCAGATGCTGCCCGAGCAGATTGACCATCACAGCCGGCTTCAGCAGCTCCACTTTTCGAAGCGGCCAGTTGCAGATCGCGCGGATATGCTGGCCGAACTGTGAAATCGAGCATGCTTCAATCGAGTAGTGCCCGGAATTATGCGGGCGCGGCGCCAGTTCATTGACATAAATCGTACCGTCTGCTTCCAAAAACATCTCGACTGCCAGCGTCCCGACAAGGTTCAGCGATTCCGCCACCTGCAGGGCAATTTGCTGCACCTCTTCTTGTACCGCGCCATCCACTCTGGCCGGAGCAATCGTTTTGTGCAAAATATGGTCATGATGGATGTTTTCAACCACCGGAAAAAGGCTCGTTTCCCCTGCTTCATTCCGGGTGATGATGACAGAAAGTTCTTTTGCAAAATCTATCATTTTTTCGAGGACACATGCGCCGTGGACAAGCAACGGCCTCGTTTCCGTGAGGCTCTTTTCGTCCCGCAGCGTCACCTGCCCTTTTCCATCATAACCGCCGCGCGCCGTTTTTAAAATACATGGATAGCCGATTTCTGCCACCGCTGCTTTTAAATCAGCTTCATTTTGGACCACTTTGTACGGTGCGACCCGGACGCCGGCTTTCGTAACGGCATCTTTTTCATAGATGCGGTTCTGCGTGACTCGGATCAGTTCCGCCCCCTGCGGCACATGAGCGGATTCGGCTGTTTTTTTCAAAGTTTCATAGTCGATATTTTCAAATTCATAAGTGATGACATCGCACCGTGCCCCAAGCTGCCTTAATGCCGCTTCATCATCGTAAGCCGCGATCACTTGATCGTCCGCGACTTGCGCGCACGGGCAATTCGGAGTTGGATCAAGGACGATGATCCGGAAACCCGCTTCTTTTGCGGCAAGAGCCATCATTTTCCCCAGCTGGCCGCCGCCGATAATGCCGATGGTGCTCCCCGGCTGAATCATTTCCCTACTCAAGTTGATCACTGCTTTCATACACGATTTGGGCTAGTTTTTCCCGCCTTTGTTCGAGTCGTCCGGCAATCGTTTCATTCGTGGTTGATAAAATCTGCGCTGCGAGCAGGCCGGCATTCGTTGCGCCTGCTTTGCCGATTGCCACCGTTGCGACCGGAACCCCTCCCGGCATCTGCACAATGGAGAGCAAAGAGTCAAGGCCATTTAACGCTTTTGACTGGACCGGAACCCCGATGACCGGCAGCGTCGTTTTTGCTGCGACCATCCCTGGCAGATGCGCCGCGCCGCCTGCACCTGCAATAATGACTTTGATTCCCCTGCTTCTTGCCTCTTCTGCATATTGAAACATCAGATCCGGCGTACGGTGCGCGGATACGACTTTTTTCTCGTAAGGCACTTCAAGCTCATCCAGCACACTGCAAGCATGTTTCATCGTATCCCAATCCGAAATGCTGCCCATGATGACGCCGACTTCGATTGCCACCTGTATCCCTCCACGTTCTTATCTACAATAAAAAACCCCGGACAGATCCGCCCGCCCTTTTTTGAGAGAAAGCAGTCCATCCGGGATGCAGCACAAATAAACATTGAAAACCTTGTGATTCCCAATTTCCACTTTCCCTCATAGTCCGGTTATTTACGGTAACCGGGTAGAGACGTATGGGCCATATTCCCATTATATATGAGGGTTGTATTCAACTTTGTATTATTATCTTAACAGGGACACCAAATGCTGTCAACGAATAATCGAACATTATATTATTGTTGTTTTCTAATGTTCGGATTTTCTTCCTTCGAATAAAATCTTCCTCGCAACCGGTTCGTACTCTTTTTTTCCGTTTTTGATTACTTCCCGGAAAACCGGTTTTTCAATTCTTCTTACCGGCTGAAAACCTTTCTTTTTCCATCCTTGCAAGGCAGTCGGAAATGGTCTCATTTTCCAGCACTTCGAATTGTTTTTTCTCGGCCATTGCTGCAGTTTTCCTTTCCGGCTTTTGACTACAAGCATAGTACAATTTTAGTTCATTTTTCCATGGTGTCAAAACCCGATTGCTTGAGCAGAATTTTTTTAGATGAACGCTTTTTATGATACGATAGGTAATCAATGAGATGAGGTGTTTAAATGAAAATAGAAGTTTGGTCTGACTTTGTCTGCCCATTTTGCTATATTGGAAAACGGCGTTTGGAAATGGCGCTGGCACAATTTCCGCACCGAGACCAGGTGGAAGTTGAATTTAAAGCTTTTGAACTTGACCCTGCTGCCGGAAAAGGCATCGGCAAAAATATCCACGAAGCGATTGCTGAAAAATACGGCATCAGCATGGAAGAAGCAAAACAGGCAAACCACGGCATCGGTGAACAGGCGGCAAGCGTCGGGCTTCGTTATGATTTTGACAACATGAAGCCGACGAATACGCTGGATGCACACCGTCTGGCAAAGTTTGCAGCTTCGGAGGGAAAAGCAGCGGAGCTCTCCGAGAAACTTTTCCGGGCATATTTTACGGAAGGCCAATATATCGGGGATCATGATACACTCGCCAATATCGCCGAATCGGCAGGGCTTGGCCGCGAAAAAGCATTGGACGTCCTAGAGGATCAGAATGCTTACTTAAATGATGTGCGCATTGACGAAGCGGTTGCCCAGCAATACGGCATCACCGGCGTCCCGTTTTTTATTCTCAACCAAAAATACGCCATCTCCGGCGCCCAGCCGCTCGAAACCTTTACAAGCGCCCTTCAGAAAGTATGGCAGGAAGAAGCCGCAGCGCCGGTGCTGCAAGACCTGTCCACCGAAGAAGACGTTGCCTGTGCAGATGGAAGCTGCATTGTGCCGGGGAAGGAAGAAAAGTAACCATATTATGGCAGGCAGGGATATTCCCTGCCTTTTTAAAATATGCATTGGCATTCTTTCTGTGTCCGCTTTTAATGCTTAGAAAAATTTGCTCGCGGATTTAAGTTATCGTTTCTATTTGCTATATTCCTGGGCAGGCTGATCCCGGCCCTCTATTTTAATTCAACTTTTCCGATCTCATGCCCCGCACTCACTTTGCCATTTGCTGAAATCGTAAAATCCAAAATACTGTTGGAATTTGTAAAGATAACCATTACACTGTTATCCTTTCCAGCTGCTTTCAGTGCGGATAAGTCCATATCGGCAATTTTATCACCAGCTTGGACCGTATCATTTTCATTTACATATACCTTAAAAGGCGCCCCCTTAAGTTCTACCGTATCAATTCCCAGATGCACCAATACTTCCAGCCCATTATCTGTCTGAATACTAATGGCATGTTTTGTGTCAAAAACGCTCAAAATTTTTCCGGATACCGGGCTTCTGACTTCTCCGGCCGCTGGTATTACGGCAAATCCATCTCCCATCATCTTTGTGGAAAAAACCGGATCATTTACTTCAGTTATTGGTACTAAATGGCCGCTTGCAGGCGCAACCAAGCCTACTGTTTGGCTCTTTTTCTTTTTTAAAAAGTTGAGCATATCGGTTCCCTACTTTCTAAATCATTAATTTAAGCAAAACAAAATCACAAAACATATACATTACAAGAAAAGCTCCAAGCATTGATAAATAGCTGGCATCATTTCTTAAATTGGATAACTTAATTTTTTTATTTGGAGAAGATAAAATCAATAGTACAATAAAAAAGGCAATTAAAAGATTCCCCAACAAAAGCTGGAGCAACGCCGATAAGTAAATAGCCAGCATAAAAAGGTCATGATGATTTAAATGAACTTTAAGATGATACAGATAATACCCCATCAGCAGATCAAGGCAGGAAGCGATCAGCATGACAGCAGCAAAAGGGCTGTTTGAAAACAGTTCTTTAAAAGATGTTGGATATATGGCAACAATCACACATAAATAAATCATATAAAAAACAGGGACGAGAAAAAACAATGCAATCATTATATTAAATATTTTCGTTTCATTTCCAACAAGCCTTCTTATTTTATCCATTTTGTAAGCCCCCGTTTTCCAATTGCTCAGTAAACAGCTTGTAATGCAAGGAAAAAAGTTCAACCAGAATGTATAAGCTGACAATGCTTCTATGCCATGGTTTATGAAACTCGGATGCATAGTAATAAAGATTGTATGTTGAAATGCCGGCCAATTTGTTTGTCCCAAATTGTGTGATGCTGACCATTTTTATATTTCTTCTTCTAAAATCTTTTGCTATATTGACAATCCGTTCATTATTGCCGCTCAATGAAATTAAAAATACGATGTCTTTTTCATTTAACGCTTTTTCTGCTACCGATAATTCTTCCAGCGCTGGGAAGTTCGTCACAAATTTTCCTGAGTATATAAAATTTCTTGTAATCTTTTCCGCAGCCATTTTTTGCTCCCAA
>NZ_BKZP01000031.1 GCF_008974185.1 Weizmannia acidilactici
TCCATTGCATTACCTCCCTTTGTACACCGGCGCGCGCATTTCCGCGAATGCACGCAACCCTTCGAGCCGGTCTTCTGTCGGAATCAGCGCGCTGTAGGCGAGTTCCTCTATTTTTAAGCCTGTTTCAAGATTCGTCTCGGCACCCCGGTTGATCGCCGTTTTTGCCTGCACGAGCGCGAGCGGCCCGTTCTTTACCATCGCGCCGGCCAGTTCACACGCTTTTTCCATCACTTGCTCGCGCGGCACGGCGTATTCAAGCAGGCCGATCGCTTCCGCTTCTTCCGCGGAAACCCGCCGGGCCGTGTAAATCAATTCCTTCGCCTTCCCCATGCCGACGAGCCGCGGCAGCCGCTGTGTACCGCCCGCCCCCGGTATAATGGCAAGCGAAGTTTCGGTCAACCCGTATTTTGCTTCAAGGGCGCCGATGCGGAGATCGCAAGCCAGCGCTAATTCAAGCCCACCACCAAATGTCGAACCGTTTAAAGCGGCAATGACCGGCTGCGGCAGCCCGGCCACTTCATTAACCACTTTGCCGATCTGCCGGACTGCCTGTAAAACTTCTTCCTCTTTCATTCCTCTCCGCTCTTTTAAATCGGCGCCCGCACAAAAAACTTTTTCTCCAGAGCCGGTCAGGATCACAACGCGGATGCTCCGGTCTTTCTTCAAGTTCTCCAATACCTCATCCAAATCAAAAAGCATCTCTTTCGACAATGCATTTGCGGCCTGCGGGCGGTTCAGCGTAATGACCGCAAGCCCGCCCGCGCGTTTTTCCAATAAAACGGTTCCTGTCATGCTCCTCCCTCCGAACGATAAATTTCCATCTGCTTACTTTTGAGCGGCTTGCCGAGAACGCCTTCGATCTGTTTCGCCGCCTCGAGCGTTTTATGAAAATCGATGCCGGTTTTGATCCCCATTTGATGAAACAAATACAGCAGATCTTCAGTCGCGGCATTGCCGGATGCCCCTTTCGCATACGGGCAGCCGCCGAGCCCGCCGGCCGCGCTGTCAAAAACGGTGATCCCCATTTCAAGCGATTTTACGACATTGGCGAGGGCCGTTCCCCTCGTATCATGGAAATGCATCGCAAGTTTCCCTGCATCAAAATGCGGGAGCAATTCGTCGAGCAGCCGATCAACGTCGGCCGGCACGCTGGCACCGATTGTATCCCCGAGCGATACTTCATCCACGCCCATTGCAAACAGCCGGTCCGCTACCTCCCTCACCTGCTTCGGTGAAACCGGTCCGGCATACGGACAGGCAATGACAGTCGAGATGTAGCCCCTCACCGTTTTTCCGGCTGATTTGGCTTCCTTCACAACTTTTTCCAAAACCGGATACGTCTCCGCGATCGATTTATTGATATTGCGAAGGTTATGGGCTTCGCTAGCCGAGAGAAAAACGCTCACTTCATCGACATCCGATTTTAGCGCGCGTTCGAGACCCCTCATGTTCGGAACGAGGGCGGCATATGTTACACCAGGCTTCCGTTTGATTTTTTCGAGCACCGTGCCGGCATCGGCCAGCTGGGGGATCCATTTCGGGTGCACGAAAGAACTCGCTTCGATATAAGTAAGGCCCGTTTCCGACAGCGAATTGATCCACGCAATCTTATCTTCTGTCGCCACCACCGTTTTTTCGTTTTGCAGCCCGTCGCGCGGACCGACTTCTTTGACGATCACTTTTTCAGGCAGTTTCACAACCCCACCCCCTTACGCCAATTCGACCAATACATCGGAGTCGTTGACAAAATCCCCTTCCTGTACATGGACTTTCACAACTGTCCCGTCTTCTTCCGCCGCAATCGGGATTTCCATTTTCATCGACTCCAGGATGACAACATCGTCCCCTTCCTTCACTTGGTCGCCTTCTTTAACGAGCACTTTCCAGATACTTCCAGCCATGCTTGCGGTGATTTCCATATGGTTCTCCTCCTAATTTAAAAAATCGTCCACAAAATGGGTTGTTGTATATCCTTTTAAAAACTGTTCATGACTGACCGTTTCAATCAGCATCGGGATATTTGTTTTGATTCCTTCAATTTGATAGTTTTCAAGCGCGGACCTGATCCTTTCGCATGCTTCTTTTCGCGTCCTGCCCCAGGCGATAAGTTTTGCAATCATCGGGTCGTAAAATGGGGGTACCTCTGAACCCGCTTCAACGGCGCATTCGTTTCGAATCTCGTCCCCTTCCGGCAGCCGCAAAGCGGTAATTTTTCCGGGCGATGGAAAAAACGATTCCGGATCTTCGGCATAGATGCGCACTTCAATCGCGTGCCCGTTTCGCTTAAGCATTTCCCTCGTGATGCCCAGGCGCGCGCCGGAAGCTATCTTCAGCTGTTCCTCCACAATGTCCAGCCCTGTAATTTCTTCCGTCACCGGATGCTCGACCTGCAGCCGCGTATTCATTTCAAGAAAATAAAAGTTTTGATCCCGATCGACGATAAATTCAATCGTTCCGACGTTCGTATAGCCGATATGTTTTGCCGCCTGCACCGCTGCTTCGAGCATTTTTTGCCGGGTTGCTTCACTGATAAAAGGCGATGGTGCTTCTTCGACGACTTTCTGGTGCCGGCGCTGGATCGAACATTCCCGTTCCCAAAGCGGCACGATATTTTCGTACTGGTCTGCTAAAATTTGAACTTCTATATGGTGCGGCTCTTCAATATATTTTTCAATAAACATCGTGCCGTCCCCGAAAAACATTTCCGCCCGCTTTTTGTTGCCGGCAAAAGCTTTTCGCAGTTCGGCTTCCGACCGGACGAACTCCATGCCGATCCCGCCCCCGCCCGCGGAAGCTTTTAACATCACCGGATAGCCGATTCCTTGTGCTGCCTGCACCGCCGCTTCTTCATCTGCAAGCGGGGCATCAACGCCTTCTATGATCGGAACGCCGGCTGCTTTCATCGTCCGGCGCGCTTCAATTTTGCTGCCCATTGCCGCGACAATTTCAGGGGGAGGGCCGATAAAAACAAGTCCTGCTTCAATGCATTTTTTTGCAAAGGCCGCATTCTCCGATAAAAGCCCGTAACCGGGGTGGACCGCTTCCGCCCCGCTCTCTTTTGCCGCTTGTATGATCGCATCGGCGTTTAAATAGCTTTGGTTGACAGGCGGCTTGCCGATGCAGTACGCTTCATCCGCCTCGCGCACAAACAGAGACCCTGCGTCCGCTTCCGAGTAAACTGCAACAGATTGGACACCGAGCTTTTTGCAGGTACGGATCACACGCCGCGCAATCTCACCCCGATTGGCAATGAGGATTTTTTTGAACAATTGGCACCGCTCCTTTCCTGGTTATTCATTTTTCCTATCAATCTAGCATCCAAGTTGGCGCGCAATCACAAGCCGCTGAATTTCGGATGTACCTTCGCCGATTTCCATCAACTTGATGTCACGGAGGTGGCGCTCAACATCATATTCGCGCATATACCCGGACCCACCGTGGATCTGGATCGCCTGGTTGCAGGCGCGAAATCCCATTTCGGACGCAAAAAGTTTTGCGTAGGCGGCTTCTTTGCTGAACGGTTTTCCCTGGTCTTTCAACCATGCCGCCTTATACACGGCATTGCGGGCAAGCTCGATTTCCATCGCCATATCGGCAAGCTTAAACTGAATTGCCTGGAATTTTGAAATCGCCTGCCCGAACTGCTTCCGTACTTTTGCGTACTGGAACGCTTTTTCAAACGCAGCCTGGGCGATGCCGACCGATAAGGCCGCGATCGAAATGCGCCCACCGTCCAGCGTATACAAAAACTGGCTGAAGCCTTTTTTCTCATCGCCGAGTAAGTTTTCCACCGGGACGCGGACGTTTTCAAACACGATCTGGCATGTATTCGACCCGCGTACGCCCATTTTGTCGTACGGGCTTGTAATCGTGACGCCCGGGGCATCGGTCGGCACGATGATCGCGGAGATGATATTGCGGCCGTTTTCTCTTGTTCCGGTCACGGCCGTCACAATCACCTGACGGGCATACTGGGCGTTTGTAATCCAGCATTTTTCCCCGTTGATCACCCATTCATCGCCGTTGAGTATCGCTTTTGTCCGTGTGCCGCCCGCATCCGACCCGGCATTCGGTTCCGTCAGCCCGAAAGCGCCGAGCGTTTCGCCTTTTGCCATCGGGACGAGCCACTTTTGCTTCTGTTCTTCAGTGCCGAAATAATAAATCGGGCTTGCGCCGAGGCTGATGTTCGCGGCATAACTGAGTCCCGTACCGCCGCATGCCTTTCCGATTTCTTCAACAGCGATGCAATATGAAATCGTGTCCCCTCCCGCGCCGCCGTATTTTTCCGGAAAAGGGATGCCGAGAAGCCCGAGTTTTCCGAGCTTATCAAATGTTTCGATCCGCATTTTTCCAGTTTCATCCACTTCCCGTGCATACGGCTTGATCTCTTTCTCGGCAAAATTCCGAACCATTTCCTGCAGCATTTTCTGTTCTTTGGACAGTTCGAAATCCATGTTTCTCCTCCTTAGAAAAGGATTTGCGATACATTAATTTCAAATTAATAAAGGGGCATCTCCTCTTTTGTTTTGCTGATTTCTCATACCTTTCCGCCGATTTTTTTAGCATTTCCACCGATTTCTTGGAGATGCTCGCCGTTTTTTCAACGTTTTCGCTGATTTTGTAAAATCAGATGTCGTTCACTCATACGTGGCACAAATTTGATTTATGTTCCGCTCCGCCGCTGCAAATGTTTATTTTTTCAAACCTTGCTCCGCCACCAGTTTTTCAATCCGCTCGACTGTTGCCGGATCCTCAAGGCCGGTCATGTCGCCCACCGCAGCCCCTTTCACAACAATT
This sequence comes from Weizmannia acidilactici, assembly GCF_008974185.1. GTDB lineage: Bacteria > Bacillota > Bacilli > Bacillales > Bacillaceae_C > Weizmannia > Weizmannia acidilactici. The sequence goes on from NZ_BKZP01000031.1 coordinate 4,798, forward strand.
TCTTTTAACAGGCGGCGCATGATTTTTCCGCTTACCGTCTTGGGCAAAGTGTCCGTAAACAAGATTGCTTTCGGCTCGGCAATTTTTCCGATTTGCTCGACAATGCAAGCCTTGATCGCTCCCCTTAGTTCATCGCTGTCTTCCATGCCGTCGCTCAGGCGCACAAAGCAGACCGGCACTTCACCCTTGATTTCATCGGGAATACCGATGACAGCGGCTTCAGAAACCCCCGGGACTTCGAGCACTGCGCTTTCCATTTCCATCGTGCTCAGGCGATGGCCAGCGACATTGAAAGCATCATCTGACCTACCGGTGACCCAAACATAGCCGTCTTCATCGATCATCGCGAGGTCACTCGCATAATAGCATCCTTCCACCTGACTGAAATAGGAACTCAAGTAGCGCTCCGGCTCTTTCCAAAGCGTCCGGCACAGCATCGGAAAAGGCTTTTTAATGACGAGGTTCCCAAGACTCCCCGGCGGCACCGGTTTCCCTTCCTGATCCACCACATCAACCGCTGCGCCTAAAAACGGCCTGCCCGCTGATCCCGGTTTCATCGGCGTCAGCCACGCGGCACCGGCAAGCGGCGATCCGGCTGTTTCCGTCTGCCCCCAAGTATTATTTACACAAATCTTTTTCTTCCCGAGCACTTCATACGTCCACTGCCATGTTTCGGCATCAAACGGCTCACCGACAAGTGAAACAACATCCAGACAGGATAGATCATATTTTTCAAGCGACTTTTCGCCCATGCTTTTTAACATTCTCAGCGCGGTCGGTGCGGTGAATAGTTTATTGACCCGGTACTTTTCAATGATCTTGTAAAACCTGTCTTTTTCCGGGTAATCAATTGCCCCTTCGTAAATGACCGTTGTCACACCATTTGCGAGCGTGCCGGCAATGCCCCAAATATGCATCGTCAACCAGCCGATATCTGCCGAGCACCAAAGGACATCGTCATCATGGTGGTCCATATGGTATTTTGCATAAATGTAGTTTTGCACGACAAACGCCATCCCGGAGTGGACAACGCCTTTTGGTTTTCCGGTTGTGCCGCTCGTATAAAACACAATTCCGTACTCGTTCGCTTCCAGCCTTTCCGGTTCGCAAACGATACCTGCTTTCTTCGTTTCCTCATGCCACCAATAGTCGCGTCCTGCCTGCATCTCCACATCAAGCCCGAGCCGGTTCACGACCACGACCGCCTCAATGGATGAAATATCCGGGATAACATGGTCGACTTTTTCCTTTAAATAAATCTTTTTCCCCCTTCGCTCAGTCGCGTCCGCGGTGACAATGACTTTTGGTTCAAAATTGATGAGCCGGTCTTTCAGCGATTTTTCCGAATAACCGGAAAAAATTGTGTTGTACACTGCACCGATCCGGAAGCAGGCAAGAACGGCAATGACCGCTTCCGCCAAATTCGGGAGAAAAATTGCCACGCAGTCGCCTTTTTTCACGCCAAATGAGCGCAACACATTGGCAAACCGGTTCACTTCGGCGAGCAGCATGCTGTACGTGTAAAAATTCGAATCGCCGTTTTCCCCTTCCCAAATTAGCGCTGTCCGGTTGCCGGCCCCTTTTTCAATATGGCGGTCAAGCAAATTCACACACGGATTGCTAATGCCGCCTTCAAAAAAGCGGAACCCGGGCAGGCTGCCGGTCATCGTTTTTTTCCACGGCTCATACCAAACAAGTTTTCGGGCAACGCGACCCCAAAACTCGGCGGGATCCGCCTGGGACAGCCGAAGCAGTTCCTGGAACGCTTCGCTGCTTCCGGTATCCGTTGACCGCACTTTTTCTTCACTTGGATAAACAAGTTTGCTTTTGGCAATGCCGCTTTGGTCCATAGGCATGCTCCTTTCCTAATTATTGGTCCAGAAAACGCGGATTCCGTTTTTCGATAAATGCCTGCAACCCTTCACGCACGTTTTTTGTCTCAAAAACTTTCCCAAAATATTCGGCTTCCGTGACTAGACCTTCATCCATCGTTTGTTCATATCCCTCTTCCACGGCTCGCTTGGCATACATTAAAATCGGGAACGAGAACTTGCAAATCTCCCGCGCCAGTTCGAGTGCTTTTTCAAGCGATTTTCCTTTCGGCACAACATGATTCACCATGCCGATTTCTTTCGCTTCTGCGGCTATTAAAGGCTTGCCGGTAAAAATCATTTCTTTTGCTTTCGCTTTGCCGATAAGCCACGGCAGCCTTTGCATCCCACCTGAACCCGGAATGATGCCGAGCGTCACTTCGGACAGCCCGAGCTTCACCTGCTCCTCCGCGATCAAAATGTCGCAGCATAAAGCCAGTTCCAGCCCACCCCCGAGCGCTGGCCCGTTGATCGCGGCGATGGTCGGAACAGAAAACGTTTCAATTTTCCGGAGCGGCGCCTGCAGCCAGCGCGATTTTTCCTTGGCGTAATCTGCTCCTTTTCCGATCCACTCTGGAAATTCTTTGATGTTCCCGCCCGCCATGAACGCCCGCACACCGGCTCCGGTGACGATCACCACTTTCACATCCGGATCATTTTTTACTTCGTCCGCAGTTTGGCTTAACGCTTCGACAACCGCCTTGCTGTATATATTGACAGGCGGATTGTCGATCGTGATCATGGCAATTTGGCCTTGTTTTTCCAAGGAGACAACTGGCAAATGGATTCCTCCTTTCATCCCGCGCCGAACTGTTCACGAAGTTTAAATTTCTGCACTTTACCGGACGGCGTGCGCGGAATTTCATCGGCAAAAATCACTTTGCGCGTTTTTTTATAGCTGGAAAGATACTGTCTGCAATATTCGACCACTTCTTCCTCTGTCAGCTGCATACTCTCTTTTTTTCACAATGACAGCGCAAACCGCTTCAATATATTTCGGTTCAGGGATGCCGATTACGGCTACTTCTTTAACTGCCTCATGCCGGTAAAGGACATCTTCAATTTCAGTTGCATAAATATTCCCGCCTCCGCTTCGGATCATATCTTTCTTTCTGCCAGCGACGGTTAAATACCCTTGCGCATCGACACCCCCCAGATCCCCCGTTTTGCACCAGCCGTCTGTCTGTAAAAGTTTCCATTGTTGCTTCAGGCTTTTTCCAATACCCTTCCGAAACAGCCGGGCTTTTGATGAGGATTTCTCCAACTTTACCTGCAGGAAGGGGGCTTCCATCTTCATCAACAATTTGAATCACCGTCAGCGGCATCGGCTTTCCAACCGTTCCGCCTTTTTTACCGGCATCTTGCGGGTCCAATGAAGCGGCAATCGGCTGCCCCTCGGTAAGGCCGTATACCTGGACGACACCGATATGTGGAAAAATTTCTTTGATTCGTTCCAGGGTTCACGGCATCAGAGGATCGCCGCCGGTATAAATCGTTTTCAAATCCTCCAGCCGGTATGTTTTCAGTTCAGACAGATGCAGCATTTCATAAATCATGAACGGAAACAAAAAACAGCGGGTCACTTTTTTTTTTCAAAGACGGAGAGAACTCTTTGAATCTCGAAGTTTTTGCTTTTTGTAATAATCACTGTGCCACCCCTCATGAGAACCGGAAGGGCAACGTCTTCCATCGCACCAACATGATAGAGCGGGCCCGTCGTCATGGCTGTTTCTTTTCCGGAAAAATTCCACTTTAAAACCTGGATGGCCGAAAACCAGAAAGTCGTGTTATGCGTCCAAATTGCACCCTTTGGCCGCCCGGTCGTACCGGATGTATACATCATCATGACAGGATCATTTAAATAAATGGATGCCACGCCCGGTTCGTCCTGCGACCCTTCCCCGAGTATGCTGAACGGTGCAGCCCAGTCCGGCACTTCTGTTTTTTCATCCGCGAGGCAGAAGTAATGTTCAACCGGAATTTCTTTTCTAACCTGGGCGATACGTTCAGCCAGCCCGGCATGAAAACATAAAATTTTTGTTTCGAAATCGTTTAATGCGTAGGCCAGTTCGGTGCTGGACAGGCGGAAATTCAACCGGACTGCGATCGCTCCGATTTTTGCTGCCGCAAAATAAAGGCCGAAATATTCAAGGCAGTTAATAGAGCAGGATCCCGACACGGTCCCCTTTCCGGACGCCGAGGCGGATCAGCTGGTTGGCGTAAGCATTTGAGATGCTGTGCAGTTTTCGAAATGTCCATGCTCTCCCCGCTTCTTCCCTGATAGCAGTTTTTCCGGAAACGGCCGGGTTTGGATCATCTGCAATGTTCTTGATCATCCAGCCAACGTGCAACCATATTCCCCCTCCCCAAATCTTTGACGCCAAAGCAAAATTGAAAAATGCTTGGCAAGCGGTCAGTACGTTTTGGAAAAGGCCTGTTTTTTAGAACCCCCTCTTTTTCATTTTATGATTGGAAAAGGTGCTTTATGGCATAAAAATAGATCCGGGAATTCAGAAAATCGTTCTGAATTCCCGGATCTATTTTGGAACTTCAATTGGAGCTTTTCGTCCCATTCCGTCGACCTTGCATTCCAAAACCCGTATTTTTTATCCCTGAACACCGTTCGATACGGGAACAGAAACACCCAGCAGAGATACGGGCTTCCGCCGAAAGATCCTCACCTATTTTTTATACTCACTATTCAATATCCGGTTTCTGCTCTACTATACAAAGTTTTTTCCCATCTTCCATTTGTGCGAGATAAATATGTATCGGATTTTTTCCGGCTAAAATCAATGTTGGAGAAAAATTTTCAGCTTTCCGGTAAAAAGCCATGCCGCCAAAATAATCTTCAAAATAGTCAGCGAGAACCAATACGCCGTTAACATAAACTTTATCCTTATCCATTTCAAAATCTATATGCGGTACAGCAGGTATGATTTCATCGTTTACGTGGTTCTCCCAAGGCTGAGTTAATACCGCCGGCATGGCAGGTAAATTCTTCCGTTATCTCAGGTGCCCCATCAATGTTGAAATAAATTTTGTTGTTCCCGCTCTTTGCAAGCGCTAGAGGCATTCCCTTGTACAATACAATTTTATCCGGATAGGAAGCTGCATTAAAGAAATAAAACCCTTTCTCATCTTTTTCATTAAAACTAATCCGGTAAGAATCCAGCCACGCAAATATTTCAGGTAAATCGAAATGCTTTGGAAATAAATGCGGCACCTTGACTGTGTTTGCCTTGGATTCCAGTAACCAGACAAATATATCATCCAACCCGATTATATTGTTGAAAATCACGATATTTCCTTTCATAATGGTCCATTAAACAGTACTTATAATAAATCATCATACTCCCTTAAATGATCCTCATTGATTCTTTCCTTTACGACACAAATCGGCATTATTAATCATTTTTAATGTCCCATCTCCCTTAATATTTTTTATAATGGATTTTTCTAATAGGTCTACTATATAAAATTTTTACTAAATAGAAAAAGGCCACCCTTCTAATTTTGAGCAGCCTTACTAAAGTTGGAACCATCAATTTTTCTCTTCAAAAACCTTCCTGATCCGCTCGACCGCCCAGTCGAGTTCCTCTTCCGTAATTACTAGCGGCGGCGCGAAACGGATGACATTTTCATGCGTTTCTTTGCACAACAAACCTTCTTCTTTCAGCGCTTCACAGAACGGGCGTGCCGGTTCCGTTAGTTCAATGCCGATAAAAAGGCCGCGGCCGCGGATTTCTTTGACTGACGGATGTTTGATACCGCGGAGCTTTTCCAGCAGATCGTTTCCGAGTTTCAAAGAACGCTCCACCAGTTTTTCTTCTTCAATCACTTCAAGGCTTGCCAGCGAAACGGCGCAAGCAAGCGGATTGCCCCCGAATGTTGAACCGTGAGAACCCGGATTGAACACGCCCAAAATGTCTTTGTTTGCAGCAACGCATGAAATTGGCATGACACCGCCGCCAAGCGCTTTTCCGAGAATGAACACATCCGGTGTGACATCCTCCCATTCCACCGCAAACAACTTTCCGGTCCGGCCGAGGCCTGTTTGCACTTCATCGGCCATCAGCAGGACCCGATTTTCCCGGCAAATTTTCTCCGCCTCTTTCAAAAACCCTTGCGGTGGAATCCTGATGCCCGCTTCGCCTTGAATCGGCTCGACAAGGAATGCGGCCGTATTCGGGGTAATCGCTGCTCTTAAAGCTTCTACATCACCGTACGGAATAAGTTTGATGCCTCCAATCATCGGCCCAAAACCACGTTTATACTCTTCTTCCGACGATAGCGACACCGCGAGCAGCGTGCGGCCGTGGAAGTTGCCGGTGCAGGCGATGATTTCCGCCTTGTTGTCAGGCACACCTTTCACATCGTATGCCCAACGGCGTGCAGCTTTAACTGCCGTTTCAACCGCTTCCGCCCCGGTATTCATCGGCAGGACCATATCTTTTTTCGTCAATTGACAAACTTTTTCGTACCATTCGCCAAGCTTGTCGTTGTAAAAGGCACGCGAAGTCAGCGTCACACGATCCGCCTGGTCTTTGAGCGCCTGGATGATTTTTGGATGCCGGTGCCCCTGGTTCAGTGCCGAGTACGCACTCAGCATATCCATGTAGCGGCGGCCGTCGACATCTTTTACCCACACCCCTTCCGCTTCTGCAATGACGACCGGAAGCGGCTGGTAATTATGCGCGCCGTACTGTTCCGTTTTTTCAATGAGCTTTTTTGTATGATTCTCTACATGTTCCATTGTTCTTCCCCCTTCTTGCACAGTATTTCTCTATTCTTTTATACGCAAAATTCATGCCAATATGAAAAAGCGTTTAACTGCCTGTTTCTCCCCTGCTTATGTAAAAAATTTTGCATCCAGCCGCAAAATTTTTTAAACTTTTCATAAAGGAACGCGGAGGGTGAAAAATGAAAGATAAAGAGGCTTTTATGTTTGCGCTGTACGAAAAAATTATGAATCTTGTCGATGTCGGCATCCATGCGGTCGATGAAGAAGGCCGCACCATTATCTATAATCAAAAAATGCGGGAAATCGAAGCGATGGAAATCCGCGAAGTGCTGCACAAAAAATTGACAGACGTGTTCCAATTCCACGGCAGCGAAGAAAGCACGCTGCTTCAGGCACTCCAAAGTGGGAAAGATAGCCACCGCGTGAAGCAAACCTACTTTAACAACAAAGGCCGGGAAATTACATCCGTCAATCATACTTATCCGTTTCTTTACAATGGAAAAGTCAAGGGTGCCGTGGAGATCGCGCAGGACATTACGAAAATCGACCGACTCATCCGCCGGAACCATGAACCCAATACTGGCTATACATTTGGCCATATTATCGGAAAAAGCAAAGCCATTTTGGAAGTCATCGAGTTTTCGAAGCGCGCCGCCCGCACTTCCTCCTATGTGCTGATTATCGGCGAAACGGGGACAGGCAAAGAGCTGTTTGCGCAAAGCATCCACAATGAAAGCGAAAGAAGCCGCGGGCCGTTTATTACGCAAAACTGTGCCGCACTTCCTGATAATCTAATCGAAAGTATTTTATTCGGGACAAAAAAAGGTGCTTTTACAGGGGCTGTCGACCGCGCAGGGCTGTTCGAGCAGGCGGACGGGGGCACGCTTCTGTTAGATGAAATCAATGCGTTAAATATCCATCTGCAGGCAAAACTTTTACGGGTGCTGCAGGAGAAAAAAGTGAAACGGATCGGCGGGACAAAGGAAAAACCAGTCGAAGTGCGCGTCATTGCAACGATGAACGAAACGCCGTATGAAGCGATCACAAACCGGCACCTGCGCAAAGACTTGTATTACCGACTCGGCGTCGTGACGCTGTTTATACCGCCTCTAAGGGATAGGGTGGAAGATCTGCCGCTTCTTACGGACCATTTTATTCAGAAATACAATAACCTTTTTCAAATGAATGTAAAAGGCGTAAAACCGGAAGTGCTCACATTTTTCCGGTCATACCGCTGGCCGGGCAATATCCGGGAGCTAGAGCATATGATCGAAGCCGCGATGAATGTCATGTTTGAGGAGGAATGGATTGATTTTCACCACTTGCCAACGCAGTACCGGCACCAGAACGGGACACCTGATGCGAATTTTACACAGCCCCTTTTAAAAGACCGGCTACTTGAATTTGAGAAACATTGCATTATAGAAGCACTGGAGGCGAACGGCTCTAATATTTCGAAGGCGGCGGAACAGCTGGGGCTGAGCCGGCAAAGCCTGCAATACCGGATGAAACGGCTTGGGATTAAACCTTTCTGAATTTTTCCAGTCCCGGACCTGCAAAATTTTTTTGCATTTTACCAGGTGCTGTTTTCCGGGAAAAACAGTACCTTTATTTAAAATATCTGTTTGGCATGAAAATTGCAAAAATCCCGATGCGAGTATACTCTATTATTGGTAGAAAATACTTCAATTCTTTTGTAAGCGTTTTATAAATATGGACGAAGGGAGCGAAGGGGACAATGGATTTGGAGAAGCAAGAAATTCATTTTCCAAAGCCGCATCAAAGAACGCTGCGCAAGGGACTAAAAGCACGCCATTTAACAATGATTTCGATTGGGGGTGCGATCGGAACCGGCCTTTTCCTCGGGAGCGGGGCGGCGATCCACTTGGCCGGCCCGGGCGGTGCACTGCTGGCGTATGTTTTGGTCGGCACCATGGTGTATTTTGTGATGACAAGCTTGGGTGAAATGTCCGCCTATATGCCGACAAGCGGCGCATTCAGCACGTACGGGACAAAATTCGTCGATCCGGCTTTCGGCTTTGCACTCGGCTGGACGTACTGGTTTAACTGGGCAATGACGATCGCGGCGGAGTTAACGGCTTCGATTATGATCATGAAATTTTGGTTCCCGCACAGCCCATCGCTGTTGTGGAGCATGACCTTTTTTGTGCTGATTTTTATGCTCAATTATTTGTCTGTCAGGGGTTATGGTGAAGGAGAATACTGGTTTTCATTTATAAAAGTCGCTGCAATTATTCTTTTTATTGTGGTCGGGTTATTGATGATTTTTGGCATCATGGGCGGGGAAGCAGTCGGCCTGAAAAACCTCACGGTGGAAAAAGCACCGTTTCCGGGAGGATTTCTCGGCACCTTTCTCGTATTCATCGCTGCCGGTTTTTCGTTTCAGGGTACTGAAATTGTCGGCGTGGCCGCGGGTGAAAGCGAAGATCCGGCCAAAAACGTTCCGAAAGCCATCAAAAGCGTTTTCTGGAGAATTCTTTTATTCTATGTGCTCGCAATCTTGGTGATCGGGCTGCTTGTTCCGTATACAAACGAAAACCTGCAAAGCGAAAACGTCATGGTCAGCCCATTCACGCTTGTTTTTAAAAAAGCCGGGCTTTCGTTTGCGGCATCGCTCATGAACGCTGTTATTTTGGCAGCTGTATTGTCGGCCGGCAATTCAAGTCTGTATGCCTCGACCCGGATGCTGTACGCGATGGCGAAAGAAGGCCAGGCCCCGCGCATTTTTGCAAAGCTAGACAAGCGGGGCGTCCCGGTGCCGGCCATGGTTTTAACGGCTGTTGTCGGCATGCTTGCGTTCTTTTCTTCGATTTTCGGCGACGGCATCGTGTACGTCTGGCTCATGAATTCCATCGGCATCACCGGCTTTATTTTCTGGCTTGGCATCTCCGTCAGCCATTACCGGTTCCGTAAAGCTTTTCTTGCACAGGGGCACTCGCTGGATGAGCTCCCATACAGGGCGAAATGGTATCCGTTCGGGCCGATATTTGCCATCGCCGTCTGCCTGATCGTCACGCTCGCCCAGGATTACCAGGCATTTCTTGCCACACATATCGACTGGGGAAATGTCATCGCCGCCTACCTTGGCATCCCTTTTTTCCTCGCCCTATGGCTTGGGTATAAAATTGTAAGAAAAACAAAAGTCGTTCCACTCGAAGAACATCATTTTAATATGATTGCCGATCCGAATGATTGAATGTTTGGAAAAAAACCGGAGAGATGAAGTATCCCCCTAAGCTGGTTTTTAGTCCAACTTAGGGAGGACACTTCAAGGCCCGGGTTTTTTAATAGGTAATTGCCAAGCTTTCTTAAAATCACTGTTGCAAAAAAGAGATTCCTAACTTTTATTAAAACCATTCGATCTCTCTTGCTCCGCTAATAGTTCTGAGCACCAGATACACTATTCCCGCTTTCTCACACCGTCCATCACAAACCGCACGATAGTTTCAATTTCCGCTTCTTCATCCGCCGTTCCGTTCAGCATCAGGACAAATTTGGAAACAAACAATCCGGCAATACAGGTAACGACCAGCTTTGCAATGTCCTCAGCTGGTCGGGAAACCAGTTCCCCCCGTTCCTGGAAAACGCGGATCACCTGTATCAGCCGGCCCCCTATATTTTCCACAAAATAAGGAAGAAGCTCGTTCCGGATTTCTTCATTATATAAAAACTCTTTCACCACAATTTGAAAAATTTCTTTGTTTTCCTTTACAAAGTTTAACCGGTCCCGGACCAGTTCCCGCAAAAAATCCTCAAAAAAGAAAACATCATGCGACATTAACTCTGTAAAAAGCTCCTCTGCCATCGAAGGAATCGACGCTTTCAAAAAAGGAACAATCACGGCCACCAGTAAATTGTCTTTTGTGCCGAAATGCCGGAAAATCGTGCCTTCCGCAACGCCGGCCGCTTTTGCGATTTCACTTGTCGGCGTATTGGAGTACCCTTTCTCCGCAAACAAAGCAACCGCTGTCTCCATAATTTTTTGCTTTTTATCCGTCAGCTTTAGAGCCGGTTTCGCTTGTGCTTTCATCGCTTCCAACAAATTGTATTTCGACAATGCCGTCCACCCCCTTACAACGCGCGGTACCGCCTTAAAGCGAGTATATTAAGAATGATAAAAATAACCGCAAAAACAGCCAAAGCAAGCAGGTCTTTCCAAACATCGCCGAGGCCCAATCCCTCATACATCACGCGTTTCAAAGCATCGGCGCCGTAATAAATAGGCATCACTTTCGCCAGTTCCTGCAGCCAATCAGCCATCCCCTTTAAAGGAATGATGCCCGAGAAAAAGACTTGCGGAACAACAACGATCGGGATAAACTGCATCATTTGAAACTCGGATGCCGCGAAAGACGATAACAATATACCAAGGGAGAGCGCGACCAATGCAAGCATTAAATTAATCAGCACGACATGCCAAAGCGATCCGGCGAGCACCATATCCAAAACATTCACCGAATACAACACGACAATGACCGTTTGAATGATGGCAAAAATCCCAAAACCGGCCAAATATGCCATGACGATCTCACCCCGTTTCACCGGCGTTGCCATCAAGCGGTTAAGGGTTCCTGATGTCCGCTCTTTCAAAAGCCCGATACCCGAGATTAAAAAGACAAAGAAGAATACAAAGAAACCGACAAGGATCGGGCTCAACACATCAAAAAACACGGTATCGCTGCTGCCGTATACATATTTTGTCGAAACATTCGGTTTAGCCATCTTCACTTTTACCGGTGCTGGCAAATTTTGTTTCGTTTTTTGCACCTGTTCTTCTAATTGCTGCACTTTTACAATGGCCGGCGACTGCGCGGGAGTTTGTTTCATTAAAATCTGTTGTGCCTGATTTTGCAGGGCAATGATTTTCTGCGCGCCTTGTATCGTTTGCGCCTCCGCTTTGATTTGTTTTGCCAGTTGCTGCTGCGTTCCCGCCGCGATTGCCTGTTTTACTTTCATCTGCAGCGATTTCGCGGAAGTCGGGTCGCTGTTTTGCAAAGTGAGGATGTACGCTCCATCTTTTTTCTGAAGCAAGCCGTCCAGACTGTAGCCAAGCACCGTTTTTTCCGGATGTTTTACAGTACTATAGTGTTTGACGTTAATATCCGCTTTATCCAGCACCTTCACAAGGCTTTTGTCCACATGGCTGACGCCAAGTTTCGGGTCGGTCGTATTGCCGCTAAAGAAAAAATACATGAGCGTCAAAATCAAAAGCGGCGCGACAAACAACAAGGCGAGCGTCCGCTTATCGCGCAGCATTTCAAGCAAAATCCTTTTGATCAAAGCAGCCGTCCTCATTTCGTTTCCCTCCCCGCTTTCAGGAATACTTCATTTAAATCTTCCGCATTGTACATCTCTTTTAAAGCTTGCGGCGAGCCGCCCGCCAAAATTTTCCCTTCCCGGATCATCGCAACCGTGTCGCATTTTTCCGCCTCATCCATGACATGCGTCGTAACAATGATCGTTTTGCCTTCTTCATTTTTTAGCCTGAGCAATTCATTCCAGATGCTGAACCTCAGTTCCGGGTCAATACCGACGGTCGGTTCATCCAAAATGAGGATTTCCGGGTCCTGGATAAGCGCGATCGCCAGCGACAGCCGCCGTTTCATCCCGCCGGAATAAGCAGATACTTTTTTATTCAGGTCATCCTGCAAATTCACAAGCCCCGCCGCATATGCGATCCGTTCATTCCGTTCCGCATTTCCCATTTTATAAAGCGATGCGAAAAATTTCAGATTTTCTTTCCCGGTCAGCTGCATATACAGCGCATCCGACTGCGCCATATAGCCGATTTTCTGCAGTATGCCGAGATCCGGCATTTTTTGGCCGAGCACATGAATCTCTCCGGAATCCGGTTTTTCCATGCCGACAATCATGTTCACCAGTGTCGTCTTCCCAGCCCCAGAAGGACCAATAAAACCGTAGATCCGGCCTTTCTCAATCCTCAAATCAATATCGTTTAAAACTGGTTTTTTCCCGAAACTTTTGCTTACCTGTTCAATGGAGATCGTCGTTTCCATCACCAAAACCTCCTGAAGATAATGAGTAATGACTCACTTATTATCTTGCCACTTCAGCCACTAATCGTCAATAAAAAGTGAGCGGTCACTTTAACTTTTAAACTATAAATCTGTTATAAATTATTCCAATTGACAAATTTTTGTGTTATCCGGCGAATTTAAGGACGGCATCATTACAGCCGAAACGCAGGCCACCGACTACCCGACAACAGGCAGCGACTTTCCGGAATACGAACCGCGCGGATGCCCACGGGGAGCGAGCTTCTCCTGGTATACATACAGCCCGAACCGTGTGAAATTAAATTACCTTACATCCGCGGCGATCTTTATGAACTATGGAAAGCGGAACGGGCGAAAAGTCCATGACCCGGTAACGGCCTGAACCAATATTGCCGGTGATGAAGCAAAACGGGCCCGATATGTAGGGGCAAGGGGCAAAAGCGGGTTTGTGCGGGCCGATTGGAAAACGGCCATTTACGAGGTGCAGCCTTATTTTTTGGAAAAGGCTGCGGGCTTAAGCCTTTATATAAAAGAAACGTTTTGCCTTGCTTTAGTAACGGAATAATCCTGAAAAGTTTTATCAGAACCGTTCCCGCTCTCTTCTTGTAACCGAAATGGTCCTGAGACGCTTTTTCAAAACCGTTCCCGCTCTCTTTTTGTAATCAAACAGGTCATGAGATGTTTTTTCAGATCCGTTGACACTTCATTTGGCTTTGTTTTTATAGCTGTATATGTCTCTGAATTTATTTTTTCGCCATTCCGGTGTTATTCTTACTATAGAAGGTTTCCTTTCACTTTATTGTACGATGAAGTAAAAAGAAACAATCAAAAACATTGCAAAGGAGTAGAAAAAATGAGGGAAAATCAATTCGACAAAGTCAAGAATGGAAAAGGATTTATCGCCGCTCTTGATCAAAGCGGAGGAAGTACTCCTAAAGCATTGGCAAACTACGGCATATCAAAAGAGGCATATACAACTGAGGAAGAAATGTTTGATCTGATCCATCAAATGCGGACAAGGATTATCACTTCTCCGGCTTTTGACTCCAAATACATCCTTGGTGCCATTTTATTCGAACAAACAATGGATCGCCAAATTGAAGGAATGTATACTGCTGAATATTTAGCTGAGAAAAAAGGCATTGTTCCCTTTTTAAAAGTAGATAAAGGACTGGCCGAACCTGCTGACGGCGTACAACTTATGAAGCCGATTCCGAATTTAGATACTCTGCTCCAGCGCGCAAATCAACATCATATTTTTGGTACAAAGATGCGCTCGGTCATTAAAGAAGCGAATCCAGAAGGTATTAAGGCAGTCATGGATCAGCAATTTGAAATTGCAAAACAAATTATATCAGCTGGTTTAGTCCCTATTATTGAACCGGAAGTGGATATTCACAGCCAAGACAAAGAAAAATCCGAAGAACTATTAAAAGTCGAACTGCTGAACCATCTGAATGCTTTATCTGAAGATGAAAACGTGATGCTGAAATTAACGATTCCTACGTCTGCAAATGCCTATAAAGAGTTGGTCCAACACCCGCGTGTTTTCCGCGTTGTGGCACTTTCCGGCGGCTACTCCCGCGAAGAAGCCAACAAGAAATTGAAGGAGAATGATGGAATCATCGCAAGTTTCTCCAGAGCATTAACCGAAGACCTGAATGTTGACCAAACGGCTGAAGCATTTAATGCAGCCTTGGAAAAAGCAGTAAAGTCTATTTATGATGCATCTGTCAATAAAAATTGATTAGGATCATAAGTTGTCCTGCTGATTCCAAGTAATATTTTGGGAACATCCGGAAAATAGTCTGCCGGATGTTATTGCAGCTGGTAACGATCACAACCAAATTTGCCGCAAAGAAAAAGAATCCATTTTGAAAAAATGTTCATCAAAATGGATTCTTTTTCATTTTTTTATTAAAAAGCCAGGTTCGTGATCAACGTTGATGATCACGAACCTATCCGAGGTAGGGTTCAGGATACATCACACCCACCTGTTATACGCAGTAATGGCAAGTAAAAAGAGAATCGTGCCGAAAAAAGTATAAAGATGGCTCCACTGGGGTGCGTGAACAAAAAATCCATGAGATTCTGCCAACCCTTCATACGTTCGGAAACGGGCGGCTCGGAAACGCATAGAAATGCAGGCTGGCAAAAATCAGATCCAGATACGTACCTAAAAGAGAGGCAAATACCATTGTTGAAATATATTTACGCTTCACGGGTCGAAACCACCTTTTTGGCAAGGACCGCGAGTTCGAGTTTTTCCAATGTTTTGCAATATTCACGAAAAATCTCCCCCTGAACCGGTTCATGCAGCGGCCCCAACATGTCTGCCACATCCCAGCTTTTATACCAGTCTCCCGGCTCCGCTTCCGGATGGCTCACATTTTTCCAGGCATATTCCAGCTCCGGGCTGTAAATCCTTGCAGCTCCCGGCTTCAATTTGCATGCTTTTAACTTCAGCTGATATTTTCCGGGCAATCCCTCATGGATATTGTTGAAAATCTCCGGCCAGTAATCTTTCCGCGACCCGGTGTGCGGATGGCGACGCGCCCAATTTTCAATGCGCCCGTGCCGCTCCATGTTTCCAAACAAAATCATATACAACCGCTTTCCCAATAAAATGCGCTCCTCTAAAGACCCGAACGCGTGCAGCGTCTGCCCCGCCAGCTGCAGTCCACCACCCTCCTCATATGGGAACAAGATTTGGTTAAATAAAAACATATCTTGCAGCTTAAACTCGATGGTATTGAGCACTTCTTTTTGATATTTAGCATTTTTGACAACCCGTTTCTCCAAATAACTCTGTTCATTGACGACCATCGCGATGGCAAGAAGCGCATTGTCGCGAAAAGTCCAATAATCCTGCCAAACCGCTTCCATGAAAAATGACACATGCAAATACGGCAGCAAATGAAAAAGCGGCCGGCCCTGCCTCATGCTTTCATGGTACAGCAGCATTTGCGGATACACATCCTGGAATATGAGCCAGTTCCCGCGTTCCAAAAAAGCAAAAAAACGATTGCTTATCTTTTTCCGATAATAACCGTGAAAGCAATTCCCCTTTTAAATCCGTCATACTCCATCCGCCGTTGCGCGACACCATATGCCCGAGAAATGCCCAATGAATTTCCGGATGAAGATGATAAAAATCAAGATACGCTTTCGTTCTTGTCACATTATTCGTGTTCAGCTCTGCAGTGTGCCGGCGGATTTGCTGAATTAAAATCGCTTCCCCCTTTTTTAATTCAACAGGCTTTTCCGTAGTTTTCTTCAATGCCGCTTTAATTCTTTCAACCGGTGTTTTTTCCCGGTGCCTTGTAAAAAAAATCATTTTCGGATTTGGTGGTGCAATGGTCAACACGGACAAAGGGATCAAATGGATCATCGATAAGCTGAAAAAAGACCAGTCCCCTGACGGCTCGTGGGCCTATCCATTTGAGACCGGTATAACGACGGATGCATATACGATCATTTTATTACGGACATTAGCTGTTCATGAAGAGCGATTAATCCAAGGGCTTGTCCAAAGAATTTTAAGCAGGCAATCTAAAAAAGGGGCGTGGAAGCTTTTTGCCGACGAAGAAAACGGGGGAAATATCTCGTCAACGCTTGAAGCCTATTACGCACTGCTCGCTTCGGGATACGTAAAACGGGACGATCCGAGGCTGCTTTCCGCTAAAACTTTCATTTTAGAGAGCGGGGGGATCGAAAACACGGGCATGTTTACAAAAATCATGCTCGCCATTACCGGACAGTACAAATGGCCGGCCGTTTCCCCCCTGCCGGTTGAAATGATCTTACTACCGCCTTCCTGCCCGATCAATCTCTACCATTTTTCCGTATTCGGCCGGGCGAATCTGGTCCCGATCATGATTCTCGCTTCCCTGAAATTCAGCATGAAAATGGCGGGCAGCCCAGACCTCAGCGATTTATTTTCGCAGAAAACCCCGCAGTACCTGTGGCCGGGGAGCAAGGAAGTTCTCAAGTTTATTGAGAAAGAGCTGAAAAAATTAAGTGAAATTCCGGAACAACTGCATCTTGAAGCACTTGACCGCGCAAAAAAATATATGCTCGGGCGGATCGAACCGGACGGCACTTTTTACAGCTATTTCAGCTCCACCTTTTTAATGATCTTCGCTTTGCTGTCGCTCGGCCATTTTAAAAACGGCCCGATCATCCAAAATGCCGTGAAAGGATTGCTGGCAATGAAAACGACAATCGGCGGGTTACCCCATATGCAATATACAACCGCCAACGTTTGGAATACCGCCCTCATCAGCTATTCGCTTCAAAACGCCGGCGTTTCCCCGGAAGATGAAACCGTTGCAGCGGCCAACCGTTATTTGTTCACCCGCCAGCACAACCAGTACGGGGACTGGAAAATCCATAACCCGCTCGTCTCTCCGGGCGGCTGGGGGGAATCGTGCCTGAGCGATATCCATCAAACCTATATTCCGCTCCATCACAGCACCCTCACACATACCGCATGGGCACTCGACGCGCTAATTGCCGTTTTGGACCGGCCGGCAGAAGAAATCAATCGCGGCATCACGTATTTGCTTTCATCCATTGCGAAACGTGACTGGACAACTGAATACCCAAAAGGGCAGGGCATGGCCGGCGGATTTTACATCCACTACCACAGCTACCGCTACATTTTTCCTCTTCTGGCGCTGGGGAATTATAGGAGGAAGTATCAATAAAAATGAAGCAGAATGGGTTGTTTGTTCTATGTGACAGCCTATTTTTTCTAGAAAATCGCTTACAATTTCCTATACTATTCACTACTATATGCCCATTAACTTTTAAATAAAGATTTTTCACAATAATTGTACAAATATAAAAATACTTACATAACAGGGGGGTGAAAAAATTTTAAAGTTTGGTTTTGCTAGAGGCGGACCTATAAGCGTGAAGATGCAGAAAATTAGTTTACTGGTATTTTATCATGCGCTAACATGATCACAATAAAATTTTCATGTCCCTGTATGTTCAGCAAAAGGAGACAAAAGCCATGATAAAAAAGGCGAAAAAATGGCTCAAAACTTTTATGCTGGTTGGTACAGCAGCTGTACTCAGTCTTTCTTTCAACACAGATACCTTTGCAAAGGAAATCAAAACACCATCTACATCTTACCGGTCCATCATTGAAATTGAAGATTGGGGGGCAGCCATTACAAAAGTCATTGCAGACCTTGGAAAACCTGTTCCGCAGGGTTCAGTGTCAACCGATACATTCAAAGTCCATGTGGTCAGAAGTGATGAAAGGCTGGCTACGCTATTTTTGGAAGAAGGCGACCGTATCGTTACAAAAGCTTATGCTTCCGACAAATGCGGACATCCGGCAAAAATGGGAAAATATGTTGTGCTGGAAATGAAAATCGCCCCGGATGATACTTTAGGCTCTGCCCTGAATTATGATGCCGCGGGCACAAGATTTAACGATTGGATTGACTATAATTATACCATCACCCAGCAAAAAGCGATTATAACAAAAGCTGGAACCATTCAAGGATTGGTTATCAAGAAATTGGCAGGTGAAGAAAGAATCCTCGTAGACGAATTTGATACGGGAAAAGCGACTTACGGCGATATTACATTGCCTTATGCCTCTGGCTTCATGGTGCCGGCGAGGGCGGTACGGATCCAACTAATCCAATCTCAGCAAATAAAGCGGACAGTTTTGCATCCAAAAAGACACAGTCCTATTTTGGCGGCGCTTACGTATTGATTCCGCAGGCGCGAACCTTTTGGATGGATGGATTAACCGGAAAAGCTGATGGAACATCAAAATATGAATCAGCAGTGATGTCCCTCATAAAAGACTATGTTACAAAACATAAAGACATTGATCCGAACAGAATTTATGTCGGCGGGGACTCAAACGGCGGCTATATGACAATGCTTTTAATCCGTGATTATCCGGGATACTTCGCAGCGGCTTTCCCTACTTGTGAAGGCCTGAATGATTCTTTAATTACAAATGCAGATATTCAAAACATCATGAAAACACCAACGTGGTTTACTGCTGCTAAAACAGATACAACGTTGCCACCGGCAAATTACTCTATCCCAACCTATAACCGTTTGCTTCAAGCCGGTGCAAAGAATGTATACTTATCGCTGTTTGATGACGTCCATGATACATCAGGGTCATATAAAAATGCAGACGGTACCCCTTATGAATATAACGGGCACTGGTCTTGGATCTACGTATACCATAATGAGTGCAAATGGTTATAAACGGAAAAACAACTACCATTATGGAATGGCTGGCTTCGCAGTCATTGAAAAAATAACGATAAGGGGAAGTTCCAAACCATTTTGGAGCTGCCCCTTCTTTCAATGCATTCCTTTCCACTGGCCCTGGTTTTTGGATGATTTTTCTTTTTTCGCTTTTTCCTTATGGATCTGGTTTGCAGCTGCACTTCCGGCCCCGTCGCCTAATTTTTGCAATTCCCTTGAGAACTCGTCGTCTGTTTTTGCGGAGTCAAAACCCTCTTTGTTCTTCTGCGCCGCATCGTTTTTCTTCGTCCGTTTCGGCATGCGTTTCCCTCCTTTTATGTTTAGTATGGGGAATGCAAAACGAAATATTCCGGTACGAGGTATCTTTCTTCCGTTGTTTGCATGAAAATCCTATAATAAAAAGCAGAATAATTAAATCAGGAGTGAAAAACATGCTGCCTTCTTTATTCATCGCGCACGGCGCCCCATTATTGGCGATTGAAAAAAACGAATACACCCAGTACCTGCAAGAACTTGCACAAACATTGCCACGCCCGAAAGCCATCGTCATTTTTTCTGCACATTGGGCATCTTATGAACAAAAGGTCAGTGAAGTTGAACAATATTCCACCATCTATGATTTTTATGGTTTTCCGGATGCATTGTATGAAATCCAGTACCCCGCTAAGGGCGAGTTAGGGGTTGCAAAGGAAATCGAGAAATTATTAGCGGAAAGCGGCATTTCCTACAGGGTGGAAAATGAACGTGGTTTGGACCATGGCGCATGGGTGGTTCTGCACCTCATGTATCCGGACGCAAATATCCCGGTTGTAGCAATGTCCGTCAACCCGGAAATCCTGCCGCAACAGGCTTACCAGATCGGAAAGGCGCTGTCCGCCCTAAAAGAAAAAGATATATTGATCATTACGAGCGGCGGCACAGTCCATAATTTGAGAATGGCCAATATGGCTTCGGACGAAAATGCCGCAGACGATTGGGCGGTCGATTTTGATAAGTGGCTGGAAAAACATCTGAAAGCATGGGATACGGAGTCCCTTTTCAACTATGACACCCTCGCCCCATTGGCGGAGCTCGCTGTCCCGCCATACGGAGCAGAACATTTCCTCCCAATATTTTACGCCATGGGGGCAGGCGACGCCCGGAAAAAAGCCGTGCTTTTGCACCGAAGCTACCGATACGACAATTTAAGCCATTGTGTTTGGCGGTTTGAGTAAGGCAAATGACTATTGATGGGAGACTTGCACATGTCCATTTATGATTATCCTTTTGAGAGATTAACTGGAAACAAAGAAGAATCGCTGTCGAATTATAAAAACCAGGTTTTGCTTATTGTCAACACTGCAAGCAAATGTGTTTTTACGCCGCAGTACGTACATAGGCGCCAAATGCCGTCCTTTCATATGGTCCGCCGTTTGCCGCCACAATCGAATCCCGGTAACGGTGCATCGTGTTAATGTCTTCTTCCATTGGGCCCGGCGTTTTGTAACGCGTCCCGTAGTAGCTGCCTTCCTGCGCGTAATCAATCCGGTACTTGGCATCAAAAATGTAATTGAACGTGTAGTCCTTGCCCTTCTTTTGGATTTGCAGCATCGTGTCCGGCTTTTGCGAAATCGTCGGCAAATCCCCCTCATACTTCTGATACGTTAAAATGATCTGCTCCACTGTAACCGGATGTTCATACACTCTTTCTGCCTGGCGATTCGTTTCCAAATTCACAAACAGTCCATCCCGATTCACTTGGACAACGTTTTGGCTGATCAACTTATATTTGCGGCTAAGCATCTGCCCCAGCTTAAGAAAGGTCCAATATTCATACAGTGTCGCTACATCTTTCACAGACATTTGATAGATTTTCCCATGCAACATCAGTCCTTTTGAGACGTTGAGAAAAATTTGTAAGGCATCCCGGTATCCCGGCGCCATCTGCATGACCAAACTCATCACCGAGTGGTCGAGCTTTCCGATCCCAAGCCAAAAAGCATTTCTCAATTTGGTCATGTTGTCAATTCTTTCAAGCAAATCCGGATCCGGCTCTCCCCTCCACTTTTTATTTTCTACTAAAATCGCATTCTCTAAGTCTATCAATTTATGCGTCAGCCGCTCCATCATCCACTTCACATAGCGGTTTTCAATCGTGTCATACGTGAGTGTTTTCTTGATCCGAAGCCCTTTTGTCGGCATGACGACTTTATGGCCAAGTGAAATGTCACGAGCCACTTCAACAAACACTTGCGGATGCTTCCGCAAATTGTTTCGTACGGCTGCATCAATTTTTGTTAATTGATAGCCTCTTGCCCTTTCGTAAGTTTTTTGCAACTGGTGATGGGGCTGGCGTTCAATCCGTGAAACTGCCTGGATAAACTGCTGAAAATGCTTGCTGATCAAACGAAAGTATTCGGTCTTAGAACCGTCAAGCTTTAGCCTAGCACTGAGATAGGTTTTTCGTATAAAATGAAAGGCCAAGTTGTAAATCTCATCGCTCACTTATTCTAAAAGCTTCAAGTAATCTTTCTTATAATCCAGCTTCACTGGAAAAATTTCGAGCATCACTTCGAGCAGTTTCTCATCACCGGAGCGAATTTCAAAAGTCGTGTACCCCCACTTCATTTTGAAATTGCAGATTTCCCATTAAAATGGTTTGGCTTCCGATTTTGACTGGCGAAATAGCTTGTCTCAACAGCGGATGCTCATGATAAAAAGATAACGCAAGTAAAGTTTTCGGTACAATGATAACTTGATAAATACCATTTTCGAAAAAAATCGGCCGCACTTCGAGGCTAGGCGTGAGCTTTTGTACAACAAGATCAAACACTTGAATGTCCTGCACTTCCTTCCCTTGAACGAAAAACCGCATCGTATCATGGAAATCCATTTTCCAATATTGCTTCAGCCCTTCAAATCGTTCATGATACGGCTTCTCTTTGATCACAAGCGAAAAATCGCAAGTTTCGATTTTGACCAATTCGACATCATCACGAGATCCAGAAGGAAGTGAAGCCATCTTCTTCAAGCCTCCTCAGCATCTCAACAACTTTTTCCGCACTCATGCGATACTTTGCATTTTCGATGTCTTCTTCCGATGGTTCATCATATTGTTTATTTGTAAAAATGGTAAAAAGGGATTTCAGCATCCGATCGAATCTTGAATCACTCCCTGCAATCCGTGGCAAGATTTTTTGCAAAATGCAGTGATCCAACGCTTCATTAAATTCCATTAAATGGTCTTCTTCGTTATACGCCAAGTAAAAACAAATCTCATCCCGCACACGGTAACCGACTTGTGCATTGGTTAGTTGCAATGCCTTGTTGATTTTGACTAAAACTTGGGTCGCATCTTCTACCATTTGACGATGTACTTGAAAAACATCTTTCAAATATAAATATTTGGATTGCAACCGATCTTGTGTGATTGGAATGGGCTCCACCGTTTCGAGTGCATCCAGGAAGCTGAAATGGTCTAACTCCACCCGATTAATCTCGATCGTATTCGCGCGGTCTAACACTTTTTTACTGAACGGATGGGTCGTTTCATCCATATTGACCGTGCCAATAATGTAGAGATTAATTGGCAGCGTCAGGTTCAATCCTTCATCTTTTGGAAATAGATTGGAAGAAATGTTCTCTCCCGCTTCCCATCTTCGACTTTCCACCACACTCAAAATATCACTGAAATAATACTCCACCCGCGCCAAGTTCATTTCATCTAGTAGCACGAAATACGGCAAGGTCGGATACTCCTCAGCTCTTTTGATCACTTTCGTTAACGGCCCCTCTATAAACTCTCCCTTGATATCCGTGTAACCAAGCAAGCCCGAACCATCATTCCAATCCGGCCGAATCGGAATTAACGTAAATTGCCCATTTTGTTCTGTTGCACCAAGACTTTCCGCAAACCATTGCCATTTTTGTTTTTCCTGTTCCGGAATACCGGAAAGAATAACAAAAGGCTTCGTCCTAAGCGAGAGATAAAGGTTAGCAACTTCGGTTTTGGTGTAGAAGAAGCCTTTGCTTGTGATATAGTGATGAATGTGGATGATGAGGTCGTTGTCGGGTATGTACATTTTAGGAGACTCCTTTATATCCGGCGCTTCTTGAGAAGGCGAATATGGGCTGATCATTTTATTTACTTCATTTGGAAATCGATCCTCGAACAAATCAAATAATTGATAAACAAAATGATCTGATAAATTGAAAAAGTATCCTTGATTCAAATCCCCTTTTACATTAAAAGGTCCTCTTTCTTCGATCCGCCACTCAAGCGGAATTTCATCTTTTTGAATCGCTGGAACAAAATCAAAATAGTTAAGACCAAGTAAGTAACCATCTTCTTGCCATTCCGTGCTTTTAATTCCAGAAGGTTTCGGCGCTTCAATAGCTTCTTTGGTTACAATTCCAACAGACTTAACCTCTTTTTCTGAGTAACAAAAAACAATATCTCCCTCATGCGCTTCTAGCAATCTGATATGGTGATGCATGATGGTATCTCTTTGGGATTTTTGTGGCACCCAAAGGAACGATCCCTCTTTTTCTTCGTGATGTGTTTTCCCTTGATTCACCCACCAAAAAGAAGGTTTGGGTTTCTTTTGGTCATGGGTTTGAAAAATCACCTGATAAACAAATGGCTTGTTGGTTTGGTAAAAATCGATATATTCCGCCAATTCATCCGGCACTTGAATCGGCTTTTTCTCTGTATCACTCCGGTTTTTTCTTAAAAACTGATAAGAAGTTTTAAAGGTTTGTCTTAATAAATCTTGTAATGCTTTATTTTCATCATAGCGCAATTGTAAGGATGATGTAGACGCATCATTTCTTGGACGATTCACCAAATGCGCTTGATAGGTCTGTCCATTAATTAGCAAATGAATCGGTACCCTTTCCCCAACCTTCAATGACTGATTGCCATTTGCCTTATCGAAATCTTCCCAAAAATCATATGGAATTTGGGTACCAATCCTAAAAATAGACCAGTCTACTTTCTTCCTGCCAATTAGATCTTTATATTCAGGTTTTGACCAGCTACGGGTTTGTTTGAACAATTCTGTCACCAACTATAAAAGTATTCGAGTTTTACATAATTTTCACTCTGCGTCAAAATAATCGGAATCAATACTTTTAACAATATACTCGGCTTTCTTATATACCCCAATATTATAATCAATCATTAACTCTGCTAAAGTTTTTCCATCAATTAAAACGATTCGTTTTTCAATCCTTTTAACATACTCCTTAGCTTCTTCCGTGAATCTTGAAGTTGTGATTAATACACCCTTCCGAGCTCGATTACCTTCAAAACTCCCAGTAAATGCTTGTACAATTGGTCTTCCAACTGGTCCTTCCCATCTCTTTGCTTGAATATATACAACATCTAGACCCAATCGATCTTCCTTAATAATGCCATCAATCCCATCATCTCCACTTTTACCTATCGCTTGTCCTGCATCATCGTAGGTACCGCCATATCCCATTGCTAGCAGTAAATCGATCACTAACTTTTCAAAGAAAGTTGGCGAACAACTCTTTACGGTTTGTAAAAGTTCTTATATAAGACCTTTTCTTACATCCTGATAACTTTTGTATAGGTTTTCTTCAGGGGAAAGATTTGTTTCAATCGACCTGGGCAATGAGTAATCATCTTCATTCTGGCTGCTGCTGTTATCAGTTCCATGAAATTCTTGAAACTCTTTATAACGTTCCAAATAATTTACATCTATTTTATCAGGATGCTCATTTAAAACATCTATGCCACGCTGTGTTATATAAAACTTTCCTCGTCCAGCGCTTTCTAACAAACCCGCTTTTTTCAAATATGTTTGAGCCCAACTTATTCTATTTTTATATTTTATTGGTCCACTCGGTAATAACTCCTCTCTTTCCTCATCTGTTAATTCAAAAAGATTAGCGAGCTTTTCGTATATTTCCTTTAGTGTATGTTCTTTTTCATCTCCTAAAATCCGTAAAAATGGTAACATAAATGTCTGATAGTCCGGTATCGTCATTTTTCAACTCTCCTATAAGACTTTTCCAGATTGAAAAGAGATATTCTTATGGAATATTTCATTCCCTTAAACCTTTTCAATACATGTACCCTGACCATGACACGATAAGCTAATCAATGTAAAAAATATTACACACCTAAAATTGAATCTATTGGTGTTTAAAACAACAAAATATATTACTGTCAATTTTTAAATTGATAGAAGGCTAATCATAGACAATTATAGCTTTTGATTAGCCTAAAACCATTTATTTCCCTGAAACTCTCAAAAGAAATTCACTGACATCATTCTCTGGTCCTTCAAAGCGAACATCCGTATCAATTGCTTCAAAATGCTTGCGGGCAAACTCGATTTTTGCCAGCTCAGTCGGGCGTAAGAATTCTTCAATATCCGTTCCTTTCGTTTCCAATACGAAATACAATTTTTCTTCTCCATCTTTGTTGATGACGGCAGCCCAGTCCGGATTATAGCTGCCAATTGGTGTGTCGATTTTAAACCAATCCGGCAATTTTACATACACTTTAACATGTTCATCGGATTCAAACCGTTTTGCAAATCTTGCTTCAATATCCGAGTCATAAATGACATGGTCATATGGGGATTTCGTACTTTCAACTGCGTTATCATTTAAATAAGCCAGCAGTTCTTCGTTTTGAAAAAGCTCTACTGCATAGTAGTCATCATCCATCTTGTAATATTTAATTCCGTCACGAAGGATCAGCTTCATCTCTTTTTGGATGATTTTCGTGATCTCCTCAATAAACTTTTGTGGGTTGTTTTGAAAATCTCCCAGTCGTTTGCACCCAGTCAATATCCGTACTATTGTTTTTCGTGTTAAGTTTGTACGGTTTTGCAGTTCCGTAATGACATCCGGCAGGGGCTGCTGTACTGTGACATAATTTTCAAATCCCTCTCCGACAACCACCGTTTGCAAACCGGTCACCCTATCTATGGATGAAATGGCGTCTTTTCGACTAATGATCCGGATTTTATCAATTTTTTTCATTTTTTGTATGCTTCTGATTGAATTTTGAATCAATTCTTTGCTATCAAAATCAATAGAATAAACGGTTTTGTATTTGATTTTATCCCACAGTTCAAGAAATGCTTCGCTGTTGATAACCTCTTTATTTAATTTTACATGTTTCTTATTGCTTGCATCCCGTATCGGCAAACTTTCGGTTATGCGTTTTAATTCTTTTAAAATCACCGGCTGCCAAGGTTTGAATGCTTCCGGGATATTGATTTGATAATTGGCAAGCTCTTCTTTTAATGTGGATGTTGCTTTGTCTTTGTCATTGATGTAATCATGGGATTTTAAATATGCATAAAGCTCCTCGGATCGTTCGTAACCTAAAGGTACCGGTTCCTCTGTTTCTGCCTCTTCATACACTAGGCCTGCAAAAGCGTGTTTTTCAATTTTCCCAAATGTTACAGATGTTTCTTCTTCCAATTCAGACTGCAACTTCGCAACAAATTCTTCATAAGATTCATTGGCCATAACCGTTAATGTGTTCACATTGTAATCGGAAACCCGCTCGCCATTTTGGTTAACCGCCAGGCGAAGGCCGCGGCCAATCTCCTGTCTTCTACTTACATATGTGCCGCCCGAATCTTTCAGTGTACAAATTTGAAAGACGTTTGGATTGTCCCAGCCTTCCCGTAAAGCAGAGTGGGAGAATATGAAGCGAAGCGGTTCATCAAAGCTAAGCAAGCGTTCTTTATCCTTCATGATCAGACTGTATACATCCGTATCTGCCTGCGTATTCCCTTTTGTATCTTTTAATTTTCCTTTTTTATCCTGAGCAAAGTAGCCGTTATGGATTTTTTCCACGTCGATATCTACATCAATGTCATTAAACAACGTGCGGTATTTTGGCTTCTGAATTAATTTCCGATATTCTTCTTCAAACATGACCGCATACTTGCCTTTTACCGGATTCCCATCTTTGTCGTAGTCCCGATAATTGGCCACTTTATCGATGAAAAACAGACTTAATACCTTAATGCCCCGAGGATTCAAACGCAGTTCTTTATCCAAATGTTCTTCGATCGTTTTATGAATTTGATATCGTTTGATCGTGTCATCATCGATTTCGCCAAGGGCTTCACCAATTTTCAAAATATTCCCGTTTACTTCTATTGATTCGTTACCTTCTGCCCAATCGATCTGCTCAATACGGTAGTTCCGGTAGATATCCCGCTCACCGGAAATATCATACAGATCATCCCCATACTTCACCGTTTTTGCTGTACGCTTTACTTTTCCGTTCTTATTCACATCTAATTCGACTTTGGCTTTGCGTTCTCTTACTTCAAGCAATTTAATGTACGGTACATTAAAAGACGGTTCCGAACGAATCGACATTACTTCAATTTTTTTAACGAGTTTTTCATTATACGCATCGACAGCATCGAGACGATAAATCATATTATATTTATCTACATGTGTTGCCGAATAGCGCAAGGTGCACATAGGTTGCAGCGATTCAATGGCCTCTTTTGATTTCGGTGTCGTGTCTACACTTTGCGGCTCATCAATGATTACAATCGGGTTTGTCTGTTGAATAAATTCAATTGGGCGATAGCCATTCAGGCGGTCATTAGGACGATGAATAACATTGGCTTTATCTTCTTTTTTTGGATCCTCAAAACTTTTGCGGAATGCATCGATGTTAATGATCATCACCTGAATCGCAGTTGCCGTGGCGAAACTGCGTACGCGGTCAAGTTTTTCCGAGTCGTAAATAAAATATTCAAGTGGCTGTCGGTCATACAGTTCATGAAAATGCTGCTCCGTCATTTGCAGAGATTTATAAACGCCCTCACGGATGGCAACCGATGGAACGACAACCACAAATTTTGTAAACCCATATTTTTTGTTTAACTCATAAATGGTTCGTAAATAAACATATGTTTTACCCGTCCCTGTTTCCATTTCAATTGTAAAATTCATTCCATCTAAAGTTTCACTCTTTGGAAGGCCGTTTCTCATTTGCACTTGCTGAACATTTTTTAAAACTTCATCAGCTGTTAAGTCAAGCCGGTTGCCAATTCCTAAATCCGTTTGAATCATGCCGGCATCTTCACCATAAAAGACGGTAAAATTAGACTGACGGACCGGCTGGCCATTAAAAATTTGGACAACAGAATCAATCGCACGAAGTTGGTAAGCAAGGTCGGATTGAAATTGAAGCTTCATCCTTTACACACTCCTTACGTCCGTGATCCCGTTTTTCTTTAATGTCTGAATGGCATTTGTTTTGACAGAGTCATTCAGAAAACCGGTTTCTTTGAAAATCACTTTTGAATCAAAATCTTCCGGCTTGAGTTCGATGATTTTATGAACCAGATCTAAATCAATTTCATTTTCCAGGCATAACAGGACTGAACCAAACCCGACATTATAAATTGTTTTTTCATTCACTTTTACTTCTTCAATCGGTATAGTAAGCGGAATCCCGATCTTTAATAAAATTTCATACAGTAAATCTTCCTGGGTCCGGTCGAATTTAATGTTATCTTGAAGTTCAAACAGATCCTGCTCAAGATTTGCCGTCTCAGGATCCCATGTTTTCACGTTTGAGGAATCGAGTTTAAATACTTTGAAACCAATGTCTAAATCAGTCTTCCCTGTTTCTTCTACTATTTTATCCCCGGCACGACGGATACGTTCTTTGCCAATTTCGCATATATTTTTGTAACCCGCTTTATAAGCTTCCGATTTTTCATCAGTTAATTCAGGAAGCTGGACCATGATAAATTTGCGCCTACCGTTATCTTTCAGGTTAAAATCCATCAGCGCGTGGGCCGTGGAGGCTGACCCGGAGAAAAAGTCCAGAACAATGCCGTTTTTGTCGTTTTCCAAACCTGCTAAAGTAAAGAGATGCTGTAAAAATTTAATCGGTTTTTTGCCGTTGCGGAACGGCACATCCCCCTCATAGCCGACATTATTAAAAGTGTCCACCATATCAATAAAATTGGCATACGGCACTTCAATGAAATCTGCTTTATCCAGCGGGACGCCCTGGAAATAAACGCCGTTCGTGATTTTTTCGGATAGTGGGCGCATAAAATACCGGTAAGGATAGCGGTCATTGCCCATATCCGGAACTTTGTACAGCCAGCCATAATGATCCGGTATGCCGTCTAAATACTTCATATAAAACCGCCCGCTGCTGTTTCCTTCTTTTAACGAGCCGCGGATGCTGATTCTTTTTAAGTTTTTTTTCGATGCGGGCAGTTTCTCTAATCGATATTGGGCAGGCGTAAAGACCTCCACTTTTTTATTACCCATCTCGATCACTTCAGCCGGAGGTTCCAGCTCTGTAATGGAATAAACATATTCTTCAATAGAAGAATTGTCTTTTTTCTTTTTGAATTGTTTATAACTGCTACTTTTCCTGTAGATTAAACAATACTCAACCACTTCATGGAAGTCTTTATCGCCTTTTAGGATCCGGTCTTCATGCCGTTGTTTAATGGAAAGGGCCGTTAAAAAATTGTCTTCGCCGAACACTTCATTCAGCAGTGATTTGAGGTTTGCAAATTCATTTTCGTCAATGCTTACAAAAATTGCCCCGTTTTCCGCCAATAAATTTCTCGCCAGTTTTAACCGTGGATACATCATATTTAACCAGTCTGTATGATATCTGCCATTTGATTCAGTATTGGACTTTGTAACTTGCTCAGTCACTTCTTTATAATTTTTAATACTATCCCTAAAATCATCTTTATACACAAAGTCATTTCCCGTATTATAGGGTGGATCAATATAGATCATTTTCACTTTCCCAAAATATGACTTCTGTAAAAGCTTTAATACCTCTAAGTTATCCCCCTCAATATAAAGATTTTTTGTCGTATCCCAGTTTTTGCTAGATGCTTTATCAGGACGTAGTGTGCCTGTCGAAGGAGTTTGGGCGAGTTTTAATGCCTGTGCTTTTCCGTGCCAAGTAAACTCGTATTTTTCTTTCGCCGTTTCAATTTCTTCTCCAAGAATAAGTTTTAATTTATCAAAATCAATCTTTCCTTCTGTTACGACTTCGGGAAAAAGCTGTTTTAATTTCTTGATGTTTTCTTGCGTGATATCCAGAGACTTTCCATCAAGTTTCTCCATTTTTTCTTTCACCTACTTTGTTAATTCTCTTTTTAATTTCGTTAATTGCTGTTTCAGTTTCTGAATGTGAATATTTAATTCTACTTTTTTGTTAAATTGCGTTTCTTTTTTTATTTTGCTTTTCAGCGTATGGATTTTTTCATCCAGTTTTTCGATTTCTTGAATTTTTTCCTTGTGCTTCGCCTGCTTTTCATCATTTTTTATCAATTGAAACCGGCCAATTAGATTGGCATATTGAAAAGCTTCAACTGCTCGGTCCAGATCTTTATATGCTTCATAAAAATTAGAGAAATTGATATTGATCAAATGAATGGATTGGATAAAATCTGATTCAAAATCGTTTTCTGCTTCCGGATCAAACCATGGCGTTTTGTGAATCCCCAATAGAACTGTTTTCGTCTTGTCGGTCTTATTAAGCCTCTTCATAGACGAGCTGACAACGATTCTATCATCCAATACAATGTAAGGATGACAGGATTTGGCAAAGCACCATGGATCATTGTTTCCAGCACAGTGATTTGTTGTTCTGTCGTTTGTGCTCGTAGTTGTACGGTCATAAACATGATGCCTTCATGTTGATATTCTTCATTATGAAAAAGCTGGATATAGATCGTAGCTGGTGTTAACAAATAAGTCAGTTCAATACGCTCAACTTGTTTTGCCAGTACATTTTTTTCTTTTGGACTTAGGTCTGCTTGTTCATAAAACAGTTTCTTATCCAGCTTTCTTTTCAAAGCGGGGATCCGTTCTTCAAGCCCGATTTTTTTATAAAAGGCTGCCGTAGTCATACCGAATCATCCTTCTTCACTTAACGATGAGATAAGAAACAATTTCGAAATCCTGTAAATTTATATTTTCGCTTGTAACCAAACTATCCAATCCACCCAGGCTAAAATGTTGATGGTCATTTGTTGGTCCATTTTGCTGACAATTTCATCTGTTGCTTTTTCCAGCAACGCTTTGTACTCATCCATATCTTTACCTTCATGTGTTTCCTCATAAAACAGGCGGTATAGATTCTCTTCCACTTTATCATTGTCAAGGCATAGTGAGCGGTACAAATCCAACCAAACCGGTTTGTTTATTATCAAGAATCCCTCTTGGCATCTTTCCAAGCCCCTTTATGCTAATTCACTAAGATCAGACCAATTGTTTCGCGTTTGCTTTTTCTTTTAACTGATTAAAAAGTTTTTCTACTGTTCCAATGCCAACACTTTCATATTTTGCAAGAATAACAAGTTCTTGCGGAAGTTGGCCCACGGTATAAATTTCATCCTGATTTAACTGCTCAATAAATTTTGGAAAGCCGGTAAATTCCTCATTTGTAATGGGAACGGACGCTAAATCTTCAGTCACAATGATATGATCTGCTTTAAAAAATAAAAATAATTCCCCAGGTCGTTGCACAATAAGTTTTCTCCGTGCTTTTTCTTCTTCAACGTATATCTTTAACTCATCAAAAAAGTTTTTATCATTTGTGTCGTTATATCGCTTTACGTAGCGATGAAGACCTTCAAGGTCATTTGGTAATTCGCTCATGATGCGTGCCTGCTGAACGGCACCAAGCCGGATCAGGAAAGTTTCTGATTTTGGGAACCGCTGTGGAAGTAAAAAGGCATCTCTCAAAAAGTATGGGATATCAAGTGAATGGTCTTTGTATGTAATCGTCCACACAGTTGTAAAGCCTGGCAATTCTTTATGCGATCTGTCTTTCCCTTCCTTTTCTGTTTCTTCTGGATGATTTAATCGTTCTATTATTTCTTTTATTCTTATTGCAAGCTCTGCGATTTCAATTTGTTGTTCTAAATTTGGTACAGGATCCTTGTAATCCGGCACTTTAAGTTGCACAGGTCCATATACTTCAATGAACCACCTTGTTACCGAATACAACGCTTCCCAAGACAACAGAGCTTCGGAAAGACGGAACATGCGGGCATCGTGCGCAGCTTCATTCCCTTTTTTCCGAATTGTATGTAGGGCATCCCGAACTTCTGGTGTCAGGTATCCATTTTGATCTAAAATGACGATTCTATCCATTAAGGTCATTTGCGGGATTTCCAACAAATGCTCCGCCTACATCGCCGGCTTTAAAATATTTTCGACATACACTCTTGAATGGGTTAGCATCATACGCGGACTCGTAAAAACAGTCTTCTCTAATTCATTTGCCAAAGAAGCCAATTCTTTCGACACTGGCGCAAGAAACTGATAGAAATAGGAGTATTGGCTCATTTTTCCTCCCTCCGAAAGTTTCAGATATTATTATTTTATCATTGCTTGTCCAGTAACTGCAGGGCCATTTTATTACAGCTATTAATAGCGTGAACCTTTTAGCTTAGCTCTAAACATTTATTTTATCCTGTAACCTTTCCACAGTATGGAAATCTGAAATGAATTTCTACAGATCTCGGACTCTTGAATAAAGCCCGGGAGAAATTGGAACATATCATTGATGTGCTGCATGAGCCCTATAAAGGAAAGCTACAAAAGCCACGGACCTACAGGAAAAGAGCCTGCAAGAACGATCTTTCTGTCGCCAAACAACGCAAAACCGGCGCAAGGAAAATCCGGAAAGTTAATGGTAAAGAGTTGGGTCATGTTAAACGTAATCTGGGAATCATTGAAAACCTTGTTTCCAACGGTTCTCTATCTCTTCTAAGCAAGGATGAGTATCGCCAACTCTTTTTCATCAATGCGTTTTACCGCCAACAGGAAATAATGTATAGAAAAAAACTCCAGCGGATTGAAAGAAAATTTGGTGAAGGCAAGCGTAAATTCGGGTTGGGCCTTATTCGGGCAACCTTCAGG